>CALXCE010000007.1 GCA_944386725.1 uncultured Clostridia bacterium
CTAAATTTTATCTTTATGTTTCATCAAACCAATTTATATCATCGGATTATTTTCCGAAACTTCTTGACACTAATTTTTAATATATATTGCCCTTTGCTAAGTTTCTTAAATACTTTCCATACTCTGTTTTCAAAAATGACTTTGAAATTTCCAATAATTTCTCTTTATCAATCCATTTTTTCCTAAAAGCTACTTCTTCTGGGCATGCTATTTGCATTCCTTGTCTATTTTCAACCGTTCTAACAAAATTTGCTGCTTCTAATAAATCTATATGTGTTCCTGTATCAAACCATGCCAATCCTCTACCCATTCTTTCAACCTTTAATTGTTTTCTATTCATATATTCTTCATTAACTGAAGTGATTTCTATTTCTCCTCTTGCTGATGGTTCTATATTTTGAGCAATTTCCACTACATTATTTGGATAAAAATATAATCCTGGTACACATAAATTTGATTTTGGATTTTCCGGTTTTTCTTCTATTGATATAGCATTCCCTTTTTCATCCATCTCGACAACACCATAAGCTCTTGGATCTTTTACAGGATATCCAAATATAGTAGCTGCTTCATGATTTGCACTTACTCTTTCTAATTTCTCTGTAAGACTTTGTCCAAAAAATATATTATCCCCTAATACCATTGCTACATCGCTATCTCCAATAAAGTCTTTACCTACAATAAAAGCATCTGCAAGTCCTCTTGGTTTTTCTTGGACAGCATACTCAAAATGCATTCCCCATTGAAAACCATCTCCTAATAATTCTTTAAAAACTCCTAAATCTCTTGGTGTTGATATAATTAATATTTCTCTAATATTGGATAACATTAAAGTTGACAATGGATAATAAATCATAGGCTTGTCATAAACTGGCATAATTTGTTTTGATACCGCAAGTGTTAATGGATATAATCTTGTTCCACTTCCTCCTGCTAATATAATTCCTTTTCTATTTTTCATTTTTTTACATTCTCCCTTCTTGTTTTAAATATCTTTTTAATGCATCTTCCCATTTTGGCACAGTAATTCCGTGTAGCCAATAACTTTTCTTTGGATAATTGTGAATTTTTTGGTCTTTTAGCTTGTGTTATTTTCATCATTTCAATATATTTTTCTGTTGTGACTGGGTTTACTTGACAAATGATTCCTGTGTATTCAAAAATTGCTTTTGTAAAATCATACCATGTGGTATATCCTTGATTCGTTGCATGGTAAATTCCATAAGGAATTTTCTTTTCTATTGCTTCTGCTATGATATTTGCCAAATCTTCTGCATATGTGGGACTTCCATGTTGGTCATTTACTACACTTATTTCATCTTTTGTTTCTCCTAGTTTTAGCATTGTTCTTACAAAATTATTTCCATCTCCATATAGCCATGCTGTTCTAAATATATAATATTTATCTGTATTTTTCTTAATTTGTTCTTCTCCATGTAGTTTTGTTATTCCATAAGCTGTAACTGGCGCTTTTGGATCATCTTCTTTATAATCCCTTTCTACATCCAATTCTCCTCCAAATACATAATCTGTACTAATATGTACTAATACACTATTGTTTTCTTTTGCCGCTTTTGCTAAATTTTCTGGTCCTTCTGCATTTATTTTTTCTACAATCTCTCCTGCTGTTTCAGCTTTATCTACTGCTGTATAAGCTGCGCAGTTTATAATATAATCTGGCTTTGCTTCTGCAACAAATTTTGAAACAGCCTCTTCATTTGTAATGTCTAAGTCTGCTACATCGGTGCATATTAATTCATTTCCTTTTTCTAATCTTTTTTTTACAGATTTTGCAAGCATTCCGTTTGCTCCTGTTATTAATATTTTCATATTGACACTTCCTTTACTTTTTTTACGTCATTATAATATCATTTAAAACAAAAAAGTACAAGAGGTTTCTTGTACTTTTTTCAATATACTATTTTTTTATTCTGTAGGTCTTGGGCAAGCAGTTGATGGCATATTTTCATAAACTGGTATTGAAAATTCAAAATGTAAATCTAACTGTCCATTACTCTCATATGCTTTTGCGACTCTATATCCTTCATCATTAGCAGCTCTTATATTTTGCATATATTGATTTGTATATGGGTTTGATGTCACTACATTATATTTTTGGAAATATTGTGTATTTTGTCCATTTTTAAAATAATTATTATATAAGAAAGCTGCACTACCTTGAATACACATTTCAGGTGTAAACCAATGATTATTGTATGCATATTCTGCTCCATTTCTTATGATGTCTGCCGTTGTGCTACCTGTAGCTCCTATATTAGCAAAATTATATACTGTTCTTCCTTGATATTGATATCCATTCGCACACCACCCATTAGTTTGTTCTTGAATCATTCTTGATACCAAATGATATGCACTAACATTGTAATTTTTTGATGCATCTAAAAATGCATTAATGATATCTGACTTATTATAATTATTAGCTAAATATGTTCCTTCTATCATTTTTTCAATATCTGAGTATACCCCAGATGTTGATGATAGGTTCTGGAATTGGAAAATATAGTATTGATCTAAACTATTCCTTGGATCCATCATATAAGCAATTGCTTCTCTTGATGCTTTGTACCAACTATCACCTTCATATGGATTTAAATCAGTTTTGCTCCTCCAATCTCCTGTTTCTTGTGTTAAGCTATATGGAGAGCCATTGCTATCATATCCTTCTTCATTATCAAGTACTTCATTCCAATCTAATCCTGTATAAACTATTTTTATTGTCCAATTTGGATGTTTTTGTTGCGTATCTTGTAATAGTGCTTTATATCCTGAATATCTTGATTCATCTAAGCTTGAAAAATCAGAAGAATTTGATATAAATATTGTTATTGTGACTTCTGTTTTATTTCCATATATATCTTCTACTTCAAATGAATAATTTTCGTTTGCACCAAATGTTTTACTGTAACTTAGTTTATCTTCACTTAGTGTCCATGATGGTTTTGTATGTTTCAATTGTTCACTAGAGTGCATAATTGCTGTTACTGTATTGTCACTATTTCTAATATATTCTACTGTAATTGTTGGTGCTATTTTTGTTATTTCAATTGTTACAGTAACAACATGTCCATATATATCTTCTACATCTGTTGTATATTGATCATTTGCTCCAAATATTTTGGTATAACTTAATCCATCTGCACTTAAAGTCCATGATGGTTTTGTGTCTTTCAATTTGCTATTTGAATGCATTATGGCTGTTACTGTGTTATTATCATTCTTTATATATTCTACTGTAATAGTTGGTATAATTTGTGTTATTTCGATAGTTACTGTTGTAATATTTCCATTTGTATCTTCTACTTGTGTATCATAGATATCATTTGCTCCAAATGTTTTTGTATAACTTAATTTGTCCTCACTTAGTGTCCATGACGGTTTTGTGTCTTTTAATTCTTTATTTGAATGCATAATTACTGTTACTGTATTATCATCATTTTTTTTGTATTCCATTGTAATAGTAAAAGGTTCTTGTGTATCTATTCCAGTAATTGTTATTCTTACTGTTACAACATTACCATATATGTCTTCTACATCTGTTGTATAATCATCATTTGCTCCAAATGTTTTTGTATAACTTAATCCATCTGCACTTAAAGTCCATGATGGTTTTGTGTCTCTTAATTTGCTATTTGAATGCATTATGGCTGTTACTGTGTTATTATCATTCTTTATATACTCTACTGTAATAGTTGGTATAATTTGTGTTATTTCGATAGTTACTGTTATAATATTTCCATTTATATCTTCTACATCTGTTGTATAAATATCATTTGCTCCAAATGTTTTTGTATAACTTAGTTTGTCCTCACTTAGTGTCCATGATGGCTTTGTGTTTTTTAATTCCCTATTTGAATGCATTATGGCTGTTACTGTATTATCATCATTTTTCTTGTATTCTATTGTAACGTCAAAAGGATCTTGACTAACTATTTGAGTAATCGTTATCCTTACTGTTGTAACATTTCCATATATATCTTCCACTTGTGTAGTATAATCTTCATTTGCTCCAAATATTTTGGTATAACTTAATTTATCTGCACTTAGTGTCCATGATGGCTTTGTGTTTTTTAATTCCCTATTTGAATGCATAATCGCTGTTACCGTATTATCACTATTTTTCTTGTATTCCATTGTAATACTAAAAAAATCTTGGCTAATTATTTGAGTAATTGTTATCCTTACCGTTATAACATTTCCATATAAATCTTCCACTTGTGTAGTATAATCTTCATTTGCTCCAAATATTTTGGTATAACTTAATCCATCTGCACTTAAAGTCCATGATGGTTTTGTGTCTTTCAATTTGCTATTTGAATGCATTATGGCTGTTACTGTGTTATTATCATTTTTTATATACTCTACTGTAATAGTTGGTATAATTTGTGTCACTTTGATGGTTACAGTAGTAACATTTCCATTTATATCTTCTACTTGTGTATCATAGATATCATTTGCTCCAAATGTTTTTGTATAACTTAATTTATCTGCACTTAGTTCCCATGATGGTTTTGTATCTTTTAATTCATTATTTGAATGCATAATTGCTGTTATTGTATTATTCCCTGAATTATATATATATTCTACATTTATTACTAAATTTGCATTATTTACTTGTTTTGACTCAATATTTATTTCTTCATTTGTTTTATTATTTTCTTCTTCATCTACATTAATATTTAATCCTACTGCATAAGAAACAATATTAAAATTAAATATTAGCATTACTATCATTATACTAAATATGATTTGCTTGATATAACTTTTCTTACTAATCATATATTTTTCCTCTTTTTCCATATTTTTAGTACTTCTTATATCCTATATTCATATCTACATTTCCTACAATTCCATTTACTGAACCCGTACTTGTGTATTGCCAAATAGTATATGGATATGGATAATCGGTTGCATCTGTATAATGTGCTAACCATACATCATAATTTAAACTTGTTATATTTAAATCATTTAGTAACCAATTTTTATTTGCGTAAATCATGGTTTTATAACCAGCTCTTTGTATTTCATTACAAAAAGCTCTCACAACTTCTGTTCTTAATTCTTTTGATATACCATCTGCTCTTCCATTCCCATTTGGAGTTCTTTCTGTATCAATAGCGATTGGATAAGTAATTGGAACATTGTATTTAGATAATAATTGCAATGTAAATTGAGCCTCTTGTACTGCTTCTTCTACAGAGATTGCTTGAGAATAGAAGTAAAATCCTATATCCATACCTGCTTTTGTAGCCTCTTGAATATTATTATCAAAAAATCTATCTTCCACAATCTTTCCGTTTCCATATCCTCTATATCCTACTCTGATAATCGCAAAATCAATTCCTGAATTTTTAACAGTTCTCCAATCAATAAATTTTTGATATTCTGACACATCAATTCCTCTATGAGTATTTTTAAAGAAATCAACTAAAATACTAACCGTTAATTGATTTCCATAGATATCCTCTACGCTGGTTGTATATATATCATTATTGGTAAATACTCTTGTATAAACCATTTGATCTTCGCTTAATGTCCATGATGGTTTTGTTGATTTTAATGGTCGATTAGACACAAGTTTTACAGTTACTTTTTCATTGGAATCATATAAATATTTTACAGTAACAATGAATCCTGCATTAGAATATTGATAATTTTTCGTTGAAATTCTAATCTTTACCCAAGCAACATTTCCATAAATATCTTCTACTGCTGTAGCATATTCATCATCTGCACCAAATGTTTTTGTATAATTTAGTTTATCTTCACTTAGTGTCCATGATGGTTTTGTATGTGCTAATACTTCATTAGAGTGCATTATAACTGTTGTAGTTCCATCTGCATTATATATGTATTCTAATGTAATTTCAGGTCCTTTATCATCTATTTGTGTTACTTCTATAGTTACTGTTGTAACATTTCCATATATATCTTCTATATCTGTTGTATATATATCATTTGCTCCAAATGTTTTTGTATAGCTTAGTTTATCTTCACTTAATGTCCATGATGGTTTTGTGTCTTTTAAAATTTCATTTGATTTCATTGTAACTGTTACAGTATTATTAATAGAATCATGTATATATTCTAATTGTATCTCAGGTCCTTTGTCATCTATTTGCGTTATTTCTATTTTTACTGTAGTAACATTTCCATATATATCTTCTACATCTGTTGTGTATGTATCATTTGCTCCAAATGTTTTGGTATATGTTAATTTATCCTCACTTAAAGACCATGATGGTTTTGTATGTTTTAATTCTACATTAGACTTCATAATTGCTGTTACTGTATTATCATCATTTTTCTTATATTCTATTGTAACAACAAATGGTGATTCATTTTTTATTTGATTAATTACTATTTTTACTGTTGCAACATTTCCATATATATCTTGTACTGGTGTTGTATATTCTTGATTTGTATAAAATATTTTAGAATAGCTTAATTGGTCTTTACTTAATGTCCAAGTTGGTTTTGTATTAGCTAGTAATTCATTTGAATGCATAATTGCTGTTACTGTGTTGTCTTCATTTTCAACATATTCCATTGTAATTACTGGTGGTGTTTTATCTTCTATCTCTTTTATTCCAGTAATTGTTATCCTTACTGTTGCAACATTTCCATGCATATCTTCTACATCTGTTGTATAATCATCATTTGCTCCAAATATTTTTGTGTAGTTTAATTTATCTGCACTTAATGTCCATGATGGCTTTGTATCTTTTAGTGCCTCATTTGAATGCATGATTGCTGTTACTGTGTTGTCTTTGTTTTCAATGTATTCCATTGTAATGACTGGTGGTGTTTTATCTTCTATCTGTTTTATTCCAGTAATTGTTATTCTTACTGTTGTAACATTTCCATATATATCTTCTACATCTGTTGTATAATCATCATTTGCTCCAAATGTTTTTGTATATGTTAATTTATCTTCACTTAAAGTCCATGATGGTTTTGTGTCTTTTAATGGAACAGTTGAAATCATTGTAGCTGTTACTTGATTAGTACTTTCATTATATTCATATTTTATCTCTATCTTATTTTCTGCTGTTTCTTCATTTTGTACTTTTTCATTATTTTCTGTTTTTTCTTGTTTGGTTATTTCTGTTTCTTGTTGCATTTTTGCGTTTTGTTCTTTCTCATCAATCTCATTTTTAGCAATTGTTTCAACTGCCAATGACATATTAGCAAACAACATTATTATGATAATTGATATAGCTATTATTTTAGTAATTAGCTTATGTTCCATCCTTTTCCTCCCATGTTTATATTACTCTTTTATTATATCATAGATTATATTCCCATGCTAGCTTTTACAAAATCCAAATTTTACCACTTATTTTTTTATTTTTGTTTTTCAACCATATCTAATGCAGCTCTAATTACTTTGTCCATATCATAATATTTGTAATTTCCAAGTCTTCCTCCAAATGTTACATTTTCTTCTTTATCAGCCAATTCTTTGTATTTCGCAAATAAAGTATTATTCTTTTCGTCATTTACTGGATAATAAGCTTCATCTCCTAATTTCCAGTTCATTGGATATTCTTTTGTTATAATTGTTCCTTTGCATTTATTAAATTCAAAATGTTTATGTTCAATTATCCTTGTATATTTTTGATCATGACTCGTATAATTCACAACTGCGTTTCCTTGATAATTATCTACGTCTTCATATATTTCATTTTCAAATTTTAATGAACGCCATTCTAAATTTCCATATTGATAATTAAAGTATTCATCTATCATACCAGTATATAATACTTTTTCTGCCATCTCATTATACTTTTCCTTGTTTTTTAAGTAGTCTACTCCAAGTTCTACATCTGCTTTTTCAAGCATTTTTTCTATAATTACATTATAACCACCAATTGGTATTCCTTGATATCTATCATTAAAGTAATTATTGTCATAGGTGAATCTTACTGGTAATCTTTTTATAATAAATGCTGGCAAGCCTTTACAATCTCTTCCCCATTGTTTTTCTGTATATTCTTTTACTAATTTTAAATAAATATCTTGTCCAACTAAAGATATTGCTTGTTCTTCCAAATTTTTTGGTTCTGTTATATTAAACTTTGCTTTTTGTTCTTCAATTTTTTGTTCTGCTTCTTTTGGTGTGATAACTCCCCATAATTTAGAAAATGTATTCATATTAAATGGTAGGTTATAAATTTCTCCTTGATAATTTGCTATTGGTGAATTTATGTAATTATTAAATTCAGCAAATTGATTTACATAGTCCCATATTTCTTTATCACTTGTATGGAAAATGTGTGCACCATATTTGTGAACATTAATATCATTTATTTTTTCGCAATAAATATTTCCTCCTATATGATTTCTTCTGTCTATTACTAAACATTTTTTTCCTATTTTACTCATTTCATAGGCAAATGTTGCTCCAAACAAACCTGCACCCACTATTAAATAATCATATTTCCTCATACTTTTCCTCCTATTTTACTTTAAATATGTCTCTATTTTGTTTATAAAATTTTTTCATTTCTGTAGTTTGTTTTCCAAAAGAAAAATGTCCTGCTATTGTATTTTCTGATACAATAATTGCTCTACTATCTGCTAATAAATAGTTGCATAATTGTATTTCATCTCTTCCCATATTATTTCCTATTCCAACTTCAAATCTTCCCATATCTTCCCATAATTGTCTTGAAAATAATATAGCACCTATACTAAATCGAATAGAGCATACTGAATAATGAAAATCTTGTTTTGAAAATTCATCATCTAAGGCATCAATATCTCTTAATTTAGCTTCTGTTTCTCCCCATAAAAATTTTGCGATTTCGGGATTTACAACTACTTTTCCTGTTGTATCCCAATTATGCTGAGCTCGTCCAAATTTTTTCTCATATGCTTCTAAAAGTCCTGTTTTCTCAAGTACTCTTACATGTGCATATCCACTTATTGGCATTAATGGTGCTACAAATCCAACTCTATAATATGAAGTGTTTTCCGTTTCTTTATAGGTTCTTAATAATTGTTCAAAAAGGTTTTTAGTAACAAATATATCTTCATCTAATTTATATATCATGGTAGCTTTTTCAAATAGATTTATTGCAATGTTTTGGACCAATGATACTTTATTTTGTTTTACACTTAAATATGACCAATTGTTTTTTTCTGCAATTTTCGCTAGTTCTTCACTATATAACCCTGATGATACGATACAAACATCTATATCTTTTGGAACATATTTTTCAATTCTTCCAAATACATCTTCCCATAAGAATTGTTTGTATCCTGCTAAAATAATACATAATTTATTACTATCTTTTTTTCTGTTTATAAAAGTATAATTTCCTTTTACTCTTCTTTTTTTGTTTTTTTCTTTTTTGATTGCTCTAGCTTTTCTTACTAAGTCAACACATTTTTGGTTTTTTGCAATTTTGTCATATAGACTCATTTTACTTTCATTCCTCCTATTATATTTTTATTATTTCTACATTTATATTAAGTTTTTTTATTTTATCATAAACTTCTTTTATCTTCTTATCTTCAACTTCTGAAAATTTTGTCATCTTTTTTCCTATTGATTTATATTTGCTTTCTGCTAGGTTATGTATTTTAAAAATCTCTACTTTTCTTACTTTATATTTTTTTAAGAATTCTAATATATTTTTTATATTTTCTTCTTTTAATGTATATTCATTTACAAGTGGAATTCTAAATGTCTCGATTTTTTCTTTTGAAATTAATAATTCTACATTTTTGTTATACATTTCTATGTTCCCATTTAAAATTTCTTTACACATTTTTTTGTCTAATATTTTTATATCCACTATAAATTCATCTATATAATTACTAGCAAACTCAACCAATTCAGTTGAAACTTGTAAGGCAGTTTCTACACACATGTTTATATTTTCTTTTTTTAACTTAATTAATAATGGCTCCAATGCTTTTATTTGAAGTAGTGGTTCTCCACCAGAAAATGTTACTCCACCATTATTCATTTTATAATAATGTTTATCTTTTATTATATCTTCGAATAAATCAACTGCCTCTATATCATATCCAAAACATCCTTTTTCCATTGTTGTTTCATTATAATACTCTGTTTTTTTAAAATCTAAATTTTCAGGATTTGCACACCATGGACATTTTAGATTACATCCTTTTAAAAATATAGTTGTTCTAATTCCTGGTCCATCATGTAAACTAAATCTTTGTATATTAGTAACTCTTACCTTCATTTTTTAGTGCCCTTTCTATTAATAGATCTTTATAACTTTCTGGCAAATCATTAAAATATGCACTAAATCCCCATACTCTTACAATTAAGTTTTCATATTCTTTTGGATTTGCTTTTGCTTTTATTAATATATCACTACTTGTAACATTCATTTGCATTTGGAAAAATCCCAATGTTATACTTAATATTAAAAAGTCAACCATTTTATCAAAGTTACTTTCTATAAATGATGGTGTTATCATAAAATCAATAACATTACCATTAAATCTATGATTATCATAATCAAGTTTTGATGCAAATTGTATCAATTCAGTATATGCTACTGATGGTTTGTCTGATGAAATATGAACTCCAAATGCTTCTCCATTTTTTCTTCCATCAAATGATGCTGGAGATGTACCTGCTTTAATTATATATGTTGGAGCACTAAATCCAAATTTTATTTTTCCACCTAATCTATTTTTTTGAGTATCTAACACTTCATCCACAAATCCTGTTATTTCATTTGTTAAATCTATTATCTCTTCATTATCTATACCATATCTTATAGGTTGTTGTTTTAATTTATTTAATAACTCTTCATTGTTTTCAAAATTATTTTTACGAATTTCATTTATATCTTTTAAAGAATATTCTTTTTCATCAAATACAAATTTCTTTATATTATATAAACTATTAACAACTGTTCCTAATGATACTGAAGTTGCTCCGTAGTTATTATATTTTGAACCACCATATGCAACATCCATTAATTTTTCATTACAATCATCTGTTAGTAATGATAATAATGGAGCTTCTTCCCATGTTATTTCATTTAATTCTTTTACAAAATTTATAATATATTGTTTTAAATATTCTTTATATTTACACACAAATTGATTATATGTTTCAATTTTGTCCAAATCTTCTTTTTCTAACATCTCAGTTAATGGTGTCAAATATACAATCGAATCTATATTATTTTGTTCTACTGCTTTTCCAACCATTAATGGTTCCCAACATGCTGCTGTAACATAATTATATGCATCTTGTTTATCATATCCAAAATCTATTAATATTGGAATAATCACATCATCATTTGAAAATAGTGGACATCCTATTCCTGTCTTTATACATCTTAATGATAATTCCATTAAATCTCTTGGCACTTTATCTGTTACTCTTAAAAATACTTTTGGGTCTGGAAGTTGTACCTCTTCCATAGCTTCTATAAATATATATGTTAAATCATTACAAAAATAGCTTCCATCTAATTCTTTTCCTCCCAGTATTATTATTTGCCCTGTATCTCCCATTAGCACATTGCTTTTATACCAAAACTTTTGATGTATTATTTTCATAAAATCTTTTATCATATCTTTTGCATCTTGTCTTGTTATTTTTCCTGATTTTAAATCTTGTTCATATTTATCTCCAAGTATCTTGTCCAATCTGCCTAATCCATTTAATCCATGTCCTACTTGCCATAATAATTGATTGAAAAACAATATTCTCTGTATTGATTCTTCAAATCCAATTGCTTTTTTATCTTTTATGCTTTTTAAATATTGTATTAATTTTTCCTTATTATTTATATTACTTTTTTCAATTTCTTTGCATTCTCTATCTATATATTCTTCTATTCCTATTAATAAATCTCTTTGTCCATTTTTATAATCACAATCTTTCATATTTTCATTTATTTTTTTCATTTCATTTAAAGATGAGTTTAATATTTTAGAATAATCTACGGTTACATTATCCATTATTCTATTATCTCTTTGTATTGTCTTAAATATATCAATATTATATACAAATCTATCTTCTTCATTTATTTCTATTTTTACTTTACTAAATAATTTTCTTATTTGAGTCCCTTTTAAAAGCTTTTTATTTGGAGCATAGAAATGAAAAAGTGCTTTTATTGAAAAAATAAGTGTTTTTAATATATTTTTATATTTCCTATTATATCTATAGACTAATATCATATATGCTAAAAATGTTTTACTAACATTTTTTATTATAAAATTTTTAATTGCTTGCATTTTGTTTTTCTCCTTTTAACTTATTTTTTATTCCTCCCATTACTTGACTATATAAATCTCTCAAAAATTGATATTTTAATATAAATAACATTAATAAGTATATTGTTATTCCAATAATAACTTCTATAACTGTGTTTATGATACTTACTGACATATAATTTACTAATAATGTTACAACTATAAACATCACTATACCACTAATTAAGCATTTTGTTGATAATTTTAGTATTTCTAATAGGGTGAATTGATCTTTAAAATACCTTAGTTGGATACATAAAATTGTTGTTTCTGCTATTACTGAAGCAATAGTTGCCCCTACTCCTCCAAAGAAATATATTAATACTAAATTTAATAATATATTTACAACTGCACCCACTGTTACAGATATAGTATATACTTTTTGTTTTCCAATTTGAACTAAATACTGTATGCCTGTAATTCCATTAAGTCCCATTGGTATTAAAATCGGAGCTGTTGCAATCATAATTGGTATAACTCCATCAAAGCCTTTACCATAGTACCATGGTACAAATTTAGATGATATTGCAATTAGACCAAACATCATTGGTATTGTTAAAAACCATACAAAATTAAATGAACTTTCTAAACATTTTTTTATCTCTTTTTGGTCTTTTTTTGCATATGCATTTGCAATTCTTGAATTCATTACTGTTTGTAACGCTGTTATAACAGTTAATGCTGCTTTTATAACCTTTTGTGCTTGCTCATAGTATCCTACTTCTGTCATATTATCAGTTATTTTTCCTATCATTGTTTTATCTAATACTGTATAAATTTGAACTGCTATTTGTGGTACAAACAACGATAATGTTGGTTTTATATGTCTTTTAAATTCTAATTTCTTTATATTTACCTTTTCTATGTATTTCGGTAAATATAACCACAATGTCATGTTTCCTAATAATTCTGCTCCTACATATATAGCAAAATATTTCCATAAATCGTTTGGTGTTTTTATTACGATAAATATTAATACTAAGCTTAGTAGTTTTACTATTAAATTTCTTATTACTGTTTTATCAAACTCTTCTATTCCTTGAAATAGCCAACTTATATCAAACAAGTTTGCAACTAATTGAACAATTAATATTCTATAATAAATAGCATATTCTCCACTTCTACCATATACTAAATAAAATAATAAAATGGAAATACTTAAAGTAATTGTTCTTATAATTATTATCTCCCAAAATATTTTGCTTCTTCCTTTTTTGTCTTGTTGTAAATATGCTGTTTCTCTTTGTCCATACATGGAAACACCTAATGTTCCAAATAAAATAAAATATGTTACAATTGAAATTGTATATCCATATATTCCAATTGATTCGGCTCCCAATACTCTTGATAGATATGGAGTTGTAACCAAAGGTAATAATATAATTAACATCTGATATACTAAATTATATATATAATTTTTTGCAATACTTTTTTTCATTTCCTTACCTTTCTTCTATTTTTCTGGAGACCATCCTGGTTTGTATATATCATGTAAGCCTCTTTTTCCTCTTTTTGCATCTTTTACAGCTTCCCTTATCATTTGATAGCCATATTTTTTATCTTTTCCGAATAGAAATACTGCTATTCTAAATTTGAATGGAACTTCATAACATTCTACTTTAAAGTGTTTCTTATCAAAATTACAACGAATAAAATCCAAGGTATTTCTAACTAAATAATATAATTTCCATTTCACAATTTCATTCATCTGGCTATGTGGTGCGTCATGTACTACTTTTATTTTTGATACACATACTATTTTTCCAATCTTTGACAATCTATAACTATGTTCTGTATCATCATAATAAATGAAGTAATCCCTCTTGGTTAATTCTGTTTGTTTTAATTTTTCTTTATTTATCATAGTCCCTACATAAGAAAAACCATTTATCTCAAATTCTTCTTGTTCATAGTCTTTTGGCTTAGAATATGGTTGTGCTATTCTATTAAATAAAGTTGTATAAATTCTTCTTCGATGTGAACAGTCAATTGTCTTTCCATCACTTTTTAAAACAGTTCCACATATTGCTGATAGATTCTTTTTACTATCTTCATGATCTTCAATGTATTTTTGTGCAATTTTAAATGCGTCTTCTTTTGGATACGCGTCATCATCTGCAACCCATATCCACTCTGCATCTAAATTTAAGCTGTTTTTTAAACCCTCATAAAAGCCTCCACTTCCTCCTGTGTTTTTATCAAGATTTACTACATTTTTCTGAATTCCAATTTGATCTTGTTTCCAATTGTCTAGATATTCCTTTGTGCCATCTGTACTATTATTATTTACAACTAAGATGTATTTAGGTTTTACTGTTTGATTTTCATAGGATTTTAATGCAATTTTTAATTTATCTAATCTATTATACGTTACTATTACTACTCCAACTTTCATAACTTTATTTCCTTTCTCATTATATCTAATATTGATTTTTAATATTAAAATTTAATATCTATTTTTAACTTATCTACTAAAAATCTATAAACTCTTATATATACCATTGGTATACCGTATTTATAGAATAATGAAACTCCCCATAAAGCTATATGTTTGAAACCTTTTTTTAGTGAATAACCTAATTTTAAAAACGGAGATTTTCTCCAGTTTCCAAAATTCTCATCTAAATATTTTATAGTATCTTTTAACATTTGTTTCATATCTACTGATTTATCATAAGATACTCTATACATTACTGATGTTCCTAAATGTAGAAAAGCAAATGTATCTAATATATATTTCATTTCCTCGTATTTGTTTGATGTTATATACAATTTTTTTACTTCTAATAAGTATTTTTTTAAATTATCTACATCTTGCTTGTTTACTGTATGTATTTGTGAATCATATCTCAAATAGTAATGATATAAAACATCTGGCACAAATGCTATTTTATCTATCCTTGTATAACAACTTGCCAAAAACATTGTATCATTAAATCCTCTAAATGGCAAAAATCTTAAGTCTTTTACTTTTTCTCTTTTATACACTTTGTTCCAAGGTGCTGGATTTATAAATAGGATAAAATCATTTTTTGAATTTATCTCTTTTACGGTATTCCCAAAATTCGTCATATTGGTTGCTACAACTTTATTTGTTTCTAAATCGATTCTTTCAAATCCACATACTGCTAAATCGGCATCATTCTCCTTTGCTGCTGTGTATAATTTCTCCGCCCAGTTTGGTTCTACATAATCATCTGTATCTACAAAGGTTACATATTCTCCTTTAGCCCTTTGCAATCCATAATTTCGTGTTGTAAACTCTCCACCATTTTCTTTATGAAAAACTTTTATTTTATCAGGATATTTAGTTGCATATTCTTCTATAATTTGTGGCGCTGAATCTGTTGAACCATCGTCTACACAAAGTATTTCTATGTCTTGTAGTGTTTGGCTTACTAGGCTATCCAAGCATCTTGGTAAATATTTTTCTAAATTATAAACTGCTGCTACTATTGATAATTTTATTTCTTTATTTTCCATTAAAATTCTCCTCTTTTTTTTCTAACTCATCTACTCTCTTCTTAAGCATTGATACTTCTTGTATTAACATTGTATTTTTGTTGTGCTCCTTAGAAATTAATATCGTTAAATTAAATATTAAATATAATATTATGAATATTGCTACACTAAATATCATATTAATAGGCATACCAAATCCTAATACGTTTGCTATATTTTCTACTAAATTGGGTATCAGTAATGCAATAATCAGTATTACCCCTGTAATAGACCAAAATATTAAATATCCGATTCTCATATTTTTTCTTTTTACTGCTTTTAATATGAAAAATATATAAATTAATACAACTATTATTAGGGCTATTTTTAAGTTTGTTTGCATTATCTTTTACCTCCAATTCTTCTCAAACTAATACTATCTATTATAATAGCTAAGACTACTTTTATCATGTAATCCACTGGTTTCCAAAATTTTATTGTTATGGATGAAGTTCCTCCTTCTCTTTCATTCATACTAACAGGTACTTCTTTCACTTTATATCCATTTACTAATAACGATACTGTTGACTCTGGTTCAGGATATTCTGTTGGATAGTTTTTTGTAAATTCTTCTATTACTTTTTTATTTACTGCTCTAAATCCAGAGGTTGGATCTGTTATACTCGCCTTTGTAAATATTTTTATAAAAATCGATATGATATTGGCTCCTAATCTTCTCATAAATGTTGATTGAAAATCACTTGAATTTTTATCTAAATATCTTGTTCCTATACACATATCAGCTTGTCCATTTATTAATGGTTCGCAAATTTTAGGAACACAATTTATATCATGTTGTCCATCTCCATCAAATTGGATTGCTATATCATAATTATTTTCGTGTGCATATTTGTACCCTGTCTGTACTGCTCCACCTATCCCTAAATTATTTACTAAATTAATATGATTTAGATTGTTTGCTTTTAATATTTTTTCTGTATTATCGCTTGATCCGTCATTTATAACTATATAATCTATTTCTTCACTAAATTCTTTTATTTTTTTTATTGTTTCCTCGATATTTTCTTGTTCATTATATGCTGGTATAATTAGTAATATTTTCATTATTTCCCCTTCTTTACTTATCTTTATAATATATTTTTTATATCTTTATATAAAAAAATGATATATTGTACTCAGAACAGGTAAATTTAATAAGCATAGTAAAATTGGAAATTTATATTCAACATTTTTTATTTTTATATAATTTTCTTTTTTACATAAACACAATAATACCACAAAAGCTACTGGAATAAAATATCTTCCTTGTACTCCATCTACTATAATATTTCCTACCCCAGACCAAGTTATATACATTCCCGTTACAATTAATAAAATGATTCCAATTGATATTAAGCAAGCCCATAGTTTTTGTTTCCAATTAAATGCAACTCTATTATTCTCAATAAAACATGATGCTATCATAACAAATATATAGATTGTAATCCAAATTCTGTTTGGATAAATACATAACCATCCTAATGCTATACCTACCATTTGATAGATATATGTTTCTCCCATATTTTTAAAAGTATAGTTTAAAGTATTTAAAAAACTACTTGGATTACTAATAATACCTTTAATTTGTTCTGAAGCATTTACATTATTTGATTCAAAATAGTTTGTAAATGCCGTTCCATACCCACTCGTAAAAATATAATATCCTCCAGCTGCCATAAGTGATAATATAACCAAAGTTGATAGTAAAATTATTTTATACTTTTTACTCATATTTTTAGAAAACATGAAAATAAAAGCAAGTCCTACTATTGGTAAATATACATATTTTACTATGGATAATAACATTCCTAAAATAACAAGCAAAACACCTTCTCTTTTTCTCACTTTTTCCTTTCTAAAATATAAATGTAACAAATAAGCAATAAAAATCATACTTATTATGTTTATTAAGCAATCTGCCGATGTAGAAGTTGCTTGATGAAGAAACATTGGCATAAACATCACTGCTGTCATAGCATATTTTCCAAATGGTATTATTTTTAATACATAATATGCTGCTATTAAAAATACAATAAAGTTCATTAACTTTGCTAAATAGCATCCTATTAAAATATTCAATCCAAAAAACTTAGATATTACAAACCCTATGGAACTAAATATATATAATATAAAAGGATAGGTTCCTGCGGGGTTATTTACTTCTACTTTATCATTATAATCAGTCTTGCCTGCTAAATTCTCACTAAACTGTCGATATGATTCTAAATTTGGTTTTATTTTTGTCTGTAAATCTCTAGGAATTACAGATATTGTATCTTTTCTTCCTATAAAAACTCCTTCTGATATTTCATATGCTCTTCTTAAGTGAGCTTGTTCATCCGGAACCTGTGATGGTAACATGAATACCAAATACATCATTCCAATTGGTATTAAAAACCCAATTACAATTTTTTCTATTTTTCCTTTATTCTTTTTACAATTATATATGATTATCAACAATATTGCTAATCCAAATATTACCATCATGATAATATGTTTTAAAGAATTATAGCCTGCATAATTTTTTATAATTACAAATCTAAGCATAACGTAAGTAATTAATAATGATAAAATAAATTCTAAGGGAAATATTAATTTTATTATTATGTTTTTTTTGCTTTGTATAAACTCTTTTATGGAAAGCTTTTTAACTTCTTTTGACATCTTCATAACTCCTCTTAATTATTTTACACTTTCACTTTTTCCTGCTTAATTTCATATTGGTCAGAATCTAATCTTAGGTTTACATTATAATAAGGATCACCTTTTTTCTTATAGTCTCCCCATTTTTTATCAAACAAATCAATTTCGTTTTGAAACCTCTTTTGTTTTTCTGGCGTATTATCATGACCTCTTGATTTTGATTCATAATGAATAAGCTCTATAAAAGGATTGTAAATAACTAGTTTACCTGATTGTATTATTTTTAAACAAAAATCAATATCGTTAAATGCTACTGCAAATTCTTCGTCCATATATCCTACTTCTTCATAAATCGAACGCTTTGCCATCATACAAGCAGCTGTAACAGCACTTAAATTTTGTATATGACTTTCCCTTGCAAAATAGCCATGAGCCTTTTTATATAATCCTTTAAATACATGCCCTGCAACTCCGTATATACCAATAATGGTTCCAGCATGTTGAATCGTTTCATCTGGATAATATAATTTAACTCCAACCGCTCCTACATCTTCTCTTTGGTTCATGCCAATCATTTTTTCTAACCAATCTGGTGTTAATAATTCTGTATCATTATTTAATTGTACTATATATTCTCCATCTGTATTTCTTACTCCATAATTAATTATTTTTGAATAATTAAAACCTTTTTCTGGATAATATAATATTTTTACTTTGTCTTTTCCTTCTAATTCTTTATAATAATTAAAGATTTCCTTTTCCGTACTATTATTTTCTATTACTACAATTTCATATTTTTCATAAGTTGTTTTTTCTAAAATGGATTGGATGCATACTTTTAATGTTTTTGCTTCATTCCTATTTGGAATTAGAATAGTAACTTTTGGTTTTCCTTTTACTTTATAGTCTATTTTATATGTTCCAAGTGTTACTCCATGTGTTACTTCTCCTTCTAATTCCATTCTTTTTAAATGATCTTGTAAAACTGTTATTCCAGCTTCAAAAGCGTATGGTTTTGCATCCCCACCTGCTTTTGCTGTTGATAATTCATGTACTCTCCAATGATATAAAATCTTTGGTATATGTTTTATATTTTTAGCAATTTCAGCCATTCGAATAATAATATCATAATCCTGTGCCCCATCATATTTGCTTCTTTCGCCACCTAATTTTTCCATTAAATCTTTTCTAAACACACTAAAATGACAAATATAATTATTGGATCTTAATGTATCAATTGCAAAATCGGGTTTAAAATGTGGATCAAATCTTGGTTTATCTATTGTTGTAATTTTATCTTCATCTGTGTAAATAAACTCAATACTAGGATCTTCATTAATTGCCTTTACTACTTCATATAAACAATTTACTGGTAATAAATCATCATGGTCTAATAGTGCTATATAATCCCCTGATGCATTTTTTAATGCTTCATTTGTATTTCCAGCAATCCCTAAGTTTTTTCCAGTATAATGATATTTAATTCTATTATCTTTTTTGCAGATATCTTCTATTTGTTTATTTTTTTCAGGACTTCCATCTTCTAAACAAAGTTCCCAATTAGAATACGTTTGATCAATCATGTAATGCACTAATTCTCTAAAAAAGTTAATTGGCGTATTATACATCGGTACTAATATACTAATTTTAGGATTTAATTTAAATTTTGTTTTTCTTTGTTCTTCTAATTCTTCTTTGGTTGGATCATTTAACTTCATCCAAATTTCATATGGTGTATTGGTTGTTCCATTTTTCACATTATTATTAATAATATTCCATGTTTTTTTCCATCCATTGTTTTTTAATAAACAAAAGAATTTTTTTATATTACTTGGTTTTAGTCCATGTATAATCCTATTTATTTTTCTTAAAACTTGTCTTACTTTTCCTCCCTCTGGAAAAAATTTATCTCTTAATCTTACACTCATTTTATTTTCTTTCCTTTCTTATTTTTTATTTTTTTAATTTTTCTTAATGTTTCTATTATTTTCCAGCTTCTCGAACTATAAATATTATCTAGTTCACTTTTTAATTCTTGTATAACTTCTTGTAATCTTATTTTTTCTCCCTCTGCAATATTTTTTAAGTTATTATAATGATTCATGGTTGCTACAATCTCTTCTCGATTTACTGTTTTTCTATTAAATATTTCTTTTAACATAACACTATCTATTAATTTTTCTCTAAATTCTTCTTCTAATTTTATAAATAAATCTTCATTTTCTGTTATATCATATTTTTGATTTAATATTTCTTTTCTTTCTTTTGTTAGATTGGAATTTTGTATTGCTCGATAAATAATATATTCTATTGGCATATATTTATCGGTCCATTCTTGATCAAAAACATAAAACTCATCATTTATTAAAAAACAATTTTTGGGTATAAAATCTAGATAAGCATTTTCAATAAATTTCATTTTTTCTAATTTTCTTGTATCATATTTTTTAATTGTCTCTTTTAATTCAGGATTATTCTCTATTGGTCGAAAATCTATCGCATCTTGATATAGGATATTAACATATTTTTCAAAATTTTCTATAAAGCTTTTTTCATTTGCTCTTTCTAAAAATATATCAAATCTTTCTGCTTTAATATATTTACTAACTATTTCCTCATTTTCTTTTTTTTCTATCATTTTTACATTTGCTTTATGGAATGCTAAATTATTTTTTAGTATGTTATTTATATGCTCTTGGGCAATTTTGTTGGTAGCTTTTTTTATCACTTCTTCTTCTCTTATAATAGTCATGATTCTATATTTCTCTTTTCTGTAATTTGAAAAAGCAATATATTTGATATCATTTTGTTTGGCTTCATTTCCTATTTCTACAAAAAATGAATTAGCAAAAAAATCAAAAATTTCTTTATTCTCGTCTAACAATTGTAGGTAAACTTCATTTTCTTTAAAATTAAGTAACTCATTTAATTTATAATATTGAAAATTTCTGCTTATATCTTCTTTGGTTATAGTATAATCTTTTGAATATATTAGGTTGGGCATTTTATAATCTGGCAAAGCATAGTAAAATTTGTAATTCTTATAGCCAATTTCTTCTATTATTTCTTTTAATTGTTTTTCACTAAAAAGTTTACTTCCATTTTTTGTTCTTTCTTCAATTAGATTTTTATATTCCAAAGTACTTTCTAAATCTTTTTTTCCATTCCAATATTTCATTCCAAATTTATTATCAGTCGCAAGTAAAATCTTTCCATTTTCTTTTAACATTTTTGAAGCAAGTAATAATAAATCTTTTTCTGGATTGTCGCTTTTTGGCAACCATTTGCTGGCTTTTTCTATTTGTCCTATTATCATTACATAATCAAATTGTTTGTCTATTTGTACCTCTTCTAAATTTCCAACTATACATTCTAAGTTTTCTTTATCTGAATGTCTTTTAGCCATTATTTTTGCTTTTTCTCTTGACAATTCTACACTAATAACATTTTTACAAAGAGCACATAAATAGCCTGTAATTTCTCCGTAATTAGCTCCAATCTCAAGTATTTCTGCATTTGCTTTTAATGGATACCAATTTATAACATTTTTTCTGATTCCAGATAAAGCAAGCATTAATTCTATGCTCGTATCACCTTCTTTTGCAATTTCATAATTTCCTATATTTTTTTCTATTTTGCTATTTAGTTCTTTTTCTTCTGTCACTAATATTTCTTCTTCTTTGCAAAATTCCAAATTTAACTTCATTGTGGAACTCCCCTCTTTTGACTAATAACCATTTATTTTTTCTATTTCGAAAATCCCTTATTGGCTTCGTTATTTTCCATGACCTAGAATTTGTAATTTTATTGAGTTCGTTGATTACTTCTTGTTTTTCTAATTCTAACTTTCCTTTCTCTTGCTCTAACCATTCTATTTCTGTTAATGGACTATATAATAAAAGTTTGTCAAACTTTTTTGCATTTTCTATATTAAAAGCAACAGACTTATCAATTGGCTTAGTAATACTATATCCATTACTAAGAAGCCATTGATTTAATATTTTTATAAAATCTTCTTCTGTTTCTAATTCTACGTTAGTTGGATTCATTTTCTGTAATCTGTTTTTATAGTCATTTGCAAACTTAGGCTTATGGATCAATGCATGATAGATAAGCGAATAAAAATATTCTTCTTCTGCTATTGTATAAAATCCTTTTTCATTATATCTTCTATTGTCTAAAATTTTTCTTTCCATTTGATAATAATAATAGCTATCCCCAACATACCTTAAATCAAAAAATGCAAATTTATCTTCTACTTTTACCTTATAATGAACTCTATAATCTTCTGGAAAGACTTTTTTAGCATTTAATACATAAGCTGCATTTTCATAAGAATCACAAATAATATCAATATCATTATGTTCATTTACATAGATTTCTTCTGGAAGTGTTTCATAATTTCTAATAATTGTATAGTTAATACAATTATTTAATACATAAAACATTTCTTCTACCGTCTTAAATCCATTTTGTCCTATTAATTCTTGTTCTAAATTCACTACTTTGGTTTCTTGTTTTTTGTCTATATCTTTTAGATAGTCTTCTACATTTTTTCCTAATAACAATGTTAAATCATGATTTGTTTCCATTTCTGAATTCGTTGCATGTACCTTATGACCTCCCCCTGTTAATTCTCTATAATAGGTCTTTTTGTCAAACATATTGGTATTTACAACTTGAATTCCTTTACTTGTTTCTCTTTCTTCATAGTTTGAATTTTCTAGTTCAACAATTATTAACAAAAACTCTCCATTACCACAATGTTGTTCTTTTCCAGAATTTTTTGGTAGATTCGTTCCATAGAATCTTGATAAATTTTGAGAAAAGTTTTCTTTATTCCATTTTATATGATATAACCCTATGATATGGAAATTCTTTTTTATATCCTCAAGTATTTCTTTTTCCTTATATCTTGCATTTTCCCATAGTATAAATAAATGTATTTCTTTCATTTTTACTCCTACTCATCAATTTTGGTAAAATATACCTCTGTGTCTAAATTATAATATCCTACGAATTTTTTACTTGACATTACCTCAAATATCATCAAATCGTAATTTCGATTCAATACTACGATTTCCCCATTATAATCATATCTACTACAACTTAAGGATAAGGTATATTTTCCTGGTGCTAATTGGAATTTTTGTTTAAATTCACAAATATAGGTATTTCCCTTTTTGCAATTTCCTGTATAATAGTTTAAAAAATTTGTATTTGTTCCACAAATTTCTTTTCCATTAAAATCTTTTATTGTCATTGAAAAAGTTGGACATTCTATATTTTCATTGAATTTAGCTTTTAGTTTTACTACAACTTCTTCTTGACTGTCAATAATACTAGTTGGCTCTCCTCTATTGTTAAAAATTCCAAAATCAATAATTTCCGCTTCTCCATTTCCATATTTTATTACATCTGGATTAACGGTAAAGTATTTTTTCCATTCCACCTTATCATCATTTACTCCCAAAATAGCTTCTGATTTTTTTACATTATTTGTTTTTTCTTGCGTTAAATCTTGTTCTTTTAACATGCCTGTAATTAATTTTTTATAATTCTCTACCCCCCCTTTTACACCACCATCAAAGATTTTCTTTCCTGCATTCATAATAATGGTTCTATTACAGTTATTTAAAATATCATTAATACTATGTGTAACAAATATAATCGTTTTACCCTCTTTTTTTAATTGTTCAAACTTCTTAAAACATTTTAATTGAAAAGCCATATCTCCTACTGATAATACTTCATCTACAATTAAAATATCTGGATCTACATTGATTGCACAAGCAAATGCTAAGCGGGCAAACATTCCTGATGAATAAGTTCTTACAGGTTGATCTATATGATCTCCAATATCTGCAAATGCTATTATTTCTGGTTTTTTTTGTTCTATTTCTTCCTTCGATAACCCCATAACTTGTCCATGTTGATAGATATTTTCAATTCCTGTTAAATCCATGTTAAAAGCTGCACCTAATTCTAGTAATGAACTTATTTTTCCTTTAATTTCAATTGTTCCACTAGTTGGTGTTACGACTCCGGTAATCATTTTTAATAAAGTTGATTTTCCTGCACCATTTTTTCCTAAAATTCCCAAGACTTCACCTTTTTTTAATTCTAGTGAAAAGTCATCTAATGCTTTAAATACGCCATGTCTTTTTATAGCTGGTATCAAAGTTTCGATTAATCTATCTTGTTTTCTAGTAAACATTTTATAATTTTTGCATAAATGCTCTATTTTTACAATTGCTTCTTCGTCTTCATTATTTTTGCTATTTTGTTTTTCCACTTTAGTATTTCCTCCTTGCCATTACCTTTTTCCTAATAATTTTAATATACCATATCTAATCTTAAACAAACCTTTTGCAAAAAATGGCATATTCATAATTAAGAAATTTTCTAGATAATACACAAATGTTTCTGTTTTATACAATCTGTGAAATACTTCCCAATTTCTAAAATTAAAGTTTTTCTTTTTTTCTATCATTTTGAAATAGTTATAAGATCGTGTATTTAATTCTTGCAATTCTTTTGGGAATTTTTCATTATTTTCTACATAAGTACCAAAGACTCCTAATTTTACTTCAATAAATAAGTTTCTTACTTGTTCTAATTTTGTAAATTTATGAGATATTTTATTAGTTCCTATTTCATTATTGCCATGTTGTCTATATTTTATATATTTCTCTGGCATATAAACTAGTTTTCCATTTAGCGAAATTATAAGACCTATCCAATGATCATGTACTACATATTTAGATTTTGAAGGAAATGGTAACATAGTATCAATCCATTCTTTTTTAGACATCACTGTACACCCTGTTACACAATTATATAAGTAATTTACTTGATAACTATTTATATATTTTTTTATCTTTCTATTTAATCGCATGAACTCGTTAAAAGATGGATATATAGTATTTAATTCTTGGTCTACTACCTCTAAATCTCCAAATACTAGATCCGCATTTGCTTCTTTCAACAACTTATAATTTTTTTCTACTTTTTCTGGAAGCCATACATCATCTTGGTCAGATAGCATATAAATATTGTTTTGAACTTGTTTTAATAAAAATTCAAAGTTTTTAATATATCCTAAGTTTTTTTCTTGGTAAAATACTTTTATTCTTTTATCTTTTTGCTCATACTCTTTCAAGATTTCTCTAGTAGAATCTTTTGAGCAGTCATCTGATATGATTAATTGTATATTTTGATATGTTTGATTTAATATACTATCTATTTGTTCTTTTAAATATTTTTCCCCATTATAGGTAGTTAATAATATATCAATTTTTTCATCCATTTTTCTTTTCCTTTCTTTCTATAATACATCCGCAAAATCTTTTTTGTTTTTCTTAAATGTATAATTCCCCCATATAAACATAATAGCTGTAATTATCCAAAAAACAATAGTATAGATTCCATTTTGTTCTGTAACTATATTGCTTGAAATAAAGGCATCTCGGAATCCTGATACTAAATAATTAAATGGCATACACTTCATTATAGCTAATATAGTAGGATGGTTAGCAAGCATTGACAGATTCCAAACAACTGGTGTAAACCAGAAAAATAATTGCATCATAATTCCCAATAGTTGTGAAAAATCAGGTACTAATGTTGTAATTGCTGATGTAAATCTTGTAAATGCTATTAAAAAGCTATATGTTGCAAGAATAATATAAATCACTTGTAAAAAGTTTGGAACATATTTAAATATACAAGCAACTATGATTGCTACAATAAACAAGAATAGAGCTACAAAACTACTTGCTATAATCGATATAATTGGTATGATATCGACTGGAAATACTACTTTTTTTACTAAATAACTATAAGTTATAATAGAGCTACTCGCATTTAAAACTGTATCATTAATACATTGCCACATAGCCATACCTGGTAAAAACCATACCACATATGGATCGTTTCCGCTACTTCCAGTTTTTAATATATATTGGAATACTATAACATAGGTAATCATAAATACAAATGGTTGCAAAAATCCCCATATACTACCTAAACTTGTACTTGCAAATCTATTCTTAAAATCATTTTTTCCTAATTGCCATACTAATTTTCTGTTTTTATATATTGCTTTTATAAATTCCATAGGTTCTTTTTCATCTCCTATTTTTACTTACATTTTTATATGGTATATTCTATCTTTAAATTATATTTTTGTCAATTAATATGGGAAAAAAATGAGTTTTATAATGAAATTTAAAAGAGCATTCTATATAAACTTAATCAAAAAGTAATTAACTTTTTGGATTTTGTTTAAAATAAGACGCTCTTATTCTTCTTATAGTTGTTTTGCTAATTCTATTAAACTATCAAAAATTTCATCATTTGTCATTTTATTTTCTAAGTTTTCACTTATGAATATTATCATTTTGTTTTCATCCTCAAAATATTCATATGTTTGATATTCTTCTAAATCATTATATCTATTTTCTACTATTTCGCCTGTTACTACATCTACCATATAGCATTTACTAGATATACTTAATATATATTGCTTGTTTCCTTCTATTATTTTTCTTATTACTTCATCTGCGCTAGATAAATCTTCTGTTTTTGTTATTTTCAAATATCCTTCTTGATCTACTTCATATTTTGCTTTTAATTTGCTATTATTATTTAGATAATTTACTATTTTTTTTCTATCCGCTAAATTTATCCAAATTCCATTTTGCGTTGGGGCCTTTGTTTCATAGATTTTATCTATTTCTTTTAACTCAGGCATTTCCCCATTCATCATGCCACAGAAGGCAACTTTATAATTAATATTTGGCTTTACATTAATTACCTTCCTTCCGTCACTTTCTGTTTCTATGCAATATAAATCATCTTCTCCTATAATTTTATATTCTTTTTTTAATTCCTCTAATGATGCTTCATTTTTATACATTACGGAATTTTTCTTTGTATTTAGATAATCTTGTATAACACTCTCACTAATTTCATTTAATTCGGTATTTTCTTCTTCATTAGATTGCTTTGATTTATAATAAAGCAATAGCATCACACAAGATATGGCAAAAATTACTGCTATTATTATAATTAATATATTTTTTTTATTTATTTTCATTTTTTAAATCCCTCTTAACATATTTAAAGTTGCATTTATATATTTATTAGCTAAGTCCATATTATTTACTTGAACCCAATCACTAGCCAATGGCAATTCAACTAAAGCTGCTTTTGCTCCTAAATTTTGTCTTGCCCATGTGATTAAATATTGTGTTCCATAATTTTCGTAATTTTTAGTTGAACAGCTTGGATATTGTTGTTTATAATAATTACAAATTTGAGAGTTTCCAATTAATTGATTTTCCCATCCATGTAAATCTACTACTACTGTTTGACCATTTGTTGCCTTGTGGCTAAGCATAAAATCTCTTAAATATGCTGATTCATAAGCTTGAAATCCTGCTGTACCATTATAATTTCTATTATCTGTATATCTTTTATAGTAACTTCCTGTTTGCCAACATCTATTTATATCCATACCTCTTCCTATACTACTATACAAAGTTGTTCTTCCTGGTCCATTATTTGTAGTTCCTAGCATTCTTCCATCAGGGTTTACTTCTCTTAAAATATAGATTGTCCATTTTTTAGCTAATGCTTCATCTTTGTCGTTTACTAATCTATTATAAAACTTATCTGCTATATCAACTAATACTGTTCCATCTTGAGGCCATGAATCTTCAAATCCATGAACACAGAATGTAGCAAAAAGTACATTATTTCCATTTCCAACTCTTAAATATTGTAATGTAGAACCTCCTGCAACTCCTCTAACTGCTGCTCCACTAAATCCATATGTTCCTGTTTCATAAATAATATTAAAGAAGTAATCTATTGATATATACACATTTTTTTGTCTTCCATTAATATCTATTACTGGTGTTGTATATTCAGTATCTTCTGTAAATATTTTTGTATATGTATATTTATCTTCACTTAGTGTCCATGATGGTTTTGTATCTTGCAATTGTACACTTGATACGATTTCAACAATTACATTTTCATAGGAAGTGTACATATAGTTAACTGTGATTGTTGAACCATCTGCTTGTGGGTAAACATTTCTTTTCTTCTTCAATTTTATATGCACATTTATCACATTTCCATATATATCTTGAACATCTGTATTATAGTCTTCATCTGCTCCAAATGTTTTTGAATATGTTAATTTGTCTTCACTTAAAGTCCAACTTGGTTTTGTATCCTCTAATTTTTCGTTTGATTTCATTGATATAGTAACTGAATCTTCTTTATTATATTTATATTCTAAAGTTATTTGTGGCGGTGTTTTATCAATTTGTTGTACATTTATTTCTATATTTATATTATGGTTATAACAATCTACAAATACTGTATTATAATGTTCATTATTCCCAAATACTTTTGTATATGTCAGTTTATCTTCACTTAAAGTCCAGCTTGGCTTTGTATCTTTTAATTCTATATCAGATATTACTTTTACTGTAACCACATTTTTTACATCATCATATTGGTAATCCACTTTCAAATTAGCTATTATAACTTCAGTTACTTTGATATTAACGTTTTTCTTTTCTCCATTTACATTTTCAAATTCTGTATAATAATCCATATTTTCATTAAATGTTTTTGTATATGTTTTTTTGTCCTCACTTAATGTCCATGATGGTTTTGTGCTTTTCAATTCTATGTTTGATATTATTTTAGCTGTTACAATATTTTCTTCTGCATTATATTCATAATCTATTGTTGTTTCCCATGACTGTATTTGTGTTATTACTATATTTGCAGTATAAACAGTTCCATTTACATCTTCTACTTGTGTTGTATAATTCATATTACCTGTGAATTTTTTTGTATATTCTTTTTTATTCTCACTTAATGTCCATGATGGTTTTGTGTTTTTTAATTCTATGTTTGATGTCATTTTAGCTATTACAATATTTTCTTCTGCATCATATTCATAATTTATTTTTATTGATAATGGTTGTATTTGTGTTATTACTATATTTACATTAGAAATATTCCCATTTATATCTTCTATTTGTGTTTTATAATTCATATTACCTGTAAACTTTTTTGTATATTCTTTTTTATTTTCACTTAAAGTCCATGTTGGTTTTGTATCTTTTAATTCTATATTTGATATCATTTTCGCCATTACGGTATTGTCTTGTGCATTATACTCATACTGCATGGTTATTTCTAATGGTAGTATTTGTGTTATTACTATATTTACATTAGAAATATTCCCATTTATATCTTCTATTTGTGTTTTATAATTCATATTACTTGTAAACTTTTTTGTATATTCTTTTTTATTTTCACTTAAAGTCCATGTTGGTTTTGTATTTTTTAATTCTATATCAGATATTATCTTTGCTATCACTATATTTTCTTCTTGATTGTATTTATATTCTATATTTATTGCACTATCAATTGTATTTTCCTTTGCTTTTACTGTTGAAAAAGTTGCTAATACAATAATAGCAATTATTGTTATAATTAGCATTGTAATTATTTTTCTTGTTTCTAAAACCATTGTTTTTCTCCCCTTATTTTCTATAAATTAAATATCCCAAAACCGGAATATGAAAAATCATAATCTCTTTTATCATCTTCTTTAAAAGATTTTTTCCAGCTAAAAATTTAAAATATTTAATTATATGAAAATTAATATATTTAGATTTTTCTAAACTTTCGTAATACTTTATCATATCTTCTAAAATTCTTCTATTTTCTTGGTCTGTTGCATACTGTAGACACATTTTGGCACCATCTAAATAAGCTTTATCAATTACTTTTTCTTTTCTATATTTTAAATAGGCTTGATAGGCATTTCCGTTTTCTTCTTTCCATCTTGCTAAATTTTGTGATAAGCTTCTTCCACCAAAAACGTTCGTATTATGAAGACGATAACCAAATAGTGGTTCTTCGATATAAGCAATTCCCTTTCCTTCATTAGCAACAAAGGATGCTAGCCAATCATGAGCTATTACTTTGTCTGTAAATGGTATCATTTTATCTTTTACTTCATTTGTTATAATTTGTGAGCAACCAATTCCTATACATCTAGCTATTGCAAGCTTGTGCTTGCCATGGATCAAAGGAACATTTTTATAGGTAAAATAATTTTGCTGTATAACTTCGCCTTTTTCATTGATTTGATTGGCATTGCAATATACTAGATCTACCTTTTCTTTTTTTATCTTTTCCACACTTTTTTCTACTTTTTGTGGATACCAAATGTCATCATGATCAGCAAACATAATATATTTGGCATTTGCTTGTTTTAGTAAAAATTCAAAATTTTTGTTGTATCCTAAATTTTTTTCTTGCAAATATAATGTGATGCGATTGTCTTGCTTTTGATAAGCTTCTAAAGTCGGCTTAATTTCCTTTTTGGTAGAGGCGTCATCACTGATGAGTAATTTAAAATTTTGATAAGTTTGGTTTAATATACTTTCTATTTGTTGTTTTAGGTATTCTATTTTTGTGTTATAGGTTGTTAATAATATTTCTACTTCTTCTTGCATTTTTCTATTGTTCCTCCTTTTACATTTCAATTGTATCATGTATTTATCCTATAATCAAGTTATGTGAAAAAAGAAATAGAGATTTAAATTCCTTTTTAGGTTTAAATCTCTATTTCTTCTTTATCGATTAAAATTCTAATTTTTCTTCTACCCATTTAGCAATTTCATCAATTTTTAATCGAATTTGCTCCATGGTATCTCTATCTCTAATCGTAACGGTATCATCTTCTAGTGTATCAAAATCTATAGTTACACAATATGGTGTACCAATTTCATCTTCTCTTCTGTAGCGTTTTCCAATACTTCCGGTTTCATCATAATCACACATAAATTTCTTAGAAAGTTTCTCATAAACTTCTCCTGCTTTGTCTGATAATTTTTTAGAAAGTGGTAAAACTGCTACCTTGTAAGGGGCTAATGCTGGATGCAGATGTAACACTACTCTAGTATCCCCCTCTGCTATTTCTTCTTCATCATAACTATCACATAAAAATGCTAGTGCTACTCTATCAGCTCCTACTGACGGCTCAATACAATATGGTACATATTTTTCTCCTGTTTCTGGGTCTGTATAATGGAAATCTTCTTTTGATACTTTCATATGACTATTCAAGTCATAATCTGTTCTATCAGCAATTCCCCATAATTCTCCCCATCCAAATGGAAAAGCATATTCAATATCAGTTGTTGCATTACTATAATGAGATAATTCTTCTGGTGAATGGTCTCTCAACCTTATATTTTCTTCTGTCATTCCCAAATTTAATAACCACTGCTTGCAGAAATCTTTCCAATATTCTTGCCATTCTAAATCTGTTCCTGGCTTGCAGAAAAATTCTAGCTCCATTTGTTCGAATTCACGAGTTCTAAAGGTAAAGTTTCCTGGTGTTATTTCATTTCTAAAGGCTTTACCAATCTGAGCAATACCCATAGGCAATTTTTTTCTAGTAGTTCTCATAACATTTTTAAAGTTTACAAATATTCCTTGTGCTGTTTCTGGTCTTAAATAGATTTCAGCTTTTGCATCTTCTGTAACTCCTTGGAAGGTCTTAAACATTAAATTAAATTTTCTAATGTCAGTAAAATTGTGTTTTCCACAATTAGGACAGTTAATCTGATTTTTGTCCATAAAATCAATCATTTCTTTATCAGACATTCCATCTGCTATCATATCTTTTCCATGTTTATATGCCCATTCTTCAATTAATTTATCTGCTCTATGTCTTGTTTTACATTCCTTACAGTCGATTAATGGATCAGAGAATCCTCCTACATGTCCTGATGCCACCCAAGTAGTTGGATTCATTAAAATGGCCGCATCTAATCCTACATTATATTTGTTTTCTTGTATAAATTTCCTTCTCCATGCTTCTTTTACATTATTTTTTAATTCTACCCCCAAAGGTCCATAGTCCCACGTATTAGCTAATCCTCCATAGATTTCAGAACCAGGATATACATATCCCCTATTTTTGCAAAGTGCTACTAAAGTATCCATTGATTTTACCATAAAAATTCCTCCTTCTTTTGGTGTTTTTCGGAACGGGGACAAAAAACACCAAAAAACTTTCGCTCCTAGCCAACTATAGCTAGGGACGAAAGTTCATATTCCGCGTTTCCACCCTAATTCTTAAAATTTCACAAAATTTTAAGCACCTTAATTTTATTATTACTCCAAAGCTCCCCATATGTATCCATTACTAGTATTTCACCATCACTAGCTCTCTATAAAATGAATATTATCATATTTTTTCTTCTTCACCGTAATGTATTTTATTGCTTATATTTTATTACCATCGTTTTAAAAAGTCAATAATTTTCTAAAAAAATATTGCTTATTTTTATTTTTTATGCTAATATATTAATTGTGTTTTATTCATGTAGGGGTATAGTGTTAATGGTAGCACATCGGTCTCCAAAACCGCCTGTGAGGGTTCGAATCCTTCTACCCCTGCCAAATTTTATATCCAACCAACTTTTTGCCAATCCATTCTATCGACAAACATTTATATCATAAATTTTTATTTTATATCTATATTTTTATTTTCATTTTAATTCGAGGTGATTTCAATTTTTAAACATTTTAAATATTTTTATATTTTCCTTTTTGGTCTTACTTTTTTTATTATTATCTTTTTTATTCCTATTATCTATTCTGATAATTTTTCTTATTCTTCTAGTGATGATGCTAAAATTTCAGATTATAATCCGAATGGTTTTGTTTGGCCTATTCCTGGTTATACCAGAATTAGTTCGTATTTTGGAAAACGTGTTTCTCCTACTACTGGCGCTTCTTCTTCTCATTCTGGAATTGATATTCCAGCTCCTCAAGGAAGCAAATTTATTGCTGTCGCTGATGGGGAAATTACTTTTCGAGAATTTTTAGGTGCTGGTGGATATACGATAACTCTTTCTTTTGATCATTATAAAGTAAGCTATTGTCATTGTGACCCTAATTGGATTGTTTCTGTTGGTGATCAAATTAAACAAGGACAAGTAATTGGGCAAGTTGGTCCTAAAATTGTTTATGGAGTGAAAGGAAATCAATATCACGATTCAGCAGGAAATCCTACAAATGGAGCTACCACTCGGTCCACATCTTCATTTGGGTATTCGTATAGATGGTAACTATGTGAATCCTTTGAATTATTTCTAGTATTTAAAAAAGCCACTCATATATTTTAGTATATGAGTGACAATTTTTCATATAAATAACAAAGATGTGTCCCTAATTGCGCAAAAAGGAGCAAAAAGAAACGTCTCCATTGCTCCTACATATCATCATCTTCGTCACAGCCATGGCATCCATGACAACCTTCTGAACATCCTTTATCTTCTTCTCTGTCTATATCCCCTGACCAATCTAATTCAATGATGTTTTGACATTCTGGACATTCAATTTCTGTTTTGTTTTCGTCCACATCTATAATAAATTCGTAATTGCAGTATGGACAAACAATTTCAAAGTCAAATCCGTCTTCCGTATAGATGTCTTTTTCTATATTATCAATTACTTGTTGCATTTGACTAATTTGTGAACTTAATTTGTTTTGCGTATCTTCTAATTTAGCCATTTCTTCTTCTTTATAGTCCATAATATAATCCATTTGGTCTAACACAACATCTAAAAAAGATGCAAATCTTCCTTTGATATATTCTAAGTCCTCTTTATCTTTTATATTTTTTTCTATATCATCTAAAAAACTTTTATATTCGTTTTTTAATGTTCCCATTTTGTTAATCACCTTTCTTATAATCTTTCCATGTATTCACATGTCCTTGTATCGATTTTTAAAATATCACCAACATTGACAAACATTGGAACTTGTAATTCTAATCCAGTTTCTAACGTTGCTGGTTTTCCTGAAGTTGTTGTTGTGTTTCCAGCAAATCCTGGTTCTGTATATGTAACTTCTAATTCTACAAATGTTGGTGGCTCAACTGCAAATATATTTCCCTTAAAAGATAGTATGGTAACTTCCATATTTTCTTTTAAATATTTTAAGCAATCTCCTAATTGTTCTTCATTTAATGGAATTTGATCATAAGTTTCATTATCCATAAAATAATATAATCCTCCATCACTGTATAAATATTGCATTACTTTTTTTTCAATTTCTGCTGCTGGAAATTTATCAGATGGGTTGAAGGTTTTCTCTAAAGTTGCTCCTGTAATTACATTTTTTAATTTTGTTCTTACAAAGGCTGATCCCTTTCCTGGTTTTACGTGTTGAAATTCTACAATTTTATATACATTTCCTTCCATTTCAAAAGTTGTTCCATTTCTAAAATCTCCTGCTGAGTATACTGCTGCCATAATCAATTTCTCCTTTCTATTTATCTAATTAATATTTTCTATTTTACTACATCTTTCCAGAAAAATCAAGTGCTTTGGGGACAAAGGGACGTAGATAATGTCCCAACCTTTAAATCTTTTGAATATTTTGGGACATTATCTACGTCCCTTTGTCCCAATACTAGATTACAATATAATTTTTCTCAGATTTGGTTAAACTTATACACCCAAATTTTGTAATTTGCACAGTATCTTCAATTCTAACTCCGAATTTTCCTGGTATATAAATTCCTGGCTCATTTGTAACTACCATATTTTCTCGTAATTGAGTATCTGAATTATAACTCACATAAGGTGCTTCGTGAATTTGCATTCCCACTCCATGACCTAAACTATGAACCAAATCGTAGCCATGTAATTTAAAATCATTCTCTACCATTTTTGCAAGTAGTCTTGTACCTGCACCATCTTTATATTGTTCTTGCGTTTGTTCTTGATTTTTTAATACCAAATCATAAATTGGTTTTACTTCTTCTGGTACTTCACCCACAAAAAATGTCCTTGTCATATCAGAGCAATAACCATTTACCTTACATCCCATATCAATGGTAATAATATCTTTTTCTTGTATTTTTCGGTCAGTTGGGACAGCATGTGGCTTTGACGTATTTTCTCCGTGACGCCACTATGGTTTCAAAAGATAACCCATCTGTTCTTTGTTTGTAATATTCTTCTATTTCATTTGCTATCTGCTTTTCTGTCATTCCTGGTTTAATATAGGATAATATATATTTAAAACAATTATCTGTTATTTCACATGCTTTTTCTAAATTACTGATTTCTTCTTCGTCCTTTATCATCCTTTGCTTTTCTATTATATGTTCTGTTTCCACAAAATTATGAATTTTAAATTTTCTTATATATTCTTTATATTTTGCATAAGAAATATCATATTCCTCAAATCCTACATTTTCACAAAATAGAAAGAAGTTTTCGTAATCATCTTTAGATACATCATGAACATCATATACAATAATTTCGTCAAACAAGGTTAATGTGCTATGTACTTGCTCTATATAGCGAGCGTCAGTAATATAGATATTTTCTTTTCTTGTTAAAAGCAAAATACCTTCTGCTTCAATATTTGTCAAATAGCGTATATTAACAGGATTTGTTAATATCAATCCCTGTAAATCTAAACTTGACATTTTATTTCTTAACCACTGTAATTTTGAATTCATTTTTTTCTCCTCATCCATGATACATTCCCAAAGTAAAAATCTGCATCAATATTGTTTTTATTTGTTCAAATGGTATATACATGCTAATAAAGGTTGCTATCACTATAAACGGACCAAATGGTATATATTCATCTGATTTTTTTATCTTCGTTACTAATAAAAGAATACTAAGAATAGCTCCTATTAAAAAGGAAACAAGTGTTATAATAACAATGTTAGATAATCCGAAAAATAATCCTAATGCTCCCATTAATTTAACATCGCCAAATCCCATTGCTTCTTTTCCATAAAAGAGTCCTCCTAATAAGGTAATTAATAAAAAAATTCCTCCTCCTGCAATCATCCCTAATAACATATTAATCGTAATTGCTACATTAGATAAACCATATAAAAAAGCAAATATAAATCCAACTTCAAATATGGTTAGATTTAATCGGTTTGGTATGATTTGTAATTTAAAATCAATCACAAATGCAGATAACAACATGGGTGTTAAGATGAAATATTTTATTAGATCCAAATTAGCAACTATTGTATCTTTTATACCACAGATATATATCAAAGTTACATATATAATTGCTGTTAGCAACATTAATATATAGTTTGGTTTGAAATTTATTTTATATTCATTAATAATATCTTTGGAAATAACACTTTTATATTCTGGTAATCTTTTATTTGCCCAGTCTGTTAATTGTCCTACAATTAGTCCTATAATTGTTGCCACTACATAATAAGCAATATGTACATCATTAAAATACATCTTTTTTCTCCTTTGTTTTCTGTTTATATTTCTCTTTTATTTTATTCTCTAACGGTCTTTTCCATGCCGTATACCAGAAATCTTTTTCATCAATTGGCTCTACTAATATGGTAAACATTTGACAACGATTGCCTCCTATAATATCAGTAAAAATCTGATCTCCCACCACTGCTATATTTTCTGACTTTTCTGCTAATTCTTTTTGTACTGTCAAGAATCCTTTTTTAAATGGCTTTTTAGCTAGATTTTGATATGGTATTCCCAATTTTTTAGCTACTTCTTCTACTTTTTCTTTATGATTCGTGTTCGATAAAATATATAATTTTATGCCTTGTTTTTTTATTTCTTTTGCCCAGTCAATTATGCTTTCTGTCATTTTTCTGTTATAATCTATTAATGTGTTATCAACATCTAGAATTAGTGCTTTTATTTTGTTTTTTTGCAAAAAATCTATTGTGATTTGCTCTACTTTTTCAAAGTGTACATTGGGATATACTATCATTTTTTCCTCCACTTGCCAAAATATCAAGTATATCTTATCAATTTGCTATTTATTTGTCAAGGAATTTAGTAAGATTGACGAATTTAACATAAAATGATATAATAAAAGAGTAAGCAAATCATAACAAGACTCAAGATTATATTGAGTCACAACAAAAGAAAGGAGATTCTTATGGCAGAATCGAAAAAATTACGGATAGAGTTAAATTCAAGTCTATCCTACAAAGACTATAATGTATATTACATAGTCTTTAATGAAAACAAAATAGGATATCTTGGTGTTTTTACTTCTAATGGTAAATTCAATTATTCAGTTAAGAATGAGCTTAATAACTACTATTTTTTGAGCCTCATTAAAGCGATGATCCAAAAAGAACTTAGATTAAATCCTATTTTAAATCCGTGTCTCTATTGACACAAGAAAAAAGACCTCAAGTATGAATATCTTTCATTTTTGGGGTCTTTTCTTTTATTAGCTCATCACTTACAAAATCTATGGCTACCAATGGTTACTGTCATTGGTCTTGACCATATCCATTTGTTCGTTGCTGTAGATGGATTAAAGTAATAGATTGCACCATAACTAGGATCCCAACCATTCATAGCATCTTGTGCTGCTTTTTTAGCATTTGAATCTGGTGTAAAATTAATTTGTCCATCTTTTACAACGTCAAATGCCCCTGATTGATAAATAACTCCTGCTATCGTATTTGGAAACGAACTACTTTTTACTCGGTTCATAACAACAGCACCCACTGCAACTTGCCCCGTATATGGCTCTCCTCTTGCTTCTCCATAAATAAGTCTTGCTAACAAATTAACATCACTAGAATTACTAGAACTTGAAGTGGATGATGTACTAGAAGTATAAATTCCCATTGCTTTTAAAGTGGCTGGTCCTGCAATTCCATCTACCGTTAATCCATTTTTTCTTTGAAAGTATTTAACTGCTTCTACTGTTTGACTTCCATAGATACCATCTATATTTCCATTATAGTATCCCCATCTTTTTAATTTAGTTTGTATTTGTGTTACTTCACTTCCTCTGGAACCATATTTGGATAAAGCTTCTACCGAATTGTTTTGAAAAAATATGATAAACACTGTAATAGCTACTAACATTAAAGCACTTGCTCCTATCATGATTATTCTCTTTTTATTTTGTGACATAATAAAAAACCACCTATTCATAAAAATTTTTGTTTATGCTTATTTTTATCAATATTTGGTTTGATTATACATTTTTTATCATTATCCTATATCAATTTCTTTTTCGTTTAATCTTTTTTCAAGATGATTGATTTCCATTGAAAAATCTTGTAGTTTATTTTGGGGTACATAATATTTAATTGGCTCCTTTAACAATTCTTCTTTCTCTATTTTCTCAAAAATTTGGCTTTCACTATGATATAAATAATAAACATTCTCCTGTGTTTTTTTTATTACGATTATATTCCTAGCTTTTATTAGTCCATTTTCTTCTACAAACCCCTTATATTTATTAAAATATTTTCTTTCTTCTGGCGAAAAAATCTTGCTTGCAATTTTTTCATAATATTCTAGTGCTTCAACATCACCAATTTTTCTTCTTTTATGAACATTTATAATTCCTAATTTATTCATAACAAATTCTAACTTTTTTTGAGCTAACTCATCTTTTTTATTTGTACCAAAAAAGCCAGTAATAAATTTTTCATCTGACATTTCATCAGCCAATATCTCCAAAATATCATTCGTATACAGTCCTCTATAGGTGTATCCAAATTCATCTGCCCATTGTTTTAATTGCTCTTGCGATATTCCGACAAATGGTTTGCCATCATTTTCTTCATTCATTCTATATAAATAAAATTCTTTATTTTCTTCAGGTTTTTCATTATATAATTTATTGTATAGTTGTTCTTGTGATACTCCAAAATTTCTTATTTTCATCCCTGTCTTAATACGCATAACATCTGATGTTAAATTAGCAAAATACCAATTTCCTTCTTCATCTTTGAAACAACTATCTACATGAGTAATTGGATTCTCAGGATTCATAAAGGATAAACGTGCTTCTATTCCTAACATCTGTAAGGCTTCCGTATATGTTTTATTCATATCTTTACAAATTGCCTCTCCATCTTCACTAGTTCCTTCTTGGTAAATTTCTATTTTCTTATAAATATTTTTATAAGAATTCTTATGATTAAATCTATCAAAACTCACTTTATATTGATAAATATCACCCAAATTTAGATACATATAAAAAGCTTTTTTGGTAACTGACATTGACTTGGATTTTTCCATTTCTTTTATTTCATTTATAATTCTATCTACATTTTTTCTCTCATATTGATTCATTTTTAACATCCTTTTTGAAAAATTATATATTTTATATTCATGAACAATATTTACAAAGGATAGCTTCTAAACCAATTGGTAAATCAATTCGTCCATTTTTATAATAATAATCTAAATCAATTAGACTTTGTAAAATATCTCGCAATTCTTTTTCTTGGAAATACTTTGCTTGTGTTTTATATTTATTCACTAAAAAAGTCTGATTTTGCTTTAATTTCAAGCTATTTATGATGTCCTTATTATATTTTAAGGAAAGTTTTATAAAATATAGTTTTTTAAAATGATGGTATAAAGTAATTAAAATCTTCTGCAATGGTTCTTTACTATATACTAAGTTTTTTAAAACTTCTAGTGCCTTTGCAATATCTTTTTTTCCTAGGGAATCTGTTAAATCAAAAATAACACTTTCTAATTTTTTAATGGATAATTTATCAATATCTTCTTTTTGTATCTTTCCGCCTTCTCCTACATATTCAATCAACTTTCGTATTTCATTGATTAAGTCTTGCATATTCGTACCACAACATTCAACAAAATATCTTAAAGTATTATCATCTATTTCTACTTTATAACCATTGCAAATTCTTTTGATTCTTTTTTCAATTTGAATTGGCTTCTGATAATCAAATTTACACACAACTCCTAATTGATCAATGGTAGCATATAATTTTTCCTTACTATCTGCTTCTTCTTCTACAAAAACTAATATTATACTTGAATTTATCATGTTTATATTTTCTTTTAGATAGGCATTTACTTTTTCCTTTAATTTAGCTAATTCTGTATTTTTTCTTTTTCCCTCTTTTTTTAATAACCCTGTATTTCTTGCTATAATTAACTTCTTTTCATAGCCAAAGCTTGGTGTTTCAATATCTGCTATGAGTTCATTACAATTAGTTTCATCAACATGAATGTAATTGATTCCTTTGATGCATTCTCCAAATAAACTTTTGATTTTTTTTAAAGAAGATTCCAACAAAAATAATTCCTCTCCATATAGAAGATATAAACTTCGCAGTTTTTCACTTTTTAGTTCTTTTTCTAAATTTTCAATTGATAACATCCTTTTTTGTCACTTCCTTAAAATAATTCGAAACACTTCTGCTACACTCCAAGCTTGATTAATGGTTCCTTTTGGCAATTGTGGTTTCTTTGAATCGTAGAGTTCGGCAATCCCACCAATACAACCATGGTCAAAAATTTCCTTTTGAAATGTCTTTGTTATTTTTGTGATAAACTTTTCTAGTTTTTCTTCCCATACTTTCTTTTTTTCTAAAGTCTTAGTCATATATAAGCTATTTTTTAAACTATTGTAATATAATCCTAATAACCATGGCCAAGTAATTCCTTGATGATAACTAGTATCTCTTTGTTCCGGATCTCCCTCATATACTTCTACATAGTTTTCTTCACCTTTGGCTAGTGTTTTCAATCCATAGTTATTTAATAGGTCCTTTTCTACCGTTTCTAACATTTGATTTGCTTCCACCGAATTAGGTTCCAATATAGGATATGTTAAACTTAAAGCAAATAATTGATTTGGTCTTATCTTATCATCACCAAGTACGTCATACAAGCATTTTTTCTTTTGATTATAAAACTTGTTACCAAAAGTGATTTTACAATTTTCTGCTATCTGTTTATATTTTTTTGCCATAATTGGATGTCCAAACTTTTTGGTAAGGTCTGCCATAATTCGATTTGCATTATACCACAAGCTATTTACTTCAACTGCTTTTCCATTTCTTGGAGTAATTGCTACTCCATTGTATTTTGCATCCATCCAAGTATTTTGTGTTTCCTCAGTACCAGAAACAAGCAAGCCATCTGTATCTAAATAAATATTATTGTTATCTACATCAATTCCTTGGCAATAATTTTCAATAATATCTTCTAAAACAGGGTATAATCTTTTCTTTACAAATTCATAGTCATCTGTATATTGAATATACTTTTGTACTTGCTCAAATAATAGTAAAGAGGCATCTACACTATTATACAATGGTCTATTATCATAACCAGAATAACCATTAGGAACCAAACCAAATTTAACATCTCGAATCATTGTTAGTAAAACTTCTTTTGCTATTTCAAACCTCTTTGGAATTAACAACAACCCCTCAAAAGCAATTAAAGTATCACGTCCCCAGTCTAAAAACCAAGGATATCCTGCTATGATGGTATGTAATCCAAAAGTTGGTCTATATACAACAAAATTGTCTGTTGCCATTAAATAGGTCTTGATTAAGTCATCTCTTTGTGTTTCTTTTTCTGTTTTATTTTGTTTTCTATTATCAATCAACATAGATTCATTGAATATTTCTCCTAAACGAATAATTTCGTTGTTAATGAATCTTCTTACATTTTTTTGTTCAATGTTTTCTTCTAGAGAGCAAACAAAGGAAATTTCTTTTTCTTGTTTTGCTGGTATTTCTACTTCATAAACTCCTGGTACTGCATGATTTTCTTCTGGCTCAAATCCTCTTTTTTCTTCTTCTATATAAAACATATTAGAAAAAGTGTCGTTTTTATGTTCTTTATATTCTCCTTCTGATAAATTCATATAAACTGGTGTCTGGGAATTTCCATCTATAATTAATTTTACCTTTGTTTTATTTATGGTTTGCTTAATATCAAAATAATGGTTTGTATTCATTTGATGAAAATCTCTGAAATTGATAATTGGTGCTAATGTTAATTTTGCTTTTGTTCCTCCATTTTTAACTTTATAATAAACACCTACTGTGTTGTATCCATATTCCATACATACCATTTTGGTTATTTCTACTTTCCCTATTTTATATTTAAAAATAGGAACATAATCTTTTCTAAATTCTTCTTGATATTCATAGCCATGAGAAATATAAGATTTACACACATTGGTATATAAATTGTATTTCTTTTTTCTGATTTCTATACTTTCATCTAATTTAGATAACACTAAAAATCTTCTAGCTGGTGGTGTTAATGGTGCTATTAATAATCCGTGGTATTTTCTAGTATTAGCTCCAATGATGGTAGAAGAACTAAATCCTCCTATTCCATTTGTTAACAACCACTCCTTCTTTAGTCCTTCTTCTAAATTCAATTCTTCCTTCGTAATTTTCATCTTTTTTCTTCCTTTTTCATAATTTCTTTGTATTCTTCTTCATTCCTCTTGCACTTTTGGGTTTTCCTTTTTTGTTCTTATCTGTTGTCGAAGTTTTTTTCTTGGTGTCTTTTCTTTCTTTTTTAGCTTGTTCCTTTTGTGTTTTTATTCTAGCCTTTTCATCAGCTTCACGAATAGAAGCTATTCTATCACTATATTTATTACTAAACTTACTCTTTCCTTTTGGTGTTTTTACAGTTTTTCCTTCTTGTGCTCTTTTTTCTTTCTTCTTCATAGCTTTTTTGATTTTACCAATTCTTTTTTCTTCTCGTAATTTCGTATTTAGCATTAAATATTGTGGATCATTTTGTTTATCTTGATATTTCAAATCATCACAAATCAATTCAATAATAGAAGAAGCTACCAAACTTGGATCATGTCTTATATGTCCATCTACTACCATAGATAAATTTCTTTGTAAGAATTTAATTCCTCTTACTTTCTCAATATCTTGTTCTACTAAATCTTGTCCTTCTATGTTATATTTCTTGATAAATTCTGGTATAATTTCTCCTGTATCATAAATACAATAATCGACAATTCCATTCCCACAGTGATCTATAATAGCATTTAAGTGATCTGATACGCTATAATTATCAGTTTGCCCTGGCTCTGTCATAATATTACTTATATATACTTTAATAGCCGGACTTTCTTTTATTGCTTTGGCTACTCCATTGACTAATAAGTTTGGAATAACATTAGTATATAGACTTCCTGGACCAATAATAATACAATCTGCTTTTTTTATAGCATCTACCACTCCAGGTGCTGCTTTACAATTAGATGGATTTAATAAAATACGATTGATTTTAGTTATCTTTTCTGATATCACCTCTGCAATCCTAGATTTTTCTTCTACCATATAGCCGTTTTCTAATTCTGCCACAATTTTCATTTCATCTAATGTAACTGGTATTACTTTTCCAATCATATTTAATACTTCATTACTTTTTATAATAGAATCTTCAAAATTTCCGTTAATTTCCTTCATAGCTAAAAAATAAATGTCAGAAAAATTAAGACCTTTCAATTTTCCTTTTGTAAATTCATAGTTGAATAATTTATCAATTTCTTCCTCTTTGGATGCAAGCGAAACAATGCTGTCTTTTACATCTCCTAAAGGTAACATTTCCAACGCCTTTCTTGAGTCTGTAGCACCTTCACCATAATCAGAAATGGTTACAATGGCTGTTAAGTTACTAGTATAATTTTTAAGCCCTGAAAGTACCGTATTTAACCCTGTTCCTCCACCAATTACTACAATATTTGGTCCTTGGTCATATACTGTCTTATTAAATATTAATGATTTTACATTTACATTTTTTTTGTTTTCCATGCGCTCATCTGTTGATTCAATTAGCACTTCTAAAGTCCTTTTATTAAGAAAAATTAGCCCTAAAACAATAGAAATAAATCCTACTACAAATATAACTACTACTTTTCCAACCTCTTGGAAAGAAATTTCTTTCATAACTAATATTTCTGCTAATCCATAGCAAGCAAGTAAAATTCCTACTAATATTAAAAACATCCATCTTTTCATTTTGTTGCTCGATTTAAACCATTGCATTAATCCATTCATTTCCCATAACTCCTTGTTCAATTGGGTGCAATGGGGACGTTTCTTTTTGCCCCTTTTTGCACAATTGGGGACACATCTATTTTTCTTCCCCAATAACTTCAATTTCCAATTCTATTTTTTTATTAAATTTTTTATAAACTTCATCTTTTACGTATTTTATTAATTCCAAAACATCTTGTGTTGTAGCATTTCCTTTGTTAATAATAAATCCACTGTGCTTTGTTGAAACCTCTGCTCCACCAATAGAATAACCTTTCAATCCTGCTTCATCGATTAGCTTTGCTGTTATAAAATCATTTCCTCTTTTAAAAGTACTTCCAGCACTTGGATATTCGATTGGTTGCTTTTCTTTTCGATACCTAGCATACTCTTCCATTTTTTCTTTTATTTCTTCTTTTTTACCTCTTTTAAGAACTAACTCTACTTCTGTTACAATATAGTTTTCTTCTTTCAATCTACTTTTTCTATATTCAAATTTCATTTCTTTATTGCTAAATTCCTTCTCATTTCCTTGGTAGTCAATACACCTAACACATTTTATAATATCTTTCATTTCCTTGCCGTGTGCTCCTGCATTCATTCTAACGGCCCCACCAATTGTTCCTGGAATTCCTGATAGTTCTTCTAATCCAGATATTTCTTTTTGTAAACATATTTGTGCTAATTTTCCTAATTTTTCTCCTGCACCTATTATGATTTGTATGTTTTCGTTTTTTTCTTGAATATCTATTTTTTCTAATTGTATCATTAAAGTAATTCCCTTTATTCCTTTGTCTGAAACAAGTATATTGCTTCCATTTCCTATAATAGTTAATTCGATTTCATTGTTCTTTGCTAATTTTAGTATTTCTTTTAATTCATTTACATTCCCTATTTTGATAAAACATTCTGCTAATCCGCCGGTCTTAAATGTTGAATGCTTATTCATTGGTTCATTAAATAATATTTTTTCTTTATTAATTGGTAAGTCTGACTTTTTTATTAATTCTTTTAAATCCAAAGTTACACTTCCTTTTTCATTACTAATTTTCTATGTTATAAAATTTCTATCCTACTATATCATATTTACATATTTTTTTCAACACTAACATAATATTTAATATGATGTTTTTTGGAGGCATATTATGATTTTAAAGAATAATTTTTATATCCTAAAATTAAAAAGAAATCTATTACCCTTTTTATTTTTAGGATTTACTTTTTGCTTATTAATTTTTTCTAAGAGCAATCTTCCTGCTGTAAAATCCGGATTGTCTTTATGGGCTAATTCGGTAATACCTTCACTTTTTCCTTTTTTTGTTGCCACAGAATTATTAATGCATACGAATGTTATTACTTTATTTGGTAATTTATTAAATCAATTTATGAAACCACTTTTTAATATTCGTGGAGAAGGCTCTTTTGCTTTTATCATGGGAATCATTAGCGGTTATCCAATAGGTAGCAAAATTGCAGTAAATTTTAGAGAAAATAATATTTGTAGTAAAGAAGAATGTGAAAGATTGCTTAGCTTTACTAATAATTCTGGCCCTTTATTTATTATTGGAACGGTTGGCATCTTGATGTTTAAAAATACAACCATTGGAATTTTACTATTTATTACCCACATCCTTGCTTGTATTACAGTTGGTTTTATATTTCGCTATTGGAAAAAAGATAAGAATACCTTTATGGCAAGTTCTTCCGCTACCTCCTTTAACCAATCCAAAAAATCTGCCTCTTTTTCTAATTTGGGAGAAATTTTAGCAGAAAGTATTACTAGTAGTACCTCTAGTATTCTTTTAATTGGTGGCTTTGTTGTAATCTTTTCTAGTATTATATCCATTTTTAAAGCTAGCGGTTTATTAGACAGTTTAAGTGTTTTATTAAGTCCTCTTTTTCAATTTTTGAATATTGATACAAATTTCTTACAAGGAATTTTAACTGGAATCTTAGAAATTACAAATGGTATTCATACTATTTCTTCCATTAACTGTAAAAAAATCTCTTTAAATATTATTTTTACTGCTTTTCTTCTTGGCTTTGGTGGAATATCTGTACTACTACAAGTTTGGAGCATAACTTCTAAAACAGATTTATCGATTAAACCTTATGTTTATGGAAAACTACTACATGGAGTATTAGCTGCCTTTTACTCTTATTTACTCATGAATATTTTTCCCTTTTTAAATTTTGATTTAGCATGAATTTTTCATAACACGTTATATATTTTATTTCTATGCATATATTAAAAACAAGGAGTTGATTGATGATGGAAAGAGATTTTAATAATAGTTTTATTCCACCTTATATGGATTACAACATGCCTCCTCCTAGCATGGATATGAACGAAATGATGATGCAGTATGAACAGGCTTGTAGTTACTACCGCTATTTGTGTATGCAAATGGATTATAAGATAAAATGTAAGGAATATGAAAAAATGTGTAGTAGTTCTAATTCAACTAGTGATAGAAGAGATAGGAAAATAGAATAATCTAGTATATAATTTTATCTACCAAAAAGAGTGCTAATAAATAATTAGCACTCTTCTACTTATACAATTTTTTTATTACAATTATTTCTTGTAGGTTCCTCCAGTTTCTTGTAAAACTTTTGAGAGCATTGATTTTATGTAGTTTTCTGTTGTATCCATATTTTTTTCATTTAAAATATAATTTACAACCTCTTGAGAACTAACATAATTATTGTGTTCTTTTACATAACTCCGTATTTCTTCCGTAATTCCATACGGTTTAAGTACTCCCCCAGTTTCTTGTAAAACTTTTGAGAGTATTGATTTTATGTAGTTTTCTGTTGTATCCATATTTTTTTCATGTAAAATATAATTTACAACCTCTTGAGAACCAACACAATTATTGTGTTCTTTTACATAACTTCGTATTTCCTCCGTAATTCCATATGGTTTAAGTACTCCTCCAGTTTCTTGTAAAACTTTTGAGAGTATTGATTTTATGGATTTTCCTGTTGTATCCATATTTTTTTCATGTAAAATATAATTTACAACCTCTTTAGAACTAACACAATTATTGTGTTCTTTTACATAACTCCGTATTTCCTTCGAAATCCCATACGGTTTACGTACTCTCCCTATTTCTTTTAAAACTTTTGAGAGTATTTTACGTATATAATTTTCTTTTGTATCTATATTTTTTTCATGTAAAATATAGTTTACAACCTCTTGAGAACTAACATAATTATTGTGTTCCTTCACATAATTCCGAACTTCTTTTGCTATATTTTGTTTCATTTTTATTCCTCCTTTAGTTATAATTGTAATAAATTTCAGATAAGCACATTCATTCTTATCTTACCTATAAATTGTACACAATTATTATATCACATTTATTGTTTTTATGTCAATTTAAAAGAACAGTAGATAGTGTAAAATGGTTTCGGAATATACAAAAAGAAAGTCCCTTGATATAATAAATAAAACAAAAAAACAATATC
>CALXCE010000008.1 GCA_944386725.1 uncultured Clostridia bacterium
TTTTAATAAACATACTAAAATAATGACCAATAAATCTTGAAAGTTTATTGCATTATATTAAATTGATTTATTGCATTGATAGAAGATTTTTCACTTAATCTATTTCGCTTTTCATACTGTTTATTGCAATGGTTGAGGATTTTGAATTTTTTGTATCTCTTATGCTTCTAAGGTTTTCTAATATCTTATGCACTCTTTAATTCAAGGCGTAGCTTATCAGCGATCATTGCTATAAATTCTGAGTTTGTTGGCTTTCCTTTTGCAGCTGAAATAGTATAGCCAAATATATTTTCAACAGCTTCTTGTTGTCCACGACCCCATGCTACTTCTATGGCATGACGAATGGCACGTTCAACTCTACTTGGTGTAGTATTAAACTTAAATGCAATTTTAGGATACAGACTTTTTGTAATTTGATTAATCACATCAATATCATTTACTACCATCATAATAGCCTCTCTTAAATATTGATATCCTTTAATGTGAGCTGGAACTCCTACTTCATGAATGATATTGGTTACTAAGGCTTCCAAATTTTCCTCTTTTTTTCCTTCATTTTCTGGTAACTCAATGTATTTTTGCTTTGGCTCTCTAGTAATAAAATTATTTGCTGTTTGATTTGGTTTAAAGAATTTAATTTCTCTAATTCTTTTTATTAAAACCTCAATATCAAATGGTTTTACTATGTAGTAATCTGCACCTGCTACAATGGCTTTTTGTGTTATTTTGTCTTGTCCGACTGCTGATAACATGATACAAATTGGTCTTTTATCTATTTTTATCATATTTATTTTTTCTAATACTCCTAATCCATCTAAATGTGGCATAATTACATCTAATAATACAACATCTGGCATCGTGTTTGATATCATATCAATTGCTTCATTTCCGTCTTTCGCAACAGCAATTACCTCCATATCTTCTTGATTGTTGATGTATGAAGATAGTGTGCGACTAAAGTCTTGATTATCATCAGCGATTAAAATATTAAGTTTCTCTTTCATCTTTTCCCTCCTAAACTTTTTTACAATGCTTATTATAATTATTTATTCGAGGAAAAGCAATAGTTTCTGGAAAATTTTTCCAAAAATTTTATAAAAGTACTTTTTTCATATACTTTTCGTAATATATTTTTTGGTTATTTCTTTTATATTTTTTAAAATGACGGTTTTTGTTTCAAAATCCTTCCATAATTTTTCTTTTTTATCATCTTCTAACTCTATTTTACAACTAATTAGTTCACTATATTCTACATTTGTTATCAAAATATGGTTGTTTTTACAATAATATTTAAAACGTTCAAATTCATTGTATTCTATTGTCACTTGCATCTCTATTCCTTGACATTTTTGTATTGTATCACTTTTTTCTATTGCCTTTAACAAGCTATCTGAATAAGCTCGAACCAAACCGCCAGTCCCTAATAAAATTCCTCCAAAATACCTAGTTACAACAATTAATACATTCGTCAAATTATTCTTCTGAAGAATCGCTAACATAGGAGCTCCAGCTGTTCCTGATGGTTCCCCATCATCACTTGACTTTTCAACTATCTGATTCTCCTCCAGAATTCTAAATGCTATACAATTATGTCTTGCATCATGATATTTTTTCTTAATTTCTTTGATAAACTCTTCTGCTTCTTCTACACTCTCTACTGGAAACAAATTTGCAATAAATTTTGATTTTTTCTCTACAATTTCTGTTTGTACTATCTCTTTAATCGTTATAAAATCCACTATACTTTAAACACTCCTTTAGAAAAGTTATTATTTTTCTAATAATCCCGCTGTATAACCCGTCGAATAAGCTATCTGTAAATTAAACCCACCTGTATAGCTATCCACATCTATGATTTCTCCTGCAAAATACAAACCTCTTACTTTTTTAGACTGCATGGTTTTAGGATTTATCTCTTTTATGCTAATACCTCCACTTGTGATGATAGCCTCTTCTATCGGTCTAAAACTTTTAATTTTTATAACAAAATTCTTTAATAATTTTACTAATTTTTTTCTCTCTTCTTTTGTTACCTCATTGACTAGTTTATTACTGTTTATACCGCTCCTTTGAACAATAACTGGTATGATTTTTTGTGGCAATAGCTTATCTAAGCTATTCTTAAATTGTTTATTTTTGACTTCCAGAAAATCTCTTTGTATTCTTTCATCTAATTTTTCTTCTGATAAAGCTGGTTTTAAATCAATTATTAAGTGAATTGCTTGATTTTTCATTTTTTCATCTATTTGCTTATATCGAACCAGATGAGCAGATGAACTTAAAACCGTTGGACCTGAAATGCCAAAATGAGTAAATAACATCTCTCCAAAGTCTTTATAAATTTCTTTTTTCAGTTCAGTGTCTACTAATTTAATCTCTACATTTCTCAAACTTAGACCTTGCAATTGTTTGCATATACCTTTATCATAGCTTTCCATGGGAACTAAAGATGGCTTGATTTCTGTAATTGTATGTCCTAGCTCTTTTGCTAATTGATACCCATCTCCCGTAGAACCTGTTAATGGATAACTTTTCCCTCCTGTTGCCAAGACAATTTTGTCCGCTTCTATCTTTCCATAATTAGTCTCTACTCCTATGACTTTACTACTATTCTCCTCTTGCTCTACTAATATTTTTGTTACTTGTGTATTATATCTTATCTCTACATCCAGTTCTTTTAATTTTTTAGTAAAGCAATTTAAAACATCTTGTGACTTATCTGTAATAGGAAATATTCTATTTCCTCTTTCTTCTTTTACTTTTAGCCCTTGCTCTTTTAAAAATTGAATGATATCTTGATTGGTATAATTTTGATAACAGCTATATAAAAATCTTCCATTTCCAGGCGTATTTTTGATAAATTCCTCCATACCTAAAGAAGATGTAATATTACATCTTCCCTTTCCCGTTATTAATAATTTTCTACCTAATGATTTCATTTTTTCTAATAAAATTACTTGATGTCCATTTTGCTTAGCCGTGATTGCCGCCATCATACCGACTTGGACCTCCACCAATTACAATTATTTTCATTCTCATTTATCTTCTTTCTTTTTCGTTGTTGATTTCTTGGTTGCTGATTTCTTCGTTGTTCCTTTTTTAGTTGTTGCTTTAGTTTCCTTTGCCTTGCTAGTAGAAGTTTTAGTTGCTACCTTCTTTGTTGTTTTGGTTTCTGCTTTTTGTTCAGATTTTTCTTCTTCTGAATCATCTCCATTTAAGTAGCCGATGTCATTTTCTTTTGCTTCTTGTATATATTTTTCTAATTGGTCTTCATCCTTTGTTTCCTCTATATCATCATCAAATAAAAACTGAATGTCTGAATCGGCCTCTTCTTCTACTTCTGATACTATGTCTGGTTCTAATTCCACCTCTTCTTTTGGCTCTTCTTTCATTTCTGTTTTTTCTGTAATAGGATATTCTTCCATAGTATTGTTAATATCATTTTCTATTTTATCATCTCTTTCAGACGGTTCATCATCTTCTTCTAGATTATTTAAGATATCTACGTATTGCTCTTGGCTTTTTTTAGTCACTTTCTTTTTATGTTTCATTTCTTCTTTTGCCATTCTTAAAGCTTCTTCCTTTTCCTTTTCGATTCTTCTATTTTCTTTCCTTTGCTCTCTTCCTCCTAAAATTAATATGGCTATTACTAACAATATTAAAATTGACAAAATACTAACTACTACCATTATTCTTTCTCCCTTCTTCTACTTTTGCATATGTTCGATTGCTTTTAATATACCCAATTTCCCATATTCATATGTAAGTCCTCCCTGCATATAGGCAATATATGGTTCTCGAATTGGTCCATCACAACTAAGTTCTATCGTTGAACCTTGTGTAAAAGTTCCTGCTGCCATAATCACTTTATCATCATAACCTCCCATATCTCCTGGAAAAGGAATGACATCAGAGTCAATTGGTGATCCCATTTGTATTCCCTGGCAAAACTTTACTAGTTTTTCCTCTGTTCCCAAATGAATCGTTTGAACGATATCTGCTCTTACTTCATCATACTTAGGTTCCACTTGATATCCTAATCTTTCTAAGATTCGACTAGTAAAAATTGCTGTTTTTAAACTACTTGCTACCACACTAGGTGCAAAGAATAACCCTTTGATAAATAAAGTATTTTGATTTAAGGATGGTCCTATTTCCTTCCCTATACCTGGTGAAGTCAATCTTTCTGCACATAATTTGATTAATTCTTTATTTCCTACAATATAAGCACCTGAAGTTGCAATGCCTGCTCCTAAATTTTTCATTAAAGAACCGGACGGCAATATCAGCACCTATTTCAGTTGGTTCTCTATCTTGCACGAATTCCCCATAACAATTGTCAACCATGATAATGACATTTTTATTTACTTCTCTAATAGCTTGTATTACTTTTTCAATTTTTTCAATTGTCAAACTTTTTCTGGTAGAATAGCCTCTAGATCTTTGAATTTCAACTAGCTTTATATCTTGTTTTTTTAGCCTTTCTTGAATTTTTGAAATAGCAAACTCATTTTCTATTAAGTCAATTTGTTCATAATGAATATTGAATGCTTTTAGTGAACTCTTGCTTTCTTCTTTTCCAATTCCAATAACGGTTTGAAGCGTGTCATATGGTTCTCCCGTTATACTAAGCATGGTATCCCCTGGTCTCAATAAAGCCGATAAGGCAATTGCTAAAGCATGTGTTCCTGATATGAGCTGCGCTCTTACTAAACTATCTTCTGCTTTAAATAGATAACTATATATCTCTTCTATTTTATTTCTTCCTGGCTCATCAATTCCATAACCTGTTGAAGAATTTAAATGTGCTTCTTGTAATTTACATTCTTGAAATGCTTCTAATACTTTTCTACTATTATTTTCACATATCTTATCCACTTTTTCTAAAATAGGTTTTATTTCCTGTTCAACTTGCTTAGATAATTCTTTTAAATCCTGTTCCATTTTGTTTTACCTCTTTTGATTTAACTACTATGATATAAAGAAATATTTATATCATAACAGCTAAAATTTAAATTAACTAATATCATTTTACTATACTTCACTTCATTTTGCAATGATTAATTTTATTATCATACTGAAATAAATAAACTATTACTAAATATTTATATATACAACGAATAAGGCATAAAAAAATAAAAGAAACGTTATGATGGAAAGTATTTCGTAATTAGTAAATGTTTTGAAATATTTTAGGAGAATCTCAAATTTATTTTGAGAGGTGCCTAAAATATCTCATTACATTTACTATTAGAAATAGCTTGACAGATTAACTTTCTTTTATTTTTTTATGCCTTATTCGTATTTGTTTACTAACTATAATACAAACTTCTTAATTAGGACAACTCCCCCTGCAACAGTTATCAATACGATAAATCCTAATGTAAAATAAATTCTCATTTGACCTGTGCTAACAGATAACATAACTGGTGCATCATCAATATCGTCTTCTCCTTCTTTTTGATTATCTGGTGTTGAATCTATATCTGGTACTCCATATTCATTATAATCTTCTGAGATTTCAGCTGTGTTAATCATTACCCCCATGTTATCTTCATTATTTATCCAAGTAAGTACAACTTCTACATCAGCATATTCTCCTGGCTGTAATAGTGTATTTTCTAATAATCTAGTTGAGATTACATTGTTTCCTTCATCTGTCCAACCTGGGTTATCTTCTGCCACAAACTTTAATCCTTCTGGCACATAATCAGTAATCTCTTTTGCATATCCTGCAATTTCTCCCTGATTATAGACACGGATTGAATATCTAAATTTAACCGTTACTTCGTTTATTTTCTTTCTATGTAATTCAACTTTTACTACTTGCTCTGGATCATCCCATGCATCATGTCCTGTTGGTGTAATAGTTTGACCTGTACTATCTATGACAATTGCTTGTGTTACCCATTTTCTTAATGCTAAGTCAAATTTCTTTATAATAACTTTTTCAAAATCATCATCGTCTTGTTGCCCTGGTACATAACTTCCTGTTTCATCATCTTTATAGCTTGGTAAGTTTTCATCATTAGGAAGGTTTACATTATCTTCTTGTGAATCTCTATCTGTTACAGAATCTTTATTTTCATCTAAGTATTCTGTAATATCTGCAATATTGGTAATATTTTCACTTGTTTTAGCATCTTCTTTTACTTTGCACATAATTGGTACTTCTTCGTATGTTAAGACAATTTTTCCATCTTCATGAGTTTGAGCTTTACTAATTAAAGAATCCTCTAAATATCTAGTGGTTACTGTTCTTCCATCCTCAGAAACTTCCCATCCATATTGCTCATTAAATTCACCATCTACAAATTCTAAATATGGTGGTAAATGGTCTTTTATTTCACTAGCATAACCATCCATATCTCCTTCATTATATACTCTTAACATATAAATCACAATATTATTTGGTTGTACTAGTACTGGCTCTTTTGTATGATTATAAGTGGCTGTTGTGATTAAATTTCCATTTTCATCTAATGTATTTAATTTAGAAGTATCAACAACTGGTGCTCTTGTATAAGAACCATCTTCATTTTTTAAGTATTCGTTATTTTCAATAGTTGTATCATCACTTACTGCTATAATAAATTTTCTTAAAGCTAAATCAAAAGATTGTAAAATAACATTATCATAATCTTCATCATCTTCATATTTTACCCATTTATCTGTATCAGAATCTCTATCATCAACTGGGTCTCCATCTTCATCACAATCTTCTGTTATAGCTGCTTCGTTTCTAATAACAGTTCCTGCTATATTTTCAGATACTACTTTAAATTTTACAGATATTTCTTTATAAGAAAGATCACTTTCTGTTTTGCTTCCATCATTATTGCCAAATGCTTTTATTAAGTTTCCTCCTACTGTTGTTTCATTTTCTTTTGATAAGTAATCAGAAGAAATTTGAATAATATTTTCTTTTGCATCATCATATACAAAATTTCCCCATAAATATGATTGGTTAAACTCAATGGCTTCTTTCTCTTCCTCTGTTAAAGTGGTATCGGCTTGTAACTCTTCTCCTTCTTTTTCAGACCATAAAAATTCTAGTCCTTCTGGTACATCCTCAGTAATTTCTTGTGCATATCCATCTATGGTTCCTTCATTATAAATTCTAAAGGTATAAGTTACGATATCTCCCTTTTTAACACCAACAGGCTCTTTACTTAATTGATAATCTCCTGTTGTTATTAGATTTCCTTCATCATCTAAAGTATTTAACTTACTTACATCAATACTTTCAATTCTTTCTGGTACATTTTGGTTATTTACTGCTGTAATACGTTTAATTAATTTTAAGTCAAAGGACTCTGGTAATAAAACTAATTTTTCAAAGTCGTCATCATCTTGTTGTCCTTTATAATAGTAATCTGAGTCTGATAAATCTGATTTATTTCCGTTTCCTTCATAATCTGACATGTTATCTTTATTAACGCTTGGCATAGTTGATGGTTCTGAATCTCTATCAGCATCTTTTTGACTTGTAATCGTTACATCATCTTCTGCGTCATATTCTTCTGAAATCCATGCTACATTCGTTAAAATTTTACTACTTGATGTGTCTGGTGTTGCTGTTACAGTACATTCTATCTCTATGGTTTCACTGTCTATATTACCACTTGTATAAGCTGATAGATTTTCTGTATTGTCAGCTTTTCTTACTAATGTTAAAGTGTTTGTAGTGGTATCATAAGAACCTAATTCAAAGTTTCCACTTACTATGTTAGTAAATTCTAGCCCTGTTGGTAATTGGTCAACCACTTTAGTTGCACGTCCTGCTTTTTCACCTTCATTATAGATTGTCATCTTATAAGTTACTTTGTCCCCTGTTGCTATTGTTACTGGATCTTTCTTATGTTTATAACTTGCTGTCATTCCAGATGTTAAAGTACTTTCATCTATGTTTGGAACTCTTGAGTTTGCTCCTGTTAATTCTACATCATTTACTTTTGTAATATATTTCCTTAAAGCTAAGTCAAATATTTTTCCCGGTTCTTCTGGTGTTAGTGTTACTGTATTAGATTGAGGCGTTTTGTTAACTTCAACAAGTGGTTGTTCTTGATTGTTTGTTGAAGATGCCCATAATTTCATAGTTGTATCATTATAATTAACAGTAATATCAACTGTTAAAGAATCCGCTTGACTTTTTGGAATAGAAAAATAGAAATCTTCTCCTACTAAGTCTTTTACAGTTGTTCCAGCAGATACGTCATCTTGATTTTTATCTAATAAAGTATAATTACTAATGGTTGTTCCATTATTTTTTACCACAAAATTAATTGTATATGGAGTACTATTAGAAGTATTTTCTGTTATATTAATAGGTCCTACAATATAGTTATCTCCACTTTCTATGTATTTTAATGTTGTTGTGTTTACTACAGCTGGTGCTCCTGAAGCTGAACTTGAATTGGTATAGTTATTAGCATTTACTTTTGCTTGATCAATCATATAATTATATAATATCTCTGCTTGAGCATTTCTAATTTCATGATAATCCTTTAAGTCATCATAATCCGTTCCATTTAACGTATAATTAAGCCATGATGTGTCATCTGTTTTATCATATTTTCCATTTTCTTCTCCATAGTTTGTAAAATACCATATAACTGCTTGTTGAACAGCATTAATATCACTATCTGTTAAAGCATTCTCTGTTAAATGATATTGTGTACAAGTTTGATCTGTTAAATAATCAAGTATAAAATCAGATGGAGTAATATCATCTGGTATCTCAAAGGCAGTTACTATTTTTGTAGCATCATATTTACTACTGTATTTTGAATCATAAGCAGCAGAGTGAATAATTGTATAAATTAATTCTTTCTTTTCCGCTTCTGTTGATTCTCCTGGTAAATACATATTATCCAAAACAGCTAAAACAGCGTCATAACGATTAATGGTTGTTTCACCTTCTGTGATAGTTCCTTCCACTAACCCTTTTAATATATCATTTTGTGTTTTAATAGAATCTCTTTGCGTTTTCATATCATAGAAAACATCATAAGCTGCTCTCTGAAGAGTCCCATTATTGGTTTGAGTAAATCCTACTCCTGCTTTCACACAATAAATATTACCATCTTCATACTCACTTGATGTAGATGATTTATATTTTATAATATTCCATATTTTTGCTGAATTGATATTTGTATTGTTATTGTTTGGATCACCAATAGCATAACCCATATTAGGAGTATCATTTGTCATTAGTTCTGTAATACCCATGTAAACTTCTTGTCCAGATGGCAATGTTGTAGCATATACATTACTTTGTGATAGCATAAATATGACAAACACTATAATAGCAGTTACACTCAACAATATTTTTTTCAAGTTCATTTTTTTCTCTCCTTATTATTAAATTTCTCTTCTTGTATCAATATTTTACACTTTTTTTTATTTTAGTCAATAGTTGTTTTTCTTATAATAATTAGATCTATCTTTCATCTATTTTTCTCCCTTACGGATGTATTGTTTACAAATCGACCAATTAAAGTAAAGGTCTACATTACAATTATATTACATTTTGACAACAAAATCAAGGTTTTACGTAAATTAATTTATTTTTACCTTTTTCCCGTAATAATGCATGGAATGTTGTTTGTATGATCCAATTTAAATTCATAATTTTACTTTTTCAACAATATATTTTTATAGGTGATAAAAATATGCTTCGAAAAAATAATATAACCAAAATTCTTCTTAGCTTTTTTGCCCTTCTATTTATTTTTAACTCCTATCCTATTTATGGTGATGATTTAAATGAGGAAGAAGATATAGATATTTTTTTTGAGATAGATAATACATTGACAGAGGAAACTTCTAGTACTGCTAGCTCTGAAACTTTAGACTTAAATTCTCGTTCTTGTGTTGTAATCGATCGATTAAGCAAAAATATATTATATGGAAAAAATGAAACAAATCAAGTTAAAATGGCTTCTACTACAAAAATAATGACAGCAATTGTTGTACTGGAAAATTACTCTTTGGATAAAACGATAGAAGTCTCTCAAAAAGCTGCCAATACAGGTGGTTCTCGTCTTGGATTAAAAACTGGTGATAAAATTACAATTCGTGATTTAATGTATGGTTTAATGCTACGTTCTGGAAATGATGCTGCTGTCTGTCTAGCAGAAACGGTTGCCGGTAGTATAAAAGAATTTGCTAATCTAATGAATGAAAAGGCTCAAGAGTTAGGACTTTCTAATACTCATTTTGAATCTCCTCATGGCTTAGACTCTGACGAGCATTATACAACAGCTTATGAATTAGCTCTTCTTTCCGATTATGCCTTGAAAAATTCTACTTTTTTAAATATTGTTCGAACTAAAAACTATACCATTACCATCAACGGTTATCCCAAAGTAATATCCAATACCAATGAATTACTAGGTAATTTAGAAGGCGTCTATGGAATTAAGACAGGATTTACCAATGGTGCTAATCGCTGTTTAGTAACAGCCTGTAAAAGAGGAGATATGGATATTATTTGTGTTGTGCTAGGGGCTGATACAAAAAATTTTAGAACAAAAGATAGTATAAAACTAATTGAATATACTTTTAAAACATATCAATATTTTAATATAAAAAATTTTATTAATAATTATATAACAGATTGGCAAAATAATCATCCAGACTTTTTTTTCGTTGAAAAAGGATGCTCTAATAAAGTAGAAATTAAACCAAAATCCTACTTAGAAGAAACTCCTCTTATTCCAATAAAAAAGGATTTAATTCCTACCATAGAAGCTAATATAACGCTTCCATCTTATTTACAAGCTCCTGTCAATCAAGATGATTGGCTCGGTAAAATCAAAATATCTTCTAATGGTATTGATATAACAGAATTTGATTTACTCTCTAATACAACCATTAGAAAAAAAACAATAACAGATTATATGCTAAGCTTCTTTCGCTCTTATCCAAATCAATTAGAACAAACGATAATTTAATCTATTTTTATTTAACTTTAAACCGTTAACAAGAATTAATATTTTTTGTTGACAACATGACTAAACAAAAAAAACAAAGATATTTTTATAAATGGAGCTAAGATTTTCTTAACTCCATTTTACATTTATATTCTATTTTACATTTTCTTTTATGTAGTCAACTACATCTCCAACTGTTACAACCTTTTCTGCATCAGCATCTGGAATTTCTATATCAAATTCTTCTTCTAAAGCCATTACTAATTCAACTATATCTAATGAATCAGCTCCTAAATCATCAATAAATGATGCTTCTAATGTTACAGCTGTGTCTGCTACACCTAATTGTTCAACAATAATTCCTTTTACTTTTTCTAAAACTTCTTCTGAACTCATCGCCCGAGTTCACCTCCTCTCAAGTTTACAAATAGTTGATTTATATTTCAGTTATATTATATGTTTTTGTATTTGTCAAGTATATTTCTGAAATATTTTTATTTTAGACTAATAGGTCGAAAATAGCCTATTTTTCCTCTTTTTGACCTTGCTTTTGGAATTCTTCTATCATGTGTTCTACTGCTTTGTTTTCAACAAATTTCTCTGCTTGAATAATTGTATATTCAAATAACAAGGCATCACTACTTCCATGTGCTTTTACGACAGGTTTTTTAACTCCTAAGAATAAGGCACCTCCATAACATTTGTAATCCATCGTCTTACTAAATCTTTTGATAGCCGGTAGGGCCGGTATAGAAAAAATTTTAGCTAATAGATTTCGAGTTAAACTTTCTGTCAAACTTTTCTTTACAAATTTTCCTAATCCTTCGGTTGTTTTCAAAAACACATTTCCTGTAAATCCATCCGTTACGATAGCATGTATTTTACCAGAAAAAGCCTCTCTTCCTTCTACATTTCCAACAAAGTTAATATTCAATTCTTTTGATTTTTCTTTTAATAGTTTATAACTTTCACGAACTAATTCATTTCCTTTTGTTTCTTCTGTTCCTATATTTAATAGACCAATCGCTGGATGTTCAATCCCATAGGTATTTCTCAAATATATGCTAGACATTTGTGCAAACTGCAATAAATTAATTGGCTTACAATTTGTATTAGACCCTGCATCAATCAACAATAATCGACTCTTGTAAGCAGGTAAAATTCCCGCTAAAGCTGGTCTATCAATTCCTTTAATTCTCCCTACAATCAAAGTAGCTCCTGTTAATAATGCTCCTGAATTTCCAGCTGAAATAAATACGTCCCCTTCGTTTTCTTTTAGCATTTTAAATCCCACTACCATAGAAGAATCTTTTTTATGTTTGATAGCAAGTGTTGGTGTATCTTCCATTTCGATTGTTTCTGTTGCATTTCTAATTTTTAGCCTATCAGAGATTTCTTCTATTTCTTTCCCATAGAATTCTTTTGTTTTTTTGCGAATTACTTCTTCTTTTCCCACTAAAATCACTTCTGCTTTTACTTGATTGATAGCGTTTATTGCTCCTTTGATATTGGCGTCTGGTGCATTGTCTCCTCCCATAGCATCTAATACTATTTTCATTTTGTTTCCTCCTATGAATGCAAAAAAGATTAGGGAACATCTTTTAATCCCTCTTTCCTTTTCTCTTAATTTCATTATATTTCTAACATATTTATTTTATTATGCTTTATAGAAAAAAGCAAGTTATTTTTATAAAAATATTGCATTTTTACCTATTCCAAAAAACGCTTAAAAGAATGCCCTATACCTACCCAAAAAAGTACCATCAAAAAAGAACGCGAATCTGCGTTCTTTTTATGACTGTTTTCATTAAGCTAAGATATCAGCAACGACACCTGAACCAACTGTTCTACCACCTTCACGAATAGCAAATCTTAATCCTTTTTCAATAGCAATAGGTGTAATTAATTCGATTGTCATTGATACGTTATCTCCTGGCATAACCATTTCTGTTCCAGCTGCTAATTCAATAACACCTGTAACGTCTGTTGTTCTGAAATAGAATTGTGGTCTATATCCATTGAAGAATGGTGTATGTCTTCCACCTTCTTCTTTTGTTAATACATAAACTTCTGATGTGAATTTTGTATGTGGATTAATTGTTCCTGGTTTTGCAAGAACTTGACCTCTTTCAATTTCTTTTCTATCAATTCCTCTTAATAATGCTCCGATATTATCTCCAGCTTCTGCTTGGTCTAATAATTTTCTGAACATTTCAACACCTGTAATAACAGTTTTCTTTCTTTCTGTTGATAATCCAATGATTTCAACTTCGTCAGAAACTTTAACAGTTCCTCTTTCTACTCTACCTGTTGCAACTGTTCCACGTCCTGTAATTGTGAATACGTCTTCAACTGGCATTAAAAATGGTTGGTCTACTGGTCTTTCTGGTGTTGGGATGTAGCTATCAATTGCATCCATTAATTCTTTCATTGGTTTATAAACTTCGTCATCTGGGTTAGTAGATGTACTTTCTAATACTTTTAATGAAGATCCTTTTATAATTGGAATTTCATCTCCTGGAAAATCATATTCTGTTAATAGATCTCTAACTTCCATTTCAACTAATTCTAATAATTCTGGATCATCAACCATGTCACATTTGTTTAAGTATACAACGATGTATTTAACACCAACTTGTCTTGCTAATAAGATGTGTTCTCTTGTTTGTGGCATAGGTCCATCAGCTGCTGATACAACTAATACTGCACCATCCATTTGAGCTGCACCTGTAATCATGTTTTTTACATAGTCAGCATGTCCTGGACAGTCAACGTGTGCATAATGTCTTGCATCTGTTTCATATTCAACGTGAGCTGTGTTAATTGTGATTCCTCTTGCTTTTTCCTCTGGTGCACCATCAATTTGATCATAAGCTTCATATTGTGCTTTTCCTAATAATGATAAATATTTTGTAATAGCTGCTGTTGTTGTTGTTTTTCCGTGGTCTACGTGACCGATTGTACCAATGTTAACATGTGGTTTTGTTCTTTCAAATTTTGCTTTTGCCATTTTAAAATTCCTCCTTATTTTTGAGATTTCTCTCTTTATTTAATTTAAATTTAATAACGATATTCATTTTGCATAAGCATTTTATAACATTTCTATTAAAAAATCAAGTCTTTTAATTTCTTTTTATATTTTATATTCTAATCTTAAATTTAATCTTTTTTTCTTGAAGCTACTATGTTCTCAAAAACTGATTTTGGAACTTCTTCATAATGAGATGGTTCCATTGAGTATGTTCCTCTACCTTGTGTTCTAGAACGTAATTCTGTTGCATAACCAAACATTTCAGAAAGTGGAATAAACGCGTGAATGTCTTGCATTCCATCATTTCCATCCATTCCTTCCATTCTTCCACGTCTAGCATTTACATCTCCAATAACATCTCCCATGTATTCTTCTGGAACGGTTATTTCTACTTTCATAATAGGCTCTAATATAACTGATTTTGCTTGTTTACAACCCTCTTTGAAAGCCATAGATGCGGCAATTTTAAATGCCATTTCTGAAGAGTCAACTTCATGGTATGAACCATCAACTAATGTTACTTTAAAATCTATAACTGGGTAACCAGCAAGAATACCACTTTCTGCAGCTTCTCTCATACCTTGTTCAATTGGTTTAATGTATTCTTTTGGAACAGCTCCGTCCTACAATTTTACTTTCGAATTCAATTCCTTTACCTGGCTCTAATGGTTCCATTTCAAACCAAACGTCACCGTATTGTCCCTTACCACCAGATTGACGAATAAATTTACCTTGAACTCTTGCTTTATTTCGAATTGTTTCTTTATATGCAACTTGTGGTTTACCTACATTACATTCAACTTTAAATTCTCTTTTTAAACGATCAACAATAATATCTAGGTGTAATTCACCCATACCAGCAATAATTGTTTGACCAGTTTCTTGGTTGGTATAAGCTTTAAATGTTGGATCCTCTTCAGCAAGTTTTGTTAAAGCGATTCCCATTTTCTCTTGAGCTGCTTTATCTTTTGGTTCAATTGCGATATCAATAACTGGTTCAGGAAATTCCATTGATTCTAGAATGATTGGATGATCTGGATCACATAAAGTATTTCCAGTTGTAACATCTTTTAATCCTACTGCAGCAGCAATATCTCCTGCATATACTTTATCAATGTCTTCTCTGTGATTTGAATGCATTTGAAGGATTCTTCCTACTCTTTCTTTTTTGTCTTTACTTGAGTTTAATATTGTTGAACCTGACTCTAATGTTCCTGAGTAAACTCTAAAGAAACATAATTTTCCAACAAATGGGTCTGTTGCAATTTTAAATGCTAATGCTGCAAATGGTTCTGAATCTGAAGTTTTAGCTTCTGTTTCTTCTCCATTTAATGTTTCACCTTTGATATGTGGTATATCTAAAGGTGATGGCATATAATCAACAACTGCATCTAATAATTCTTGAACCCCTTTGTTTTTATAAGAAGAACCACATGTTACTGGAACAATTTTGTTAGCAATTGTACCAACTCTTAGTCCTCTTTTGATTTCCTCCTCTGTTAGTTCTTCACCTTCTAAATATTTCATCATCAATTCTTCATCTTGATCAGCTGCTGCTTCAATCATTTCGCCTCTAAATTTATCAGCCTCAGCTTTCATATCTTCTGGTATATCTGTTTCTTCAATTTCTTGTCCTAAATCATCTTTATGAATGAAGGCTCTCATTTTTATTAAATCTATAATACCTTTGAAGTTATCTTCTGCTCCAATTGGCAATTGAATTGGAACTGCATTTGCTTTTAATCTGTTTTTTAATTGATCAACACAAAGCATAAAGTTTGCTCCAACGATATCCATTTTATTTACATATACCATTCTTGGTACACTGTATTTGTCTGCTTGTCTCCAAACTGTTTCTGTTTGTGGTTGAACTCCACCTTTTGCTGCTAAAACTGTAACAGCTCCATCAAGTACTTTTAGAGATCTTTGAACTTCTACTGTAAAATCAACGTGACCTGGAGTATCAATAATATTAATTCTATTGTTTTTCCAAAAACATGTTGTACATGCAGAAGTAATAGTAATACCTCTTTCTTGTTCTTGTTCCATCCAGTCCATGGTAGCAGCACCTTCGTGAACTTCTCCTATTTTATGTGTTTTTCCTGTATAGAATAAAATTCTTTCTGTTGTAGTGGTTTTTCCGGCATCAATATGTGCCATGATTCCTATATTTCTAGTTTTTTCTAGTGGGTATGCCCTTCCAGCCATTTCTTTCTATTTCCCCCTTTCGGTTTTTTCTTTTTATTAAAACGAAGCAAAAGTAGTATATTGTGCATTTTTGAGCAATTCTTCAAGATGAAGGCGTACAATGGTACGTCGAATTTTGAAGAATTGATTGAAAATGTGCAAGATGCTGCTTTTCATTCGTTTTCTACCATTTGTAATGTGCGAAAGCTTTGTTCGCTTCAGCCATTCTATGAGTATCTTCTTTTTTCTTAAATGCTCCACCATTTCCTTGGCAAGCATCCATTAATTCACCAGCTAATTTTTCAGCCATTGTTTTCTCATGTCTATTTCTAGCATATGTTACAATCCATCTTAATCCTAAAGTTTGTCTTCTTTCTGGTCTAATTTCCAATGGAACTTGATAAGTTGCTCCACCTACTCTTCTTGCTTTAACTTCAAGAACTGGCATAACATTTTCTAAAGCTGCTTCAAAAACTTCTAAAGGGTTTTTTCCTTCTTTTTCTTTTATAATATCAAATGCATCATATACTATTTTTTGAGCAACTGATTTTTTACCATCTAACATGATATTATTCACTAATTTTGTAACAACTTTACTGTTATAAATTGGATCTGGTAATACTTCTCTTTTTGCTACATATCCTTTTCTTGGCACTATTCTTCCCTCCTTAATCTTTGTAAGGGGACGCACTTTTACCTTATGTCATTTTCACTAGGGATATACTATATCCCCATACTTGTGAATGAATGATGTTAGGTTTCATGTCTCCTCCTTATTAATGTTTTATAAAAACATCTAGGTACTCTCAAGAAAGTTTTTTCTTTCTTGCGTATAGCACTTATCTATCTATTCTAAATTTAAGTACCTTAATATTTAGACAAAATAACAAGCACTATTTTTTAATTTTAGCATTTCACTAAATTCCATTTTTTGTTTTATAAAATTGAATAAATTAGGTGTATTGTGCATTTTTGATGTTTGATTTAAGCTGAGGCTATACGTTTGTATGCCGAAGTTTAAATCAAATGTTAAAAATGTGCAAGATACCTGATTTAGTCGATTTTACTTATTTTTTAGGCTTTTTAGCTCCATACTTAGAACGCGCTTGCATTCTATCTTTAACACCAGCGGTATCTAATGTTCCTCTAATGATATGGTATCTAACACCTGGAAGGTCTTTTACCCTACCACCTCTAATTAATACAACACTGTGTTCTTGTAAGTTATGTCCTATACCTGGGATATAAGATGTAACTTCATAACCATTAGAAAGTCTAACTCTGGCAACTTTTCTTAGTGCTGAGTTTGGCTTTTTAGGGGTAACTGTTTTTACAACTGTACATACTCCTCTTTTTTGTGGAGCTCTAGCATTTGTTTGTCTTTTATTTTTAGAGTTCCATCCATGTTGAAGAGCTGGTGCTGTTGATTTTGTTACTCCTGTTTTTCTTCCTTTTCTGACTAATTGATTAATCGTTGGCACTTAAATTTCACCTCCTATTTTAATTTCTTTAAATTGCCTAATATTGGCAATTTTATTTGAACAGTTGATATTATATCATTTTAAAGGACTAAAGTCAAGAACAAATCGGAAAGCCTTAAAATTTATACTAATTTTATCTTTTCTCTTTGGCTTTCCGTAAATTTGTGTGCATTGTGTTTCTATATATTAGAAAGTCAGCATGACTTTCCTAATATATAGAAAAAAGGCAAGTTCTCACTTGCCTCCAGCTCATATACAATTATGCTTCTATATTTCCAAAATATCTTTCTAGAATCTCATTTTTTCCTGTCATATTTCTTTTATTTTCTAAAGATATCAGTTTTTTATACAATTCATCATCTACAACATTTTCAAACATTCCATCTTCACATTTAAATACAAAATCCGCTTTCGCGTTAATATTTTCTTGTAAGCTGTTTATATCTTTTCCCTTGATTTTTTTTGATATATCTTCGAATACATACATGTATTCTGTTCCTTGGTATTCAAATTTGTCAATTACTATATATTCTGTCCCCGCAAATTCAAACTTTTCTACCATCATATTCTGATTTCCTCTCCTTCATTCGTATTTTCTTTTGTTGGTTGTTTTTGTCTAGATTGATTGTTTAAGTTTTTTTGCTTATCTTGAGATTTATTATTTTCCTCTTCTGATTTCTTTAAATCTTTTTGTTCTACTTTTATAGCTTTTCTTAACTTATTTTGTTCTTTTTTATCTTTTTTGGCAGCTTGTCTTTCTGCCTTTCTGTATTCTTTTGATGTAACTTCTTTTCCTGCCAATACTAATGGTATCACAGTTTCTATGTAAGCAGGACTAAGATTAATTACTCCCACAGAAGTACTAGCTATTTTTCCAGTTTCAACAGCATTTTGTATAAGAGTTTGCATAGCATTATTATATTTTGCTATAGCGTCCACTCCCCCATTTCCTAAGTTTGTTAACGCATCTATCAAGGCATTATAATCATATTTTGGATTAGCAACTGCATATTTTTTTATTCCATCAAGTCCATTTGCTATAAAGTTCTTCAAAGTATTATCATCTACTGTTCCTGACATAATTTGATGAAATGCAATATCCTCTGTACTACTTCCCCAATTATTAGTAAAATTATTTACGGCTCCAGCATGTTCATGACCTGCTGACCACGCAGCTGCTGTTCTTGTGTCATTGGTAGCAGAAATACCTTCGTCAATGGTTTGTTGATTGTTTATTACATCTTGTCTTAAAGCTTCTCCTCTTGCTGACATTGCTTGATTATCTATGTTAGCTTGTGATATCTCCGCATTTTTCTGATTTATTAAAGCTTGGTTTTGCATTTGTTTAATCATATTCATTGTAGTAGCTGTTACTACTGCTATTGTTGCTATATTTTTTACTAAATCATCTTCTTTGTATTCTTTTGTAAATACACCTTTTTCATGATGCCTATCACTTCTTGATACAGTTATTCCCATGATTTTCTTTGTAGTTGTATTATTATCTAACAATTCTTCATGTTTTACAAAAGCTTCTACTTCAGAAAAATTATCTCCTTTTGCTCTTGCTTCTCTTTGCTGTTTTTTTAGCTGTGCTTGAGTTGCTTCTAGTTCTTCATTGTTTGAATATCTTTTTGCAAATTTTCTTCCTCTTAGATTAGAGCCTTCTCGTGCAGCTTTACTTTCTTCTTCTAATCCATGTATTCCTAAACCACCTTGGACAAGAGATCCTTCTTCTCTCATTTGTTCTACTTCTCTTACTTTTCTAGCACTGAAAGAATCAATTTCTGCTTTCTCTGCTTCTAATCTACTCTTTTCTTCATTAGATAATCCATCCTTTTTTAGTTCTTCTGATATCTGCTTTGATCTATCATAAGATTTTTTTATTTCTTCCAATGATTGACGTATTTCAATATTCCTATTAGCATTTTCTTGTGATGTTTCTCTTCTAGCTCTTTCCTGAACAGCTTTTCTTAAAGAAGCAGAAACTAAATTTTCATGACCTTTATAAGATTGTAATCCGTTTAAAAGAACTTCAAAATCTTTGTTACTTAATCTATTAACATTCTGTGTTATATGATTCATTTTTTCGTTTTGCTTTTTTCCAGTCCTAATCATACTATAAGCTTTTCTTGGTATATTAATAATAGAACCTAGCACTTTTTTTACTAGAAATCTAGCACTATTACGTAACCAATCACCTTTATCGTACTGCACTGGTACAAGCCACTTGCCTTTAGCTGATTCATATCTTCCTAATTCTCCATCTGACATTGCATTTTTAGCAGCTTGAACATCGTGTAAAATTTCTTCGAAAGTTTTTTGTTCTGGGGTTGGTGTTGGCGTTGGCTCTGGTGTCGGAGTCGACGTTGGAGTTGGTGTTGGCTCCTTTTTTTCAAATCCAAAATATTTATCATTTTCTAGTCGATTCTTTCTTGTGTCCTCTCCGTTTTCTCCATAACTCTCTTAAATCTCTTTGTCCATGGAAATATCTTACCTCTTCTCCATTAAGTTCTCTTTTTTCTTCCTTTTCTTTATGAATTCCTTCTAGCTTATTTATGGCGTCTTGATATTCTTTTATCTTTCCAGTCTTCTCTCTCAACTGTGCTTTTAATTGATCCATTTCTTCATATAGTCTTAATACTTTTGGTCTTTTTATTTTTTCTCCACTACTTAGCTCTATCTCTTCCATGGCTTCTTCTGTACCATATTCTATTTCTGCTATTTCTTGCTCTTTCTTTTTTACTTGTTCTTCGATTTCTCTTACTTCTTTTTCTGCTTGCATTCTACCTTTGGTTAATATTTTTATTTGTTTATCTCTTTGCTCTCCACTTTTCTCCTCTTTTTCTATATTTTCTTGAGCTTCTTCTAATTCTTCTATCTTTTTTGTATATTCATCATATAAATCTGTTTGATTTTTATAATCTTCTCTTTCCTTTTTTAATCTCTCTAATCTTAATCTTATATTATTAAGTTCTTTTTCTTTCGATTTTTCTGTTTCAGAAAGTTCACTTAATAAATCCTCTGGTGATTGTTCATCTCGAGGCTCTTCTCTTCCTTCTAATTGTTCAATTTCTCTTTTTGCATTAAATATTAAATTTCTTAAATTGTTTTTCTCTATTTTAGCTACTTCTGTTTCTTTTCCTTCCCAAATCTCACTTAACTCTTTTTGCCATTCCTCTACCTTTCTTTTTAATTCTTCTACTTTCTCCTTATTTTCTGGCATATTCTATCCCCTCTTAATAATTTCGGACTATGAAATTTCAGCCTCCTTTTCTACTTTCTTTTCTGATGTTTGTGGAACATCTTCTTTTCTACCATATTTTTCTACCATAGCATATGCATCATTATATGGAATCTTAAATTTTATTTGTATTTCACTAACATTAGATAATGATGATTCAGAAAGTATTTTTTGTTGTTCTGGAGATAATCCTTCATATAAACCTTCTAATTGCTTTTCTCTTTTTTCTAAATTGATAATAATATCGGAATCTTCTCTTAAAGCACGACGTTTCTTGCTTTTTTGACCTTCCTCAAGTGCTTTTGGTTCTTCCATTTTTTTAAAATTCTTCATTCTATTTTTAAGATTTTTAAATAAATTTCTAATTCCAAAAAATCTCTTCTTTTCTCCTATAACTTCAGCTCCATTTATTCCCTTCTCTTGTAGTGCAATTCTATTCATGAATCTAGCTTTTCTCCTTGATAAATTAGAATTTTCTAAATTATGAACATAGTCAAATGGTAGTTGTTCATCATGATAGATTAAAGATTCAATATAGTTATTTATCATTTCCTTATTTGATTCAATTGCTTTTAAAACAACTGGGTTTATCATTCTTTTAACAATAGCTCTTTCAATAGGAGTTTTTATATGTTCGTTACCTTTCAGTATTCCATTTAAGTTTATTCTCTTATATAATTTTTTTCTATCTTCTATAGCTTCTTCAATATCAATATCTTTATCAACCTCTTTTTCTTTAGCCATTGTATATTCAACATGTGCTTTTCCCGTACTTTCATCAATATTGATTGATTTAACTCTACTTTTCAAATATGAATAAATGTCTATCTCATCTTCTGGTTTCGGAGCTGGTTGTGGCTGTGGAGTTGGCGTTGGTGTCGGAGTCGGCGTTGGAGTTGGTGTTGGCTCTGGTCTTGGTTTTGTAACTTGGGTTGGAATTGGCTCTTTTTTTTCAAATCCAAAATATTCATCGTTTTCTAATCGATTCTTTCTTGTGTCCTCTTCGTTTTCTCCATAACTCTCTCTTAAATCTCCTTGTCCATGGAAATATCTTACCTCTTCTCCACTAAGTTCTCTTTTTTCTTCCTTTTCTTTATGAATTCCTTCTAGCTTATTTATGGCGTCTTGATATTCTTTTATCTTTCCAGTCTTCTCTCTCAACTGTGCTTTTAATTGATCCATTTCTTCATATAGTCTTAATACTTTTGGTCTTTTTATTTTTTCTCCACTACTTAGCTCTATCTCTTCCATGGCTTCTTCTGTACCATATTCTATTTCTGCTATTTCTTGCTCTTTCTTTTTTACTTGTTCTTCGATTTCTCTTACTTCTTTTTCTGCTTGCATTCTACCTTTGGTTAATATTTTTATTTGTTTATCTCTTTGCTCTCCACTTTTCTCCTCTTTTTCTATATTTTCTTGAGCTTCTTCTAATTCTTCTATCTTTTTTGTATATTCATCATATAAATCTGTTTGATTTTTATAATCTTCTCTTTCCTTTTTTAATCTCTCTAATCTTAATCTTATATTATTAAGTTCTTTTTCTTTCGATTTTTCTGTTTCAGAAAGTTCACTTAATAAATCCTCTGGTGATTGTTCATCTCGAGGCTCTTCTCTTCCTTCTAATTGTTCAATTTCTCTTTTTGCATTAAATATTAAATTTCTTAAATTGTTTTTCTCTATTTTAGCTACTTCTGTTTCTTTTCCTTCCCAAACCTCACTTAACTCTTTTTGCCATTCCTCTACTTTTCTTTTTAATTCTTCTATTTTTTCCTTATTTTTTGGCATATGTATCTCTCCTTATCATCTATAATAAATAATATAATCATTCTATATTATTATACAATGTTTCCATAATTTTTTCAATATAATGTCAAAAAATAGAAAAATTATAATGATTTTGTAATATGTTTGTAATTTTTCTGTAACTTTTTGTGGTTATTTAAACTTTTCCAAACTTCTCTTAGCCAATCTTCTATATCTCTCTTTCTTATCTCTAATCTTCTCTCCTTCTAATTCTGGCAATATTCCAAAATTCGCATTCATTGGTTGAAACTTAGCATTTGGCGTCGAAATATATTTAGCCAATGCACCTATGACAGTATACTCTGAAAAAAGGTGTTTTTTGTCCCCGTCCCAAAAAGCACCAGCATTTAATCCAGCTACTAATCCAGAGGCGATAGATTCTACATATCCTTCTACTCCTGTGATTTGTCCAGCAAAGTATAGGTTTGGTATGTTTTTTAGTTGATAGGTTTCGTCCAATAATTGACTTGAATTGATATAGGTATTTCTGTGCATCACTCCGTATTTGACGAATTCAGCGTTTTCTAATCCAGGTATCATTCTAAAGATTCTTTTTTGTTCTCCATATTTTAGATTGGTTTGAAAACCAACCATATTGTATAAAGTTGCTTGTTTGTCATCTTGCCTTAGTTGAACTACTGCATAAGGCCTTTTGGCTGTTCTTGGGTCGTCAAATCCAACAGGTTTTAGTGGTCCAAATCTTAAAGTATCTATCCCTCTTTTTGCCATGATTTCAATTGGCATACATCCCTCAAATATTTCTTTTTTCTCAAATTCACGTAGTGTAACAACTTCCGCTTCTACTAGTTCTTTCCAAAATTTTTCATATTCCTCTTTATTCATCGGAAGATTAATGTAACTTTGTTCTGCTTCATTTTGACTAGCTAATCTATGTTTCCACTGTTCTTCTGTTTCCTCTTTTTTCTTTTCTTGGCTATAACGATCACCATAAAAAGCAATATCAAAATTGATACTGCTCTTTTCAAGAATTGGTGCTGCTGCATCATAAAAATACAACTTATCTTGACCTGTTAATTCTCGAATTTGATTGGCTAATCCATTGGAGGTTAATGGTCCTGTACTAATAATAACAATACCTTCTTTTAACATCTCCCTAACATCTGTAACCTCTTCGTTTATAACTTCAATATATGGATTTTCTTTTATTTCTTTCGTCACTTTTTGGGTAAAGACTTCTCTATCTACCGCCAAAGCTTGTCCAGCAGGTACTTTTGTTTCATCTGCTATTCGAATTAATAAAGAATCTAATCTTCGTAATTCCTCTTTTAATAGACCACATGCATTGGTTAATAAGTTTGATTTAAACGAATTACTACATACGATTTCTGCTAAATTTTTATTTGCATGTGCTGGAGAATATTTTGTTGGTTTCATCTCATATAATTTTACTTTTATTTCTCTTTTAGCAATTTGATAAGCTGCTTCACATCCAGCTAATCCTCCACCTATAACTATAATATAATCTTTCATCTTTCTATCTCTTCCATATTTTCTACTTCTATTCTTTCTAGTTCATCAATTGACAGCCATCCATACAATGTTTTTTCATCTTCACTTTGAATCGAAACACATTCTTGTATATTTTCATTATTTTCTATGTATTCTTTAAATTCTTTATAATCAATTCCTTTTTCCTCTGCAAATTCTTGCCATGTTTGTCCTACTTTGGTAGCCTTTAATATTTTCTTGCTTCCATCTTCACATGTTTTGATTAACGCCCTATTATAAAGCTTTACTTTTGTATCTTTAGCAAAATAGCCACTATTTCCGCTTCCATCTGATACTTCTGTATATGTTGTATTGGCATGTACTAAAAATACATCTTCTGTACTCTTATCCTTTTCTATTGTATCTGTCACTTTCGTTTCTTCTGTGTTTTCTAAAGCCTGCATATAGATAGAATCTTTAAAATCATTCTTTTCATGATTCGTATCTGTATATGATTTGTGATGATCGATGCCCTCCAATTTAGATGTATTTTCTCCTGTCGTTACACTACCAAAAAAAGCTAATGATGACGCCATTGCTAAAGATGCAATTCTTTTGGCTAAACGTCCTTTGGTTTTTTTGTTTTTCTGCCTAGAATTACTAAAATGACTTACCATAGTCTGAATTTTATCTTTCATTTTTTCAAACTTTTGCTTAATTTTAATTGTTAAACTTTTTTCTTTAGATGATTCTATAAAAAGTGGCATATTAATTGGTATATCAGTTATTAACTCTATATCTTTACCATATATAGGTTTGGTTTGTTTTTTTAGTCCTGCCAAATCATATAAAGCTTCCATCTTATCTTTTATTTGTGCTAGGTTAACTTGATTTTTATAATTAGAAACATGGTTTAAAGCCTCTTGTTCTGTGATATGATTCTTTCCTAATTCTGTCTTTAATTCGCACAAACTCTCATATTTCTTCGTTAAGCGATTTAAACTTCTCCTAATATCACCTTGTTTTCGATTACCTAATTTGATCCATTTCTCTATATCTTGACAATGTTTTATAGTGTCAAGATATACATTATTAAATTGTTTTTGCAATTGTTTTATTTTTTCATCTTTCATGATTTCAAACTTCTTCCCCTTTAATTGTTATCTCAGCTTATATGTTAACATAATTTAAAGATATTTTCAAGTTTTTATAAAAATATAATTGATATTATTCAAATAGATTCATAATTTCATCTTTTGAGAGTTTATGAATAAATGTCGTTTTAGTATCCAACATATGATTTGCCAATTCTGCTTTTCTCTCTTGTAACTCATATATTTTCTCTTCAATTGAATTCTTTGTTATTAATTTATATACCTGTACATTATTTTTTTGTCCAATTCGATAAGCTCGATCCGTTGCTTGATTTTCTGTGGATAAATTCCACCATGGATCATAATGTATTACCATATCTGCACCTGTTAAATTCAATCCGGTTCCTCCTGCTTTTAGAGATATTAAAAATACTTTCATTTCTGGATTTTCATTAAATTCGTCTACCAATTTTATTCTTTCTTCTACTTTTGTGCTACCAGTTAATTTAAAATATTGAATACCTTTTTGTTTCAATTCTTTTTCCATAATTTCAAACATAGACGTATAGCCTGAAAATAATAAAATCTTGTGTCCACTATTAACAGCATCTTGCACAACTTCCATACATTGATCTAATTTGCTACTTCCATCTTGGTATCCTTCTATGAACAAACCTGGATGACAACAGATTTGTCTTAATCTTGTTAAAGCAGCTAATATTTGAATTTGACTTCTTTCGTATCCATTTATCTCAATTTCTTCTGCAATTTCCTGTTTTGCTTGTGCCAAATAGCTTAAGTATATCTTTCTTTGTTCTTCTCCCATTTCGTTGCTTAGTACAGTTATCGTTTTGTCCGGAAGTTCTGTTAATACTTCTTTTTTGTTCCTTCTTAAAATAAAAGGTTCAATTAACATTCTTAATTTTTCCATAGTTGCTTGACTCTCTTCTTTTACAATTGGTGTTTCATACATTGCCTTGAACTGTTTATAATGAAATAAATAGCCTGGCATGATAAAGTCAAAGATAGACCATAATTCTGCTAAAGAATTTTCAATAGGTGTGCCTGTTAAAGCATATCGCGTATCTGCTTTTATCTTTTTAATCGATTTTGCATTTTGCGTATTACTATTTTTGAGATATTGTGCTTCATCTGCTATTATATAGCGAAATTGATAATCCTTTTCTCGATATAAGTCAATATCTCTTTTTAGTAAATCATAAGAAGTAATAACTAAATCATATTGGTCAATTTCTTCAATTTGACTTTTTCTTTCTGATAAAGTTCCTCGTATGACTAACGTTTTTAATTCTTTGGCAAACTTTTTTGCTTCATTTTGCCAATTTAATGTCAAAGAACTTGGCGAAACAACTAGACTAGCTCTATTATATTGTACATTTTGGACATAATCAACAATGACAGATAATATTTGAATCGTTTTTCCGAAGGCCCATATCATCGGCTAAAATTCCTCCAAATCGATAATTATCTAAAATCTTTAGCCATTTAAAGCCTGTTTTTTGATAATATCTTAAAATAGATTCCAAATTTTCAGGCACTTTGATTTCTTCTCCTAATTGTTCTTTGTTTAGCCCATTTACGATTTCTCTATATTCTGCATTTTTAATAATCTCAGTCCCTTTGATACCTTTAAGTAACTGGTTCAAATATAAGCTTCGATTAACTGGTAATCTTACTTTTCCACTTTCTAATTCTTTATAATCAATGTCCATTCCTGTTACTAATTTATCTAAAAACTCTATTTCTTTGTTTCCTTTTAGGTCTATAAAACTTCCATCCTTTAGCCTATGATATTTTTTCTTTAGAGCATATTTAGCCATAATTTCTTCTAATTCTTTTACATCAATATCTATATTTTTTAAATCAATCTCTAATAAATTGTTTTCAACTTTTACTCCTAGACTCCCAATTTTAGGTTGTCTGATTTGTTTTGACTTAAATTTTTCAGTTGCAAGAACCTCAAATCTTTGTGTATAATAATGAATGTCCTCTGTTAAAAATTCATAGATTTTATCATTATCTGGTAAGATAAATCTTAAATTCTTGCTATCAAACATAAAACCTGTCTTTCGAAATACATTTAAGGCTTTGGTCTCTTGAATCCTATTTCTTGGAAAATTCAAATTTAGCTTTTCATTCAATGGATTAAATTCATTTTCATCATAAACAAATTTCACCTCTGCCGTCAAAAAATCTTGTTCATCAAAGTCTAAATATACTTTTACTTCTAACTCTTTAGGTTTATATTGTTTAATTTCTTCTTCTGACATATTTTCAATGATAATGGCTTTTTTTACTTTAGGAATGATAATAGAAAATAGATCATTCAATTCTTCTTTTCCTAACAATACCTCTGTCATATAATTTTGTCTAAATAATTCTAATAATTTTAAATTTGTCTTTTCAAATTCTTTTGTGCAACGATATAGTTTCTTTCTGTCTAAAACATATTTGTAATTTTTACCTTTCATAATGGTTACATTAAAAATATCTATGGTTGGTATAATTGCATATTGTTGGTTATTTGTCTTTTTTAATTTAAATTCTATTTTCGGTTGTTCTTCTGTAAATTCAATTTCTTCTGTATTATAGTCTTTTTGAAAAGCTACTTTTTTTCCTTTTAATATTTCAAATAAATCATCGATTCCACTGTTTCCCAAAATAAGGCTAGTTTCACTTAATGCTTTTCCGTAGTAACGATAGTTACTATTGGAATTAGAATTGGCATATTTAATAATTTCAGCATATTGTAAAATAAAGTCTAGTAATGGTTTGCTGTCTTCTTCAAACATTTCTTTTATATGAACAAATTGTAGTTTTTCTCCATACTTGTAAAATTCCTTTTCTAACATTCTTGTGTAAAATTCAGATAAATCCTTTATTTTATACATTTTTTTCGTCCCAATTTTAAATTCAACTTTCATATCTCCTGAAAATTTGTCATAGATAATTTTAGGTTCTATTTTTATGGTTCCTTTATTTTTTAGTGCTATTTCCTCATCTTGGTCTATTTCTTCTATTTCTTCATTATAAAAAGTATTAACAATTTGTTTAAAATTTCTATATTTATTTGTTTGATTAGCAGATTTTGATATCACATTTTTAGGTCGACTCGTATCTTCTGAAAAGGCCATGATGGAAGCAAGTGTATGCTTACATACTCCATAGTGATTATAATAATCTTGACAACTACAAGTGATATCTTCAATTTCTCCATCACGAACAGACACATATGTTTTATAAGCTTCTGTTCCAACTACAATGGCACTTACTTCAAAATTTTTGCTATTTTCATATTCAATATTGGTTATTTCTACTCTCCCACAAGCTTTGTAGGCTCTTGCTTTTTGGGTTCTTTTTTCTCCTGCGTCTTTACATAAATTTTCCAAAACTTTTTGATTTACTAGCATCCCTTTTCTCCTTTACTTGGCAAAATATTATATAATAAATCTTGAAAAAAAGCAAGTTTTGTATTCCTTTTTTTTTACGCTTATAGTAAAATAATATTATAATTAATTGTTATAAATTTAATATACTAAATTTATTAATAATTATTTTGTTAAAAAAGATATTTTAGGAGGTAATGATTTTGAAAAATTTTAAAGTTGCTATTGTTGGTGCAACGGGTCTTGTGGGTAGGTCAGTTATCCAAGTATTAGAGGAAAAAAATTTACCAATTGAAACATATGGATTATTTGCCTCTAAAAAATCTGTTGGAACAGTCTTCTCCATTCATGGAAAAGACTATATGGTAGAGGAATTAGTAGAAAACTCATTTGATTGCGGATTTGATTTTGCTATTTTTTCAGCAGGAGGGGAAATCTCTAAAAAATATGCACCAATTGCTAACAAAAAAGGATGCATTGTAATAGACAATAGTAGCTACTTTCGTATGCATGATGACGTTCCTTTGGTGGTTCCTGAAGTCAATTTAGAAGATGCCTATCATAACCATGGAATAATTAGCAATCCAAATTGTTCAACGATTCAGGCTATGCTTCCTTTAAAAGCCTTAGAGGATAAATATCATATTAAAAGAGTCGTTTATTCTACTTATCAAGCTGTATCTGGTGCTGGAAAGGATGCTTTATGTGATTTAGAAAATATAGATAATACCAAACCACTAAAAAAATTTCCTCATCCTATTTACAATAATTGCTTACCACATATTGATGCGTTTATGGAAAATGGATATTCAAAGGAAGAAATGAAAATGATAAATGAAACAAAAAAAATTTTACATAGACCAGATTTAAAAGTAACAGCAACAACAGTTAGAGTTCCTGTCCAAAATTCTCATTCTGAATCGATTAATGTAGAATTAGAAAAAGATTTTAAAATGGAGGATTTAATTACTACTCTAAAGAACTTTCCTAATTTGGTTTTACAAGATAACTTATCTTCTAATGTATATCCTATAGCCATTCATGCAACTGGGCATGATGAGGTATTTGTAGGTAGAGTTCGTCGTGATGATAGTGTTGATTTTGGTGTAAATCTTTGGGTCGTTGCCGATAATATCCGTAAAGGTGCTGCTACGAATGCCGTTCAAATTGTAGAAAAGTTAATGGAAAATCAATGTAAGTAAAAAAATCTATCATAATCTATAAATATATAATACAAAAATACAAAAAATTAAAAATTTAAAATATAAAAATTTAAATCAAAAACAAAAAAGCAATCAAAAGAACTGTTAATCTGTCAAGCTATTTCTAATTACGAAATACTTTCCATCATAACAGTTCTTTTGATTGCTTTTTTTGTTTTTTGTTTATTATCGTAATTATATTAATTTATTATCTTATGAATTCTTTATTAGTTTTCTATGCAATTCTGATACGATATCATTTCCTATTTTTTTGACTAGAATCTCAATTTTAGCTTGTGTTAAATTAACATCCATTATCTCAATTTCATATTTTTCTAGCATTTCCATCACCTGGTTTAATACTTGGTTATCTTGTGTAATTCCATAACCAACAATACTCAATTTTACGAATCCCTCTTGTCTTATTTGATAATTAGAATACTTATTTTCTAACAATTCTTGCAATTTGTTTTGTTCGGCTTTTTTAATTCTAAATTGTAAATAACACTCTTCTTTTTTCATTTTAATTGTTACTAGTTTATCATTTTTTACAATACTTTTTACTTCTGATGTTTCAATTTGTTGACATATTTTTGTTCCACCCTCATCAGAAAAAGTTGATTTTGCCATGATATCACAATTAAATTTCTTCCCCATTTGAATACAACGATTATGCAGAACTTTAGCACCGACTATCGGCTACTTCTTGCATTTCGTCAAAAGAAATTTCGTCTAACCTTTTTGCCATGGTAATCATATTTGGGTCAGCCGAATAAATACCATCTACATCAGAAAAAATATAACATTTATCGGCTTTAAGCGCTACTTGTAAAGCCACTGCTGTTGTATCAGAACCTCCTCTTCCTAAAGTTGTAATGTCTTGTTTTTCATCCAAACCTTGAAAACCAGTTACAACAACAATATTTCCTTTTTCTAATTCTTTTTTCATCCTGTCTGTATAGATTTCCTCAATTTTTGCATTAGTATGAATGGAATTCGTTCTGATACCTGCTTGCCATCCTGTTAAAGAAATCGATGGATATCCTTTTCGATTTAATAATATGCTTAATTTTGATGCTGTTATTTGTTCTCCTGTCGATAATAACATATCCATTTCTCTTTCTTCTGGAATGGCAGATAATTCTTGTGCTTCCTTAATCAATTGATTCGTTGTTTTTCCTTGAGCTGATACAACAACGACTACGTTTTTTGCTTCTTTTTTTAAACTAATTACTTTTTCTGCAACAACATTTAATTTAATATTGTCTGCTACCGATGTGCCTCCAAATTTTAATACAACTGTGTTCATTTTCGTTACACCTTTATTTTTTACCAAACCTTATCTAATTCTAAACAAAGTTATTCTTTTATGTTGCTATTATAATATATATCTTTTTTGGTTTCAAGTTATTTATAAAAAACCCCTTAAACACAAAATATTTAAGAGGCTTTAGCTTACGTGGTTATCCATACCACTTTTTTTTTACTTTTCTTTAAATTTTTATAGTATTGTGCAATCAACTCATCTAATTCCACACTTAATTGATAGGTAATACTATAATCATCCCCTCGTTCAATACTTTTATTTAATTTATCTCTTAATTTACAAATTTCATCATTTAACATATTGATTTCTCCTTTTTATTCTATTTGTCGTTGGTATAATTATAAATTATCACAAGATTACTATCAAGTCAAGTATTTTCAAGGCTTTTTGCTAACTTTCGTACGTCTTTTTTTTACTTTTGTCGACATGTTTAGACAATAGAAAACGGCATCTTTGTTTTTTTATTGAAAACGCCGTTTTTATTACATTTTTTTCTTTTCTTTTTTTATACATTTTTTTAATTTTTTACGATGGAAAGAACCATTTTTTCTTCTTTAAAGACATCTTTTAATATTTGCTCCAAATATTCTACAGTAATCCCTTCTATCTCTTCTAAATAGTCAAAACTATTAATCCCTTTAAAATAGTCTGCTAAAAACATTCTTGCTATATCTGATACATCATTGTATTCTTTGACATATCCTCCATATATCATTTTTTTCATTCGGTTAAAGTCACTTTTGTTAATTCCATTTGTTTTAAATTTTTGCACTTCCTCTTTCAATTTTTGATACACCTTTTCTGGATTATTGGCTTGTCCATTCATTAAAACATGTGCATAAATATTGGTAAATTCATATTCTAAACTAGGTTGTGCATAAACAATTCCTTCATGATAAAGTTCTTTGTATAAATTCGAACTTCTACCAATCAATAAGTTTAGTAAAATTTCCATAGCTATGTGTTTTTTGACATCACATTTCCCAGTATCTTTAATCCCTATTGTATATAAAGGTTGGCTAACTTCTAATTTTTGTTCAATTTTTTCTTGTACAATTTCTTCTGGCTCTTTTGGATAAACTCTCTTTATCTCTCCACTTGCTTTTGTATTTACTAATCTTTTCTTTACTTCTTCTAGCATATTCTCTGGCACAAAATCTCCACATAATACCATTGTCATATTCGATGGGTTATAAAAAGTATGATAGCATTTATATAAAATTTCTTTATCAATTTTACGAATCGTTTCAATCGTTCCTACAATATCTATTTTGACAGGATTATTATGATACATTGCTTGCATAGCATTGAGATATACTCGCCACTCTGGATAATCATCATACATCATGATTTCTTGACCAATAATTCCTTTTTCTTTTTCAACATTTTCGTCTGTAAAATAAGGATGTTGCACATAATCCATTAATTCATCCATAGCCTCATAGAAATTATCTGTACATTCAAACAAATAAGCTGTATGGTCATTTGTTGTATAAGCATTCGCTTCTACGCCTAATGATGTTAACACATCTAAACTATTGGTTCCATTTTCTTGTTCAAACAATTTATGCTCTAAAAAATGAGCAACACCATTAGGAACTGTTGTTAGTTCATCTTCCCCAGGAACAATAAAGCTACTTTCATTAGAACCATAATGCGTTCCCCATATCATATACTTCTTTTGAATTCCCTTTTTGGGAATTATCATTACCGTTAAACCATTTTCTAGTTTCTCAATATACACTTTTTCTTTTACCTTTAAATTCTCAATAACCTGCACTTTCTCTCCTCCTTATTACCATTCAGTTTAGCTATTGCATTAGTTGTATTTATTAACATTATTTCTATTTAAAGTTTATTATATTTTTTTATCATTAATCTTTTAGAAAATAAATTGTATCAATAGCTACGTTTTCACCAATATGAATAACATCTTCTTTACTAACCTGTTTGATTCTCTCCATATACTCTTCTATCGAAATACCACTCTCTGACAATTCTTGTCCAAAATAATAAGTAATACCGGTATCCTGTTCGTCATCTATCGTTTTTATCGTTGCTATAATTCCCTTTTTAGCATTATTGATATCTTCCTGAGTAAATTCTCCTTTTTTCATATTTTCTATCTGCTCCCTAATAAGTTCTAATGCCTTTTGATAATTTCCAATTTCAATGCCACAATTTACAAAAATATTATTTTTATATCTTAAATAGTTAGAGTTTGCCACATATGCCAAATGAGCTTTTTCTCTTACATTTTGGAACATTTTCGAATTAGCACTTCCTCCTAAAATACTATTGTAAATTAAGGTATCATATCTTAAATCTTCTTTTTCTAAACATATGTTTAATCCTAGGATCAATTTTCCTTGCGTTACCTCCATGGATTCTGTTACTACCTTTTCTTCTTTTGGAAGATCTTTATTTAATTCTTTTGGAACAATATAATCCGGTGTTCTTTCTTTTAATTTTTTTATATTTTCGTTTTCTGTGACTACTTGATTTATATTATCTTTTAGAATACCAGATACAAATATGTCAATCTTACAAGAACTAATTAATTCCTGATAGTATACATACAAATTTTTTTCATTGATATTTTCTAAATCTTCTACATAACCAAATTTATATAGTCCAAATGGTTTGTTTTTATACATTTCTTCGATACATCGGTCTAATGCATATCTAGCTTTATTGTCAATTTTACCTTCAATCCTTTGCTTAATATTATTTTTTTCTTGTTCTACATATTCTGGCTTGAAACCTTCGTTTTCAGTATAAGGATTCAATACAATTTCTAGCAATTTTTCTAGAGAAATTTTTAGTATATCCTCTTCTTTTTGTGGTAAAAAGTCATCATTTACTGTTTCTAAATAAAATTTTAATACTTGATTATCTCCCATTTTATCTAAGCCACAATCAAAACTAGCACCATACATTTCCTCCATCTGCTTACTAATTTCTTCTTGGGAAGGCATGGTTTTTGATCCTCTTCGTAAAATAGCTGAAATTACTGCATTTTTAGTTACATTTTCTCTATTTAACTTCGTAGTAATAAAAACAGCTATTAAATTTGTTTTGAATTTATCTGTTTGAATGGTATGAAGTTTAATTCCTTTTTTTAATTCTGTTTGCTTATATTCCATCTCTTTTCCTCCTCTATTTTAGTATACTACTTTTTTTGTTTTATTATACTTTTGAGACAAAACAAAATTGGAAGCTTTTAAGTATATTTCCACACCCTCAACTTCCAATCCAATTTTCTAAAATTTTCTCTTTCTTGCTGCCTCTGATTTTTTCTTTCTCTTTACACTAGGTTTTTCATAGTGTTCTCTTTTACGTACTTCTTGAAGCACTCCATTTCTTGCACATTGCCTTTTAAACCTTTTTAAGGCATCTTCTATATTACCATTATTAACTTTTATCTCTGACATTTATATTCCCCTCCTTCCGGTCCATACAAAACAGTATGTGGGATAACCCTTTAATGATATTTATTATACATGAAAGCATAAGACTTGTCAATAGTTAGAATTCAAATAATACTGCTTTCTTCTCCTTGAGAGACTTTTTCACATCTATGATTCTTTGATTGCTAGATCCTTTAAAGCGCAATTTAATATCTTTTTTATCCTCTTCAAATTTACCATCTACCATAACATCTAAGTAGGACAAGAGTTCAGGAGTTTCTTTCCATTTGTTATACATTTCTTCCATGACATCTTTATCAAAGGTATACCCTGTGTAACACCATATATTTTTTTCGGGAAATTTCTCCTTCACTTTTCTAAGTAATGGTAGGAGTCCTTGTTGATTTACATGTTCTAGTGGTTCTCCTCCTAATAAGGATAATCCAGAAACATAAGAATGGTCTAATTCTTTGATGACTTTATCAATTTCTTCTCCGTGTGAATTCTTTTCCATAATTAAAATCCCAAGCTTCTTGATTAAAACAATTTTTGCAATGGTGTGTACAACCGACTTACAAAAACAGAAACTCTAACTCCCAATCCATTTGCTATATCAGCTTTTTTTATGTCAGCATAATGCATTTTCAATTCCTTCTTCCTAGTATTGGTAATGTACTATTTATTATGAAAATATTTGACCTATCCAATTAGATAATGGATTTTCAAATAAAAATTCTCTCATCCATCCATTAGTGAACGGAATAAACCATAAAATAACTCCTATTAGAACAACAACTACAATAGTAAGTATAACAGCAAGGATATCTGTTTTTGTCACTTCTTTTACTCTTTTTCTTTTATCCTTATTTCTTGTTAAATCATGTATGAGCTCTTTTGTTAATTCTATAATAGCACCTAAACTACCCACTTTTTGAGTTTTCGTTGTTTTTTGTTTTATCGTTTTTTCTTCTCTTGGTTCTGTTTGATTTTCATAACTTCTTCTTTCCGCTTGCGTTTTTTGTGCTTGATACATATTTTGTCTATATTTTATTTCTTGTTTTTCCAGTTCATTATCGTACTGTTCTTTTAGGAATTCATCTGTTAGTACATGGTAAGCCTCATTAATTTCACTTGTTTTCTTTTCTGCATATTGCTTTTTTTCTCCACTATACAAATCTGGATGATATTTTCTAATTAATACTCTATAAGCTTTTTCAATTACTTCTCTAGAAGCTTTTGGATTAACCTCTAATATCTCATAATAATTTCTCATAAATAATACACCTTTTTCCTTTCTCTTCGACAATTTTATTCTATACTAAAATAAAAAAAATAGCAATATAAAATTGCTACTTTTTATTGGATTTTCTTTTTAACCTATCCCTAAACTATCCATAAATGGCTAATTTCTATCTGTTCCAGAAGTAACTACTAATTACCGAAAATTGCTTCAAATTCATCTGCTTCAATTTTTTCTTTTTCTAGTAATATTCCAGCTACTTGATGCAATTTATCAATATTATCTGATAAGATTTGTTTTGCTCTATTATATCCTGTATCTACAATTGCTTTGATTTCTTCATCTATGACTGCTGCTGTTTCTTCAGAATATTCTTTTGCTTGTGCAAAATCTCTTCCAAGAAATACTTCTTCTTGATTAGAACCTAACATTAAAGCACCAATTCTTTCACTCATTCCGTATTTGGTTACCATACTTCTTGCAATCTTAGTTGCTCTTTCAATGTCATTGCTTGCCCCTGTTGAGATATCATTTAAAATAAGTGCTTCTGCTACTCTTCCGCCAAGAAGTGATACAATATTTTCCTCCATTTCAGTCTTTGACATAAATGATTTATCTTCTGTTGGTCGATACATCGTATAACCACCTGCCATACCTCTCGGTACAATGGATATTTGATGAACCGGATCTTGTGTTTCTAAGTAATGGCTTACTACAGCATGACCTGCTTCATGATAAGCTACTAATTTATTTTCTTTTTCACTTCTTACTTTTGTCTTTTTTTCAGGTCCCATTGTTACTTTAACCATGGCATCCTCAATTTCTTTCATTCCGATTTCAGTCAAATTTCTTCTTGCCGCTAATAATGCTGCTTCATTTAATATATTCTCTAAGTCTGCACCTGCAAATCCAGAAGTGTTTTTGGCAATAACTTTTAAATCCACATCATCCGATAATCTTTTCTTTCTAGAATGTACTTCTAGAATTTGTTCTCTTGCCTTAACATCTGGTAATCCTACTACAATTTGCCTATCAAACCTTCCTGCTCTAAGTAGGGCTTTGTCTAATACATCTGGTCTGTTAGTTGCCGCTAAAACAATAACCCCTTCGTTTTCTGCGAATCCATCCATTTCTACTAATAATTGGTTTAAGGTTTGTTCTCTTTCATCATGTCCTCCTCCAAGTCCTGCACCTCTTTGACGTCCTACTGCATCAATTTCATCAATAAATATAATACATGGAGCATTTTTCTTAGCTTGGTCAAACAAATCCCTTACTCTGGAAGCACCAACACCAACAAACATCTCTACAAAGTCTGAACCACTAATAATGAAAAAAGGAACTCCTGCTTCTCCTGCTACTGCTTTTGCCAATAACGTTTTTCCTGTACCTGGTTGACCAACTAATAATACACCTTTTGGTATTCTAGCACCCATATCGGTAAACTTCTTTGGGTTCTTTAGAAATTGTACAATTTCTTCTAATTCCTCTTTTTCTTCGTCAACACCTGCTACATCCTCAAAGGTAATCTTATTTTTCTCTGCTGGTGTCATCATTCTAGCTTTACTTTTTCCAAATGACATGGTCTTACTTCCTGGAGCACCTTGACCTGCTCCACCCATCATAAAGAACCAAAAAATAAAAAATATAATTAGTAAACCAAATGGTGTAAGTAAGCTAAGAATCATAACAAAGATAGATTCGGATTTTTCTTCTAATGCAAATGTTCCATCTCCTTTTAGATATTCTTCCACATAAGACATAAAACTTCCCATATCTGGTATATTTACTTCTTTTTTTATTTTATCATCTTTTAAAGTAACTGTTGCTGTTTTTCCATCTGATTCAATTTGGATTTCTTCTACTTTTCCATCATTGATAGCTGTAATCAACTCTGAATATTTTAATTTAGCATCACTATTTTCAACAATGGATGATAACACAACGATAAAAATAACTCCTATGATTAACCACATCGCTAATGTTTTAATTCCGTTTTTCAAAACAACTCCTCCTTATGTTTTATTAAATTTCATATTGCTTTTATAGCATATAACTTTTTCTTTTTCAATAGTTTTTATATGTCTTTTTTATTACAAAATCGTATGTTCCACGTATTTACTACGGAACTTTGTGTTTGGTTTATTCTAAATCAATAATTTTAAATAATGGATAAAAACATTTTAGGAAATAGCAATAATATAAATTTTATGATTATTTACTAGAATTTTGACATTTTTATTTGGCATTAAATATTTATTTCCTATATTATTATTACATAATTTTACCACATCATCAATATGTACTTTTTCAATGCTTGCTACATTTCCAAATAACCTTTTTATAATATATCGAATTAGCCTTGATTTTATTACTGTTTCTTGCAAATTAAATCCTTTTAAATCCATTACAATTTCTTTTTGTTTTTCTGCTATGACTAGTTCGTGATAAACTTTTTGGGTTTGCTTTTGCATATATTCATCTTCTAGCGTCACAATATCAGATAATCTATCAATTGTTTGAACAATATTAGGATTAAACTCTTCTTGAATATATGGAATGACAATATTTCTGATTTTATTCCTATTATAAATATTTTCAAGATTCGTTTTATCCATTCTTGGATTTAATTGGTTTTCCTTACAATACTTTTCTATTTGAGTTCTTTCACATTCAATTAAAGGTCTTATAATATTTCCTCTTTTAGGTTCAATTCCCCTTAATCCTTCTATTCCACTTCCTCTTAGAACGTGCATTAAAACCGTTTCAACTTTATCGTTTTTATTATGAGCAATTGCTATTTTTGTTGATTTTGTCTTTTTTAAAACTTCATCAAAAAATTCATATCTTGCTAACCTTCCAGCTTCTTCTGTTCCTATTTTATTAGTATTAGCAAGTTTTTTAACATCTATACTTTTTGCATAAAATTCAATTTCATTTTTTTCACAATAATCTCTTACATATTGTTCGTCTTTATCTGCTTCTTTCCTTAACATATGGTTTAGGTGAGCAACGATAATTGCAAAACATTTCTCTTTTTTTAGGTGATTTAAAATGTCTAACATGCAAATAGAATCTGTTCCACCGGATACAGCTACAACTAACTTATCTTTGTTGTCTATTAATTTATATTTTTGAATTGTTCTTAAAACTTTATCTTTCATATTTTACCTTTCTTATAAAAATAGGTAATATTTGTTGTGTTTTAGTCTTCAAATCTTCTTTCTAAATTAACAAATTTTGTATAATTACCTAGCCATAATAGTTCTATCGTTCCCGTTGAACCACCTCTGTGTTTTGCTAAAATTACTTCTGCAATATCCTTTTTCTCACTATCTTGATTATAATAATCATCCCTATATAAAAACATAACAATGTCCGCGTCTTGTTCGATAGCTCCTGATTCTCTTAAGTCAGAAAGCATTGGTCGATGATCTGGTCTTTGCTCTACAGCTCTTGATAATTGAGATAAAGCAACAACTGGTACTCCTATTTCTTTTGCCAATATTTTTAAGGAACGACTGATTTCTGATATTTCTTGTTCACGGTTTCCGTTTCTTCTATTGCTGCCTTGTACTAACTGTAAGTAGTCAATCACAACCATTCCTATATTTTTTTCTAATTTTAATTTTCTACATTTTGCTCTTATTTCCATGACGGATATGCCAGGTGTATCATCGATATATATTTCCGCTTCTGATAACGGTCCAATGGCCCCTGCCAATTTTGTCCAATCTTCCTCTTCTAATCTTCCTGTTCTTACTTTGTTACTATCTACCATAGCTTCACTACATAAAATTCTATTTACCATTTGTTCTTTTGACATTTCTAAGCTAAATATAGCAACTGGTACATTTGCCTTGATTGCTGCATTTGTTGCAATATTTAAAGCAAAGGCTGACTTACCCATAGCAGGTCTTGCCGCAATTAAAATTAAATCAGACCCATGAAATCCTGCTGTTTTATAATCTAATTCCGTAAATCCTGTTGGAATACCTGTAATATGCTGTTTTCGATTATATAGTTCTTCTAATTGTGTGAAACTTTCTACCAAGACATCTTTTAAAGGAGTATAGCCTTTCTGATTTTTGTTTTGCATGATATTGAATATTCTTTTTTCCGCTCCTTCCATAATGTCTTCTACATCTTCTGTAGGGTCATAACCTAGTTCAATAATCTCATTAGCCGTCTTAATTAAATTCCTTAATATTGATTTTTCTTCCACAATTTTGATATATTTAAAAGCATTGGCAGTGGTAGGAACTTTTTCTGGAAGTTCTGCTAAATATTCTAATCCCCCTACTTGCTCAAATTTTCCCATAGCCTCTAATTCCGCTTTTACGGTAATGATATCAATTGGTTCTGCTCGGTTGTATAAGTTTAAAATTGCTGCATAAATTACTCGATTATCTTCTCTGTAAAAATCTTCTTCTTTTAATGCTTCTACACTTGAAATAACAGCATCTTTGTCTGTCAGCATGCTTCCTATAATTGCTTGCTCTGCTTCTAAATCATGTGGTGGTACTTTTCCTAACTCCATTTTTCATTGCCCCCAAATATCCTAAACATTATGATTCAAATTTTAAATATTTTGATTTTATTTACTAATTACATCTATCTTTAAACTTCCAATTACACCTTCATACAATTTTATTGTTATGGTTCTAACACCTAGTGTTTTTATTGTTTCCTTTAATTCTATTTTCTTCTTATCTACTTCTATTTTATATTCTTCTTTTAATAGATCCGAAATTTCTTTTGCCGATACACCCCCAAATATCTTACCATTTTCACCGGCTTTTACTGATATTTTTAATAATATTTTGGAAAGTTTATCTGCTATTTTTTTAGCTTCTTCTTTTTCTTGTGTTTTTTTATAGGCATTTGAATCTTGTTTCGCTTTTAGCTTGGCCATATTCTCATAATTCGCTTCCACAGCTAAATTTTTAGGAAATAAGAAATTTCTAGCATAGCCATCAGATGCATTAATAATTTCATCTTTTTTTCCTACTCCTTTAATGTCTGTCTTTAAAATTACTTTCATGTTATCACTCCTTAGTTCTCTATTTCTGAAAAATACTCGTTAATTCTATTTATCAATTCTTGCTTTGTTTCCTCCATTGTCATTCCTTCTACTTGTGCGCCAGCAAGCGTAATATGACCACCGCCGCCTAGCTTTTCTAATATAATCTGTACATTAATATCTCCTATAGAACGTCCACTAATACATACTTTATTACCTAGTTGTCCGATTACAAAAGAAGCTGTTATGTCACTAATGGTAAGTAATTCATCTGCTGCTTTCGCACAAACAATATTCACATCTTTTGCCTTATCTTCATAAATGGAAATGGCGATCGTATCATTTACTATTTCCGCTTTTCCTACAATTTCAGCTATTTTGTTAAAGCTTTCTAAATCACTTTGAAACCATTTTTTTACACGAATGATATCAACTCCACATTTACGTAAGTAAGCTGCTGCTTCAAAAGTTCTAACCCCTGTTTTAAAAGTAAAGTTTTTCGTATCCATCATAATTCCTGCATATAAACTTTCTGCTTCTATGGTTTTTAATTCAACTTTTTCTTCAACATATTGTATTAGTTCTGTTACTAATTCTGCTGCTGAAGAAGCATATACTTCTTGGAAAGTAAGAGTTGCATGTTCAATAAAGTCGGCACTCCTTCTATGATGATCTATAATCACAATTTCTTTTACCTTGTCTAATAGTTCTGATGATTCTACATAATTTAATTTATGGGTATCTACTACTACTAATAGTGTATCTTCGTCTATATTTTCTAGAGCTACCTCTTTATTGATAATAACATCTTCATATTCTTCATCTTTTTCAATTGACTTTTGGAAAGCTTCCAAAGCAGAGTTTTTCATATCCATTACAATATATGCATTGCACTCTAGCGTCTTAGCAAGTCGATAAATTCCTAGACTAGCACCTACACAGTCCATATCTGGATTGGAATGTCCCATTATCATTACTTTTTTTGATTTTTTAATTAAATTTTCTAGTGCTTGAGCTACTACTCTTGCTTTTACTTTCGTTCTTTTTTCTACTTCTTGTGCTCTTCCTCCAAAGAATTTATAAATGTCATTTTCTCGAATAACTGCTTGGTCTCCTCCACGTCCTAAGACTATGTCCATAGCTGCTTGTGCTGACTTATATTTTTCTTTGTCTGTATTTCCCTCATTAGAAACTGCTATACTTAAAGTAAATTGAACGTCCTCCTTCATGTCAATTTCTTTTATTTTATCTAATATACTAAATTTATCCTCTTTTATACTATCTAAATATCTTTGTTCAAAAAAGTAAATGTATCTATCTTTCTCTGTTTTGATTAAAACACCATTGGTCTTGTCTGTCCAGTCATAGATATATTTATCAATTTCTGCTATCACTTGTGGCTTTTCTTCGCTTTCTATTCTTTGCATCGTTTCTTCATAGTTGTCTATCATAAGAATAGAAACACAAGATTTAGAATCTTTATATTCTTTTTGTAATTTTACGTTTTCTGTATCATCAATAAAATACAGAATTACCATATATTCTTTTTTACTTTTCTTTCCCTTCACATACTTTCCAACAACACGGTATGTTTTTTTGTCAATTTCTATTTGCTTTATAATATCTTTGTTTGTTTTTTCTTTGTTATTTGCTTTCCTTTTTTCAATTTCGCTTTTAATATCAATGCTTAATTCTTTGATATAAGTATTGATATCAATGTTGGCAAATTCAGAAGTGAACTTTGAACTTTTCCATACCATATTGCCATCCGTTTCTAATATAACTAATGGAAATGGTGAATTAATTAAACTTGTTTTTGCTGCTGAGTCTACCGTTAATGTTAAATCCTGTAATGTTTCTGATATCTCACTTTTCCTTTTATTGTTTGTGTAATAACTGTATAGTACGATTAATACAAATATACAGATAGATGGTAATATCATATAAGGATTTTTGATACAGATAAATACTAGTAAAATAAATATAATAGCTAAATATATTTTTGTTCTAGATACTAAGGTATCTAAAACTTTTCTACTGTTATTTTGCATAAACTTTCTCCTTCTATTTATTCTATTCTATTTTACTAGCAAATTGGCTAATTGTCAAGGTGAACAATAACACAATAAAAACTATTTGAACCTTTCTCTTTACATTCAAATAGTTTTCATTTCCTAATAATTTATAATTTGATTTTTTCTTTGGTTGTTTATAGATAATCTTTGATTTAAATCTGTTTGAAGGCTTAAAATTTTAGCTATATTGTTACTATCAATCAATCTTTGTTTTCTGATTGCTGGCAATTCATTATCTTCAATATTACTTATTGAAAACTTGATACTTGGTAGTTCTTTCTCTTGGATATCTTTGATTGATTCTTTAATCCCTGGTAGTTCTCTTTCTTGGATATCTTTGATTGATTCTTTAATCCCTGGTAGCTCTTTTTCTTGGATATCTTTGATTGATTCTTTAATCCCTGGTAGCTCTTTTTCTTGGAT
>CALXCE010000009.1 GCA_944386725.1 uncultured Clostridia bacterium
ACCAATTACCGCATTAAAAAATTAAATATAAAAAGAAAAAATCAAAATAACTGTCTAAATCAGAATCAACCAGAAGGAATATCAATGGCAGTACCCATGAGAAACGGAGGAATGAAAATATCCAAAGTGATATTCTATGTTGTATTATCAGGTATTACGACAGGAATAGGAGCTTTTTTTGGAGCAATTATTGGCTCGATATCTCAAGAAATCATAGCAATTTGTTTGAGTTTTGCAGCTCGGTGCCATGCTGTACATTGTATCTGGAGAGTTGGTACCAGAAGCAAACAATTTGTATCATGGAAGAATGACTTCTATTCGGAAATATTATAGGATTCCTAATTGGTATTTTTGCTACCATGATTTAGTGGCAATTATTAAAAAAAGATAAAAAATTACTTGCTTTTTAGAAAGATATATAGTAAAATACAAACATATATTTGAAAAAAGAAAAACAAACATAAACATAACACAATAAAGGAAGGAAACTCTGATGCAAGATATATTAAAAGAATTAAATGATAAACAACATGAAGCAGTAGTAAACACGCAAGGTCCATGTTTAGTTATTGCACGGTGCAGGAAGTGGAAAAACAAAAGTACTCACCCATAAGATAGCTTATTTAATAGGAGAAAAAAAAATAAAACCATGGGATATTTTGGCCATTACATTTACCAATAAGGCTGCTAATGAAATGAAAGAAAGAATTGTAAATTTAGTAGGGGATTTAGCAAAAGATATTTGGATGGGAACTTTCCACTCTATTTGTGTTCGAATTTTAAGAAGATTTATTGATAGAATTGGATTTGATTCCTCTTTTATCATATTTGATACAACAGACCAAAAAGCTGTAGTCAAAGCTTGCTTAAGAGACTTGGCCATTGATGATAAACTATTTAATGATAAAAGTGTATTATCTGAGATTAGTAATGCCAAAAATGAAATGTTAGAGCCAGAACAGTATACTTCAAGAGTCAGTGGCGACTTTAGAAAAGAAAAGATTGCGACCGTTTATGAATTATATCAAAAAAGGCTAAAAGAAAATAATGCCATTGACTTTGATGACATTATAAATTATACCATAAAAATTATGATAGAAAATCCAGATATATTAGAATATTACTCTAACAAATTTCAATATATATTAGTAGATGAGTATCAAGACACCAACAAGGCACAATTTACCTTAATAACACTATTTGCCTCTAAAAATGGAAATATTACGGTAGTAGGAGATAATGATCAACGGAATTTATTCTTTTAGAGGAGCCGATATTTCAAATATATTAAATTTTGAAAGAGACTTTCCAGGAACGAAAATTATAAAGTTAGAGCAAAATTATCGTTGTACACAAAATATCTTAAAAGTAGCTAATAGCGTCATCCAAAATAACGAAGTAAAATACAAAAAAGAACTTTGGACAAAAAATGATGAGGGAAATTTGCCACATATCTATCAAGCAGATAATGAATATGATGAAGGTGCTTATATTGTAGAGCAAATTGAACACTTAAAAAGAGAAGAATATTATCAATATTCTGATTTTGCGGTATTATATAGAATGAATACACAATCCAGAGCGATAGAGGATATTTTCAGAAGAGAAAATATTCCCTATAAAATGATTGGTGGATTAAAGTTTTATGAAAGAAAAGAAATCAAAGATATAATAGCTTATTTAAGATTGATTCAAAACAGTTCTGATAATTTGAGTCTAAAAAGAATTATTAATGAACCTAAGAGAGGAATTGGAAAGACAAGCTTAGAAAAAATAGAACAGTTAGCAGTTATTCATGAAATTTCAATGTATGAAGTCATAAAAAAAGCAGATGAGTATGGATTAAATAGAGTCTATTTAAATTCTAGAGAATTTATCAATATGATGGAAGAACTAAAAGCAAAAAAAGACAACATAACAATTTCAGAATTAATCAAATTGACGCTAAAAAAATCAGGTTATACTAAAGCATTAGAACAAGAAAAGACCATTGAGGCAGAAAATAGAATTGCGAACTTAGAAGAATTTTTAACAGTTGCTATAGAATTTGAAGAAGAATTTGCAGAAAATTCATTAAGTGAATTTCTAGAAGGAATTACACTATCAAGTGACTTAGATAACATGGAAGAAGAGGAGGAATCGGTTACATTAATGACTCTTCATAGTGCGAAAGGGCTTGAATTTCCAGTGGTATTTTTGGTAGGAATGGAGGAAGGGATTTTTCCAGGATATCAATCTATGATGCAGCCAGAAGAATTGGAAGAAGAAAGAAGGCTTTGTTATGTAGGAATTACCAGAGCCAAAGAAAACTTATTTTTAACTTGTAGTAAGCAAAGAACGATATTTGGCTCAACTAGTTATAATCCTGCATCAAGATTTTTACAAGAAATTCCAGAAGAATTATTAGAAGGATATGATGAAGCATTTGGACAAACTTCTAAGAAAGAAGAAATGTTTAAAGATTCTTCTTATACTTGGACCTATGATAGCAAAACCAATAGTAATATTAAAACTTACAAAGAAAATGAGAAAGAGCCAGCCAGAGTAGCAAAAAGTAATACTAATTTTTCTTTTAGAACAGCAGAAAATTTTTTAAGTAGTTTAGGCAAAAAATCTTCTGCGACCAAATATGTTGATTTATCTCAATATGAAGCAGGAGTTAGAATTTTTCATAAGAAATTTGGAAAAGGTACTATTCATTCAGTAGAGCCAGAAGGAGAAGATTTAAAAGTTGATATCAACTTTGACAAGGTAGGACATAAGAGATTGATGGCAAGATTTGCCAATTTAGAGATAATAGAATAAAATGCTGATGATAGAGAGGATATTTAAAATTCTCTCTATTTACGATTTAAATACTCTTGTTATTCATAAAAACAATTTTAAAACAAAAAATGTATAAAAATCAAAAAAATGGAAAAAATAAATAGGAAATATAAAAAGAAAGGAAGGATAAAAATGGCAGACTTAAATCAAATCGAATTACAACATTTAAGACATTTAATTGGAGCACACGAAACAGCATACCAAAAATTAAATACTTATTCTTCACAAGCTGTTGACCCTCAAATCAAACAACTATTTTCAAAATCAGCACAAGATGCATTAAACACAAAACAAAAATTAATGACATTTTTAAATAATTAAGAGGAGGTTAAATAAAATGGATGAAAAAACAATGGTAAACGATATTTTAGGGAGTGTAAAAGCAGATCTAACGGCCTATCAAACAGCTATATCAGAATCAGAAAATATGCAACTAAGACAAACTTTCCAACAGATTAGAAATAATGATGAAAGTTTTCAATATGAGTTATTCAAAATAGCACAATCAAAAGGATATTATATTCCTGCACAGAAAGCAACAACAACAGAAATCAACACAGTAAAAACAGAATTGCAACAATAGGTGCATTGGGGACAAGAGGACAAGGGGACGTAGATAATGTCCCAATCTTTAAATTATTTAATTTATGCTTACTAGAGATTGGGACATTATCTACGTCCCCTTGTCCTCCCTTGTCCTAAAATGAAAATGAGAGATAAATGGAATAAAAAGAAGATAAACATTCAAAAATGGAAAAAACTTACGGAAATTGGATAAACAATCTCTTTGCAAAAAAATAAATATTACAATATTATTACAATAGTTTTTGTCGAAGGAAAGTATTTGAAATACAAAGGAGATTGATTTTAAGAATGTTTAAAAAAGTAATGATACACACTAAAAGAAGTATAAAGTTTATTGTTCTTTTCATGATTTCAGTCTTTTTAATAATAGGAGCTATTGCCTTTTTATATAAACCTACTTATAGTGTTTTTATCGATGGAGAGCAAGTAGGGTATACAGAGAATAAAGCAGAATTACAGCAAAAAATAAATCATTACATAGAAAATGGTGAAGAAGGAAGCCAAAATATAGCATTTGTACAAGTTGCTAATCTTCCTAGTTATAAATTATGTTTATTGAAAAAGAATATTGTAGCAAATGACGAAGAAATATTCGAAAAAGTTAAAGAACAAGGAATTGCATATTATCGTTATTATGCTGTATTAGAAGATCAAGAAGAAAAACTATATGTTTCGAGCTTTGAAGAAGCAGAACTAGTAGTAAATGGATTAAAAGAGAAAAATAGTTCTAATATAGAAAAAATATCTATTGTAGAAAAATATGAGCCAAATATGGCCGATTTAGTTACTTCAGAAGAAGCAATATCAAAGCTATATGTAGAGCCAGCAAAAGTAGTTACAGTGGCTAGTAATAAAACAACTAAAACAACTGCGACAGGAAGAGTCAACACAGCAACTACAATTGCTTCAGGGACTCCTAGTATTGGAGTTTCTCTAATTAGACCAATATCAGGAACGATTACATCTAGATTTGGAGCAAGAAGTAGCATCAGAAGTTCAGCTCATACAGGATTAGATATTGCTGCATCAACAGGAACACCAATTGCTGCAGCGGCATCTGGAACCGTAACTTTTTCTGGGTATAAAGGTTCTTATGGATATATGGTTGTAATATCACATGGAAATGGTCTACAAACTTATTATGGACATTGTAATAGCCTATACGTATCGGCAGGTACATACGTATCGCAAGGACAAGCGATAGCAACAGTTGGATCAACAGGAAATTCTACAGGTCCACACTTACATTTGGAAGTGAGAGTAAATGGTGTAGCATATAATCCACAAAATTATGTATATTAAACGAAATTAGATAGAAACTAAAAACTCGGTATACAAAAGAAAACCGAGTTTTTAGTTTGTTTATTATTTAATTTGCAAAAAAATCAATTCCTACATCTATAGCGTTTTTTCTTATGACAACTTTTCCATGTTCTAATAATTTATACTCAAAATGATTGGAAAAAGAAAGAAGTTTTCCAAATTCAGATAGAGTAGAGTAAAATTGATTCATGTTTTTGTATTTTGTGTTGACATTCCTTAAAATTAAATAATAGGAATTTTTCCATAAATACAAAGACGTTTTTTTGGCTAATTCACTATTATCAAGTTTATGTATATGTTTCATAGCGTTACAGAACTCACAAAAAGACTCAAAATTTTCAAATTGGCAAATAACATGTGTATTTATTTTTTCAAAAGATTTTCTTTTAACAATTAATTTTTTCTTTTTTAAATCATTATCAGGTAAATATTTTGTAATGGTAAAAACAAAAATATCTTCCAAAGAAGAGAAAGCTTCAATCAACAGTTTACAACCATCTGTGTGAAAATCTACTTCCTTTTCTGCCTTTTTTAGAATATCAGAAAAAATGTCCTGAGTTTCAATGACCTTTGTCATAATGCTATGTACATTTATATTGTTAAATCCTAATTCGTGTGAATGGATAATAACTCGAATCTTATTTTCGGTAAGTTTTTCAATCTTCATAAAGACAAGTTCCCCCTTAACTACTACTAATTATATTATACTACTTATATTATTATATGGAAAGGCACAATTTTTGGTAATAAAAATTCATTTTTAAATTTTTTTAGGAAATCAAACAATTTACTTGAAAAATTTGTTAATTCAAGATATAATACCAAAAGTAGAATAAAAATACAATAGCCGTAGCAAAAAGTAAAAATTGGAGGTAGAAAATGGCAACAAAAGAAAAAAACATATGGATACTATTAATCTTTATTTTATCAGGGCTAGTAGTAGGGGGACTACTAGGAGAATTAGCTGCGAAAGTAGATTGGCTTTGGTGGTTGTCCTATAGCCAAAGTTTTGGATTAGATAATCCAATTGTATTAGATTTAAGTGTAGTAAAAATTACTTTTGCTTTAATGTTTAAAATTAGTATATCAAGTATTATTGGAATGGTGCTTGCCATATTTATCTATAAAAAAATATAATAGGGGCAATTAGAACAAGAAAGGAACGGTTTTTTTGCCAATAAAAATAAAAGAATTACCAGAATTAGAAAGACCTTATGAAAAGTTAGAATGGTATGGAGAAAAAGTATTATCAAATGCAGAATTACTTGCCATTATTATAAAAACGGGAACGAAACAAGAAACTTCTGTACAATTAGCACAAAAGATATTGAACTTAAACGATACCAAATCAGAAGGGATTAATTTTTTACGAAATATTAGTATAGAAGAATTGATGCAAATTAATGGAATTGGAAAAGTTAAAGCAATCCAATTAAAGGCAGTTGGAGAATTAGCTAATCGAATGACAATGCCATCTAATTATAAAAAAATAACCATAAAAGAGCCATATGATTTAGCAAAAATTATGATGGAGGAATTGAGATTTCAAAAAAGAGAAATTGCCAAAATTGTCATACTCAATAATAAAAATGAAATTCTAAAAATGAAAAACATTGTTGTTCGGAGGTGCCAATTTTGCCAATCTTTTTATTAAGGATATCTTAGAAGAACCAATCAAAATGAAAGCACCTAAAATCATTTTAGTGCACAATCATCCGAGTGGCGATGCCACGCCAAGCCAGCAAGACATTGATTTTACGAATTGCTTATATGATGCTACTAACTTATTAGGGATTCAATTATTAGATCATTTGGTGATAGGAAATAAAACCTATACTAGCATTTTTTCGAAAATGATTTCAGAAACGAAAGATTGAGACAAAAAGGAGGATATAGAAATGAAGCTTTTTACATTTGGATCAAATGATATAGGAATTGACTTAGGAACAGCCAATATTTTGGTGACTTTAAAAGGAAAAGGAATTGTATTAAAAGAACCTTCTGTTGTGGCTATCGATAGAAAAACGGGAAACATTATGGCAACAGGGAATGAAGCAAAAGACATGCTTCGGAAGAACGCCAGAGCAAATTAAGGCAGTAAGACCATTAAAAGATGGAGTTATTGCCGATTTTACAGCTACACAATTAATGCTTAAAAATTTAATTGAAAAAATAGGAAGAAGATATAATGTGCGAAAACCAAGAGTTGTTGTTGGCGTACCTTCTGGAATTACGGAAGTGGAAGAAAGAGCAGTAGAAGAATCTGTGCTTCAAGCAGGAGCCAAAGAAGTTTATTTAATTGAAGAACCAATGGCAGCAGCAATTGGAGCCTCTTTAGATGTAGGAGAACCAAGTGGAAATATCATTGTGGATATTGGAGGAGGGACAACAGAGGTAGCTGTTATTTCGTTAGGGGGAATTGTAGTAAGCCATTCTTTACGTGTGGCAGGTGATGAACTAGATGAAGATATTATAAATTATATCAAACGTGAAATGAATCTAGCCATTGGAGAGACGACAGCAGAACAAATTAAAATAAAAATTGGATGTGCTATGCCACTTATGACAGAAATGTCAATGGAAATCAGAGGAAGAGACTTAAGTGATGGATTACCTAGAAATGTAAAAATAACATCCGCTCAAATTGAGGAAGCAATCAAGGAATCGATTACAAAGATAGTTGAAATTGTTAAATTAACATTAGAAAAAACACCACCAGAGTTAGCATCTGACATTATGGAAAAAGGAATTGTGCTAGCAGGTGGAGGAGCTTTAATTCAAAACTTAGACAAATTATTAAGCATAGAAACAGGAATGCCAGTTTATGTTGCAGAGGAACCATTAGATTGTGTGGTAAGGGGAACTGCTAAAACATTAGAGGATTTAGAGAGATTAAAGACAGTGTTAATGAATGCTAGAAAAAGAAAGTAAAATAAAGAATAAGGAGTAAAAAATGTATCGAAATAAAAAAGCTGGAATGATGGGCATTATTATAACGATTATTATTTTAATATTCATTGTTATTTTTTCAAATGGAGATTCTGATAATTCTTTCTTTGAAAATGTAGCAAGTAATTTAGTTATGCCAATTCAGAACGGGCTAACTTACTTGAAAAATAAGTTAAGTGGAAATAGTACATTTTTTACAGATATTAATTATCTAAAAGAAGAAAATGAACAATTAAAGCAAAAAAATAGCGAACTAGAGCAATCATTAAGAGAATTAGAAAATATAAAAACACAAAACGAAACCTTGAAAGAATATTTAAATTTAACAGAAAAATATGGAGAATATAAAACGATACCAGGATATGTTATTAATAAAGATATTAGTAATTATTCTAAGATTATGGTTATTAATATAGGAAAAGATGATGGCGTTGAAGAAAATATGACAGTAATTGGAGATGAAGGATTAGTAGGACATGTTATTTCTGTCACCAATTCAACGGCAAAAGTGCAAACCATTATTGATACAGCTAGTTCAGTTAGTTGTACCATGAGTACAACAAAAGAGAGCATTGTATGTAAGGGAACATTAAATGATACATCTTCTTTAAAGGCTATGTATATTCCAACAGATGTGAATATTATGCAAGGTGATAATGTAGAAACCTCAGGATTAGGAGGAATTTACCCAAAAGGAATTCATGTGGGAACTGTAAAAAAAGCTACGAATACACAAAATTTGACAGATCGATATGCTATCGTAGAAACAGCAGTTGATTTTGATAAATTGGACACAGTACTAGTCATAACGAATCAATAACAGTACTAAAAGCAGTTTTCTAGAAGTAAGAAAAAAGAGGTGAAGCAATTGAAAAAAGGAATCATCAATATTAGTTTAATTTTAACTGCTATTTTAATCTATCTTTTACAAGCTAATTTTTTCAGTTGGTTCAATATAGCAGGAGTTATGCCAAATTTATTTGTGATATTTATATTATTTATAGGATTATTTGGAAATCGAACGATGGGAACAATTTATGGACTAGTGATAGGATTACTGCTAGATTTTGTAATAGGAACAACAGCAGGAATCAATAGTGTAGGATTGGGTTTAATAGGATTTTTAGCAACTGTGTTTGATAAGAATTTTTCAAAAGATAGTAGGATCACGATTATGATTATGGTGGTAGTAGCAACTGCCATTTTCGAAATTTTATCTTATATACTAAATTATATCTTTGTATCGATTGATGTAGAAATATTTAATTTTTTGAAAATTTTAGTCATAGAAATGATTTATAATTTAATCATAACTATTATTATTTATCCATTGATACAAACATTTGGTTATTCTATAGAGAATGAATATAAGGGAAATAAGATTTTGACACGATATTTTTAAGGAGGAAAAGATTTGGTAAAACGTTCTAAAAAGAAGACCAACATAAACCTAAGATTTAATATATTAACGGTTCTAATTTATATAATAGGAATTATTTTAATTGCTAGATTATTTAACCTTCAAATTGTGCATGGAGCAGAATATAGAGAAGAATCTAATACGCGTTTAACAAGAGAAAGTACATTAGAGGCATCTAGAGGTGATATTTTAGATAGAGCCGGAAATACACTGGTTACATCCGATACGGAGTTTTCGCTTGAAATGTATAAAAGCAAGGTGGATACGCAAACTTTAAATACTGCTATTTTAAATATGGTAGAAGTCTTAGAGAAATATGAATGTTCTTATTCTAATACATTTCCGATTACCATAGATCCATTTGAATTTACCATCTCTGATGAAACCTTAGCAGATTGGAAAGAAGCCAACAAATTTGATGAAGATATATCAGCACAAGATGCATTCTATAAATTCAAAGATAAATATGAAATACAAAATACAAATATACAAGAAGTTAGGAAAATCATAGTTATTCGCTATCTTATTTCTCAAAAAGGCTATAGTAGTACAAAAGCTGTAACTATTTCAGAGGATATCCCAAGAGAAGCAGTAGCGGAATTTAGTGAAAGTTCTGAAAAATTTGCAGGTATTAATATTGTTGTAAAGCCAGTTAGAGAATATACTTCTGGAACGTTAGCTTCTCATATATTAGGATATGCAGGGACTATTAGTAGTGAAGAATATGAAAGCAGAAAAGACTATTATAGTCAAAATGATATTATAGGAAAAACAGGAATTGAATCTGTATTTGAAGAATATCTAAAAGGACAAAATGGAATAAAACAAATTGATATGGCAGTAGATGGAACAACTACAGCAGAGTATATTGCAGAGGAGGCTATAGCGGGTTCAGATGTAGTTTTAACTATTGATGCTAACCTTCAAAAAATAACAGAAGATGCACTAGCTGCTAATATACAAAAAATAACAAGCGGAGGTTTTGGAAAAGTATATGATGCCAAAGCAGGAGCAGCTGTAGTCATGAATGTAAATACAGGGGAAGTCCTAGCTATGGCAAGTTATCCAAATTATAATCCAGCAGACTTTGTAGGAGGAATCAGTACAGAGGCTTGGAACAATTATGTCAACAATGAGGCTAAACCACTTGTCAATAAGGCAATTCAAAATTCTTATTCACCAGGTTCTACTTTTAAAATGATAACAGCTATAGCAGGATTAGAAACAGGAGCTATCAATTTAACAACTCGAATCAATGATACAGGAATTTATACTAAATATAGTGATTATCAGCCAAGATGTTGGTATTATACAGATTACCATATAGGACATGGTTATTTAGATGTTTCGGGAGCGATTGAAAAATCGTGTAACTATTTCTTTTATGAAACATCAGATAGGATGGGAATTGATAATTTAGTAAGGTTTGCTAAGTATTTTGGATTAGGTTCAAAAACAGGAATTGAATTGCAAAGTGAAACCACCGGTGTATTAGCAAGCAAAGAAACTAAGGCAGCATTGCATCCAAATGAACCAACTTGGACAGCAGGAAATACTTTACAAGCGGCAATTGGACAAAGCGATAATGAATTTAGCCCATTACAAATGGCAAGATATATCAGTATGCTTGCTAATGGTGGAAAACAAATTGATGTTAGTATTGTAAAAACCATTCGAAATACAGATGGATCAGAAGTTTCTAAGGAAGAAATCAATCGATTTGTAAATACAAAATTAGGAATTCAAGAAGAAGAAACAGAGAATATAGAAATTAATCAAACTTATCTAAATGCTATCTTAGAAGGTATGCAGTCGGTTACTAGTGATAGTGGAGGAACTGCTTATGTTAGATTTAAAGATTTTAACATTAGTGTAGGAGGTAAAACTGGTTCAGCAGAAGCACCGAACAATCAAGTACATGCCTGGTTTGTTGGATTTGCCCCATTTGAAAATCCAGAAATAGCGATTGTTGTTATGGTAGAAAATGGTGGTCACGGAAATTATACGGCAGAAGTAGTAAGGGATATTATGGAAGAATACTTTGGTATGAATACAGACAGTGTAGAAGAGGATATGAGTGCTACTCCATATATAGAAATTATGCAATCATAACATTTAAAAAAGACGAAGGGAAGGATGTAAAAATGAAAAATTGTGTCAGTATTAATTTAAAGAAAAATGAAATTGTTATCAAAATAAGTGATAAAGCAGAACAAATAGAAATTATAGAAGCTTTAAAAAAGAAGTTAACAGAATTGAAAAAATTATACAAAGACGAAAAAACACCAATCATGGTAACAGGTAAAATTTTAAAAAACAAAGAAATAGATGAAATACAAGAGCTTATCAAAAGTAAAATTGATGTAGAAGTTGACTTTGATATGCCAAAAGGTTTGGGATTACATAGTATCAAAAAAACATTTGAAAAAGAAATCGCTGTATCAGAAACAAAATTTCATAGAGGTTCTTTACGTTCTGGACAAAAAATGGAGGCAGAAGGTAGTGTAGTTATTATTGGGGATGTTAATTCTGGTGCAGAAGTGATGGCATCTGATAATATTATTGTATTGGGTGCTTTAAGAGGTTTGGCTCATGCTGGAGCAAAGGGTAATAAACAAGCAATCATAGCAGCAGGATTAGTGGATACGGTACAAATTAGAATTGCTAATGTTGTGAAAGAAATTGATCGCGATGAAGAACCCATGCATAAACAAGCTTATGTAAGTATTCATAATGATAAGATTGTCATCGAATGAAACAAGAAAACTTGCTCCTTTTTCATCTTCTTGTTTCATCAGCTTAATAATAATAGAATTAAAGCAATATATAACATTTCATCTTGTACATTTTCTTGATACAAAAAAAATAATAAACCAAGAATTATAATATCATCTAGATATAATTGAATTCCTAATACTTCAAAAATAGGCTCCTCGATATCATCAAAAAGAGGATTTTTGAAATGGATAGGACCGAAAGAGTAATATCTAGATGACGTTTCTTTTTTAGAAGAAGCTTGTGTAGAGGATTCTTTAGTAGGATTTGAATGATCTTCTTCATCACAAGAGGAATTAGAAGAAGATTTGTCCTTGATAGGATAATGATTACCCATATTTGGTAAATAAGGTTTGTAATATCTATAATAATTATTATAAAAACTAGCCATTGTGAGGATTCTCCTTATTATTATCTTTCAAAATATCAGCGATTTTAGCAACATTTAATAAATTAGCATATTGATCTAATTTTCCTTTTCTTTCTTCACGTAGATAAGGTTTTAAAGAATACAGTAAGTTTGACCTAGGGTCATTTGAAGTATTCAATTTATCCATGACGGATTTCATTTTTAAAATTGTGTTCATATCAATTTTACTAAAATCAAAATTACCAGTATTATTAGAAGTATTAGAACTATTTAAATTATTAGAAGAATTTGAGTTATTTTCTGAATTGCTTTGTTTGTTCTGTGACATCATAGAAGAAAAATTTTCTATCATTTCTGGGGGAATTTGTGATATTACATCATTTAACTCTCCTTTATTCATCATATCTTTTAATTTATTTATTGTATTTTCATCAAAATTCATATTATTCAAAACAATCACCTCTATATAAACATATTCAAATCATAGAAATCTATGTAATATTATATGTGGATTTATAAAAAAAGTTACTAACAACAAAAATTTACATAAAAGGTTGTTTTTTTACCCAAAACCATTGAAAAATAAATAAAAAAAGTGTATAATAATAAATGATTATGTACAAATATTACAACATATTTCAAAATGTAACAAAAAAATAATATTTCATCATAATGAATTAAAAGATATGTTTTCCGTAAGAACATAGAAAGTCTTAAACACGGAATACAAAAGATGAAGGTTGATTTATTTCAAAAATGGTATATATAATATAGTAGAATAATTAGGAGGTTTAATATGAAGGAACAGTTAATCAAAGCAAAAAGTAAAACAAAAATGATGGCATACCTATTGCTAGTACTTGCTATTATATCTGGCATAGTATTAGGAGCAAGAGTGTTACCATCTATTAGTTTTGGTGCAGAAAATACACAAAAACTTATAGTAGAAGCAGAATTAGAAAAATACATAAATTATAGCATATCTGACCAAGACAAAGGAACATTAGTACAATATAATGTAAAAGAAAAAGTAGAGCTTGGAGAAAACTACATTCCTGTAAAAAATAGCGAAGTAGTGCTTCAATTAAGTCAAATTGATGGAAAATATCCATATGCGGTAACAACCATTACAAAAAGTACAGAAATAACTAATGGGAAAACAACTGGGATGGAAGAAAACTGTCAATATGATGCAAACACAGGAACAGTAATTTTAAGAGCCAATAATCAAAATGAACGAGGGGAATTAATATATCAGGACCAACCAAGTCAAAATGCAGTAGATGAATATATAATCCTTTGTTATTATGATACTTATACACAAGAAAATTTGGCAAGAGACTTAGCTATAAATATAACTGCTAAATCAACACTATCTATAGACGATGGTGCTATTATTGATACTAATGCAACTTTTAAGACACAAGTTACAGAAAATATAGGAACATTAACCTCTATCAATTATTATACAGAAGATATATATAATGGATATATAAAATCTAATCAATTAAATGGAACTGGCTATCATACACAATATAAAGAAACAGAACAAATATTAGTTAGTAAAAAAGAAGCACAAGAAAAATTAGAAGTATTAGAAAATAATACTTTTGTCAATGTGTCACAAAATCAAGTAGGAGAAGAAATTACTACTGATTTAGGAAACAATCATAATCTTGTTTACAAGAGTACGAAAATAACGAAGGAGAACTTAGTAAAAACATTAGGAGAAGATGGTATACTTGAAATTTTAGATGCAAACCAAAATGTCATAGCAACCATTAACAAGGACACAGCATTTGATGAAGATGGGACGATAACCATTAACTATGAAAACGAGCCAGAAGCTATTATTCTAAAAACTAGTAAAATTCAAAATGAGGGAATTTTATTAGTTGAACATACCAAAGAAATTAAGAACACCATAACAGATATTACGAATACTAAGATAAAAACAATTACTCAAATAACAGGAATAAGTGAAGAAGTAACAAAAACAGAAGATGGAACAGAGAAAACAGTTGAAACACAAAAATATGTGTACAATCATGAAAATATGATTGGCTTCCAAGAGGCTAAAACAAACGTAAGTATTCGTGTAAATGACACAGAATGGACAAATAAACAACAAAATGAAGTGACTTTTGATATATCATTAAACGCTAATACCATAAAGGACAATATGTTTAAAAATCCAAGCTTAAGAATTGAGCTTCCAAGTCAAGTAGAAAAAGTAATTCTACAAAATAGTGGAGTATTTTATGCGAATGGATTAGAATTACAAGAACCTTATTTAGAAACAAATGAAAATGGAAATATAGTAATTGTAGCAAACTTAGTAGGAGCACAAACAGCTTATCATGAAAATGCATTAGAACTAACAACAGATGTAAGAATAACAGCAACCATTATTCTTAAAAAAGATATTGAAACGACGCAAGCAAATGCTAATTTAGTTTATACGAACCAATACACTTTAGATGGCAGTGTTGAAACAGGAAGCCAAGCATTAGCTTTACAATTAGAAAGTTACCAAGAAGAACAAGTGGCAACCATGGTAGAAGAAAGTGTGGCAACTTATAATTTAGGAAATACAACCCAATCTAATGTAGATGCTTTAAAATTAGAAGTAGCACCAGTAAAAGGGGATACTAACATTGCTAATAGTGATACTGTTTATGAAGGCGAATATATTAAATATAATGTAAAAGTAACAAACACATCAGATGAAACAATGAATGATGTAACAATCGTTGGTAGTGTACCAGAAGGAACAACTTATGGAGAATTAGTAGCAGATTATTATCATTATAATGGAGATTATTATTATAATTTTGATACAAACGTTCAATCCAAAGAAATAGAAATAGGAACGTTAGAAGCAGGAGAGAGTATTACTAAGTTCTACGAGGTGAAAGTAAATGATTTAGTAGAAGGACAAGATGAAAAACAAATTATAACAAATATAAAAGCTTATGTAGGACAAGTAGAGGCAGCAACTTATGAATTAACTAATACGGTAAAAACAGCAAATGCTAATTTATTTATCAGTGCTAAATTAGATAATGGTCAAAACAGATGGAATTATTTTGTACAACTAACAGGAGAACAAGACAAGGAAGTAACTGTAACGATAAAATTCCCAAAAGAGTTTCAATTTAAATGGCTTAATTACAATAAAGTTTTACAGACTATGCCAATTGATAATATCAGCATGTCAGAAGATAATGTAGTAACTGCAACTTTGAAAATAGACAATGAAAATCCATACATCTTTGAAGGAGTTATGGATAGTTCTGAAATTGACAAAAATATAGAACCATCTTCTAGGATGTTGGTTACAACGGCAACTATGACACTGGATAATCAAGTTTATACAGCAAATGAAAATAGGGTTTTATATGAATATAATAATGCATCTATTTCTATGACTTCACCAAATGAAGGAGAAGAAGTTGAATATGGAGAAGAAATAGAATATGATATTATTGTAAAAAATACAGGAGGTGCTAATTCAAGTTCAGAAGATACTAAAGCGATATCAGTTCAAGTAACGGATTTTCTACCAGAAAATTTGCAACCGGTTAGTATAACATATGAAACTTGGGAACAGGAAAAAACAGTAATAGATGAGGAAAATGGAATTTATACGTCAGAGGGAGAGTTTAAAAAACAAGAAATAACAGAAGATATTAGCAATAGTAGAGAAGATGAAGATGGTAACAAATTACCAGATGTAGAAATAACATGCACTATTCCTTATCAAGAAAGTATTACCATTAAAGTAAAAACAATAGCTGGACTTGTTTACGAAAAGACAAAGGTAGAAAATAGTGCTACTTTGACGTCAAATGAGACAAAAGTAGAGGGAGAAGAGACTACAACTTCATCTATTATTGGAGTGAAAACTTCTAATACAATGACACATACAATTCTTCCCTACGATTATGAAGAACCAAGTGTTGATCCAGATGATCCAAACAATCCAGATAATCCAGATAATCCAGACGAACCAGGTAATCCAGATAATCCAATTGATTCAAATGAAAAATATAGCATCTCAGGGGTAGCTTGGTTAGATGAAAATGAAGATGGACAAAGACAAACAGGTGAAAAAGTATTAAGCGGAATTACTGCCATGGTAGTAGATACAAAAGATGCAACGATTGTAAAAGACAAAGTACAAACAAGTTCTGATGGAACATACCGCTTTTCTGACTTAGACAAAGGTGATTATGTTGTTTTATTCCAATATGATACCAATACCTATCGTGTAACAGAATACCAAAAAAACGGAGTAGCAAGTAGTTCTAATTCGGATGCTATTACGAAGGAAGTAACTTTAAATGGAGAGACCATGAAGGTTGGTATAATAGAAGTTAGCAATTTAGAAGCTTCTGTTTCTAATATGGATATCGGATTAGTTGAAAACAAAATATGCGACTTTAAATTAGATAAATCCATTACAAAAGTTACAGTAACTACCAATAGTGGAACAAAGCAATACAGCTATAACGATGAAAAACTTGCAAAGATAGAAATAAGAGCAAAAGAGATACAAGGAGCAACTGTTATTATAGAATATAAAATAGTTGTTACCAATGAAGGAGAACTACCAGCAACAGTAGGTAAGGTAATTGATTATTTGCCAGAAGGCTTAACCTTCTCTTCTGAATTAAATAAAAATTGGTCAGCAGGAAGTAATGGACAATTAATTAATACAAGTGTTGCAAATCAAAAAATAGAAGCAGGAGAAAGTGTAGAATTAAACTTAGTAGCTACAAAAACAATGACAACAAATAGCACGGGAACCTTTACCAATGCTGCTGAAATAGGAGACATTACTAATTCTTTAGGAATAGCAGATACCGATTCAATACCAGGAAACAAAGTACAAACGGAAGATGATTATTCCGAAGCAGCTGTTATCCTTTCTATTAGCACAGGTTTAATTGTATATGTATCAATTGGAATCTTATTAGCAGTATTAGTAGGAATTGCTGTATTTGTTGGTGTTAAAAAAGGTAAAATAAAATTTGGAAAAATAACGAAAATTAGTATGTTTGTTATTATGGTTATTAGCTTAGTATTCTTACCATATACAGACTCATTAGCAATAGAAGGAAAATATGCACCAAAATATGCTTATTTTGAGTATACGAGTGGTACTGTTGATGGAGAAGAATTTGAATGTATAGAGCCTACAGTAGGAATACCAATTGGAACAAAAGCATATTGTATGGATGTAACCGTAAACCTTCCTAACCAAGATAAAACAGGACCATATACCCAATATGAGCTATCTAAAGAAATATTCAAGGAAAAAAGCTCAACAACTATAACAAGTAGTATTAGTAGTATTAAGTTAAGTGGAAATACTGATGATAACATTGATATGAAAAGAATAGATAGTAATAATTATTTATTTGGACCATTTGAAATTGAATGTAATAATAATAATGGATACAGTTTTGTTATAAAAGATAAAGACGGGAACGAAATAACTGACTATTCTATTTGCAATGAAAATGGAGAAGCTAAAACCATAAAAGGAAACAGTACATTTTATTTGAAAATACCAGGCTCTGCATTGAGTAAAGGAATTTCTAGTGTACAAGTTTCTAATCGTGCGACAATAACTAAAGAAACGACAAAAACAGTACATGTATATGCAGAATATACACCAGCTCAAATAAGTGGAACACAAAGAGTAAAATGTGAATGGGATAAAATAGATACTATACAATTACCGGAAATTGTGACAGCTACTGTAACATGGGATAGTATCAACGGAGCTTTAGAAATTATCAAACAAGATGCAGATAATAGTAATGTAAAACTAGAAGGTGTAGAAATAACAGTAGCATGTCCAGACACAGGATATAGTACTACGGTAACAACAGATAGCAACGGAAGAGCTTATCTAGAAAATTTACCAACTAAAAGAAAAGTAAACGATAAATGGGAGCAATTAACGTATTCTATAGCAGAAGTAAAAACTCCAAATTATGGATATAAACCAGAGGCAAGTGCTAAAATAAAAATAGGTTCTGGACAAGTACTAACCTATCATTTAGAAAATATAAAACATACAGGAAATTTATTGATAGAGAAGAAAGATAAAGAAACTGGAAATCCACTAGAAGGAATGAGCTTTAAAATAAAAGATGCAGAAGGTAAATATATCATAGCTATAGATCATAATCAAGAAGCTCAAGCCAAAGTAACAGGAACGATTCATTTAGGCAATTTGGAATATACAACAGATGAAAATCAGGGAACCGAATTCATTACAGATAGTAATGGAAAAATAGCAATCTATAATTTATTAGAAGGAACATATAGTGTAATAGAAACATCAGTAGGAGATAAATACAATGGATATGAAGTAGATGATGATTACATTACATGGGAAGCAAATGGACAACAAGGAGAAGGAAGAACTGCAACGATAACAGTGAACAGACAAAAATCTACGGATACGGAACCAAATAGTACGTCAACCAATGGAGTGACAGTAACTATTAATAATCAAAGAAAATATATTAAACTATCTGGATATGTATGGGTAGACATGATAGATGGAAAAACATCTGAAAGAACTGATTTATACAAAGATCCTGATTCGAAATCTAAGACAACTGGAGAAGATTTACCAGATACTCAAGACTTACTATTTAATGGTATTACGGTAAGACTAAAAGATAAAACAACAGGACAAATTGTCAAAGATGAAGACGGCAACAACATGGAAACAGTAACATCTAAGCTAGACTTATATACAGGAGATTCTGGAAATAACGGAAACGGAGAATACTTATTTGATAAAGTATTAATTAAAGATTTAGAAAATTACTACATTGAATTTGAATATGATGGATTAACTTATACCAATGTTACACCATATATCAATGAATATAATGGTTCAAAAGCAGCAGAAAGTGACAGAACTACTTTCAATGAAAAATTTAGTGTGGTAGAAGGTGAAACAAGTAATACTGGATATACAAGAGATGCAAATGGAAATGAAGCACATACATTAGAATATAAAAAAGATGGAAAAGTAGCAACACTAATTAGTGATGGAGATTATGAAATCATAACAGATAATGATGGTAATAATTTATACATACAACAAAATAGTATTGGAAAATATATTATTACATCCAATACAGATGTAGCAAAATATAGTATAAAAGATAACTATGTAGAAGGACAAGACGAAATTAGATATATCAATTTAGGATTATATGAAAGAGAACAACCAGATATCTACTTAGAGAAGGATTTATACAATGTAAAAGTAAGTGTCAATGGTTATGAACATATATATCAATATGCTTCAAGATTTAAAAATGCAGGAGTATATGAAGAAGGATTTAATGTAGGTGTTGAGTTTGGAACAACACTTCCAAGTGGAAAGACATCCTACTCAAGAGCTATTTACAAAGCAGACTACGAATATGAAAATGAAAATGATAAAAGCAAAGAACTAAAAGTGTATATAACTTATCAATTACTAATGGGAAATACTTCTAATAACCTAACTGCACAAATTAATAGTATTGTAGACTATTATGATAGTAGATATACCATTGTAAACATAGGAACAGGCTTATCAGATGAAAATGGAACTGCTACAAATGGTGATATTGCTCATTTAGATGAAAATGGAAAACTAGTAGGAAACATTTCAAATGAAACATATAATGACAATTACAATAAAGTAGTGATACAAAATAATACTACAATAGAAGCACAAAAAGCAGAAAGCATCTATGTACAATTCGAATTAAGTAAAGATAATGTAAAGGATATCCTACATGATAAAGGTGTAGGAGAGGTAGCAGATGAACTTTTAGAAAATGTAGCAGAAATTAATTCTTATTCAATTTATGATGGGGATAAGAAGATATATGCTGGTATAGATAAAGATTCTAATCCAGAAAACAGTGTACCAGGAACCACAGACGAATACGAAGATGATACTGCTGAGTGTCCAGCGTTACAACTAGAGGTAGCAGATGCAAGAGAGCTGACAGGTACGGTATTTGTTGATAGTACATCTAATGAATTAATGACAGGACAAATTCGTCAAGGAGATGGAATTTATGATGCTGAAGCAGAAAATGGAGTTAAAGATGTAACTGTAACATTGCATGAGCTTAATAATTCTATAGATGATATGGTAGTTAAAACTGATGATAATGGAAACTTCTATATCTCAGGTTATATACCAGGAGACTATATAATAACTTATACATGGGGAGATACAACTTATACGGTACAAGACTATAAAGGAACAGTATATGATGAATCAAGATATAACTCTAATCAAGCTAATAAGTTCTGGTATAAAGCAGAAAATTCAAGATATACAGATGCTATCGATAATTACATGACTCCCCAAGAAGCACCAAAAGGTTCAAGACTACAAATCGATGCAGAAATGAGCAATAGTACGGAGAGAACAAGAACCCAAATGGATTCTACCACACCTACTATGGGAATTAGTGTAGAATATGAAACTACAACCACAGCTTCCGAAGGACAAAGATATACTTATAAAATTAGTAACATAGACTTTGGTATTGTAGAAAGAGCAAGACAAGTATTAGAGGTTTCAAAAGATGTTACAGGAGTCAAAATAACACTTGCTAATGGACAAGTAATAGTAGATGCCCAAATAGTTAATGGAGAGTTACAAGGATCTTCAATACAAGGAGTAACCTATGGACCTGCTGATAATATAACCAAAGGATTTATAAGAACTGAAATGGATAATGAACTAATTCAAGGGGCAACCATTCAAATTGAATATACCGTTACTGTGGAAAACAAGAGTGAAAAAGATTATGATTCTGAATCCTACTATAAATATGGAATAGAGACAGGGCATGTCATTACAATAAAACCAGCAGGAGTATATGATTATTTAGATAGTGAAATGGTATTAGATGAAACACAAGACAATGGAAATTGGGAAATTATTTCTAAAGAAGACTATCAAACTACATATCCATCTGCTACTATAATAGAATCTTATTTTGAAGAAGGTAAGTCAGCCCAGGTTGGGGAAGACGGAACAGTAACAGATGTGTATACATGGAGTACATCTCAAACTGGATATCAACGTATATTTACTCAATGGGAAACAGAAATAACGGAAGAAAAAACTGTAAGAGATATCAAATTAGAAAATAAAACAATTTTGAAAAATGCAGACCTTGAAAATGAAATAGAACCAGGTAAAAATAATTCTGTAAAATTATACACATCAAAGGTATTAGCTAATACAGACGAAATTGACTTAAACAATGATTTAGAAGTAACAGAAATAAAACGTGTACAACAGACAGGTAGAATAGTAGATGTTAGCAGTTCTTATCTATATGACCAAAGTGAAAGAGTTACTGTTACACCACCAACAGGAAATGACCAAAATTATTTACCATATATTGTACTAGGAATCACATCATGTATTTTACTAGTAGCCGGTATTGTACTAATTAAAAGAAAAGCTATTTAGCTAGAAAATATCGTAAACCAATGGTTCTAAACTTAGATAGAGAAAAACTTTTATAAAAAAGTTTTTCTCTATTTTTAGGTAAATTGGGGACGTTTCTTTTTGCTCCTTTTGGTGCAGTTGGGGACACATCTTCATGTAAGTATATTTAACAAAGATGTGTCCCCAACTGCACCAAAAGGAGCAAAAAGAAACGTCCCCAATTCACCTAAAAAAGCTTACGCATATAAGACTTTCCTTTTTTTGTACCCTAAAAGACAGAAAACGTTGCAAAAGTGTCATAAAAATGTAATGAAAGTTTAATAAATAAGTGTTCAAATCTTGACAATAAGTTTCCGTAATGCAAGCAGAAAGGATATGTTATCTTCCTAAACGAAGCCTATTGCTTTATAAATCACAAAAGTGTAACATTTATTATGAGGGAGAATGTTTTTAGGAGGATTTATATGAAAACAAAATGTATAGCCAGAATTAAAAGTTTTAAGTTTATGCTTTTAGGAATTGTATTTTTAACAAGCATAATTTTGGCAAAGACATTTATGTCAATTAGTTTTGGAGCAGATGACACAATGATACTTATAGAAACAAGCTTAGAAAAATATATCAATTATAGTATATCTGACCAAGACAGAGGAACGTTGGTACAATATAATGTAAAAACGAGAATTGACAAAGGAGATAATGAAGAGTATGTGCCTTTAAAATCAACTGTATTGGCTATCAATCTAAATCAAATTGATGGCAAATATCCTTATGCTGTAAAAGTAATCACTAAGAGTACAGAGTTAACCAATGCTAAAACAAAAAATTTTGAGGAAAACTATGAATATGATTCTAATACTGGAACCATAACCATACAAGCAAGTAATCAAAATGAAAAAGGAGAACTAATAAGTACTACACAACCAAGTGATAAGGCAAGAGATGAATATATAATAATTGTTTATTATGACACCTATACAGAGCAACCAGAGGAAAGGGAGTTAGCTATTAAAGTACAATCCACTGTTACTTTATCTGTCAATGATAGACAAATTAGCCAAGAGAATGAATTTAAGGGAGTCGTGCAAGATAATATTGGAGAGTTAACATCTGTTACAAATGAAGCGGATGAAATATATAATGGGTATATTAAATCAAATATGATTAATGGAACAAATTATGATACAGAATACAGAGAAAACGTAAACATAACAGTAAGTAAAAAAGAGGCACAACAAAAGATAGAATTTAAAGAGAATAATTTTTTTGAAAGTGTATATCAAAATCCAAACGGAGAAGAAATAACACAAGAATTTGCAAGTAACGGTAATTTAGTGTATAAGAGTACAAAAATAAAACAAGAAGATATAAAAAGACTTTTAGGAGAACATGGAACAATTCAAATTTTAGATGTGAATGAAAATTTACTTGCAACGATTGATGAAAACACACAATTTGCAGAAGATGGAAGCATAGTTATTAACTATGAAGGTGAACCGGAAGCTATTATCATTAAAACAAGTAATATAGAAACCGAAGGAATATTATCCATAGAAAATACAAAAGCAATAAAAAGTACTATGCAAAACATAGATTATACAAAAATAAAAACGACTATGGAAATAATAGGAATAAAAGAAAAAGTTATAACAGATGCTGAAAAAGAGATTACAGAAGAAGAGATCGTGTTTACGAATGATTATGAAAATACATTTGATATCAAAGAATCCAATAATCATGTTAACATAGATGTAAGCAATACACAATGGACCAATGAATATCAAAATGAAGTTATATTTAATGTATATATCAGTAGCAATTCAGCTAAAGATAATATGTTAAAAGACCCAACTATAAAAATTGAACTTCCAAGCGAAGTAGAAAAGGTTATATTAGGAGAAAGTTCATTTGTTTATGCAAATGGATTAGAATTACAAGAACCCTATTTAGAGACAAGTGAAAATGGAAATATAGTAATTGCGGCCAGTTTAATTGGTACACAAACTGAATATTATGAAAATACATTAGGACTAGTAACAAATGTAAATATATCTGCAACCATTATTTTAAAGAAAGATATTGAAAATACAGTAGGAAATGTGAATTTGATTTATACCAATCAATATACTATAAATGAAAAAGCTGAGATAGAAAATAGAAGTAGAGAGATAAAAATTGCAAGTTATAAAGAAGAAAACATGGTAGAAGATAATTCATCAATTAACATATATGCTAATACCTCTTTACTTGGTTCTACAGTAGAGAATGTAGAAGGTTTAACAGTAGAAGTAATTCCTGTAAGAGGAGATATAGTTTTAAAAGACGGTGATACAGTTTATGAAGGTGAATTTATTAAATATAATATTAAAGTAACCAATACATCAGATGAAAAAATTGATAATATAAAAGTAGTGGGAACTGTACCAGAAGGTACAATTTATGGAGAATTAGAAGCAGAATATGATATTGCCTTTGGAAAGTATGAATATCATTACGATGACACGATTAAAGAGAAAACAATAGAAATTGGATCATTAGAACCAGGAAAGAGTAGTACGCAATTTTATGAAATAAAAGCAAAAGATTTAACAGTTGGAGAAGAAAGTAAGAATATTACAGCTATTATAAAAACTTATGTAGAAAATACTGAAGTTGCAAATTATGAAATAAACAATGTAATAAATCCAGCAGAAGTGCAAATGTTTTTAGCTTCAAGAAAAAATGTAACAGAAGGAATGAGGACATACGCTCTTAGTGTGAGTAGTAATATAGAGGGAGAGGCAGAATTAAAAATACAATTACCAAAGGAATTTATGCTAAGAGGAATAACTAATGCTGATGGCTATGAAAATGGAGAGAATTATGAAGTTTATGATACTGAAGTATCAGATGATAATGTTTTAACTACAAAAATAAATTTAACAACAGAAGGAAAAGAATATATAATTATTGGAGATATAGATAGTTTAAAATCGGATAATCAAACAGAAGAATCTAAATTATACTTAAGCGCTGTTGCTAAAGTCTCTGTGAATAATACAGTATATGTGTCTAATGAAAACAGAATAGAGTACAGACATGAAAATGTATTAATTTCTATGACATCTGATAATGAGGGTGAAGAAGTTAAATATGAAGATGAGATAGAATATAAAATAGAAATAAAAAATATAGGAGAGAAAGATAGTTATAGTGAATATGAGAATGTAACTACAGTAAATTTAAAAGATTATTTGCCAGAAAATGTAGAACCTGTTAGTGTTACGTATCAAAATTGGGAAATAGGATCAATTACTCAAAATGAGGAGACAGGAGAGTATATAATAAATGAAGGATACAAAAAAGTTGAAAAAACAGAAGAAATAAATGGAAGGTCAACTGATGAAGAAGGAAATAGATTACCTGATATAGATATAGACTTATTTATACCTTTTTATGAAACTTCAACCATAACAATAAAGTGCAAAGCTGGACTGGTAGAAGAAAAAACTAAAATTGAAAATAATGCTACCGTATCAGGAGATTACATTTTTTCTAAAACGTCGAATACAATTACACATACGATTCTTCCATATGATTATGAAGAACCAAGTGATGATCCCAATAATCCAATGAATCCAGATGATCCGATTACTCCAAATAATCCAGAAGACAACAATGATAAATACAGTATATCAGGAATAGCTTGGTTAGATAAAAACGAAGATGGAGCAAGACAAACAAGTGAACAATTATTAAACGGAATTACAGTGATGCTAGTGGATAGTAATAATTCAAGTGCAATAAAGGAAAAAACAGCTACAGATTCTAATGGTGTTTATAGTTTTTCCGGATTAGACGAAGGGAATTATATTGTAGTTTTCAATTATGATACGGATATCTATTCCGTAACAGAATATCAAAAGAGTGGAGTATCAAGTATCTTAAATTCAGATGCTATTAGTAAAGAGATTACCTTAATGGGAGTTGAAACTAAAGTAGGATTAACGGATACAATCTCTTTAAATGCATCAGTTTCTAATGTAGATATAGGATTAATAGAAAATAAAATTTGTGATTTGAAATTAGATAAGTATATTTCTAAAGTACAGGTAAAAACCACAAGTGGAATTAAAGAATATACATATGATAATAGCCAGCTTGCAAAAGTTGAAATAAAATCTAAAGAAATTCAGGGTGCTATTGTTGTGGTTACCTATAAAATAGTGGTAACTAATGAAGGAGAATTGCCAGCATATGCTACAAAGATAGTAGATTATATACCTAATGGTCTAGATTTTTCTTCAGACTTAAATAAAAGTTGGACAGCTACAAAAAGTGGAGAACTTACTAATATAAGTATTGCAAATCAAAGTATTGGGTCTGGTGAAAGTGTAGAATTAACACTCGTACTTACGAAATCAATGACATCAAATTCAACAGGAACTTTTACAAACATCGCTGAAATAGGAGAAATGACAAATTCTTTAGGAACAAGAGATACGGATTCAACACCAGGTAATGAAGTATCAACAGAAGATGATTATTCGAAAGCAGATTTAATTATTTCTGTAAGCACGGGTGCAGTGGTATATATATCCATTATATTAGGAGTTCTATTAATAATTGCCATTGTTGTTTATTTGAATGTAAAATTTGGAATAAAAAAAATAACTAAAATTTCTCTATTTGTAACAGTACTGATACCACTTGTATTTTTACAAAATGAAACAGTATTTGGAGCAACAACATATAGCTCTTGGAGTAATCTGCCTAATAGTGTTGTCTGGAATGAAAACGGAGTTCATAATGTAAATGGAAATGGATATTCAGCATTTAAAGCTAGTGGATACAATATTACTGGATATTGTGCTATGGAGACATTTATGAGCTCTTCAGGAGATGGAAAGAGTAGACATTTAGATGGGGATGGAAGATATAATGCGGTGAAATTGGATTCAGAAACTATAAATAGTACACTCCTAACTTTTGACAAAGTAAACAAAGATGAGGATGTTAGTGTTGTTCAAGACGGAAACAAACTTAAGATAGGACCATTTCAAATTAAAGGAAATCCAACAAGTTATAAATATGTTATAACAGGTCAAAATAAAACATATAATAATCCTGAAGTTTCTGACAAAACAACTCAGAATGGAGTAACAACATTTTATTTAAAAATAGATTATACAGAAGACAACATAAAATATATACAAATAACAGGTTATAGAACGGTAGAAATAGGCAGTAAAGATTATTATGCAGCTTATGCGTATTATATACCATATTCTGATGCAGGAACAGGTACTACAACTTGGACATGTAAAAAGGGTCATACACACACAGATTGGCCGATTACAGCATATTATCATAACTATCCTATACAAGATGTAATGACATATAATAAATATATGTGGACAGAGGATAATACAAAAACTGAGAATAAAGATAAAACTTTGACTTGGACAATTAAATATGGAGATTTAGAAATAACAAAACAAGATGCAGATGATTCAAATGTTAAACTTAAAGATGTTGAAATCAGAGTACAATGTAATGCTGTAAATTATGACGAAACCTTTAAAACAGATGAAAATGGAAAAATATCTATAAAAAACTTAAAACAAGGAACTTATACAATAACAGAAATATCAAATCATTATTATGGATATAATGTTTTGGCAACAGGTAGTATAAAAGTAAAAGGTGGTATGACAAATACATACGCATTAAAAAATACAAAACAAACAGGAAATCTTAAAATCGAAAAACAAGATGCAGACTCGGGAGAATATTTAAAAGGTGTAAGTTTTAAGATAAAAAAGAAAGACGAGAACAAATATATACAAGTTAATGTAAACAATCAATGGCAAACAAATTGTACCGGAATAGTACATTTAGACGATATGCGACTTGTAGATCAAGAGGATAGTGCAACAACATTTATAACAGATGATAATGGAATCATAGAAATACGAAATATTTTAAAAGGTACATATGAAGTGGAAGAAATTTCTGTAGGAGAAAACTTTGGATATGAAGTAGATGATAATTATATTACATGGAGCTATACTTCTGTTGCAAATGATAATAATACAGGAAGTGGAAACGGAAGCATTGCAACAGTAACTGTAAATAGAAGATCATCTGTTAATACAAAAAATCCCCCAGATTATGAAAATAGAAATGAAATCTTAACATTTAAAAATAAGAGAAAATATATAAAATTAAGTGGATATGCATGGGAAGATATTATAGACCCTACAAAAGCACAAGATAGAGATGATATTTATGATCCATCTATTAGTAAAGATAAGAGACTAAACAATGTAAAAGTAACACTATACAAAGCAGATGGAACCATATTAGCAGAAACCACAACTCAAACGATAACAAACTCAAAAGGAGAAACAGAAGATGGAGCATATTTATTTGAAAAAATCCAAATAAATGATTTAGACAGAGCTTATATTGAATTTGAATATAACGGAATGAGTTATGAATCAGTAGAAATAAAAATAGATGATGAAGGAAAAGTATTAAGCAATGGAAATAAGGCAAGTGATGCTAGCCCAAGAGATGGTTTTAATGAAAAGTATGCTACCATACAAAATAATGAAGCTCTTGACACAAATAACCAACATACCTATACTTTGGAGTATTCTTATGATAATAATGTAAGTACATTAAAATATGGAGATGAATCCAATTATAAGTATGGATATGACGGTCAAAAATATCCAATATCAGGTATAAATGATAACTTTTCAATAACTGCAAGTACAAAGGATGTTTATCCCAATAAATTACTAGGACAAGAATTGTCAATAGATGAAATTCTTACGCAAGGACTAGAAGAAATACCAAATATTAATTTAGGATTATACGAAAAAGAACAGCCAGATTTGGCAATTGATGAAGATGTTTACAGTTTAGATTTAGAGATTAATGGCTATACCCATACCTATGAGTATGCAAATAAATATAGTAGTCAATACCGAGAAGGGTATGATATACAAAATGCACAAGTTAGATTTCAAAGTAAATATGACCTATCTTACACGAGAGCGGTGTATGCTTCAGATTGTCAATATACAGGAAATAATCCATTAGCTGCTACGGTAACTTATAAAATAGAAATTAATAATAGTGCCACATCATTAACTTCAAAAATTAATAGCTTCATGCAATATTATGAGGCAGATGATTATCAAGTAGTTCGTGCTTATGCAGAAGATAATGCCGGAACAAAGTTACAAGATTATACTTATGACAACGGAGGAATAAGAGATGTTCCATCTAGCGAACTTTTAGAAAATAGTAATTGGGAAGCGATTCAATTAAATACGAATTTAACAATTCCATACGAAAAATCATATTACGTATATGTGGTATTTAAAATAGAAGATTTAGGTAAATTCTTCTATGATGGTACAACGTTATTAAAAGATAAGATAGAGATAAATGTGGCAGTAGAAATTAATTCTTACTCTACCATTTATGAGGATAAAATATATGCAGGAATTGACAAGGATTCAAATCCAGGAAGTTTGAATATGAACAATTATGATGCAACAAAAGAAGATGATACATCATGGGCACCATCATTGGCAATAACAGTAGAAGGTGCAAGAACTATATCTGGTACAGTTTTCTTAGATAATTCAGAATTTTTAGTTGGAAATCCTGAAGATACTCATACGGGTGAAGAAAGAAACGGAGATGGAATCTATCAAGAAACTACAGAAAAGACAATTTCTGGAGTAACAGTATCATTATATAAAGCAAGTGATATAAAATTGGAAACCGATGCAAATACTGGAGTCAATCAGATAATAGGCGAGCAGTATGGAACAATTAACTATCATGATACTCAAAATGGCGGAACAGGAACTGACGGATATTTTGAAATTTCAGATTTTATACCAGATGAATATATTATAGTATATACTTGGGGAGATAACACATATATTCAAGATGGTAACGCAAGTAAGCTTATTAATGTAAATGACTATAAAGGAACAATTTACGCAATACCAGATAGACAATACCAAACAGATTGGTATAAAAAGTATGACTATAATACCATAAGATATTCGGATGCAATGGATGATTATGAACAGAGAATAGCGATAGATGATGTTTCTTCCATTATTACAAATATGAATTCAAAGACACCTAATATGGTATTTGGAATCGAGTATGCAGATGATGTTGCAACTAAAACGGGAACATCTAAATGGGAAGATGAATATAAAGAAGGAGAGTATAATAAATTAACATTTGAAGTTGAAAATGTGGACTTTGGTATTACAGAAAGAGCAAGACAAGAAGTAACCATTGATAAAAGAATTGAATCTGTAAAACTCACATTAGCAAATGGTCAAGTCATCTTAAATGCAACCTATAACCAAGAAAAAGGAGGACTTGTTGTGGAAACAGGTACTGCGAAGACTATAAAACGTGGCAATGATTCTGGTAGATGGAATAATGGATTGCTTTGGGAAGAGTTAGACAATGAATTAATACAAGGAGCAGAACTAGAAGTTACATATAAACTAGAAGTTACCAATAATAGCGAAAGAGATTATAATTTAGAAAAATACTATTTATATGGACTAGGTGTATTATCAGAGAATGATAAGAAAGATACACTTATTAAACAAAAACCAATAGGAGTTTATGATTACTTAGATAGTAGTCTAAGATTTGACGCAAATCAGCAGACATCTAGCAATGACTTTGAAGTGATACAATTGGAGAATTATAAAGAAAATGTTAGCGAAAGCACGATACTAGAAAATTATCTAAAGGAATATGTTTCCTCTTCAACAGATCATGAAGGTGTCGAAACTACAATTAAAGGTTTTGAACATTATTCAGAAGAATACCAAGAAATAATAAAGGAGTGGACAAAGGACTCAACTTCAATCATAAAATCAAATGATTCTATCTTTTCCGATAAAATAATATTAGAAATTAAAGCATTTGAGAATATTGAGTTAGAACCTGGAGGAGATAATTCAACAAAATCAGTATCCTTATATACATCAAAGTTATTAACTAATACAGATGAAATAACTTTGGATAACGATATAGAGTGGACAAAGGTAGAAAGTACAACTCAAATAGGAAGAAAAGTAACACCAACTAGTTCTATCGTATACAACAAAGGAGAAACAGTGATTATTACACCACCAACAGGAGATGACCAAAATTATTTACCATATATTATATTAGGAATTACATCATTTATCCTATTAGGTGTAGGAGTGGTATTTATTAAAAAGAAAGTTTTGAGATAACTCAAAACGAAAAGTAAAAAATCCTTACATTGTTTAATGTAAGGATTTTTTACTTTTACTAAATTTCTTATTTATATTGCAATTTTCGCTATTATGTAATAAAATAAAAAACGTAAAAAAGAATAATCGTAAGAAAAAGAAAAAGATATGTTATAAAAAGTAAAAAACTTTTTTGAATTAGGTTACCAAAAAAGACAAAAACCACAAAGGACAAGTAGTAAAATAAGCTCATAAAAATGTAAGAGGTGGTAAGGATGTTCCAAAATGAAAATGTTATAGAAAAAGAGAATCATAGGCTAAATATTTTCTCTAATGTATTTGCTGTAAAAAATGTAGTTTTATATATTATTTCATTCATGTTGTCCATGGTAGGATTAGGTGGAGAATTTTCAGTATTTAGTATCAGTATGTTGGGTGCTTGTTTTGCATCCTCTATACCTGTATTGGGAATTGTTTTTGTATCCCTCATTGGAAATTTAATTAAATATGGGGTAGGAGGAGCTTTAGGATACTTCTTAACATCCTTAGTATTACTGGTTACTTTATTTATGATAAAACCAATTTATAATGAAAAGGAAAGAAATGAAAAAATTAAAATGGGGAAAAACGTTTTTTTATCCCTTTTCATGATACAAGTTGTACAACTTGCTATATCTGGTTTTACTCTTTATGATGTATTATCTAGTATTACCCTATCCATCATTGGATTTGTATTTTATAAAATATTTGTTAATTCAACAGTTGTTTTACAGGACTTTTGGACAAGAAGAGCTTTTACCATTGAAGAATTAATTGGAGCAAGTTTGGTACTTGCTATCGCGGTAGGAGCTTTTGGAGATTTTAGCTTATTTGGATTTGGTATTAAAAATATTTTAAGTATTCTAATTGTTATGGTGTTAGGCTGGAAGAATGGAATTTTAGTAGGGACAACCTCTGGAGTAACGATTGGAGTGACTTTAGGTGTGATAACTGGCTCAGAGCCAATCATGATAGCAGCATACGCTATTTCAGGAATGATGGCAGGAATTTTTAATCGATTTGGAAAAATTGGAGTAGTAGTAGGATTTGCACTAGGAAATGTAATATTAGCCTATGTCTCAAATGGATATACAGTAGAATTAATCCATTTCAAGGAAATTTTAATAGCTTTTATTGGATTATTAGCTGTTCCAAACAACTTACATATTGATTTAGAAGAATTTATTGGTAACACCAAACTTTTGCCAGTGCTACCCAATAGAGCCTTAAATAAGAGTAAGGAAGTTGCGGAGAGCTTAAATCATGTATCAGAAGCGATTCAAGAAATGGCAACTACTTATCATCAAGTAGATACAAGCTCATATGACGTAAACAAACAAATTTTTATTACAGAATTATTGAGTAATTTAGAACCATATAAAGATAATATGTTATATGAAGATATGGTAGATACAGAAGGTAAAATCATAGACGAAATATTTAAATATTTGCTAGATAAGCAAGAAATGGATAGACAAGCTTTATTAGAAGTGTTTGCAAAATGCAATAGTTATATTGTTGGCTTTGATGATAAAGATATCAGCCAATATCTAGAAGAAAATATTTCACAAGTGATTCGAATGATTAATGTTTCTTATAAAGTGGCAAAGTCTGATTTTATTTGGAAAAAGAGAGTAGAAGAAAATCAGAAAAACATGGGAAAACAATTAGATGGCGTATCAAAAGCCATTCAAAAAATGGCGAAAGGAATTGAAGATGACTTAGAAAATGAAGTTCAATATGAGAAGCAAAAAGTAGAAATGATAGAACTATTGAAGCAAAAAACAATTTTGGTAGAGGATATTTCTATTAAGAAGAATGGAAGATATATGCTAGAGGTGTATTTGAATGAGGTTTTAGAAACTGCTAAAATAGAAACGATAGAAAAAATAGCTACCCAGGTATTGAAAGAAAAAATTGTATTCAATGAGGAAGCAAGTATTGGAAAGAAATTAAATTTCCTATCAGATGATAAATATATTTTGGCAATTGGAACTGGAGAAGCAACCAAAAGTAAGAGTGAACTTTCAGGAGATAGTATGTTAAATATTAGGCTAAAAGATGGAAAATATCTAGTGGCCATTAGTGACGGAATGGGAACAGGAACAAAGGCAAGACAGAGTAGTACCCAATCTTTAAGAATGCTAGAAAACCTTTTACTATCTGGATTTGATAAAAACATTTCTCTAGATTTAATCAACACATCACTTATTAACCAAAATTCGGAGATGTTTGCCACATTAGATATTGCCATTATTGACTTATATGCAGGAAACATAGAATTCATTAAAAGTGGGGCATGTCCAACTTATATTAAAAATAATAAAAAAGTACAAATCATAAAATCTAATTCATTACCAACAGGAATGGTAGATGATGGACAAATACAAACTTTTGACAAAGACATTACTTCAGGAGATATTATGCTAATGTGTTCAGATGGAATATTAGATGCCAATATTGAATACAAAAATAAAGAACTATGGATTAAATACATGTTAGAAGATATTGAAACCACTAACACGAAAAAAATTGCAGATATTATACTAAATGAAGCTATTGACAATAATTTTGGCACAATTAAAGATGACATGAGCGTTATAGTGTGTAAGTTTAAGTAGGGTGTAATGGGGACGTTTCTTTTTTCACATTTTTGTGCAATTAGGGACACATCTTTGCTAAATGATTTTATTGTTGTTATTTATTATTTTTTATAGAAATGATGAATGTGTAAGAGAAATAACAATAGAACGTCTTATAGAATCAATTAGGGAATCTCACGACCATGAGGGCGCTAATTGATTTCTATTAGACGTTCTTTGTTATGTAACAAACTGAGGAATGAATATAAAAAATAATAAATAACAACAAGTATAAATTATACTTATATGAAGATGTGTCCCTAATTGCACAAAAATGTGAAAAAAGAAACGTCCCCATTACCCCCTTGAAACAAAAGTCGTTTTATGGTATATTGTAAATGTCAAAAAGGAGGAAGAAGGATGAGTAGAGGAAGAAGATATGAAGAGCCAAAATTAAACCTAAAAAAAGTATTTGCAGTTATAGTAGCAATTATTGTTGTTATTATGTTTGTTTTTATTATCAAAGGCATTCTGACCAAGGACAAAGAACAAACCAAAATAAGTAGCAAAGATTATGTGGCTATTTTTCAAGATAACAAATGGGGGGTTCTAGACTCCAGCGGAAATATTGTAATTGATCCTTCTTATGAAGAAATGATAATTATTCCAAATAGTAAAAATGATGTATTTTTATGCACTTATGATGTGAATTATGAAACAGAAGAATATAAAACAAAAGCTTTAAACAGTAAGAATGAAGAAATCTTTACACAATATGAACAAATCGAAGCCATTTCTAATAAAGATGAAAGCGATAATATGTGGTATGAAAGTGTGTTAAAAGTTCAAAAAGATGGAAAATATGGAATCATCGATTTAACAGGAAAAGAATTAACAGCATGTCAATATGATGAAATTGTTGCTATTGAGGGAATTAAAAGCACATTAAAAGTAACAAAAGACGGAAAAGTAGGCGTATTGGACAGTGAGGGAAAAGAGCTTTTAAGTACACAATACACAAATGTTACTAATTTAGGAGAAGACAATAAAGCAGGTTTTATTGTAACTGGTGAAGATGGAAAGTCTGGTATTGTAGATTATTCAAATCAGACTATATTAGAAATGAGATATGATGAAATTATAAAAGTTTATGGTAATGATAGGTATGTTGTAAAACAAGCAGGTCAACAAATCTTAGTACAAAAAGATGGAACAGAGATATTAAGTACAGGATTTGATGAAATCAAAGAAATCTTAAAAAATACTGATAATGGAATTATTTATACTAGAGATGGAAAATATGGAGTTATGAAAACTTCTGGAGAAATAGTAATTACACCAAGTTATGAAGAATTAAAAGAAGCAAAATCAGGTATCTTAATTGCAAAACAAAATGGAAAATATGGAGTCATTGATTTACAAATGAACACCAAGATAGAACTAAATTATATTTCCATCTTTTATGATGAGAAAGCTGATTTATATATAGCAGAAAAAGAAGATTATAGTAATGATATTATAGATAATACCTTTACAGTTCGTCAATCTGGAATTTTAATTGATTTGGATGACGAAAAGGGATATATAGAATTAAAACAAGGAGAAGAATATACTTATTTCAATTTTAAATTTGAAGAAAAAAAGGTAACAGAAATTTATACAACGAACTCTTTATTTATGAGCAAAAAAGATGGAAAATATGGATTTGTAGACAAAGATGGAAAAGTAGTTGTAGATTATCAATATGATGATGCAACTCAGCAAAATAGTTATGGCTATGTAGGTATTAAAAAAGACGGAAAATGGGGTTCAATCGACAGTAAAGGAAATGTTGTACAAGAGCCAACTTACGATTTAGAAGATTACTTGAAAATTGATTTTATTGGAAGATGGCATTTAGGGAAAGATATTAATATGAATTATTATAATCAATTATAAGAAAGGAAATTTTAAATGGAACTAAAGACGAACTATCAATATACATACTTTATTCATCCTTTTGTTATAAAGGATGGAAAATATCAAAAATATATACTAAAAATGTTAAGAGATAAAAATTGTAGTTTAAAAATTTTTCAAAAAGAAAAAGAGTTGAAATTATATAAGTATTTTTTGCCTAAAATGAGAGAATTTTTATTTTCTAGTTTTAGTTATGGCAATAATAAGATAAAAAAACTAGAAGAATTACCAATGGAAACAAGAGCAGCCTTGCTTGCTAAAAATCCATGTAACATATTTGAATATACAATAAAGAAGGATATTCAAGGAAAGTTAGAGCAAAATAATGGTATATTTTTTACGATTCAAAAGATAGAAATTATATGTTTTTCTACGGGGATATGTTTTTTGTCTATTAAAACAAATGTAGAAGAGTATACAGAGTTTAGTAATGTACTCAATTTTAATTATAAGTTTAGAGATATCAATAATGAAATAGCTAACTTAGAAAATTATGATAACATAAGAATTCAAACTGATAGCTTTGCTGATACGAAAACTTTTCAAGAGTTTATCCATGAGATAACGGGACCTAATATAGAAGCTGCTAGGCTAAATATAGAAACAGAGAGATTTTTAACTTATTCTTATGTATGTATTAATCAAGATGCTTGGAACAGCAATAACCACTTTGATGAAATAAAGTATCAATTTATTAAATATGCTAATATTTTACCAGCAGATAGCAGTAGAGATTATGAATACGAAAAAATAGAAACCTTTTCAAAATGGAAATATGCTAAACTAGGATTAACCAAATTAGGCATAACATTATTCTCCTCTAGCAGTGATATGAATAATTATACTATTTTACCAGAAGAATATGAAAATGAATATTTTTATACTTATATTTTAAATTTATATAAAAAAATATATTTAAGGAAAATTGAGTTGGAGTTTAAAGATATTACGAAAATAAAAAAAGCAAGAAAGAAATTTGTAGAATTTACAAAAAATTTATTAATACAAGAAATTACAGAAGATGAGACGGGAAGTTTATTAAATGACAAATTACAAGAGGTGTTTGAATTAGACAAACTATATAGTGAAGTAAAAAACAAATATGATATTTTATATAAAGAATTAAATATTGAAAAAGAAAAGAATACAAATATTATAATAGCAGTTATATTAATTATTTCATTGATATTAAATCTATTAAATTTTATAGTTTTAATGTCAAATTAAAAGAAAAGAGGAAAGCAAGTGAGAATTTGTTGTGGGACAGATATTATAGAAATAGAAAGAATCAAAGAAAGCATAGAAGATAAAAAGATGGGAAAGGCATTTATAGAAAGAGTGTATACTAGTAAAGAAATTGAATATTGTGAAAGCAAAAACACCCAAAAATATCAACACTATGCTGCTAGGTTTGCAGCGAAAGAAGCGGCTTTTAAAGCTATTTCTGAGCAGATACATGATAAATACTCAATTACTTGGAAAGATATTGAAGTGATTAATAATAAACAAGGAAGACCTAAACTTAATTTAGTTGGAATTGATATGAAGGATGTAGAAGATATAGATTTAAGCTTATCTCATTGTAAAGAATATGCGGTGGCAAATGTAACATTATTAAAAAAGTAACAAAACTATGTTATATTTGGAGGTTTTGATGGAATTATTTGATAGTCATGCACATTTAGATGATGAAAAATTTAACGAAGATAGAGAACAATTAATTCAACAAATAAAAGAAGCAGGTGTTACTAAGTTAATATCTGCTGGTTATAGTTTAGAAGGTTCTAAAAAGGCCAAAGATTTAGCAGAAAAGTATGATTTTATTTATGCAACTGCTGGAGTTTCTCCCAATGATATTCCACAAACAAAAGAAAAATTGTGGATAATGTTAGATAAAATGAAAGAAATAGCAGAGCAAAGTAAAAAAATAGTGGCAATCGGTGAAATTGGATTAGATTATTATTGGAATAAAGATAATAAAGAATTACAAAAACTTGCATTTATGAAACAAATAGAATTAGCAAATGAATTGAAATTGCCAATCGTAATTCATACAAGAGAAGCTGTAGCGGATACCATTGAAATTTTAAAACAAAACGAAGCTGTTTTTAAAGGGGTATTTCATTGTTGTCCTCTCAATAGGGAGTTAGTAAAAGAGGCTCTAAAGCTAGGATTTTATATTTCTTTTGCAGGACCAGTAACTTTCAAAAATTCAAAGAATGCGTATGAAATAATTGCTATGGTACCAAATGAAAGAATATTAATTGAGACAGATAGCCCTTATTTATCGCCAGAACCCTTGAGAGGAAAAAGAAATGATTCCAGAAATGTAAAATATATTGCACAGAAAGTAGCAGATGTAAAGAATATGGAGTTAGAGGAAGTGGCAAAGATAACCTATCAAAATGCAGAGAAGATTTTTGGTATCAACTTAGAAAATAAATCGTAAAATTGTTATCGTTTAGCTATCTTAATTTATATATTATTAAAATTTATTATATTTTTTATTTAGTGACTCCCACTTCGAACAGTCTGTAATTTTATAACAGACTGTATCTCGCGGTTCCCCCGAATTGTCACTGCATAAAAAACATAATAAATTTTAGTTTTATAAGATTATAAAGCTAAACGATAATAATTTTACGATTTATTTTAAATTTCTTAAAGCTTCAATTCTATCCTCTGTACTAGGATGAGTAGACCATAAGCTAGAAGATTTTTTCTTACCTTCCTTTGTATTCTTTTTAAACGGATTAACAATATACATATTAGCAGTTGCACTATTAGCAGTTGCTAACTGATTGCTATCAGCTTCCAATTTTTGAAGAGCTGAAATTAATCCATCTGGATTACGTGTAAACTCTATTGCTGTACTATCAGCTAGGAATTCTCTCTTCCTAGACAGAGCAAGTTGCATTAAAGAACCGAAAATAGGAGATAAAATTAAAAAGATCAGTCCAATTACCATTAAAATTGCATTTCCTTTATTACTATCTCTATCGTTATCTAATCCACCCCAAAATAGAATTCGAGAAAACATATCAGATAGCATGACAATAAATCCTACCATAACAGAAACAACACAGCTAAGACGAATATCGTAATTTTTAATATGACTCAACTCGTGAGCAATAACTCCTTCTAATTCGTAATAATCTAGTTTTTCTAAAAGACCAGTGGTTACGCAAATGACAGCTTTTTCTGGATTTCTTCCTGTGGCAAAAGCATTCGGTTGAGGGTCATCTACAACATATAATCTAGGTTTTGTGGATAAACCAGAAGTAACCATTAAAGCGTCTAAAATATTTACAATTTTTAAATCTTCTTCTTTGGTAGCTGGTCTAGCTTTATTTAAAGATAAAACAATTTTATCACTATAATAGTAGGAACCCCAAGCAGTAGCAATGGAGAAGATAAGGGCAATTACAATTGATAGGGTACCGAATTTTAAAGCGTGACAGATATAGTAAACAATTATAGTAATCATTATTATAAAAATAGCTATAATAAAACCAGATTCTATTTTGTTTTTCTTTACATTTTCAAACATTTCTAAATCCTTTCTTAATAAAAAATGAAAAAGGTTGAAAGTTAAAAACCTCCAACCTCCTTTTATCCATTATTATGAATTTGAACCAAAATCTACTTTTACATTTTTTCTAGCCTCATCATTTTCTGCTTCAAATAAGTCACGAGCTTTAAAGTTAAACATGCCAGCAATGATATTAGAAGGGAATACTTCTAATTTAGTATTGTACATCGTTACTGTATCATTATAGAATTGTCTAGAAAAAGAAATTTTATTTTCGGTATTTCTTAATTCTTCTGATAAATCTGCGAAATTTTGATTTGCTTTCAAGTCTGGATAATTTTCAGAAACTGCCATAATGGTTTTTAAAGCAGTTGATAATTGATTATCTAAATCAGCTTTTTCAGAAACACTTTGTGTATTTGCCCAAGAGGTTCTAAGGTCTGCTATTTTTTCAAAAGTTTCTTTTTCATGCGTCATATAACCTTTTACAGTTTCAACAAAATTTGGTATCAAATCAAATCTTCTTTGTAATTGCACATCAATTTGGCTCCAAGCATTGTCTACTTTTATTTTAGATTGTACTAAACTATTGTACATTCCAATAACAGCAATAACAAGGACAGCAATGATGGCTAATATAATCCAAACAAACATGTTAAATCCTCCTTAATTTCTATTATATACAAATCTATTATATCATATTAAAAAAAATATACAATAAAATTGTGAAAATTTTACAAAACAATTTTTATAATTTTGTAATTTTATAACAATTATGATTAACTATTTTAATAAAAGCATGATAGTAATATTTGAAAATGGTTCACATATAATATAGTAAATCCTTGTGAAATGAAGATTTACTAAATTTGACAAAAAAAGAAATAAATGTTATAATATAATTGTTGCCAAGAAGGAGGTAATTAATTTATATGAAAAAAGAAGAGAAAGCTTCCATTTCTATCATGAAAATCATCTGTATTAGCATCATATTAATACTGATATCAGGAATTGGCGTTATGGCAGTGAATAATCAATTAAATAATGTTACCATTACACTTCAAAATGGTTATGAGATGACAGTCTTAACATCCAAAACAAAAGTGTCTGAAATATTAGAAGAAAATAATATTATATTAGAAGAAAATCAAAAAACTATCCCAGACTTAGATAGTGAAATAGTAGCAGGAGAAAGCATTAAAATTACAGATAAATCTTATCAAGAAGTTCAAATTGCTAAAATATCAGAAGAAGGTGTAGAGACATCTTTAGATCAATTATTAGAAAATTATGCACCAATTACAGAAAAAATAATAGTAGAGCAAGTGGCTATACCATATGAAACGGTAACAAAAAATACAACCAATGCTTCAGAAGGTACAACGAATAAAGTGTTACAACAAGGGCAAGATGGTTTAAAAGAAGTAACTTACAAAGTTAAATATCAAAATGGAGTGGAAATTGAAAAAACCTTAATATCAGAAGTCGTAATAAAAGAACCTGTTGATAAAATTATACAAATTCAAAAAACAGAAACATCAAGAAGTGGAACCGCAAGAACAACTACAACAGCCTCTTATTCAGGAGGAAAGTGGACTTATTCTGCAAGTGATTTTGACTTGTTATGTGCTATTACAGCACAAGAATGTAGTTCAAGTTACCAAGGTTCATTAGCCGTTATCACGACAGCATGTAATAGAGCAGACGCTAGGGGTACAGACCCATTAACAGAATATAAAAGACCAGGACAATTCTGTTATTCTATTGATTCTCATTGGAAAAAAAGATTAAACGGAAATTATTCAAGCACTGTATCACAAGCAGTAACAGCTGCACTAAATGGAGCTAGAAATCATAGTTATCGTTCTTTTAGAGCAGCAAGCTCATATTTAGGTTCTGGTGTTGTGATTGGAGGCAATATATTTTTCTAAATTTTCATAAATGAAAGTAAAAAAGGCTATTATTAAATAGTCTTTTTTGACGCTAATCATCTAAAATATGAAGACTTTCTAGTTTATAACTTATCTGTGCGATAAAATTAATTTAACATATAAATGGTAAAATTAAATTACCGTTTTAGAAAAAATAAAAAGACACATAATTAAAACTTATGATACAATGTTGGT
>CALXCE010000010.1 GCA_944386725.1 uncultured Clostridia bacterium
TGTTCTTCTAGATTTGCATGATTAGTTTCTGTTTTTGCTTTTTCTGCCTGTGTTAAAATCCCATTCTCTCCTGTTAAGGTCACAATACTTACCGCAGCTAGTATTAGTAAAACAATAATGGTAATGACTAAAGCAATTAATGTAATACCTTTATTACTTTGCTTGTACTTTTTCATTTAAAAACTTCCTCCTTTTTTGACTTTTGTTTTTATGGTTTTATTTTACACTAACCATTAGAATTTTTCAACCATTGTAATGAAATTGTAATAAAAAATTAAAAATTCAAAATAATATCTCTTTTTAAAAAATTCTTATCTACCATTCCAATTCCTATAAACTGCTGATTATAATAAACACGATAAACTCCATCTGATTTTTTCATTGTTAATTTTACTCCGTTTAAAAATAGTTGTAGCCTTTGTTTTTCTAACGAAATTTCCTGTCTATTTGAAAAAAGTTCTTCTATCGTAATATAAGAAATTTCTCCTTTTTCCAATTGTTCTATAGAAATAGCTTGCTCAATTGAAAAGCCTCCTACTTGTACTCTATTTAATTTAGACATATAACCAACTGTTCCCATTTTTTCTGCTATATCTTCACATAGGCTCCTAATATAAGTTCCTTTCGAACAAGCCACTTGAAACTCGATTTGCTTTTCTTTTTGATTAATTTTCAATAACTTTATTTCATAGATTTCTATTAGTCTTGGCTTTACTTCCACTTCTTGTCCTTTTCGTGCATATTCATATAGTTTTTTTCCTTTGACTTTAATAGCCGAATACATAGGTGGCATTTGTTCTTGTTTTCCTAAAAAAGTTTTCAATACTTCTTCTATTCTTTCTTTTTGGAAGGCTCCTTGAGGTACCTTTTTTTCTTCTATAATGCTACCTTCTTTGTCAGCAGTATCCGTTTTTACTCCTAATGTTAGTTGAACTTCATATATTTTATCATGATTGATTAAATATTTGGAACATAAAGTTCCTTTGCCTATTAATAATGGCAACACGCCTGTTGCCATTGGGTCTAAGGTCCCTGTATGTCCTACTTTTTTGCCAAATACTTTTTTGGCTTTTTGTACGATATCATGTGACGTACAGTTCTTAGGTTTATTAATAATAATTATTCCATCCATTTTTTTATTTCTTTCATTAATTTTTCTTTTACTTCTTCTACCGTTCCTGGAATCAACGCCCCTGCTGCTCTACTATGTCCGCCACCACCAAATAACAAGCATATGTCAGATACATTAATGCCATCTTCTGAGCGTAATGATACTTTATAAACATTTTCCTCTTCTTTTTGTCTAATAAAAATAGATACTAAAACTCCTTCGATATCTTTACCAATATTGACTAATCCTTCATGGTCTCCTGGTTCAGCATTTACTTCTAATTCATCTTGAGATGTAATATAGGTAAAAGAAACTTTGCCATCTTCTAACATTTCCATTCGATCAATAACTCTTTTCGTTAATTCAAAATTGGCTTTTGTCTTTGTTCCCATTGTTTTTTTATAAATATCTGGAATGTCTACTCCTAGTCGAATTAAATCTGCTGTATATTCAAAGGTATCTGGTGTAATTCCCATATAACGAAATCCACCAGTATCTGTTATAATTCCTGCCATAATACAAGTTCCTATTTCTTTCGAAATCTTAATTCCAAAATATTCTGCCATGCTTACTAATATTTCGCAACATGCTGGTGATGCCGGATTGACATAATTCAAATCTCCATACATGTTATTGCTTCCATGATGGTCAATCACAATTGTTTTTTTCGCATTTTCAAAATATTCATTTTTTGCCAACCTCTTAAAATTAGCACAATCGACTGAAATAGCTAAATTGTATTTTTTAATTTCAGAATCTGTTTTAATTTTCTCTGCCGATGGCAAGAAATGAAACATTCTAGAATATTCTGGAATGATAACATCAGGTTTCTTTCCTAATTCTTCTAAAATCAATTTTACAGCCAAACTACTTCCTACTGCATCTCCATCTGGCGATTCGTGGGTTAAAATTACGATTGTTTTCGCTTTTTTTATTTCTTTTAAAATTTCATCTAACGTCATATTTACTCCTCTTTTTTAGGCATAATCTCCTTTAATATCGTATCGATTCTTGCCCCATATTCTAATGAATCATCTAATTCAAATATTAACTCTGGTGTATTTCTTAAATTCACTCTTTTCGCTAATTCACTTCTAATAAAACCTGAGGATTTCTTAAGTCCCGCTAATGTTTCTTTCACGTTTTTCGAATTTAGTATACTCACATATACTTTCGCATATTTTAGGTCATTGGTAACTTTTACTTTGGTTACACTAATTAGTCCTGTAATATTAGGATTTTTTAATTCATAACCAATAATTTGACTAAGCTTTTTTTTGTATTCCTCTTCAATTCGACTTAATCTAGCTTGATTCTCTGGCATGTTTTCACTCCCTTTTTTTCTATATTGAATATTAAAGGAGTGTCCCTTAATCCCTCTTTTAGGGATTTTAAGGAACGTCCCTTAATCCCTTTTTATTTCCTCCATAACGTATACCTCAATGATGTCTCCTTCTTTAAGATCATTGTAGTTTTCGATTTGCATTCCGCACTCAAATCCTTTTCCTACTTCTTTTACCTCATCTTTAAATCTCTTTAAGGTTGCTAAATGTCCATCATGAATTACTACATTTTCACGAATAACTCTTACCCCTGCATTTCTTTCTACTTTTCCACTTAGTACATAGCCACCTGCAATGGTTCCTACATTTGATATTTTAAAGGTTTGTCTTACTTCTACATTTCCAATTACTTTTTCTTCAAATTCAGGGTCTAACATTCCCTTCATAGCTGCTTCTACATCTTCAATCGCTTGGTAAATAATAGAATATTGCTTAATTTCTACTTCCTCTTTTTCTGCCATTTCTTTTGCCATATTGTCTGGTCTTACATTAAAGGCAATGATAATGGCATTAGATACTTTAGCAAGTGTAACGTCGGATTGATTTACCGCACCTGCTGCTGCGTGGATTACTTTTACTTTAACTTCTTCATTTGCTAATTTTTCTAAAGATTGTTTTACAGCCTCTACAGAACCTTGTACATCTGCCTTGACAATTAGGTTTAATACTTTTAGATTTCCTTCTTCCATTTGACTAAACAAGTTATCTAGCGTTACTTTTGTGCCACTGTTGATTGCCTTTTCTCTTTCTTGGCGTTTTCTTCTTTCAATTAAGTGTTTTGCCATTTTTTCATTTTTCACTTCATAGAAAGTATCTCCTGCTGATGGTACCTCAGTTAGTCCCATAATTTCTACTGGTGTAGATGGCTTAGCTGCTTTTACGTTCTTTCCTTTATCATCTTTCATAGCTCTAATTCTACCAATAGATGAACCTACAACAATGGTATCTCCCACGTCTAAAGTTCCTCTTTGTACAAGCATAGTAGCAATCGGTCCTTTTGCTTTATCTAATCTTGCTTCAATAACCGTTCCTTTGGCTTGTTTATTTGGATTCGCTTTTAGTTCTAGAACCTCTGCTTCTAATAGTACCATTTCTAATAATTGGTCAATATTTTCATTTTTCTTGGCAGAGATTGGAACATAGATAGTGTCTCCACCCCATTCTTCTGGTACCAATTCATATGCCATCAATTCTTGTTTTACTTTGTCAATGTTAGCGTCTGGTAAATCTATTTTGTTAATTGCTACTATAATTGGTATTCCTGCTGATTTAGCATGGTTAATCGCCTCTATCGTTTGTGGTTTTACGCCATCGTTAGCAGCTACAACTAGAATTGCTATATCTGTAATTTGTGCTCCTCTTGCTCTCATGGCTGTGAAAGCCTCATGTCCTGGTGTGTCTAAAAAAGTAATTTCTCTGTCTTTTACTTTTACTTTATAAGCACCGATAGCTTGCGTAATTCCTCCTGCTTCTCCTTCAATTACATTGGTTTTTCTAACGGCATCTAATAGTGATGTTTTTCCGTGATCGACATGTCCCATAACCACAATAACTGGTGGTCTTGTTTCTAATTCTTCTTCTCTATCTTCTGAATCATCAAATAAAATATCTTCTTCTGTTACTGTTTCTTTTTTGGTAGCATTGATACCAAATTCTTGTGCAATTAGATAAGCTGTATCAAAGTCAACTTCATTATTAATGGTTGCCATAATTCCATAACCTAATAACTTTTTGATGACTTCTGCTGTTGTTTTTTTCATCTCAGCAGCAAAATCTTTGACCGTAATACTTTCTGGAATTTGGATTTCGGTTAATTGAAAGATTTTTTGTTTCGTTCTTTCTTCTTGATTTTTGTTACTTCTTTTCTTTCCTCTTCTCCCACGCTCTGTTGTTAAATCATAATAATCTAACATTCCCCCATCTTGGTCATCAAACATATTGGATAAACGGTTAGCTTGTTTTAGCGTTTTTAATTTTCCTTCATCAAAATCATTTTCTGCATAATTCCTTCTTGTTTTCGTTCTCTTGTTTGTTTTATTTTCATCAAATTTATTATTTCTTTGTTTATCTAACCCTCTATTGTATTCTCTTATGGTTTCTTTTTCACCGGTTTCTACTGCCATAATGTTTTTAATATTCTTCTCTATACCTTTTTCATCTAGTGGTCTTCTTCCAAATCTATCTCCATTATTTCTACTGTTATTAAATCGGTTATTACCATTATTGGCGTTGTTATAAAGATTTCGGTTAAAGTTGTTATTTTTATAGTTATTATTTTGGTTATTTTGATTTCTATTTCTGTTATTATAGTTATCGTTTCTATTCTCTCTATTTTGATTAAATGGTCTTTCTGGACTTTTTGTTTTAGGAATATCATTAGATGATGTCACCTTTGTTGTCCTTTCATTTTTCTCTTTTTCTTTTGGCTGTGTTTTAACACTTTCTACCCTTTCTTCTACTTTTTCTTCTTTCGATGCTTCCTCTTTTTTAAGACCAAATAATTCACTAACTGTCATTGGTTTGTTTGGCTTATTGCGATAAACAATATTATAATCTTTGTTTTGTTTTCTTTCTACAAATCCAATATTATTTTTCTTTTCTTCTTTTTTTAATACTTCTTTTTTCTTTTCTGGTTCTTCCTGTGCTATAATAACTTCTCGTCTAATAATAACAGGTGCTTTTTCTTCTTTTTTCACGTCTTTTTCCTTTTCTTTTTTATTCTCTTTTTTCTTTTCATCTTTTTTCGTTATTGCATTTTCAATCCTCTTTGCTTCGTCTTCATCTACTCCACTTAGATGACTTTTTACGTCTATTTTTAATTTGTTTGCTACATCTAATACTTCTTTACTACTTAAACCTAATTTTTTTGCTATTTCATGTATTTTTATCTTACCCAATAGCTTCACCCCCATTATTTATTCTCTGTATTTCGTTTGCAAAATTACTATCTTCTATTCCAATGATTGCTTTGTTGGATTTTCCAATTGCCTTGCTTATAATTTCTATTTCTCCTTCTATGATAATTGGTATTTTATATTCTTCACACAAGGTTTTAAATTTGTCTTTCGTCCTATTCGATGAGTCTTTCGCTACAATTACTAAATATATTTTTTTCTTTTTAATTTGTAATTCCACACTATCTGCTCCAAAGCAAATTTTTCTAGCTCTCGCTGCTAATCCAATTAAACCTAATATTTTTTTATTAATCAAGAATGACACCTCTTAAATTTTCATAAATTTCTTCTGATATTTTTTTATCAAATATTTTTTCTAGTCTTTTTGATTTAATTACCTTTTCTAAGCATTGAATATCATCACATAAATACGCTCCTCTGCCTTGTTGTTTTCCTGTTTTATCAATACTGATTTGGTTTTCTTTATTTTTTACAATTCGAATTAAATCTTTTTTATCCTTTTTCGTATTACACCCCATACAGGTTCTTTGTGGCTGATTTTTCATAATCATGATTCCTTCTTTCAAACGTGTCCTCTTTTTATTCTATGTCTTGATCTGTGTTTTATTCTGCTTCCGTTTCTTCTACTGTTTCTTCCTTTTGTGTACTCATTAGCATTTCTCTAAATTGCGTTTCTGATTTGATGTCTATTTTCCAACTTGTTAGTCTGGCTGCTAATCTTGCATTCTGACCTGATTTCCCGATTGCTAATGATAATTGATCATCTGGAACAATAACTTGTGCAAATTTTTCTTCCTCCTTGATATCAACTGCTAATATCTGTGCTGGAAGTAGTGCTGATGCAATATAGATAGATGGGTCTTCATTCCATTCGATTACATCAATTTTCTCTCCGTTTAATTCATTGATTACATTTTGAATTCTTACTCCTTTTTGTCCTACACAAGAACCAACTGGATCAATGTTTGGGTCTGGTGAATAAACAGCTACTTTACTTCTATATCCTGGATCTCTCGAAACACTTTTAATTTCAATCACACCTTCATAAATTTCTGGTATTTCAAATTCTAGTAATTTTCTTACAAAATCAGGATGACTTCTAGATACAATTACTTGTGGGGCTCCTTTGCTACCCTTTTCTACATCTAACACATATCCTTTTATTTTGTCATTGACATGATAATGTTCCGTTGGGATTTGTTCTTTAGAAGGCATTACTCCTTCTAATTTTCCTAAATCCATAACAACAATATTGTGATCAGCTTTTTGCACTAAACCTGAAACAATTTCTCCTTTTCTGTCGTTAAATTCTGTATAGATGATTTCTCTTTCTGCTTCTCTTAATTTTTGGATAATAACTTGTTTTGCTGTTTGTGCGGCGATTCTACCAAAATCCCTTGGTATAATTTCAATTTCAACTGTATCTCCTTCTTTAAAATCAGGATTTATTTTTTGTGCCTCTTTTATATTGATTTGTGTTTCCTTATTATTGGCTCTTTTTACTACTTCTTTTAAACAATATACATGAGTTGCTCCTGTTTTTTGATCCATTTGTATTTTTACATTTTCTAAAGAGTCAAAATTTCTCTTGTAGGCTGTTACTAATGCTGTTTCAATGGATTGTAGTAAATATGCTTTTTTAATCCCCTTTTCTTTTTCTAATTCCTCCAATGCTAATATCAATTCTTTGTTGTCAATTGCTTCTTTCTTCATTTTTTTGATTCCTCCTTTTTACCAATGATAAATAGTTTTTATTTGTGCAATATTTTTACGTTCTACTTCTATATTTCCTATGCTACTTTCGATTGTTATTGTTTCTTGGGTAAAATTTTGTAATACTCCTTGGTATTCCTTTTTTTTGTTTTCATCTTTTTTAAATAATTTTATTTGGATCTCTTTTCCTATGTTTTTCTCTAAATGTCTATCTTTTCTAAGTATTCTTTCAATTCCGAGTAGAAGATACTTCTAAAAAATATTGTTCTTTGATGTAATCTGCTTCATCTAGTATATCACTAATCGCATCATTTACTTTTTCACAGTCCTGTAAATCAATTCCTTCCGGCTTATCAATCAATATTCGCAAAAAATAGTTTTTTCCTTCTTTGGCATATTCTACATCATATAAGTCATAACCTATTTTTTCGATAATGGGTTTTACTAATATTTCTACTCTTTCTTCTATATTTGCCAAGACTTCCTCCTTCTCAATAGTTAAGAGTGGGATTGGTTCCCACTCTTGCTGTATTTTATCTTTCTTGTATTATTATACCCAATTTTTGGTATAAATGCAAGCTTTTTTTAAAATTTTTCTAGTAAAACGAAACTATAGATGTAATTTTGATATTTTGTATCAAATCGAATTGGTCCTTCTAAAGTTATCGTATTATCTTTTGGAAATTCATCATATAATCCCATATTCTCAGAATCAATTAACCAAATTCTTCCTGTATAATTTTCTAAGATATCTTGATAATCATAGATAGTTTCCATAGCTGGTCCATATGCTTTATAAGCTTCCTCTACATCCCAATAGGCTCCATTATAAAAATATTGCTTATTGTTTGGAAAAAATGCTGCAATAACGCCACCATTCCCAATATTAGAATATACGAGGATGTCATCTTCTTGAATCCTTTCTTGTAAATATTCAATTTGTTTCATATTACTAGCATCATAATTAATGGTGATATTTGTTACATTACTAATGATTCCAAGAATTAAAATAATAATACATATAGATACTGTAATCCATTTTCTCTTTTCTTTTGCCATAAAAAAGGCTAATCCAAAAACATATAAACCAGTCATTACCAATAGATATCTAGCAAATAATATTGGCATAACAAAAGATATAATAAGCATACAAACAATGACGGTGCAATAAATACCTAATGCTAAAATTCCTGGTAATATATTTTCTTTTTCTTTTTTGGCTCCATATATCCTGTATCCTATATAGATGTACATACTAATAGCAGCTACCAATGCTACTATGGTATTCGAGTCAAACGAAAAGGTAGTATCTAACTGTCTTCTAAATTGAAAACTTGGAACTTCTACCGCTGTATTCAAACCTAACGATATCCAAAATCCTCCTCCAACATGCTTTAACTGTGATACAAAAAATACAATCCATGGAATATATAATATAATTTGAAGAATGGCTAGTATGATAAAGTTTCGTAATAATATTTTTTCTTTTTTTCTATTTTTTATGATATAAATAAGAAGTAATAGATTGATAATACCTGTTGTAGCAAGTGCATAATAGTGAATGTAACAGCAACCTATACTAAATATTCCAAATAAAATTAAATTTTTTAATTTTTCTTTTTTTAGGATTTCTTCCTGTTTATTTTCTTTATTTTTTATATTTTGATATAATCTGTATCCATAAATTCCTACTAGAAGTACCAAAAGGCATGACCATGAATACATTCTAATTTCTTGGCTATATGTACTCATAACTGGTAAAAAATATGTCAAGAAAGAAAAAATGATTCCTGTTTTTTCACCAAAATCTTTTCTAATATGGGTATACCCCAAGATTCCCACAATAGCAATTGCTAATACAGAAAACAATCTATAAACTATAATATGATAATTAGATACCATTCCGACTATATGTAACATCCAATAATACAAAGGTGGATGCACATCATTTCCACTAATTGTCCAGATTTCTGAAAAACTATGTCTTGCAATAGCTACTGAATAACTTTCATCAAACCATATATCTTGATGAAATGCTGCTACTAATAAAAATAAAATTCCTATTACGATAATTGCAATATGTGTCTTCTTCATTTCTTGTTACTTCCTTTCCTGATTTCGAAAATGATTTTGAAAACAGAGAAAAAATTATTTATAAAGAAAGAATTGATGTTTTAAATCAATTCTTTTTCTAAATCTGATACTTCTGCTATCTTTATATCTCTTACGTGTTCGATTTTTTCCCATTCTTCTGTTCTGACAAACATACATTTAAAATTGATTAAAAGCCATGATCCCATGAATAATGGATAACATGCTAATCCTTTTAACATTGGTTTAACTGGTCTTCTATCTAATAGCATAACAATAACTCCTGTTAGGATTGGCAAAAAGAAAGTTGGAACGATAAATAATCCTATATTATATAACAATTCTAGTTTTGTAATTCCTTCTCCTGCATACATTAAAAAATTTGTTAGGAGTAGCACGATTGTTATGACAAACATTGGTATACTTCCTACAATATATAATAGTCCATCAAAATTCATCATAGTTTTATTTTCTTTCGCTGCTACTGCTAATTGTTTTGTATATTCTTTAATACATTGTATATGACCTACTGTCCATCTGCTTCTTTGTGACCAACTTTGTTTGAATCCTACTGGTTGTTCATCATATACAATAGCATCTGTTGCCCATCCAAGTCGTTTTCCTTTAATAATTCTTTTTAATGAAAATTCAATATCTTCTGTTAATGTAATTGTATTTAATCCACCTTCTGGTTTTATTACATCAAATCTTACCATAAATCCTGTACCATTTAATAATGGTGACAATCCTAAATTGTATCTTGCTAAATGATAAAATCTATGCATCGTCCAATAGAAGATTGCATATCCCGCTGTAATCCAACTGTCTGTTGGGTTTTTAATATCTCTATATCCTTGTACTACCTCTTCTCCTTGGCATAACTTTTTGTTCATGTTTTTGATAAAATTAGAATCCACAATGTTATCAGCATCAAATACAAAAAATGCATCATATGGGGCATTTTCTTCGATTTTTTGTTGTAAAAACCAATCTAATGCATATCCTTTTGTTTTTTTGGTGCTATTAAATCTCTCATACACAATAGCCCCTGCTTCTTTCGCTACTTGTGCTGTATTATCTGTACAATTGTCTGCTATTACATAGATATCATATAATTCTTTGTTATAATTTTGTCTTTTTAAACTTTCTATTAGATTTCCCACCACTGCTTCTTCATTATGTGCTGGTATAATTGCCATAAATCTGTGGTCTTTACTAACTTTTAATGGTTTGTCTTTTATTTTGACCAATGAGCATAAACTTACCATAAGTTGGTATAACCAAAATATAGTTACCGTCCACACAAGTGCTTCTCTTAGTATATATAAATAATCCATTTTTTTACCTCACTCTTTATTTAATATTATTTCTATATAATATTATGCTACTTTTATATTATAATATGATTGGGAAATTTATGCAACCGTTTTGATAAAATTTTATATTTTTTGTGGTTTCATTTTGAATTAATTTTGCATATTTTATGATAGACTCATTTATATAAGGAGGTTTTTTATATGCCAACCAATTATAAAGTTGCCATTGTTGGAGCAAGTGGTTTAGTTGGTAGAACCGTTTTAAAAGTGTTAGAGGAAAGAACTCTACCACACATTTCTTATACTCTTTTTGCATCCAGCAAATCTGCTGGCTCTAAAATTCGATTTTTAGGTAAAGATTATATTATTTGTGAATTAAACGAGAAATCTTTTGATAAACATTTTGATTATGCTATCTTTTGTGCACGGCGGAAGTATATCTCAAAAATATGCTTCGGTTGCTGTTTCAAAGGGCTGTGTAGTAATTGATAATAGTAGTGTTTTTCGAATGAATCCTGAGGTTCCTCTTGTCGTCCCAGAGGTAAATCCTGAAGATATATCCTCTCACAATGGAATTATTAGTAACCCAAATTGCTCTACGATTCAGGCTGTTTTACCTTTAAAGGCGATTGATATGAAATATAAAATTAAAAGAATTGTATACTCCACTTATCAAGCTGTTTCAGGTGGCGGTCGATTCGGAATTGAAGATTTGGAAAGCAAGGCTGATGGAGTTGAATTAAAAAAATTCCCTTGTTCCATTTATAACAATTGTATTCCCCATATTGATGTTTTCATGGAGCATGGCTATACAAAAGAAGAATACAAAATGATACAAGAAACTAGGAAAATATTACATCATCCTAATTTGCCAATTACAGCAACAGCAGTAAGAGTTCCTATCATAAATTGTCATGGTGAATCTATCAATGTAGAATTAGAAAAAGATTTTGACATCTATGACGTTCGATTATTGCTAGAAAATTTTCAGGGAATTATAGTTGTAGACAATCCAGAAAAAAACTTTTATCCCTTGGCTAGCAAAGTAAACGGAAATGATGAGGTTTTTGTTGGAAGAATTAGGCGAGATTTTAGTGTTCCAAATGGTTTGAATTTATGGGTTGTAGCTGACAACTTAAGAAAAGGTGCTGCCACTAACACCATACAAATACTAGAAAAATTAATCACATAACTTATTTTATTGCTATATTTTTTATAAAAATTTGCATTATTATTTATATCTATGTTATAATTGATTTTGAAGTACATAAGAAAATAAGAGGGGTATGAATGAAACCATTTATGAAAGATTTGTCAAACAATGATAAAGAGTTCCAAATGATTATAAAAGAATTAATCAATAATGAAACAGTACAAGAAATGAAGGGTTATAAACAGCATTATGAAACATCTTGTTTTGACCATTGTTATGCTGCTGCTTATTATTGTTTTTTAATATGCAAAAAATATCACTTAGATTATAAATCCGCTACTCGTGCTGCCATGCTTCATGACTTATTTTTATATGATTGGAGAGTAAGACAGCCAGGTAGAAAAGGACATCATGCTTTCACACATGGTAAAATAGCCTGTGAAAATGCTTGTAAGTTATTTGACTTGAATGAAAAAGAAAAAGATATTATTATGAAACATATGTGGCCTGTTACCATTCAATTTCCTAAATCGATAGAAGGCTTTATTTTAACTCTAGTTGATAAATATTGTGCCTTGTCTGAAACCTTTGATGTGTTTCAATCTAAATTGTTTATGAAACGCGCCTTCCGTTATGCTTACGTATTTTTAAGCTTGATTATGATACGAATTTAAGTGATGTCGCAAGGAGAAACTTTCCCAATACGACATCACTTGTTTTCTTCTACCCATCGAATCATCTTAATATCTTTATATTTTGATAATACTGCTTTATATTTGTCATATTCCTCCTCCCACAAGGTGTCTGGTACATTATCAAAGGCTTTAAATATTTTTTCTGCTTCTGCTAAGTATATTAATTGCTCCTGTGGTGACATATTTTCGTATTGTCTAGCAAATTTATATAATTTATCTAACATTTGATTTGCTTCGATAAAAGTCCAAAAATCTTTTACTCTCATCCCAAATAATTTGATTTGCAATACGGCATAAGCGACTAAGGCAAATATTATAAATATTAATATATATATGATTGCAAATATTGTCATTTTTATTACACCTCTTTTGGTTTCTCCTTTTGTACTACTTTTAAATTATAGCATGTTTGATATTTTTTTGCAACAACTTGTTTTATTTCTATTTTTTGTGTTATAATCATAAAATATATATTAATTAAGGAGAAGATTATATGGACAAAAAATTTGTATCTATTAAGAAAGCAGGAATCTATGGAATAATTGGAAATATATTTTTATTAATGATAAAAGCAACTGTTGGATGGATTTGTAAGAGTCAAGCTATGATTGCAGACAGTGTAAATAGTGCCGGTGATATTTTTGCTTCTTTAATGACTTTTATTGGTAATAGAATTGCAAGTGTACCAGATGATGAAGATCATAACTTAGGTCATGGTAAGGCAGAATACATATTTTCTATGTTTATTAGTATTGCTATGATTTTAGTTGCTGCTAAATTACTTTTTGATTCTATTACAACTTTAATCATAGGTAGTGAGCTTCATTTTTCCTGGTTTCTTGTTGTTGTTTGTATTGCTACTATCCTTACTAAACTATGTTTATATTTCTACACTTTAAAAACTTATCAAAAATATAACAGCATTTTACTAGAAGCTAATATGAAAGACCATAAAAACGACTGCATTGTAACTACTTTTACTTTGCTTTCTGTTCTGTTTACTTTGATTGGTATTTATTGGTTTGATGGCATTGTTGGTATTGGTATTTCTATTTGGATTTGTTATACTGGTATTACTATCTTTCTAGAAAGTTATAATGTTTTAATGGATATTAGCATTGATGATAAAACAAAAGATTTAATCTTAGATATTGCTCATAGTTATTCAGAAATTAAAGAAATCGAAAATATTGTCTCTACCCCTGTTGGTGATAAGTATTTGGTATTTTTGACGATTTGTTTAGACGGCAACATGTCTACATTTGAAAGTCACAAATTGGCTGATAGCCTTGAAAATACCATAAATGGTTTAGATAAAATTTATAAAACTGTAGTTCATGTTAACCCAGTATAAAAGCAAAAATAAAAATGAGGATTTAAGGCTAAGTATTTGTTCAATAATTCTTAAATCTTCATTTTTATTTATCTACCTCGTTGAGGTGCTCTTGGATCATCATATTCTTCATCTAATTCTGCTATCACTTCTTCGGGTTCTTTATTCTCTTGTTCTTTTTTCGCAAATTTTTCTTTCACAAAAGTTGCATCTGGTTTTCCATCTTTATAGAATCCCCATCTGCTAGCCAATTCATTATAGGTAACTTTTTCTCCTGAAGATAATTCCACAAAATCCTCTGTTTCATGTGTATGAGAACGTGTATTTCTATCGCCATCTAAATCTTCTACCTCTTTTGGTTCACAATCTGAATGTATCTCTTTATGTTTCTCTACTTCTTGATATCCCTCCTCTACCGAACGATATCCATCGTTATGCTCTTGTGCCAACTTCAAGGTTTCGATATTAGTACCTTCTACCGAGTTTTTAGCATCGGAAGTCTCTAATTGTCTATCTAAACTTTTATTTCCTTCTACTCCATTTCCTCCAATTGTTTTTCTTGGTGAATGATAGACCTCAACTTCTCCATATTGCCCCTTTTCAATTCCAATGGTTCCTTCTCCTACTTTTAATCTAGTTAGAACATCTCCCTTTTTTACTGTATCATTTTGTTTTACTTGATAATTTTCTTCTAATGGATTGATTCCCTCTTGGGTATCATTATCCAAGTCTAACGTCTGCACTTTTCCTTGTTTTGTCATCACTACTGCTTCATATCTAGAAGTATGTCCTTGCTCTTTTTCTCCTTTTTCATCCCTTAATTTTTTCATATCGTCAGATTCTACAATTCCCATTTTTAAAGGTGCATCTCCATGCTCTAGTTTAGGCATTTTTTTATTTTTTTGTAAAACCTGTTCTAAGTTACTCATATCTGTAACCCTTGTATCCATATTCACTTCTTGTTTTATATTAATATCTCTTGTTTTGTTTTTCGCTTTTTCTGGTTGCTTTTGTTGTTTTTGCAATATTTCTTCTTTCTTTGTATCATTTTGTTTTTGTTGCTTTTGACTCGTTTTACTTGTTTTCACTGTTTTATTATATCGTGTTCTTTCTTTCACACCTCTATCTTGTATTTGTATCTTTTCTAAAATATCTAGTATTTTTATTCTTTCTAAAAATTGTTGTATTTGCTCTTTTTCGGAAGGTGATATTGTATTTTTTTGTTCATTATCTTTTATGTCTGATGAAACTCTATTTTCTAGTGTATCTTCCCTAAAAATGATGGTTTGCCCTGGCATTTTAGGAGTATAGACACCAATTAAATTTAAATAATAATATTTTAAAATTTCGCCTTCTTTTTTTACTAATAATTCTTTTGGCTTCTCTTCTATATTAACTTCTCCTATTGTTTGAAGAAGATTTTTTCTCTGTAACATTTTTTGTGTTATCTTCATATTTACTAATTTTATAATTTCTATTTTTATTTCTTTTGATATTCCAGTATCTTTTTTAAAAACTATTTTTTGTTCTCCTATTTGAGGTGAATATGCACCTATTAACTCCAAACTATAATATTTAAAAAATTCAGCTTCTTCTTTTAGTAATATTTCTTTTTCTTTTCCTTGTATTTGTACTTTACCTAAAATTTGCATTTTTTCTTTACCTCTTTGTTTTTTGTTTTTATTAAAAAATAAAGATAAGTTATTATAATGTTGATATATCAATGACTAGTTAGTAATTTCAGCCATCAAATCATAATTACTAATTCCTACAATTTTACACTTCACAAATTTGCCTATAATATTTTTTCTTTCGAAATTTTTATTCTTGATATAGACTAATCCATCAATTTCTGGCACATCTTGCATTGTTCTTCCGATATAATATTTCCCATCAAATGAGATGTCTTCCACTAAAATTTCACACTCGTTGTTTAATTTTCTTTTCAAATTTTCTCTTGATATATCTTGTTGTAACTTCATAATCTGATTATATCTTGCCTTTTTGGTATTGCCATGAATTTGTTTTGGTAGTTTAGCTGCTGGTGTTCCATCCTCTTTGGAATACATAAAGGTTCCCAATTTGTCAAATTTAGTTTCTTTCACAAATTCTAATAGCTCTTTAAAATCTTCTTGCGTTTCTCCTGGAAATCCTACAATCAGACTCGTTCTTAAAGTTACATTAGGAATTTTAGTTTTTATTTTAGCAATTAAATCCTCTATTTGTTTTTTAGAAGTTCTGCGGTTCATTTTCTTTAAGATAGCATCTGATATGTGTTGAATTGGAATATCAAAATACTTCGCTATTTTGGGATTTTTAGCAACTACTTCTATCAATCTATCTGTAATCCCCTCTGGATAAGAATATAAGAATCGAATCCATCTAAATTCTTTTATTTGGCTGATTTCTTCTAATAATTGAGCTAATTTACTTTCCCCATATAAATCGATTCCATATTTTGTGGTATCTTGTGCTATAATAATTAATTCTTTTATGCCTTGTTTTGCTAATGCTTTTGCTTCTTCTAGTATGTCTTCTTTTTTTCTACTAACAAATGGACCTCTTATATAGGGAATGGCACAATAGGTACATTTGTTGCTACATCCTTCTCCAATTTTTAGATAAGCATAGTTTTTTCCTGTTGTAATGGTTCTGTTTAAAAATTCCTCTTGTGTTAACATTGGCATTTTAGGAATATCAGATATGTTTTTACTAGTTTTATTTTTGCTTTTTACCGTAATATTTCTTTTCATTAAGTCTTCTATTTTGTCCCATAATTTATCATATTCCTCAATTTTGATAAATAAATCTACCTCTGGTAACGCTTTTATTAAACCTTCATAATACCTTTGCACTAAACAACCCATTACAATTAAATATTGACATTTATTCTTTTTATATTCTGCCATTTCTAAAATGGTGTTAATTGCCTCTTCTTTTGCAGAATCGATAAATCCACAGGTGTTAATAACAATGATATCTGCTTTGGTTTCATCATTTACAATTTCAAATTCATGTTTCTTAAATACTCCAATGGTTACTTCTGTATCGATTAAATTTTTACTGCACCCTAAGTGTACAAATCCTACCTTCATTTAACTTCCTCTTTTCATTTGGGGACAATGGGACACGGGGGACACGGGGACGTAGATAATGTCCCAATCTTTAAATTATTTAATTTATGTTTACTAGATTGGGACATTATCTACGTCCCCGTGTCCCTTGTCCCTCTTGTTAATCTTTGTGGCTACAAACATGCTTCCTAGTCAATTCCATCAAATCTAACTTAGTAAATCCTTCTACCTGCGTTTTGCTTCTATCTTTCTTTAATTCTTCTTTTAAAAGCTTTTCGATTTTTTCTTTGTTTTCTTCCTTTTTCATATCGATATAATCAATGATAATAATGCCTCCAATGTCTCGTAATCGTAATTGTTTAGCAATTTCTATTGTAGCTTCTGTGTTTACTTTATAAATGGTCTGTTCTAAGTTTTGATTTCCTGTGTACTTTCCTGTATTAACATCAATTGCTGTTAAAGCTTCTGTTTTGTCAATGGTGATAAATCCTCCGCATTTTAACCAAATCTTTCTATTTTTTATTTTTTCGATTTGTTTGTCTAAATCATAAATGTTTAATAAGTTTTCTTTCTCTTTTACTTCGATTTTTAGGTTACTGTATTCTTGATTTTCATTTTTAAACTCTTCCAATTCTTCTTTTACCTTTTTGTCATTTACCGTTATTTTTTCAATTGCATTATCTGCTAAATCAATCAACATTCTTTCTATAATACTTTCACTTCTATACAATAATTTCGGTTTTCTTAATTCTGGACTAATACTAGTTTGAATGATATTATTCCACTTTTTTTCCACTTTTTTAATGTCTTCTATTATTTCTTTTTCTTTGTCTTGAGCAGAAGTTCTTATGATTGCTCCATTGCCATCACTTAAGTTATCTTTTACTAACTTTATTAATCTTTCTTGTTCTTTTTTATCTTCGATTTTTTGAGAAATAGTAATAATATCTGTATTGGGAAGTAAAGCAATATATTTGCTTGGTAAATTGATGTGAGTTGATACTCTTGCTCCTTTTTTTTCATTGCTATCTTTTTTGACTTGTACTAATAATTTTTGATTTGGTTTTACTACTTTGCTTATTTCTTTATTTTCCTTTTTTATTTCCTTTGTCTCGTCTATTTTTGGCAAGATGTCTTTTAAATGAATAAAACTATTTTTTTCTGTCCCAATATCAACAAAAGCTGATTGCATACCATCGATTATATCTTTTACAATTCCAATATAAATATTTCCTTCTTTCCTCTTATATTCATCATTTTCTTCATAATATTCTGTTAATTTTCCATTTTCTATCAATGCTATTTGTTTTTCATTACTTCCTGTTTGTATTATAATCTCTGTCATTTCTATTTGATTCCTTTCTATTGTTTTCTGTTTATGGAGTTTATTAGATAATTTTATGAATTAAATTTGTTCATAGCTATATCTATTCCATTTCTAATAATTTCAATTACTGCTTCTTTTGCTAAATCTGTTCCCTTGTCTAATTTTTCTTTATCTTCATCTGGAATTGCACCTATTACATATTCGATTAAATCTCCTTTTTCTTTTGGCATTCCAATTCCAATTCTTATTCTTTTGAAGTTTTGTGTTTTTAATTCGTGTACCACAGACTTCATACCATTATGTGTTCCTGCACCACCTGTTTTTCTTATTTTTATTACTCCTGGCTCTATGTCAATATCATCATATATAATGATTAATTGCTCTATTTCTATTTTGTAAAATTGAAGAATTTCTTTGATGCTTTCTCCACTTAAATTCATAAAAGTTTGTGGTTTTAATAAAATGACTTTTTCCCCTTCTATCACTCCACTTCCATATAAACCTTTGAATTTATTTTTTGTAACCTCAATTTCATATTGTTTGGCTAATTTATTAATTGTGTTAAATCCCATATTGTGCCTGGTATCTCCATAATCTTTTTCTGGGTTGCCTAATCCTACTATTAAATACATGCTTGATTTTCCTACTTTCTTTTGATTTTAAACTATTATCTATTTTAACTTGTTTTTTGCTTTTTTTCAAGGTTTTATTATGATTTTGTCACATTCAGACTTATTTTACAACAAAAAAAGCACTTTAAAAGTGCCTTTTTAACCTTTATCAATTATTCTGCTGATTCCTCTGTTTCTGGAGCTTCATAAGCTTCTAGGATAGCTTTTTGAATTTTCTCTCTTGTTTCAGCATTAATTGGATGAGCTATATCTTTGAATTCTCCGTTTGGAGTTTTTCTGCTTGGCATAGCTATGAATAATCCATTTTGGCTTTCGATAACTTTAATATCGTGTACTGCGAATTCGTTATCGAATGTTACAGAAGCAACAGCTTTCATTCTGTTTTCTGAATTTACTTTTCTTAAACGTACATCTGTAATTTGCATTCTAAGTGCACCTACCTTCCTTAAGTTTTATAATTATTTTGTACATATAGCTTGTATCTTATGTACATTTATAATATTCTTCATAAAAAAAGTTTTTCCTTCTTTTTTTTACAAAAAAATCAAACTTTATATTTGTAACATTTTTTTATTTGTCTAATAAAATGTATAAGGTGTTAATTTTTCCTCTAAATTTTTACCAAACTATTGAATTTTTAAATATATAATTATATAATCTATCTGTTAAAGGAGTGTTAATAAATGCCAAATATTGATAATATTAAGAAATATAAAAATATACATATGATTGGAATTGGTGGCGTTAGTATGAGCGGTATTGCTGCCATTTTAAAGAATTGGGGATTTACAGTTACTGGTTCAGACACCAGCGATTCAGAAAATGTTCAAATCCTAATACAAAAAGGAATTAAAGTAGTGATTGGTCATAGTTTAGAGGATGTTGTCAATTCTGATATTGTTGTTTATTCTGCCGCTGTTAAACAAGATGATCCTGAAATGTTAGAAGCTAAAAAGTTAAATATTCCTACCATTGAAAGAGCTGACTTTTTGGGTGAATTAACACGTTGTTATAAAGATACTATTTGTGTCTCTGGTACACATGGAAAAACAACAACTACTTCCATGATTGCACTTTGTTTTCTAGAAGCTTTACAAGAACCTAGTATTCAAGTTGGTGCTTATTTAAAACAGCTTGGTGGAAATTATATGGTGGGAAACAGTGAACATTTTATTATCGAAGCTTGTGAATATGTAGAAAGTTTCTTAAAATTTAGTCCAAAAGCTGAAATCATCTTAAATATTGACAACGACCATTTAGATTATTTTAAAACTTTTGAAAATATCAAAAATGCTTTTATTAAATATGTTAAACTTCTTCCAGATAATGGGGTTTTAGTGGTTAATCGTGATGATCTTAATTGTTTCGATTTAATTTCCTATACTAATGCTACCCCAATTACTTATAGCATTGAAAATAAAAAAGCCGATTTTTATGCGGAAAATATCATTTTTGATTGTGATGGTTTTGCAGAATTTGATGTTTATCATAAAGGTGAATTATTTGATAGGATTAAACTCTCTGTTCCTGGTATTCATAATGTATCAGATGCTTTAGCTTGTATTGCGTTATGTACTCAATACGAGATTGAAAAAGTTGCTATTAAATCTGCTTTATTGAAATTTACTCGGTGCTCATAGAAGATTTGAGTTTAAAGGAAAAATAGATAATAAAGTTAGTGTTTATGATGACTACGGACATCATCCTACTGAAATATCAGCCATTGCAAAATCACTTTCTCATAAAAAATATAATCATTCTTGGGTTGTTTTTCAACCACATACTTATAGTAGAACGAAAAACTTATTAAATGATTTTGCAAAAAGCTTGCTCAATTTTGACAATGTAATTGTTTTAGATATCTATGCTGCTAGAGAAAAAAACACCTATGGTGTTACCTCTAAAGATTTGGTAAATCAACTAATTTCCATTGGAAAAGATGCAAAATATATTCCTAATTTTAGAGAATGTGTTTCATATATTAAAAATAATGTAGAAGAAAATGATATTGTAATGACTCTTGGAGCTGGTACAGTAACAGAAATTGGATCAATGTTAATTCAATAGTTGTTATTTAATCCCTCAAAAAATTGTTCTGAGGGATTACTTGATATTATTTTTATTATTGCACAATTGCAAAATCATTTTCATTTTTTATTCGTATTAATTCATTTTTATCAATTTTTAATATCTTTATAATCGTATTGTCATCTATTTTGCTTTTTAACATTTCCATGACAATATTGTCTATGCTTGCATATTTTCTTTTAGTTAGTTGATTTTCTTTGTCTTTTAAGGCTTTATCCCTTTTATTTATTCTTTTCTCTCTTATTTCAAGTTCTGCCTTCATTGACTTCATTTTTTCTTCCTCTGTTCTAATCTCTTTCTCTCTTTTTCCAAGCTTCTGTTCTTTTACTTCGAACTCTTGCTCTTTTACTTCAAATCTTTCCTCTTTTTCTAACATTTCATCTATCCAATTGCTTATAATTTCAACAAACATAAAATCCTCTCCCTTCTTCATTCTTTTCTTAGCTATAATCTTGCTATATCTTTCTTTCGTAATTTTGTCTTTAAATATTAAATCAATCACTTTTTCTATAAAAACTATTTGCTTCTCTTGTAACTCTTTTTCTAATATTTTTTGTAAATATTCTTCTAATTCCTCAATATTTTTTGCTTTTTCCAATAACATCATTTTTGATATTAAGCTTTTATTCATCAATAACTCCTCTTTGGTATAATTATTTATGTCTATTACTTCAAAGTTTGCAAATATATTTTTCTTGACTCCCATCAAATTTTCTTGCTTTTCAATTATATAATTGTCGGCATTCCATTTTTTATTTCCCGTATATATTACAAAGGAATATATAATTGGTAACTTATAATTCTTATTTTTAACTTTCTTTTTATCTATGCTACTTTCCATAATTGCCATATTGTATTTTAGTATTCTATAAGGCATTGAATAGTCTATAGTGGATTGGTGTTCTATTAAGAAAAATATATTTTGATCTGTTTTTTTATAAATTATATCTGACTCCATATTCGAAAAATTTTGTGTTATAAAGTTTCTGTTATATTTTTCTATGTCATTTGTTTTCAATTTATATTTTTTATCAAATAATTTTAAATTTTCATTTATAAAATTAACAGCTTCCTCTTTATCGTCTAATATTTCTTTGAATATTTTATCATGTGGTTGATGAGTTTCTTTTTCTTTGTAGACATATTTTTCTTCATCTTCCATCAATTGAAAACTGTTTTTAGTTTTGCTACTTCCAAACAATTCTTTATAATATATATAATTGTTATAAGTAAATTTTTTCATCTCATCTCTCCTTATATTATAATTCGAATTTATTCTACTGTCAATTTGAATTCATTAGTAAAATTACGTTTTTTATGATTTTTACTTGTCTTTTCTTTAGCATTCTACTTTTATTACATGATTTCTTGAATTTTAATTTCCTAATTTTTAGATTTTAATTTTGAATAAAATTACATTTTCTGATTAAAATATTTTAGATTCAAAAGAATTTTTATTTATTGTTTGGGCAAATTATATGATAAAACAAAAAAATATGCAATACTTTTTGCATATTTTTTGTAAATTATTGTAATTTATTAACTTATTTATTTTTATTGTTTCATTCGTTTGATGTAGGATGGCCTCTTGTATCCTTATTTAAGCTACATTAATTTACTTCTTTAGATTGTTTTAGCATAATATCTCCAAATACGGCATATCCTTCTTGTGGATTATTTACCAAAACATGGGTTACAGCCCCTATAAATTTACCATTTTGAATAATTGGAGAACCTGACATGCCTTGTATTATCCCACCTGTTTTTTCTAATAATCTTTCATCTGTTACTTTGATTTGCATACTTTTATTGTCATAATTATTTTCTTTGTATATTTTTTCTATTTCAATTTCATATTCTTGTAAGTTTTGATTGTCTAAACTGCATAAGATAGTAGCTTTTCCTACTTGTATTTCTTCTCTTAAGGCAACTTCCATTTCTTTAGATGTATCAATATTTAAGCTTGCTAAATTATCAACTGTTCCATAAATTCCAAATTTGCTATTTTTATAAATCTTTCCAATGTTTTGTTGATTTTCAACTGTTCCTTGTATTTTTCCGGGATTACCATTTTCCCCTTTTGTAATATTTAAAATTCTAGTGGTAACAAATTCTCCTGAGGCAATATTAATGAGTTCTTCCGTATCAATATCAGTAATTCCATGTCCTAAAGCACCAAAAGTTTTAGTAGATGGTTCATAAAAAGTTACGGTTCCAACACCTGCTGCACTATCTCTTACCCATAATCCTAGTTTATATTCATTATTACTGGTTTTTACTGGTTCAATACTACATTCTTTAGTTTCTTTTTCCTGAATATATTGTATTTTTACAGCTTCTCCTTGTGCCTGATTAACTGTTTCTATTAATTCTTCTGTTGAATGAATTTCTGTATTATTGATTTGTGTTATGGTATCTCCTTCTTTTATGCCTGTATTTTCATATGGTTTGTATTTTTTATTATCAGCACCTTCTATTTCTGACATGCCAACAACTAACACTCCACTGGTATACAATTTTACGCCTGCTATAGTTCCTACTGGAATTACTGTTGTTTTAGGAAGAATATCTACATTAACATTTTTTAAATTAATTGTATCAAATAAACTTACTTGCAAAGTTGCTGTTCCTAAGTTTTGACTTACTGAACTAGTCTCAGATGTGGATGATGCCGTTTCCATTGTTTCTGAATTTGCTCTAATATTTATACCAAATAGTGTTTTCAAGCTGATTGTTTCTCCTTCAAAAATTACTAATTCGTCTGGAATGTTTTCAATCGATAGCGTGTAGGCATAAATTATCATCAAAATAAATACTAATAATAGTTTTCCTATTGTTTTTTTCATAAAAAAACTCCTTAAAATTTGCTATTATTAGTATTTGCTTAAAAATTTTTTTTATTCAGTTCCATTCTAAATTGCTTTTTAAATATTAAGATATAGATATGCTGTATTTTCTATATAATAAAAATCAATATTGTTTTTAAAATCCTTTACTTTTTCAGTAATATATTCAATGTCTAAATCTAGTCCACAATAAAATCCTAAAAGACTATCTATTGGTAAACTAAGTAATATATAGCTTTGTTGTTGCGATGTTACATTTTCGTATTCTTTATATACACCTTCCAATGATACTTCTACTTTTATTTTTAAATTTTCCACTTTATAATTACTGCTTTGCTCATATGATTTAATATTTTCTTTAATGATATAACATATACTCTTGTCAAAATCATTCATTGTCGTATCAGCTTTCATCATAGAATTCATGCCAGAATATAGAACGATTGCATATATTATAATTAGTCCAACATATATTATTCTATACAATTTATCTTCTAATATATTAGTATTTAAATATAATTGTATCATCGTTAAACCATATATCGCACCGAATTGCCCAAAATAATCTCCCCGCCATATGCAAAGATTGTACATCATCAATAGTAAAGAATAATATAATTGGTAAACATGAAATAATTGCAAATACCACAACTAATAATATATTTAAATATGTATAAAAAATACTCTTTTCCTTATGTTTTACTAGTAAGAAAAATACCAATATGATACTTGTTAATATTATAAAAAAATAAAAATTTTGAGGCATAGTACTTTTAGCGTAAAGCAATACATCTATTAAAGTTACCAGACATTTTAGAAATTTCAAGGGTAATTCTTCCAAAGTCGTCATGGTTCTGTGTGTATCAACACATAAATTCCCATATATTTTCATATATATAATGTTTATAATAATAGGTATAATACTTAAAAATAATATTTTTATACCTTCTAATATCATTTTTTTATTAATTGTTTGATATTTTTGTAAATATAAAAATATTGTCATAATAAAAAAAACATTTATCGTACCTTGATACATAAATATCGCAATTAACAAGGTAATTAACATTTTAATATAATTTTTATCAATCACCACTTGTTTCGCAGCTACCATATATAGAAAGATACTTAAGGAAATAATTGGCATTTCTATAAATCTCATATTATCTACATAAGTAAAATTAAAGATAGTAATAAATGCTAATACAAAAATTAAATATTGATTTAGTTTTTTGTTTGCTATTTTTAATATTAAGTTTTTGAAATATATTACATTGGCAACAATTATAACGATACATAAAATCATTGAAACCTTATATAAATTTTCTTCAAATATATTAAATGCATTAGCTATTAATATATAAAAACCAGAGAATATTCTTCCATCTGCAAAAAACAACTGCTTTGCATATTCTAAATATCCAAGTTGATACATTTTATACGTATCATAAGAATTGAAACCTTTTATAAAATTCCAACTAATAACCATTATTATAATAAACAATATTGCCGAAATCAAATAATCTTTATTTATTATTTTTTTCATTTCTTGCTCCTACCTTTATAACAAATTCATTTTACCATAAGATTATTTCAATAAGCAATACATATTTACATTTTATAATTTTCATCAAAAAAATACTAATAACAGTTTTCCTATTGTTTTTTTCATAAAAAACTCCTTAAAATTTGCTATTATTAGTATTTGCTTAAAATTTTTTTATTCCGTTCCATTCTAGATTGTTATGGAATATATCCAAATTTTACTTTTAACTCATCTGAATTATTATTCGTTTTATACATGCTATAGCGCTCTCTTCCAAGAGCTGTAAAATAAACTTGTGCTAATGTTCCTCCGTTTGATGCTATATATTCGTACATATTATCGGTCGAATTGACATTAGTTTGGCTTACAATACTTGTATAGCATCCCAGATTCTCTTGTGGGTAAAAATATCTAGTTATTCCATTACTATTAGTATTGGATTTTCTTTCAAAGTCTATATTTAAAATCCCTTTATTGATATTAGTATTGCCTACTAAGTCATTATCATTGGCTTTATGATATTGATTATCATTTGTTACTATATAAATAGAATCCTCACTTACCACTTCTTCATTTTTATTGTTGGTAATAATAGAATAACCATTATATACCTTTCCACCAATATTTAGTCCTTGTAAAAAGCTTATGATAGAAACATTATTTAGTATCTTTTCCCATTCATCTTCTTTTAACTCTGGCATTTGAAAATTAGCTGTTACACCTGAATAATTATTATAGTTTGCGATTGCTATTGATAAGTTTTTTTCAATAGAATATCGAATAACTGCCAATCTTTGTTGATTAAAATTAGAATCTTGATCTTCTATACTTCCATCTGGGCTATTTGTATCACCAAAATCAAATATAGGATAATTACCTAATTTAGGTATGCCAGTTCTATTTCCATTCTCATCTAGTTCTTCCAATCTGTTTCCATCTTCATCTACTGCATTTGCTCCTGTTAAGTCTGTCAATCCATAACCATCGTTTTGTGTAACTCCATTGCTATCTATATATGTTTTATTCTTTATTTTTTGCGTAAAGTCATATGCCTCTTGGTAATATTTTATCGCAGCACTATTAGTATCATCAAATTGTCCTTGCCAATATTTTGTACCATTTAAAATAGAAAACCATTTACCATTATTGGTGGCATCATTTTCATTTTCATATTTGTAATATTTCACACCATTAATTTTTATATATTGATAATTAACGATTTCATCTCTGTCCGGGTCATATACATATTCACTTGTTTCTTCATTTAATATAGGTATTCCTCGATAACGATAACTAACGCTACTTCCTGATGTTGTAATATTAATATTATCCAACAGATAGCCATAATCATATACCCATTGACCATTAATTGTTCCTTGTATTGTAATATAATTATCTAATGAATAGGTAATTACAAAATCATCAGTACCTCTTTGATATCTACAACTATAATAAATGTAAGGTTTTAAACCTGAAATTTTATCTCCTTCTTTATAGGTTGCATCTGTGTTTCCTTCATTTAGAATTTCTGCATCACTTTGTTGGTCAGTTTCACCTGTTGTCTCATTAATAATTACTTCATTAGAATTTGTGTCATCTAACGTATTTGTATAAGGTGAATAAATATAATAACCATCATACATGGTATATACTAATGCTGGCACATACTCTTTTAAGATATCTTGATTGTATCCTGCCATATTGAAATTGCTTGCAACAGAATTAAAAAATGTATTTGCTGATGCTTCTATATCACGTAATTTAGAGTTTGCTAAGTCAGAGGTATCACTATTAATTGTATTTAATTGAAATGCTTTTAAGGCATCATAAGTAGCATTATTTAATTTGGTATCATAAGATATTTGTAAATTCAATGTTTTTATTTGATTTCCGAGTATAAGCATTTAAGATCAATGAAATTGGTAATATTATAATAATAAATATTACAGCCAAATGTTGTATCTTCATAATTCATCTTTCCTTTGTATTATTAAATAAGCTTGTAATAAAATATTACAAGCTGTGCTTTATTTTAATTTCCAGTTCCATTTGCTGTAACGATACCAGCATGTTCTGCTGCTATGGTATAGGTATCATTTCCAGTTACTGAATATAAGAAATTCTTTAATTGTTGTGATAAAGTTGTATTGGTATTTTTTACATTAGCTGAAAATATATCTCCTTCTTTTAATGCTAATGTACCACTTTCTAAAGTTTCTAATATTTGCGATGTATACATGGTATAGTACACGTTTTCTCCAATTTTAGTTGATTCTGCTTGTGTAGTTTTCTTTCCTGGATTTTCATCTAATACTTGTAATTCCATCTCTACATCATAGCTATTACCTGTTGAAGAAATATTTTCTACAAATTTACTATATTTATCCATTGTTAGTTTTCCTGTGGTTCTGACATCATCCACGAATTCTGTTGTAGCAGTTGCTACAGTTAATTGAGAAACATCGTCGGTTCTGTCAGACATTGTCATTAGTGGAAACACAAACATTAGAACTGCTGCTAATCCAATTGCGATTACTGTTATTAATGTGTCACCCATTTTTTCCTCCTTATCACGCCTTTAAAGCGTAGTTTATTTTACTGCTGTACATATGTTATAACTCTTTTTTTATTTTTATTAGCAGTTGATGCACTACTTCCTTGAATTTCTTCTTGATAATAAATACCTAAGTATTCTATAAATACTTCCTCTTTTATTGTATCATAAAAATTTGTTCCTGGCAAGTTTATTCCTGAATTACGATTGAAATCGTCTATTTCACTTTGATATTTTTCGCCATATAAAAAGAGTCTGATAAATTGTTCTTTTTGTTCGTCAGAACCTATTGCACTGGTTTCTAAGTCAATGGAACTTACTACTTCACCATTACTTTTTGTATATAACTCCATTGGTTGCTTATTACGATCTTTAAATACAATTTTATAATTTTCTTTATACGCTTTATAAATAGATGGAACTATTGTTTCTGCACTTACAATTCTTTGAGTTGTTCCATTATCCTCCACATAAGTATAATCATATTCTCTGTCTTGATATTCTAATATTGTAGTTGCAGTTTGTCTTGCTTGTCCAAAGGCATTGATACTAATGGACAATGCCAAAACAAATATTAATACAAATCCTGCCATTTTTAAGGCATCTGTTGCATTTTCCATTGTATCTCACCCCTCGTATTTAAACTCTATTGGATTGTAACCGCAGTAATCAACCCCTGAGTAGAGTGTCTGTATGATATGCTGTAAGTCTTTCCTGATAACGCTTCCGGTGGCATTTGCGTTATTGCTTCAGCCCTAACAAGTCCAGTAGTACTGTTCCAATTAGTTCCTGATTGAGTAACATAAACTTTTTTACTTGAATCATTAGCATTAGCAATATTATTATTTATTATTGTTTTTAATAATGCATTTACATTTGCTCCTCTTACATTGCTTGTTCCATATTGTGTAAATTTTTCATTGAATTGTGTCATTTCTACCTCAGTCATAGCATTATTATTTACTACTCCTGCTGCTTGGCGGTATACCATTATTCCTAATGTTATAATTAAAATTGCAAGTAATATAGCTCCTGCTATAATTAAAGCTTTTGATGCGTTTTCCATAATTTTTTCCTCCTTTAAATTTTTATTTGTATTTTATTATTTACTAAATTTTCATTAGTAATACTAATAACGTAAATCTTATTGTGTTATTTGTTCAAATAACATATATTTTACTTTATTTGTGGCTTGATGGTATTCTAAATTTGTACATTTAAATTTTATTTCACCATAATATTGTACAAACTTGTCCATTCCACCACTATATAGTGTTTCCATAGAATAAGTTTTGTCATTGTCTAACATTTTGATATCAATTTGAATCGAATTATTATCATTGCTTATATATTTTCCTTTTTCATCTTTTTGTACTTCATTATTTTCATTATTATCGATTGCTTTATTGATAATTGTAGTAAGCTCATTGCCATAAATTTCTTGCCCATTATAACTTTCAAATTGCTTATTTTCTCTTTGTGCTTCATAATAACTTGCTTTATAATTTAAGTACATATATGAAATTCCTACAACAATAATAATTATGATTAAGAAAAATAATGCTAATTTTTTCATTTTTTGTCCTTCTTATTATATATTTTTATAGTAAAGATTTCAATCTTTTTTAGTAAATGTTACTTTGTAAACTCTTTGTGTTGTTGGACTTATAGTAACTTTACATGTATACTCTATTAAAGCTTGATATTCATTTCCATTTTCATCTGTTTTTATTTGCATATTACCTAAATCATTATTAATCAAGTCATTATAATCAATATTTCCATTATATGCATATCCTTTTTCAATTGCTGTATTTTGTAATACGACTGAAATATAGTTATCTTTAGAGTCTGTTGTTGGTATATTGGTTCTTTTTTGAAATTCATAGTATACATTTGTTTCAGTTGCTAAGTTCGCTACTGTCACAACATCATAAATTGTTAATCCTTTTTTTCCTTCGTAAGAGGTAAACTGGCTATTAAACTGGGTTATTTGTTGTTCTTCTTGTTGTTTATGTAATTCCGCTGAAGTGCTACCAAAGGAAACAAATAAATATACAGCTAAAGATAATATTAGCATTCCTATTAGTACACCAGCTGCCATAAGCAACGCTTTTGATGCATTTTCCATACCCTTTTCACTCCTATTCGTTTCTTAGCCAAATTTATTGGTACATGTAAATTCTATGGATATAATTCTACCTGTACTTGAATTATATTTTGTATTATTTGTTACACAATTAAAATATACCCTTTTAAATTGTGAATATTGATAATAACTAGCTGTATCTTTTTTTATTTGGTCATATCCACCATATTCATTAAGATTTTTTGGCAGTAATTTTTCTGCTTCTTCTTGTGAATCCATTACCTTACTAATGTTAGTTGACAACGTTGTTATATATTTTGATTGATATTTGTTTTCTAATTCTTTCGCTTTTGATATTAACTCATTTATATTATTTTGTGTATAAGAAGATTTTACAATGTCATCATCAGTTGAATCATACTTTAAATCATCTACATTTATACCAGTTATTTTTATTTCCATTTCTTGATATTGTTCTTCACTGTCATTACCTTTTCTTGTATTATAATCAATAATTCGATTCATCAGTGATATCATATCACTCCCTCTTACATTATCTCTTAAATAAGTTTCATATTGATTATTAAATTCAATTACTTGAGCTTCCCTAGTATTTTGTGTTTCTGTTTCTTGGTAACTAGATAAACTGTTAAACATTAATAGTAAAGCTCCTATTACCATCAAGCCAATTAAAATACTTCCTGCCATAATTAAGGCTTTTGATGCATTTTCCATTTAGCATAACCTCCTTTATCCTACTACTATGTTGTAGTTGCTGTCATGGAACTAAAGGATGATGACATACTAGTTAATCCAATAAATACTAATGGAATAATTAAGTATCCCACAAACATACATACCATAGGTGCAAAACCAATAACCTTTCCTATCATTCCTTTTCTGCTAATTAACCTTTCATTAGATTCTTTTCTTTTGGCTTGATAGTAATCTCTTTCTGAGTCTAATTCATCAAAAGCATCTGCAATTGGTATTTTTTCTACTGCTGCTTGTAAACTCTCAATAATTCTAATCAATGGCTGATAACTTACTTCGTCTTTCATTGCTTCCAATGCTTCCCATGCACCTGCTTCATAGTTGTTCACACATTTTGTGATTGGTGCTTTGAAAATATTAGAATATCTTTCTAGCCATTCTAGTATAATTTCTACACTGACTCTTTCAATCCTCATAAGCATTAATATAATTGTTTGGAATTGCATTACTTCGTCTTCCATCTCTAATTGCCTCATTTTTACTTGAAAGATTAATAACCAAATTGGCGCCATATAGGCAATTATAGCAAATACAAAGGCTAGCAACAATTCAAACCATTGCATATACTCACTATTGATAACTTGTAATTTTCCTTCAATTCTTTCAACTGCTGTTTCAATTTCCTCGTCATCTGCTTCTTCATAATATTTCAATCTTTGTACTGCTAATCTGATTTCTTCTGTTGTTGTCTTTGTTTTCCCTCTAAATTGATCTAACACTTTATTATCCTGCTCTGTAACTTCCATTGCCTTTTCTTCATCTTTTTCCGATAATCCACCAAAAATATCATAATCGGTAGTTGGTTCTGTATAAATGTAATCAACAGCAATCTTATGTAATTGCGAGAATACAACAATGGAAACAATACAAGTTACAATTGCTATGGTAATTCGATTGATATAAAGCCATTCCATTTTTAAATGAGATGCTGAATCTTTTAAGTATTTTTGTACCTTTCTATATTCCTTTGTTCCTAATTTTGGTATAAATAAATCTACTATTTTTTTAATAATTTTGTTTTTGTATAATTTAGCTTGCCATGGATTTTCTATGTTCTTTGTATTAATTCCTGTGGAGCCATTATCTTTTAGCCTTCTAACTAATATATAAGAGATAAAAGTTAAAAGTAAAATTATAATTTGTACAATCGTTCCTGGTTTTCCTTGATACCAACTTGCTACGAAAGAAAAATTACTAATAGCCCAATTTTTTAATGGTTCTAATAGCAAGACTGGTGTAATTGCAATAACAGACAAACTTTGGAATACATAATTTAATTTATCTCTTTTTAAGATTTCTAATTGCATTTCTTCTGTTATATTGTTTACATTTTTTAAATATAGAGATGATCCATTTACTTTTCTGTCTCCAAATTCTTTGGTTAAATAGGAAATTCCTGCAAATTCTTTTAAGAAGCTATTTGGTGCAACATCATAATATTTTTCTAGTTCTGTTTCTGGATCATTGGAAATCAATATTTCATATATTTTTTCTCCCTGTCTTGATATACTCTTTTCATCATCTTGTGATATCTGATAAATTGCTTCCTCTACCATATTAAATTCATGATAAGCATGTCTAATTTCTGAAAAAAATTCAATTTGTTCTTTCAAAATAGTATTGTCTATTTTATCTACTGAACCGTCAATTAAGGTATCAATCATAAATACTTCAAATATTAGTAAAATAAACATGACAAGATAGTTAGAAGAAGTGATTACAATGGTAACAATAATAAGTGGTACTACAATAGCAATTGCCTTTGTTAATATTTTAGCAGTTCCTTTTCTTGTGTTATATTCATCATCAATATTAATAATTTCTAGTCTTCTTCTTATTTTTAAGGCATATCTTTTAATAAATGGTATCTTTATATAAGTAAGATACAATTTTTGAAATAGTATTTCTGTAGAAAACTTATTTTCTTTCGTTCCTTGTTGCAATTTTTGTATTTTCTTATATTCTGACTTTTGCATTTTTTTCGATAATATGTAATAAGCTAATATAATTAATACCAAGGCTCCTGCTGTTCCGCCCATAAGATAATATATCATATTGTTATCCACTTGTTATCTCACCTCTCTTTTTTTAGAAGGGAGGACAAGGGGACGTAGATAATGTCCCAACCTATAAACCATTTGATTTATGCTTCAATATATTTTGGGACATTATCTACGTCCCCTTGTCCTCCATTGTCTTATATTTCAGTAGCAGTCTTTGGTTTTCTTCCACGTCTTTTTGGTTTTTCTTCTACTGATATGCTATTTACTGGTACGGTTTGTTTCATTTTATTTCCCCAATGTTTTTCCACAAATTTATCAAAACTATCCAAATCTATTTCATCCATATTTGCTCTCATTTCTTTTAAATTTGTCTCTGTTATTGGATTGGTTATAATATATTCCCCATCTACATATTCCAAAATGTTTCTATAAGTATATAATTTCCTATCTGTTATTTTTTCAAAATAGCGTGTTGCATTGTCAAAGAATTTATCAAATTTTCCTTCTAATGTTTTTTCTTTTCTATGGTCAAAAGTATATTCATTTTTTTCTTCTACTGGTATACATTCTGTAATTCTTTCTACATATCTTTTTCCTCTAAAGTCTTTTGTTAAGTGTATATCAAAGTTTAATACTTGCACAACTTGTTCTTCTGCTGTTTTTTCGTTTGTAAATACACCTGTTCTTAACATAGAGTTTCGAAGTGCTGTTACTAAGTTTGGAAAGGTTTTTGCATGGTGAGTAAATAACGTAAATTTAGAAGCAACTTGAGCTGCTTGTATCATCCAAGATGCTACAGGGTCTGTTGCAACCTCTCCAATGATATTTACAGAACCATCTGTTTTCTTTTGAACGTCCAAACCTTCTTGTCCTGATATGGTTTCGGTTTCTCGAAAGGTTAAGATGTTTCTCGTTGGATAAATTTTTCTTAAATGAAGCTCAAATGCCGTTTCCTGAACACGAATGTTCATGGTTTCATAAATGTTTTCTATCATTCCCATAAGCATGGTGGTTTTACCACAACCTTGTTCACCAGTGATAGATATAATTCTGGCTCCTTTTACTAAGTATTTTAATAATTCAATGGAATCATCACATCCTGGTTCTCCTTTAAACCATTGCTCTAGTGTTGAACGCTTTACGTCAAACTTTCTTACAAAGAATGCCCATGTTTCAGAGAAACTTGGTCTTACTACAACCACACGAGAACCATCTTTCATTTCATTAATTTTATAACCATTGGTGTCTGATAGTTGTCCTGGGTTATTGTATCGATAGATATTTTGGCATACTCTTTTTAATTCGGCTTCTGTTCCAAAGGATAAGAATGCTAAACGAATTGATTTACCTTGGAAAAATATCCAAATCGCATCACAGGCTCTTGGTACTTTGTGTTCTGTTATTTGCTCTAAATAATCTCCTCCATCGGTTTGCGCTACTTGACTTAAAAAACTTTCTGGAAGTCCAGATACACCACCAGATACACCGTCTATGTTCATATCTCTTATTTCATCTATGCTACTATATCCTTTATAGTATTGATAAATTCTTTGTACAACAACAGCTAATTTATCTGAAAAAGATAATACAATATTTTCTTTTTCATAAATTTCTTCTATCTCATCACTCGTAATTACATAAGAAGGTTTTGTCTCTCCTTCTACATATTTCAAAGTTGCTAAATCATATTTTTTTATTAATTCAGTTAGTGCTTCATAACCAAATTCTTTTTTATAACTATAGATTAATATATCAAATTTGTCTTGTGCTGTTAGTAAAGATGGAACATCAAATGGAATTGCTTTTGATATATTGCTTTCTGTGACACCATATTCTTTTTCTAATAAATCAAAAATCAATTCTTTGACATATTTCTTATCATTAATATCACCATAGGTACAACCTTTTAAAGCCTTCTTTAATTCGTATTTCTTGTTTTTTCTTCTTTTTAACTCTTCTTCTGAAAGACCTATGTCGTATAAGTTGATTTTTGTAATTTCATCTAGCCTTCTTTTTACAAATTCAATCATCTTTTCTATGGTGTATGTTTTATCATCTACATCAACTTCGGTTTCGACTTCTGCATTTTGTTTTTTCTTAATCGTATAATAAATAACATAACCTGCAATTGCTACAACCACCAGTATTAGTATGATGTTTGTTATAGTCATTTAAGTTCCCCTCCTTACATCTTCATTGCTAAATCTTCTAATCGATAAATGATATTATCCGCCGTTCTTTTTACTTCTGTAAAAAAGAAACCATTTTCGTCATCTTTATTCATTTTTTTAAGGTTAAAAAACAAATCTGGTACTTCTGCTTCCTCACACGCTTCGAAAAACAAAGTGTTATATGGTATGGTTGAAACTTTGTTTTTCTCTTTCATATATCTTGAAATATTTTTTATGTTATATTTTGAAGATCGATCATATCTTCCTATTAATATTAACGTTTTTTTGGATTTAAAAATAGGCTTTTCTTCTCTCATCTCCATGAATGTGTTAATACTACTTAGCCTTTGACTTAAGTTCACTACCATTAGATTGGAATTTTCTAATATGGTTTGAGCGATATCGTCTTGTACTTGTGTATCTAAATCTACCAATACTAAATCATAGTAACTATTGGCTAAATTAATAAGTTCTGGATAACATTTTCTAATATCGTTATATTCATTTTTACTTCCTTTCAAAGTAGGTAATATTTCTAATCTGTCTTTAAATATGATTTTGGTATAATTGGTAATAATATCAGGAGATAATTTATTACTTTTCATAATTTTAGCTAATCCCGCAATTCCTTCTTCTAATGCTATATTTGTGTTTGGTCCAAATAATCCTAGATTTTTTTTGATTTTTTTTGGTTGCCAAAAGCAATTGTCTAAATTGTTATCTTGATATCCAGTTGAAATTACTAAGATTCTATAATTATGTTCAATTGCTAAATAGGTAGAAATCGCTACTATTGATAAAGTTTTGCCTGTCTGTTCTTTTCCACTATTCCAAAAGGTTACGATTGACATTTCTATACTCCTCTTTCCATAAATTTAACTGCTTTTCTTATATTCGCTTCACTTACATCTCCTAAAATTCCTTCTGCTAAATACACTAAACCATCTTTATATTGAACACTTAATTTTTTTAATCTAATCTTTGCCACTCTTTGATTTTCATAAATAATACTTAAATCTCCATTTTCAATTGGAAAATAAATTCTATATTCATTCCATACCACTTTATATCCCAAAGAAAGAAAATTTAAATAATCGTCTTCTTCTTTTAATATTTCCTTTGAAAATAAAACTTTTGTTAAGCTTACTACCTCTTGTAATTTGCTTAAAATCTCTAATCCCTTTTTTAAAGAGTAGTTGTCAAAAGATGTTACAAAGTAGTTTTTTTGTGCTGTTTTTAATTCAAAGTTGTTGAAACCTTCTAAATTGTCAGTATCAATTAAAACAATATCATATTCCATTTCTTGTTCTTCTGCTATGCTTAAATATTTTTTTATGTCTTCCATATGAGAAAATCCAACTGCTATATCAATATCTTCAAAATTAGTGACATATTTCACAACAGGGTTGATAGTTGGTACAATATATCTAGCTTTTTGGTTAACAGTCGAATCTATAATTAAAATTTTCTTCTTTAATACTGTTAATATTTTTGCTACATATAAAATTAAATCTGTTTTATCATATGCTCCTATAAACCCTATTTTTTTCATATGTACTTATCTCTCCCTCTTTAATCTACTACTCCTGCTAGAGAATCTAAATATTCCTTTCTAGAATTTTGAGAATTTGTAATACTTTCTTGCATGTTAGTCTCTATATTCGATTGTGCTTGATCTCCTTGACTACTAATTACATTATTGATGTAATTGTTTCTCAAGTCTGTTGCATTGGTATTGTTGTATCTAGTACGAATTTCATTCATTGCTTTTGGTAATATGTTTGGATCACTTTGTAATTGTTCTAATGTGCTTGCATTGACTGGATAGGTTGGTGTTGCTGCTTCTTGCATTCCTGCTTCTGTGTATTTCGTTGCGTATAGTTTAGCTCCACTAATTTGGTAAGCATCAATAATAGCACAACTCATATGTAATATTTCATCTTCTGTCAGATTAACCCAAAAGGTATCTTCCGAATCAACTCCATTAATATTTGGTATTTCTACTTCCTTTTTACTAACCACAATATAATCTTGTCCAGATGGCAACATTAATCTAATATCGATATAATCACCTGTTACTAAATCCATTGGTAGAACTATCATATTGTACTCTTGTTTTCTAACATCTTTTTGTACAACATTATCGCTCTTACTTAGTAATTCTGTAGTTATTAATGTGTTTTTCTTCATGCTTACTTTTGCTACTAATGGTACACTATTTAACTCAAGATATTCTTTATTGTCTGTATCACTATTATTTCTCTCATTTTGATCAATATAATAATTATCTGTGTCTTTTTCTTGAAATACCCTATATTCTGTACCATCTATCCTAACCCATAATTGTGGATTGTTATTATCATATGTTGTATAAATATCGTTTCCTTCTTTGTCTTGTAAAGCATAATTTTCAATTAGAGAAATATCACTTGTTGCATTACTTGGAACAAGGCTTCTGTTAACCGTTTGTAAGGTTAGCATATCAGATGTAATGACTTGTCCTGAAGTAACATCTTGATTTAATACATAAGCATTTACGCTTTGACTTAATTCATCTTGTTCTTCTTTTATTTTATTCATTAATTGCATAATTAAAAAAGCTATCACGATTCCAGATATCAGTAACATTACTAACATACCTAATAAAAATGAATTTCTTGCTTTTCTTTGCATTGGATTTGTTGCCATGACAAATTCCTCCCTTAACCTCTATTTTTTTACAAAATATTTATCTATTCTATTGTAACGCAAATACACTTCAAAATCAATTAATTTGATTGTTGTTACTAAAAGTTAATATGTTTGTAATATGTTTGTAATATTTATGTGTAGCTATCTGCAATCATTTTTCCTAACACCTTTGCTACTCCTTCTTCTTTATTAGAAGTTGTTATATAATCAGCTATTTGTGTTACCTCTGGTGTGCTTCCTTCCATAGCAACACCAAGACCTGCTTCTTGTATCATCTTTTTATCATTAACATTATCACCAATTGCTATTACTTCCTCTTTTTTGATATTTAATTTTCCTATCAAATATTCTATTGCATTCCATTTATTAACATTTTGTAGCGTTATTTCTGTATAATAATATTCCATTGTTAATTCTTCTGTCCCTTGTTTGATTGTTTTTCTAGACATATGTGAAACATCTAGTACTTCTATTCCTTCTATTTTTCTTAATTTTCGAATAATAGATTTAAATACGGTTTGATTATCATCACAAATTGTCATTTTTAAAAAATTTTCTTCTTTTTTATTTTTTACATATTCATACATGTTTTCGACAATACTAATTTTAGTTTGTTTACTTTCTTCTTTTTTCAAATTTTCTTTTTGATAATATAAAACATTGTATCTAAGTGCTGTTGCTAGTATAGTTTGATCGGTATATACATTGTAAGAAATGCTATTTTCTTCACATATTTTGATAATTTCTAGTACTTTTTCTTTTGGTAGAAATTTGTCATAGATAATTTCGTCTTTTTGGATATCATAAATAAGAGCTCCATTTCCTGCTATAAAATATTTTTCACTTCCGATTTCTTTTGCAATTGTTTTGATAGAATCAATTGGTCTTCCAGAA
>CALXCE010000011.1 GCA_944386725.1 uncultured Clostridia bacterium
AATTCATTTTCTGTTAATCTGCATTATATCATCTATTTCCAAATTTTTCATTAAAAATCTCAAAAAAGACATTTTTTTTATTTTTCAAAGGTCTCGAATTTGTGACCTTTGAATTTTACACATATATAATCTTTTTTGATTGATTATTCTCTATATAATTCTAAATTTCTTTTAATTTTAACTATTATTATAAAATCAAAAAAATGAAGTTGTATTTTTTTACAAATTCATTTTCTAAATATGTGAAAATTTTATTTTTACTAAATTGTTGTTAGGAGGAAACCTTTGCTATTACTATATTTTATTTTTTCGTCATAAGAGAACAAAATTGTTATAACTAATGCTATTAAGGTAATTCCACGATGTCCATTTGGGACCGGTTCTGTTTTGGACACTTTATTTATTTTTGAATACTTCCCTTTCTTCATTTTACATTTTCCTTTCCTTTTGTTCTTTTTTAGTATTTCTCTTTTGTTTACATTTACTCATTATTATTATAGAAAAAATTTTTTAACTATTTAACACACTATTTGTTTGAATTTTTTAAAGTTTGTACCTTTTGTTAAACATATTTGATCGTTCTTTTAGGAATTCTTTAAGTAACTTACTTAAAGATTTTTTTGTTTTAAAATCAAGGATTTATACAAAAAATAGAAAAGTTATCTTGTTTTTTACTTTTCTATCTTTTTATTTTTTCTATTTTATTGCCAATATAGTATAGGGTATCCTTGATTTTGATTGCTATTTATTTTCCACATACTTGTTTCATTTCCACTGTTTAAGTCTTCTACAAAATCATTTTGTTTCATTGCTTCACTTGTTTTTTGTTCTCCTTGTATAGTAATCTCGATATTTTCATCTGACGGTACTACTGTATTTTCTAAATAATAACAATTCTCAATTTTCGCAAGATTTTGAGCTATAATACTTCCCATTACTACTCTATCTTCATTTTCTCTTTGATTACTAACTTCTCCAATATTATAAGTACCTTTCACAGTTCCATAATTTAATCCTAAAACTCCTCCTACCAATATAGTATGCGTTGAAACGCTCTTTCCTTGCATTATTCCCAAAATATCACCTGTATTATAAACATTTTCTAAAATACTTTCTGTTTCATTTGCTCCAACTACTCCACCTAGTCTAATTTGTACTTCGCCATTATTAATAGCCTTTACTTTTGCTGTATTGTAGCATTCTTGAATCTTTCCTGAATTGCTACCTACTAATCCACCTACATTGCAAGAAAATTTAGTTGTTTTCACTGTAACTTTGCCTGTAGAATAACAATTTCTAATTTCTCCATGATTTGTCCCTACTAATAATGCAATTGCCGAAAATTTTTGAGACTCTATACCAGTATAAACGTTTCCCTTTTCTATTCCTAAATTTTGAATAACCCCATAATTATATCCAAACATTCCTGTTTCGACATAAGCCTCGTAATCTAAAGCAATATTTTTCTCTAACTTTAAATTATAAATTTTATATCCATTGCCTTCAAAAACGCCATTAAAAGCATTATGTTGAACCTCTTGTCCTACTTGTGCTATGGTAATTCCTATCGGAATAAATCCTGTACTATTTAATACCTCTTTCAATTTGCCATTATATCCATATTCTTCATAGTCTTCTCGTTCCGGATTAATATATGATTTGTCTGATTGAAAGTCTAAACTTTGGTCCAGTTCCACATATTCTTTTGTTCCATCTTCTTTTATAAAATTTCTTCCATTTGTTACCTCATATGCAAATACTACTAAATCTTCTATGCTTTGAATTTTATACGGATTTGTTTTTGTTCCGTTTCCTTCTAATCCCCCTGGTGTTGGGTCATTTACTTGAGTTACTCCATCAATACTTTCTGCTATCCTTTGCAAATTTTCTTGTTCTTCTTTTTCAGCTTCCTCTGTTCTTCTTTTTGCTTCTTGAGCTTTCGTTATTATTCCATTTTCTCCTGTTAGCATTGCTATTGATATTCCTGCAAGTATTAGTAAAACTATAATTGTAATTACTAGTGCTATTAGTGTAATTCCCCTGTTTTCCATTTTTTCAATTGCTCCCTTCTTTTTTATTATTTATGTAATTAAAATATTAAAAACTTTTTATTTTAAACACAAAAAAGACAGCAACAAAAACCTAAAACTTTAGGCTTTCATTACTATCTTTCTTTATTTTTTTATTATTTATTTTTTCTATAAATCTACTTGTGTGTGTGTGTGTGTGTGTGTGTACAGCCCCAAGGCTTACAGCTTCTACTTTTTTCATTTTCCGGCTCCTCTTTTGTTTTTTTACATTGTTATCTTACCATTACTATAACTATTTTGTCAATATTTTTATTTTCGTTTTTTTCTTATATATTCTTTTTAGCTAATTTTTTTATTTCTTCTAGCTCTTTGTTTGTAATCTTTGTTACTTTTTTTATAAATTCTTCATTTGCGTCATTTTTTAGCATTTCAATGATTAACTTTATAGTTGTTTGTTTGATTCCTTCCATCCTACCTTCTAATCTACCTTCTTTTCTACCTTCTTTTTTTCCTTCTTTTCTACCACGTTTAATTAATTCTTCGTTTTCTTTTCTTATCATTTCTAATACCATACTTTTTCCTCCTTTACCTTTTAAGTGTTTTAGTTGTTTTAATAATTCTTCCGTTTTTTCCTTTCCTAATTTTTCGCTATAAATGTAATATATACTTTGTTCTAATAGTTTATTGTTTTCTTTATATTTCTTTTGTATTACTTCTTCTATTGCTTCTGCTAGTTCTTCCGTATTTTTCTTTTTTTCTATCAGCATTAAACTTGATATAAATAGTACATCATTTAGTAGTTCTTCTTCTGTATAGTTGTTGGCATCTACTATATAATAATTTCCTAGTCCTATTTTTTCTGCCCCTTCTAGTCTTTCTTGACATTTTTCTATGTATCTTTCTACATCCCATTTTTTTGTTCCTGTATATATTATTATTGGATATATTACTGGCATTTTCTCTTTCTTTTTCATCTTTGTTTTATGGTTTAATGCAGATTCTATGATTTCTACTTCGTACTTTAATATCCTTCTTGGCATATCATAATCTATTTTGCTTTGGTGTTCTATTAAGAAGAATATGTTTTGGTCTTTTTTCTTGTAAACTACATCTGCTTCTTGATTTTCGAATTTTTGATTGATAAAACTGCTATTGTATTTTTCTATGTCTTTTTCTGTTAATTGGTGTTTTTCTTTTAATTTTAACTCTCTGTTGATAAGTTTTACTACTTCTTTTTTGTTATCTAACGCTAGTCTAAATAACTTATCATATGGGTGGTTAATATTTTTAGTCTCTTCTGTTTGGTAGGAATAGGCCTCGCCTTCTTCTCGTAATATATTATATGTTTCTTTTTCTTCTAGTTTTTTTAATGTCTTGTATGCTAAATAATCGTAATAATTAAATTGTTTCATTCTTTATTCTCCTTTATTTTACGTCTATTTTATTTATTTGTCAATTTTTATTTTAAAGTAAAGCTGTTGTTTTTTTCATTCTTTCTTTAATTTGCTAATTTTATCTCTTTCTTACTTATTTTTCTTTCTTTTTGGATTTTAATAGATTTAAAACTCTTAGATTCAAATTTAAAAAACTACAAATACGATGTTTTTAAGATTTTTATCGTATTTTTAGTATACTATCTTTTTATTTGATTTTCAAGTTCTTTTGTATTTTTATTCTAACTTTTCATCGCAATTTTAGGCATTTTTCGACAGCTTTCTACACAAAAACTGAAACAAATTTGCTCTGTCCCCAGTGTTTCATTTCTTAATAAATACTTAATTTTATCTATCATACCTAGACTTAAAGTTATGCTTATGATAAAATCTAATGCAGTTAAGGGGTGTTACTTAGATGAAAGATAATATAAAAAGATTTAGTCCTGATATAAAAAAAGGCTTAAATGATGCAGAAATTGAAAGTCGTATTAAAGAGAATTTAGTTAATTACGATACGACTGTTCCTACTAAAAGTATTAAACGTATTTTATATGAAAATATTTTTACTTTGTTTAATTTTTTGAACCTATTTTTAGGTCTTGCTGTTTTTTTAGTTGGTTCATATAAAAATATGCTATTTTTAGGAATTGTAATTATTAATACTTTAATTAGTACAATTCAGGAAATACATTCTAAAAGGGTTGTGGACAAACTTTCTGTTTTAGCACAGTCTAAAGCAAAGGTTATTCGTAATGGTAAAGAACGTATAATTTCAGTCTATGACCTAGTTTTAGACGATATTGTTGAATTTAATACTGGTAATCAAGTTGCAACAGATAGTATTATACAAAGTGGTGAAGTTTTAGTTAATGAATCTTATATTACAGGTGAGCCAAATAGTATTACTAAAAAACAAGGTGATATGATTTTATCTGGAAGCTTTATTGTAAGTGGTAAATGTATTGCCAAAGTTGAACATATTGCTGAAGATAACTATACTTCTAAAATTTCAAGTGGTGCAAAATATATTAAAAAAGTTAAATCTGAAATTATGGCTTCTTTACAAAAAATAATTCGTTTTTTAACTTTTGTAATTATCCCTATTGGTATTGGTCTTTTTGTTAGCCAATTTTATATACAAGACCTTGCATTTGAAGAAGCTGTTGTTCAAACAGTTGCTGCTATGATTGGTATGATTCCAGAAGGTTTAGTGCTTTTAACTAGTACTGTTTTGGCAGTTAGTGTAATTCGTTTATCTAAATCTAAAGTTTTAGTGCAAGACCTTTATTGTATTGAAACACTAGCTAGGGTTGATACCTTATGTTTAGATAAAACAGGAACTTTAACAGAAGGAGTTATGGAAGTATCTGATGTTATTCCATTTGAATCTTACTCAAAAGAAGATTTATCAAATATATTAGCTAACTTGGGAAAATTTTCAGAAGACGAAAATGAAACTATTAAAGCTATTAGGAATCATTTTTCAAATATAACGGAAGAATTTACACCTCAGAATAAAATTGCCTTTTCTTCTGAGAAAAAGTGGTCAGGCATCGATTTTGGAGAAAATAAAACCTATATAATAGGTGCTCCAAGTTTTATTTTAAAAGATCATCCTGAAATAGATATAGAATGGATAAAAAAATATACAGAGGATTATAGAGTTCTACTAATCGCTCAGTCTCCTCTGCCTTTCAATAACAAAGACTTACCTGAAAAAATTGAACCTATTGGAATTGTATTATTGCTAGATAAAATTAGAAAAGATGCTTCTAAAACTTTAAAATACTTTGATAAGCAAGGAGTCGATATAAAAATCATTTCTGGCGACGACCCTGTTACTGTTTCTAAAATTGCTAAAAGAGTTGGTTTGAAAAACTATGATAAATATATTGATATGACTAATATTAAAGAAGAAGATTTAAACAATTTAGATAATTTAGGAAACTTGGTATCAGAATATTCTGTATTTGGCAGAGTTTCCCCTACCTTAAAGAAATCTTTAGTTAAAGTTTTGCAAGCAAAACGGAAAAACAGTTGCTATGACTGGTGATGGTGTAAATGATGTTCTAGCTTTAAGAGAAGCAGATTGCAGTATTGCAATGGCAAATGGTAGTGATGCAACTAAAAATATTTCTCAATTAGTACTATTAAACTCTGATTTTGCTTCTATTCCAAAAATAGTTGCAGAAGGAAGAAGAACAATAAATAACATTCAAAGGTCTGCATCATTATTTTTAGTAAAAACTATATACTCTATGCTACTATCACTTTTAACACTAATCTCAAGTACAGAATATCCATTTATACCAATTCAACTTAGCTTAATAGGAGTTGTTACAATTGGTATTCCATCATTCTTACTTGCACTAGAGCCAAATAATGAAAGAATACACGGAAAATTTTTAAATAACGTAATAAAAAAAGCTCTCCCTACTGGCATTCTTGTAGTATTATTTATTTGTATATGGACATTCCTTAGCAATAAATTTGTGTTTATCCCAGAAGAAAGTTTGTCTAGCTTATGTGTTTTATCAACTGGATTTTGCGGACTTGGATTAGTACTTTCAATGGTAAAAAAACGTAAGAGTGAAGAAGGTAAATTACCATTTTCAATATATAGATTAGTTATTTTCATTTCTATGACTGCATTGTTTATTTTAGGTTTGACCTATTTTGCGCCATTATTTAGCATTTCATTTGAACTTTAGGGAACGTCCCTAAAGTTCAAAAAAAAAGCCATAACACATTTGTATTAAGGCTTTGATTAGTAATACTCTAACTAATTATTTCTTTGTCAATCAATATATAGTTTACTCTATGAACGTATAAGGCTTTACCATCAACCATAATTCTGGTCGTTTTAGGTAAATCACTTGGAATTTCATAATAAATCTCATCACCTTCAAAAGCTGCAATTGGCACTCCCAATTGTGAACAAATGATTACTGCTCTTGACTTTCCCATCATATTCTTGATTTTATTCAAGTTTTCATCAACAATATTAATGGTTCCACCATTTGTTTGAACTGTAGTTTTAGGTAATTCTATTTCGGATTTACTTAAACCTTCCTCTATAAATAGAACAGAGTTACCTGTTTGTTCTACTTCATATCCATCTATCGTTATTGTAATAACACTAGACATTTCATAAATTGTTGTAGAAGTTCCATCACTATCGATTCCTTTTGTTCTAACAATATTTGAGGATAGATTAACTTTTTCACCTTCCATATTTAATAGGTTGTTGGCATAATTGTCATAAATTTCTACTTTGAATTCATTACCAATTAAATCCCCTTTGATTTCTTTAATCTTACCTTGAAACCAACTACATCCTGTAAGAGTAACTAAAGTACATAAAGCAATTACTGACAAAACAATTTTCCGAGTTTTTTTCATAAGTCTATTCCTCCTTAGCTCTAATCAATATAAAAAAACTTAGACTTATTTATTTTATCATAATTTTATATATAAATCAAATAAACAATGAACTTTAGGAACATTCCTAAAGTTCAAAGTGAATTTTTTCTATCATTTCTTTTATTTTTTTATCTATTAGTTCATATCTTTTTCTTCTTTCATCTTCTGATAATTCATTAAAATATTTTTTACTATTTATATCAAAGCTGATAATATCTAAAATTCCACCATCTAAATACCCTTTAGTACTTTTTTTAGTTGTTAACAAAAACGGTTCTTCTTCTATTGTGATGGAGTGTAAGTTTCCTTTTTTATCTATTAAAGCTACTCCTGTTTTATATCTTGCTAAACTCTCTCCTCCAACTGATTCTAAACAAGATATATAATGAGCTAGAATTTTTTCATTAGATAACCCTTCTTTTCCTTTTACTCTTTTTACAAACAGCCCCGGTTGATTTTCTTCAGAAAATTTTTCTACCCACAAACCAGAATCTTCTGCAATTACTGGCATTTTTGTTTTTTCATAATATGCTTTTACTTTCAAAATGGCATTTTCTTCTGCTGTTGTTCCATTTTCTTCTACATTTATTTTTATATCTAAATCTTTTGGCATTAAAACTTCTATATCTCTAAAATCTTTTAATCTTTCTTTCATTAACTGATATTTTTTATCATTTCCTGTAGCAAATAATATTTTCATAACATTTCCCTCTTTATTCTTCTTCTTCGTCAAATTGAGAATTATATAAATCAGCGTAGAATCCGCCTTTTGCTAATAAGTCGTCGTGTGTTCCTTGTTCTACTATATCTCCGTGATTCATAACTAAAATTAAGTCTGCATTTCTGATTGTTGATAGTCTATGTGCTATAATGAAACTTGTTCTTCCCTTCATTAAGTTATCCATTGCTGATTGAATTTGTATTTCTGTTCTTGTGTCTATTGAGCTTGTTGCTTCGTCTAAAATTAAGATTTTTGGATCTGCTAATATAACTCTTGCGATTGTTAATAATTGCTTTTGTCCTGCTGATATATTAGAAGATTCTTCATTTATTATAGAGTTATATCCGTTTGATAATGTTTTTATATAGTGATGTACGTGTGCTGCTTTTGCTGCTTCTATTACTTCGTCGTCTGTTGCTTCTTCGTTACCATATTTGATATTGTCTTTTACTGTTCCACCAAATAGCCATGTGTCTTGTAAAACCATACCAAACATTTTACGAAGTTCTCCTCTTTCAAAGTCTTTAACATTGTGTCCGTCTACTTTAATAGCTCCTGAGGTTACATCATAAAATCTCATTAATAGTTTTACCATTGTTGTTTTTCCAGCTCCTGTTGGTCCAACAATTGCTATTTTTTGTCCTTCTTTAACATCTGCATTAAAATCTTTAATTATTATTTTTTCTGGGTCATATCCAAATTTAACGTGCTCAAATTCTACATTTCCTTTTAGTTTTTGAGTATCAATATTACCTTTTGCAGTGTTTTCTTCTTCTGGTTCTTCTAAGAATTCGAAGATTCTTTCAGCTGCTGCTACCATTGATTGTAACATTGCAGATATTTGTGCAATTTGGTTAATTGGTTGTGTGAATTGTTTATTATATTGGATAAAACTTTGTATGTTACCTACTGTAATAGTTCCATTTGCAGCTAAATATCCTCCAGCTACTGCAACACCAACATAACCTATATTAGAAATAAAGTTTACTACTGGGTGCATTAATCCAGATAAGAATTGTGATCTCCATCCTGAACGATAAAGTTCGTTGTTGGCTTTTTCAAATTCTTTTGTTACTTTTTCTTCAGCATTAAATACTTTTACAATATTTAATCCTCCATAAATTTCTTCTACTTGACCATTTACGTGACCTAAGTAATCTTGTTGTCTTTGGAAATATCTTTGTGATTTTCCTACAATGAATTTTACGATAATTCCTGCTACTGGCAAAATAATTAATGATATTATTGTCATTTGCCAACTGATAGAGAACATCATTATTAATATTCCGACTATTGTACAAACTGCTGTAATTATGTGTGTAATACTTTGGTTTAAGTTCATACTTAGTGTATCAATATCGTTTGTTATAACTGATAATACTTCACCATTTGTTCTTTTGTCAAAGTATTTCATTGGTAGTTTATTAATTTTAACTGCAATATCGTTTCTTAATTTATATGTTAGTTTTTGTGATACACTTGTCATTGTAAATCCTTGAATGAAAGAGAATAATGCACTTACTAAATATAAAACTATTAAGGTAATTGCAATGCTTCCTATTTTCCCAAAGTCTATTCCGTTTCCTCCAGACATTTTATCTACAATTCCATTAAATATTTCTGTTGTTGCATTTCCAAGTATCTTAGGTCCAACTATTGTGAAAATTGTACTTCCTACTGCAAATAAAATTACAATAGCTAACGCTATTTTATATTTTGATAAATATTGTTTTATTAATTTTTTAGTTGTTTTCTTAAAATCTTTTGGTTTCTCGTGTGGTGCGTTTCCTGAGCCTCCACGCATTCCTCCCATAGGTCCTGGCATATTATTCTCCTCCTTTCTTTCCTAATTCTTCTTCTGACAATTGTGATAATGCAATTTGTCTATATGTTTCATTATTTTCTAATAGTTCTTCGTGTGTTCCGATTCCTACTACTTTTCCTTCTTCTAGTACTACGATTTTTTCAGCATTCATAATTGTACTTATTCTTTGTGCTACTATGATAACTGTTTTATCCTTAGTTTTTTCTGATAATGCTTCTCTTAAAGCGCTATCTGTTTTGAAGTCTAGAGCAGAGAAACTATCGTCAAATACAAATATTTCAGGGTCTTTTGCTATTGCTCTTGCTATTGATAGACGTTGTTTTTGTCCTCCTGAAACGTTGCTTCCTCCTTGTGCTATCTCGTCTTGGTATTTCTTTTCTTTTCCTTCTATGAATTCTGTTGCTTGAGCAATTCTTGCTGCTTCTTCCATTCTTTCGTCTGACATATTATCGTCTGAATATTTAATATTTGATTCAATTGTTCCTGAGAATAGAATTCCTTTTTGTGGAACAAATCCAATAATATCTCTTAAGTCTTTTAATTTAACGTCTTTTACATTGACACCATCAATTAAAAGTTCTCCTCCTGTTACATCATAGAATCTTGGTAATAAGTTTACAACTGTTGATTTACCACTACCAGTACTTCCTATTATCGCTGTTGTTTCTCCTGGTTTTGCCGTAAAATTTATGTCAGATAAAATTTCTGTGTCTGCATCAGGATATCTAAATGATACATTTCTAAATTCAACTAATCCTTTTTTATCTGGATTGAATTTTTTAATTTCTGCATCTGGTTTATCTTTTATACTAGATTCTGTATCTAATACTTCGTTAATACGTCTTGCTGATACTGATGCTCTTGGTAGCATTATAGAAATCATAGAAATCATTAAGAATGCCATAACTATTTGCATTGTGTATTGGATAAATGCCATCATATCTCCAACTTGCATTGCACCTTGATCTACATTGTGTCCTCCAACCCATACAATTAGAACCATTATGCAGTTCATAACTAACATAAGTAAAGGCATCATCATTGACATAGCACGGTTAACAAAAATATTTGCTTTCATTAAATCTTTATTTGCTATCTCGAATCTTCCTTCTTCTTTCTTCTCTTTATGGAAAGCTCTAATAACTGGTAGTCCAGTTAAGATTTCTCTTGATACTTGGTTTAGTTTGTCTATTAAGTCTTGTAATTTTCTGAATTTTGGCATAACAATTATAAATAATGTTGCTACTATAAATAAGATTGCTACAATTGCAACTCCAACAATCCATGCCATTTGATTGTCACTATTTGTTAGTACTTTTATAAATCCTCCTATACCAATAATTGGTGCGTATACAACAACTCTAAATAACATTGTAATTAATTGTTGAATTTGTTGGATATCGTTTGTACTACGTGTAATTAAAGATGCTGTTGAAAATTCTCTTAGTTCTTTGCTTGAATATCCTATTACTTTTTTGAAAACTTTGTCTCTTAAAGTTTTTCCTAATTTTGCTGCTACTCTAGAAGATAATAGCATAATTGTAACTGCTGATAACATACTAACTAAGGCAACACCTAACATTTGTAGACCTGATAATAAAATATAGTCATTTTGTATTTTATTAGTATCTACTCCCATTCCCGCATAAAGCTCTTTTACTGAAGCAACTGCTCCTTGTTCTTTAATGGTTGGTTCTAAATTATCAATATATTTTGTAAATTCTCCTACCAAAGTTTCTCTTTGTTCTTCTGGTAGATTTTGAATTATTTCCATTAAAGACATATTTTCTATGTATGCTTTTTGTTCTTCAGGCATATTAGCTGTCATTTTTTCTTTTATTTTATTTGCTGTTTCTTCATTTTTTAAAGTAGTTGTTTCCATTAGTGGCTCTGCTATAATTTCAGAAAGTTCTTGTTCTTTTTCGTCTTCTATTTCATTTAGAACATAGATAGTATTTGGCTCTACTTCATGGTCTTTTCCGAAATATTTATTGATTGTGTTTTCTTGGTGTCTATCTAATGTATCTCCTACCAAAGAATAATTGCTTGTGATGTCTTCGTCTTTATCAGAAAACATTAAAATTGATTGCATATCTTCACTAGATATAACTTTAGGTAAAGCTGTTTCAATTCCACCTGCTTGAATACCAGTATTTACTATTTTTGATGTGTAATCTGGTAAAGCTAGGTCTGCTGCTGCTTGTATACATAGTAAAATTACGATTACTACAACTGACCAAAATGATTTCTTTAAATTTTTTAATACTTTTAACATTTTTTCCTCCTTCTTTTTTCCAAAATAAATAACACCATATCATTATATGTGACACGGTGTCATTTTGTCAATAGATTTAATGTGAATTTTTTGTGAAATTACATTTTTCTAAATACTCCTGCAACTTTTCCCAGAATCTCGCAAGTTGGTACAATTATTGGGTCCATTGTACTATTTTCTGGCTGAAGTCTTATGTGATCTTTTTCTTTATAGAATGTTTTTACTGTTGCTTCTTCTCCGATTAGAGCTACTACTATTTCTCCATTATTTGCTGTATTTTGTTTTTTTACTAATATATAGTCTCCATCTAATATTCCAGCTTCAATCATACTTTCTCCTCTAACTGTTAGCATAAAGCTTTCTGAATTTCCAACAAAGTCTACTGGAATTGGGAAAGTATCTGTAACATTTTCTACAGCTAGTATTGGTTCTCCTGCTGTTATTTTTCCTATGATTGGAACTTCTACTAATTCTTTTTGTGTATAGAAATCTTTGCTTGATGTTTTCTTTGCTTCTCCTGAACCACCTTTTAATAGACGTAATGTTCTACCTTTTTTGTCTTGTTTTTTGATATATCCTTTGTCTTCTAATTTTGCTAGGTATCCGTGTACTGTTGCTGTTGAGCTTAATCCAACTGCTTTTCCTATTTCTCTTACAGATGGTGGATACCCTTGTGTCATAATTTGTTTTTCAATAAATCTTAATATTGCTTTTTCTCTTTTATTTAATTCTGGTTTCTTTTTTCTTGGCATATACTTCACTCCCATTTTTAATTTGCTTTATAATATCATACAAACAAAAAAATGTCAAACATATTTTTGATTTTTTTTTGAAATTATTATGTTTTTTTATACTGTCTCTAAAAATTGATATTTTACCAAATTTATATTATAATAGTTTAGAAAAATTAATAATTAAATAATAAATAGAAAGGATTTATTATGACTACATATTTAGATTTTAAAAATAATATAGAAGAAGAAAATTTAAAAGAGGTTGCAAATGCGATTAAAAACGGTAAAATAGCCATATTTCCAACAGAAACTGTTTATGGAATTGGTACAAATGGTTTTAATTCAGATTCAGTAAAAAGAATTTATGAAATTAAAGGAAGAAATTTTAAAAACCCTATTAATATGTTAGTTTCTACTATCCAGATGGTAGAAGCTGTTGCTAATAACATTACTTATTTGGAATACAAGTTAATGGAAGCATTTTTCCCTGGTCCATTCACTCTTATTTTAGAAAAAAATGCTAAAGTTCCTAATGAAGTAACAGCTGGTAACACTACAGTTGGAGTTCGTATGCCAAGTAATGAAATTGCAAGAAAATTAGTTGATTTTGCAGGTGTTCCACTTGCCACACCTAGTGCTAATATCTCTGGAAAGCCAAGTGCTACTTGTCTTGAAGATATTATAGACGATTTTTCTGATAAAGTTGATTTTATGATTGATGGTGGAAATTGCAATTTAGGAATTGAATCAACTATTGTAAGGGTTATTGATGGAATCCCCCATATTTTAAGACCAGGCTCTATTACAGCTGAAGAAATAAAAAAAGTTTCTGGTAATGTTATAATTGAAAATAAAAATTTACCTAGTAAAGACTTAAAACATTATCAAATTAATTCTAAGGCTGTTATGGTTTACAGTAAAAATACTAAAAAAATGATTGATAAAATAATTTCCATTGCAAGTGATACAAATAACCCTATTATTTTAAGTTTTTCTGAAGATATACATTATTACGCCCCTTCTTTTAATGTAATAGATATTGGTTCTAAAAATAATTTAGAAAATGTTTCAAAAAACTTATTTACTAATTTAAGAAAAGCAGAAATTACATCTCCTTCTCTTATTATATTAGAAGGAACTGCTGAAGATGGTCTTGGACTTGCAATTAAGAATCGTTTGATTAATGTTTGTAATAATAATTATATAGAAATTTAAAAGCTGAAGAATCATCTTCAGCTTTTTATCTTCCACAACCACAATTTTTGTTATTATTCATATAAATTTTTTTGTGTGCTAGTTTATCTTGCACGCCTCTTAATGCTTCTCCAAATCTTTGGAAGTGTACTACTTCTCTTTCTCTTAAGTATCTTAATGGGTCTAATACATCTGGATTATCTCTGCATAAGTCAATTAATTTTTCATAAGTTGCTCTTGCTTTTTGTTCGGCTGCTAGGTCTTCTTGTAAATTTGCAATTGGATCTCCTTTGCAGGCTAATGCCGTTGCATTAAATGGTACTCCAGCTGCTGATTGTGGATATACATCTACACCGTGGTCTGTGTAATATGCTCCCAATCCTGCTTTTTCTATTTCTTCTATACTAGCATTTTTAGTTAATTGGTGTACTATTGTTCCAACCATTTCTAAATGTGCTAATTCGTGAGTACCATTTTGTTATCCAAAAATATTAAGAACTCTATAAAAGTCTATCTGTTTTAGGATAAATATCTAGCACAAAATCTTCTATATCAGAGTTCTTACTTGTAGCTTTACTTTTTTTAAAATACTCTACCTTTTCTACTAGTGTTTTTAATAGTAAATTCTTCTCTTCTGGTGTTTTCAATATATCATATATATCAAGTAAATTCTCAATCTTTGGTATTGTATCTTTTTCTTTTTGTTTCTTTTTTCTCATTTTTTGTTTTTGCTTTTCTATGTTGTATTTTATTTTTTCTATTTGCTTTGAAATGATATTACTTCTTTTTATAAAAATTTCTTTGCTATATATTCCTTCTTCAAAAAATTCATATATATTAGAAAGTTTTTTATTTTGCAATTCTAATTCTTTATTTAATTCTTTTATACTTTTGTCTACTATTGTTTCATTATTTTTTTCTATGTTATGAATATAAGCTTGAAAATCTATTTTGTAGTCTTTTAACCAATTTTTTAAAGAATTTATAATTTTATTTTCTACTATATAGAGTTTAGAACTAATATTATTACATTCTGTATTTGGACATATTAGAACATCTTCCAAACCTTCTCCATTGTACGGTTTTCTTTGCATAGTTGCTCCACATTTAGAACAGATAACTATTCCTGCCAATGGATTTTGTATCACATTATTACGTTTTACTGGTGGCTTATGCATTGCTAATTTTTTTTGAACTATATCCCAAGTTTCTTTTTTTATGATAGCAGGATGTAACCCTTTTTTTAATATATAATTCTCATTTCGTGGTCTTGTTTTTACAATTTTCCCATTTTTAAAAGTCTTTATTGTCTTCCTTGCATTCCATCTTATCATTCCTATATGAGCTGGGTTACTTAACATATCTTTTATACTTGATACTGTCCATTTTTCAGTGTTTCTTGGCTTTAAGCCCATACTATCCAATTCTTTTCCCAACTTTCTTATTGAAATATCATTATATGCATATAAATCAAATGCAATTTGAACTGCTTTTGCTTCTTCATTCGGCTCTAATGTATAGCCTTTATCATTTTTTATTTTTACTCTATTCCATCCATAAGGTGCAATACTTCCTAAATATTTACCTTCATTTACTGATGTTGTCCTTCCTCTTTGTAATCTCCTATTTATGACTTTATATTCTCTCCTCGACATAAATAGTCCAAATTCAAAATATTCTTCGTCATATTCATTGTCTGGGTCATATATTTTTATTGGTGTTATAATTTTTGTGCTTGATATATTAAATGCTTCTGCTACAATCCCTTGATCTTTTGTATTACCACGTGCTAATCTTTCTACTTCAACAACTAAAACGCCTTTCCATCTGGCAAGTCTTACATCTTCTAATAATTCTTGCATATATGGTCTATCAGCTATGCTTTCTCCACTTACAATTTCGTAGTATATCTTTCCTATTTTGATTTTCATTTTCTTAGCTAATTCTAGTAATATTTTTAAATGTCTTGATAGTGTTTCCCCTTCACCTCTGGATTCTGCCTCAATATCAGCTCTTGATTTTCTTAGATATAATGCATATTCTCCATTAATAAGATCAGTGACATCACTATATTTTTTTAATATCTCTTCCAATATTTCTTCCTTCCAAATTATAAATATTTTTCACTAATAAACTTATGATAGTATTTTGTGCTTCAGTATTTTCTTCTGTACGAAAGAAGTCATTGTGTATTCTGATTTTTGTCTTTCCATCTTTATATTCTTTTACTACCACAGCATCAATGTCCTCCTCAATCTTTTTCTTAAATTATATGATTGAGTTTTATAATTATTAACTTTTGGAATTTTGGAAAATTTATATCAATTCTAAGTTTGCTTGTCTTTTTATCTTATTTGTTGTAGTTTTGATTAATGGTTCTTCTGAAATGATAATTCCTCTTATTGCTTTGTATTTTGGCATTATTCTATTTACTTCTTTAATTTTATCTGCCAAAACTTTATATATTTCATCGTCTGTTTCTACTTTGTATGCTTCTTTCATAATTTCTCTATCAAAAATAATTTTTACATTTATTTTGATATCTTCTTTGTCATCAGATTGTTGTTTTCCAAAAATAAATGATTCTTTTACACCTTCTATTTTGTTTACTAGGTTTTCCATTTCTTCTGGGAATATGTTTTTACCATTTTTTAAAACGATTACACTTTTCTTTCTTCCACAAATAAATATGTAACCATCTTCATCGATTTTTGCTAAATCTCCTGTATAGAACCATCCATCTTTTAAAACTTCTTTTGTTGCTTCTTCGTCTTCATAATATCCAAGCATAATATTTGGTCCTTTTACAACAAGTTCTCCCATTCCTTCTTCATTTGCGTCTTCTATTTTTGCTTCTATATGAGGAAGTGCTTTTCCAATTGATCCTACTCTAAAGTTCTCATCTGTTTCTACACCTATTACTGGAGATGTTTCAGTTAGACCATATCCTTGGCATAGATTAATTCCCCAAGCTCTAAAAGCATTTTCTACTTCTGGGTCTAATGCAGCTGCTCCACTTACAAATAATCTTACTTCTCCTCCAAAAATATTATGAATATCTTTGAATATTTCTTTCTTTTCTGCCATAGTTTTATCTTTGCATTCTTCCATAAGTTTTTGTACTGCTTCTAATTTTCCTTCTTTTTCAAGTGTTTTCATTATAGTTTTGTACATACTCTCATAAATTGCTGGTACAAATGATGCAAATGTTGTTTTGTATTCATTTAAGTTTTCTACTATATGTCTAATTCCATCACAGAAAGCTCTTTCAGCTCCAATGTATAATGAATATAACATACCTACTGTACATTCAAATACGTGATGTAATGGTAAAAATGATAATATTCTATCAGTTGAATTTATATCTAATACTGATGCAAAATCCATTAAGTTTGAAACTAGATTTTTATGTGAAAGTGCAACTACTTTTGATTTTGATGTAGTTCCTGAAGTAAATAACATTATTTGCATTTCTTCTGGATCTATTTTTGCATCTAAGAATTCTCTATTTCCAGCTGCTACTAATCCTTTTCCTTTTTCTATTAATTCTTTTTCTGAATAGATTCCTTCATCATGAACATCTGTATCCATAGATATTAAATGTTTTAATTTATTTTTGTCACTGTATCTTATTAATTTAATTACTTCTTCATATTTTTTAGAGTAGAATATTGCTTCTACTTCTGATCTTTCTATTAATTCTTCTAATTCGTTAGCTGGTAATGATTTGTCTAATGGAACTACTATTCCAGTACCACATGCCACTGATAAATATGCAAGTTCCCATTCATATCTGTTTTCTCCTATAACTGCTATTCTTTTATCTTTTAGTCCTAAACTAATTAATGCTGTTCCTAAATAATTAATCATATCTCTTATTTCGTTATGTGTATATGTTTCATATTGTCCTTTTCCAATTTTAACCTTATACCCTGGTCTTTCTCCGTATAATTCTCTTGTTTTATTTAGCATATCTTTTAAGTCAGTTACTTCTAAAATATCTTTTTTCATATTTTCATTTCCTCCGTATATTATTTCTTTCTTTTTGATTTCCTCTCTTTTGCCTATAACATATTAATATAGATATTAGAAAATGTCAATTGAACTTTTTGGTCGGTATTAAAAAGTTTTTTAATACATTTTTATTTAGCAAGGCACGAAAAAATTTTATTGGCTTGGGCTAATTAGTTGTTAAAGTAGAAAGACTTGCTCGTGGTGATACCTCCGACCAAGGTATGGTAACAAAAGTTGTAAATAACATAAACTATATGATATAATTCCATCAAACACATTATTAAAAGGAGAAGTACAATGAAAAATATATTAATTATGGGAATAGGTAGAGCAGGAAAAACAACTTTAAGTAGTATGATAAAAGATAAATGGAACAGTTATAATTTATTGCATAGTGATTCTTTAAAGTGGGCTATTATTAGGGCTAAAAATAAGGAAGATTATTATAGAAAAAATGTTAATATCCAAAAAGAATATGAATATGGAGATTTTTTTCAAACAACACTTTTAGAACTATATAATTCATTAATAAAAAAAGATAAGAAAGAATATGGTTATATCTTAGAGAGTGGACAATTAAGTCCAAAAATAGTAAGTAAAATGATAGATTTTAATAAAACTTATGTAATATGTTTAGGTCTAGGAAATTTAACAGCAGAAGATATGGTAGAACAATGCCTAAAATATGATACTAAAGAAAGTTGGACTTATGGATTATCAAGGGATTACTTACTAGAACATGCTAAAGATTGGTATGAACGTAATAAAATGTTAAAACAAGAATGTCCAAAATATAATATAAAATATATAGATACCTCTGAAGATAGATTTAATATTTTCAAAACAATTTTGAATGAAATAGAAATGATTAATAAAATTTAAGGCTATTGACTGTGAAATTAAATAAAGTTCACCAAGTGAATAACAGTACACTTATGGAATAAATCCAAAGGCTCATATATAACCTAGTTTTTATCTTTTAATAAAATATTTCTCATTTCAACTACATCATAAAAAGGAATATGTACTCCTTCTTCTGCCAATCTTACTACTCTTAATGAAATAGTTATAATCTCATCTCTTACTATTTTTGGAATTTCTACATCCATGTTTGAGTTTGTATATTTTTCTGCTATATATTTTTCTGTAGTTGGAAAAATATTTTGTATTAAAAATACAGCTTTTTTTCCTAACACATTTCCAAAAACAAAATTATATACTGGTCTATTTCCAACTTTTATTTTTTTATTATCATAAATTTTTTTGTATTTATCATATTTAGTCGATATAGGAACAAACCATATTATTTCTTTATCTTTTCTATCTCTAAAGCAAAAATAGCAAGGTCTTTTATTTCCAGATTCTTTATTTTCCATTAATTTATATTCTTTAAATATATCAAAAAACTCATCTTTTATAAAATAAAATTTTCCATCTTCTATTATCATACTTTCTCTCCTTTTATGAAAATATGAGGTCTACCTTAACTTTATAGACCCCATATTTAAACTATAATTAACATTTTTTCACCTGCACATTTATATCTCGCAAGCAGGGTTGCGGCTCACATTTTTTCACCTATCCATTTATTCGACGCAAATAGGGTTGCGACTCACATTTTTAATTATAGTAGATATTAAATATCTACTATAATTATATTCATTATACTTCATTTTATTTACAAAATCAATACTTTGTGAACAATTTTTTTATTTTTCGGTTTCTTTTAAATATCTTTGATACATTTCATCCATACTAGAAATATATTGCATATCTTGATTTTCCTCTGCCATTGATTCAGCATAATCCAACCTGTCTTTAACTATTGATATCATTATGGTACCAATTCTTCTGTACCAATATCATTCAAGACTGCTTTTGCTTTTTGGTCAGGCATACCAAATCTTTGTGATAAGTATCTAAGTGAAGCTGCAAGTTCGCCATCTGGACCACCATATTGAGAAATAATTACTTTTGCAAGTCTTGGATCTGTACATTTAATATTAATTGGATATTGTAACATTTTATTATAAGTCCACATTATTAATCTTCTCCCCCTTCCCAAGGCCATGGTTCTTCAAGCCATCTCCATTTGTTACATGGAAATGTTATAGTTAGTGGTCCATATACCTTTTGATACATATCTTTCATATTTTTTAATTCATTACAATATTTTCTGTGCAAACATAATGCTTTTTTATCTTCTGGATGGGTGTCTAAATATTGTGCTAATTCTGTAATTCCAAACTCTAAACATCTTATATTTTGTAGCATTTCTTCTTTTTCTTGGCAATTTATTCTTCTTCCTTCTTGCATTTCCATATTGTTATCATTTTCTTGCATATCGCAAGAACAATTCCTATTTTCGCTTAACAACATTTATTGCACCCCTTTCCTATTTGATTTGTTCTTCTAATATAGTCTATTTCTTCCATTGATTGCCCAGAAACATAAGGGCTTACTAGTTCAGGGAATATTGTTCCCATTTTTAATCCAACACATGGTTTAAATGTTCTGTCCATATATTGGAATGGTACATAACTTTGACCTAACATTGGATTGTCTGGGAACATATTATATTCTTCGTCAAATCCACAACTGCAACCATCTTGATAATCTTCATAAGAAGCAATATGGTCGCATTTAGTTTCCATTATGTCATTTACAGCTTCACAGTTATTATCTCTGTAGCTGTTGTTCATACAATAGCATCTTCTATTATTTCTAAACATTTTTCTTTCCTCCTTTTACTTTCATTATATGCCTTTTTTAGACAAATGACACAAAAAAAGCAGCCAAGAAATTCTTTACTTTGGCTACTTTTTAACTTTTCTTTTTAATCTAAATAATTGTCTACTTTTTTAATAAAGATAATATTTTCTATTATATCAACTATTCCGTATAATACTAGAATAATTCCTATTGTTTGAATAATTGCACCGCTATTAACTAATACATATATACCTGCTAAAATCATAACAAATGATAAAATAAGTGTTGTTACCCATAGTTTAGATTTATATTCCTTCCATACGATGGAAGTATGGAAATTCATTATTCCAGTATAGATAATCCATATTGCAATTAGAATTCTAAATAATGATAAAATAATCTCTGTACAAAACATTACAACAATTCCTGCTATTATTAATATTGTAGACATTGGAATTAAGTATTTATTTATCTTACCAGTTGAATAATATTGAATTATTTTTAATATCCCCATTACAATAAATATTAGTCCAAGTACATTTGAGATGATTGCCATTATCGTTTCAGGTCTTGCCATTAACATTATTCCAAATAAAATAAATATAAGAGATATTATAAGGTCTGTCCAGCCTGACCTCTTTAAAAATTCTTTCCACATATTATTACCCTCTTTATTATTTTTTTACACTATATCATATTAATTAAAAATTGTATATATTTTTTACTATTTTCTCATACCATTTTTTACTATTTCTAGTTGTCTTCTTAAAGCCTTTTCCCCTTCTTCTCTCGTTATCTTTTTATTTATTACCTCGCTTGCAACTGTTCTGGTTATTGTTGTTAAAATTTTCATAAAATATTTTAAGTCTTCTTCTTGTTCAATATTTAAATTATCGGTATTGATAAATTTGTTTACCTCTTCTTTGCTTCCTATTTCATTTTGAGCTTCAAATATACTAATATTGTTTTTTCTTAGTTCTTGAAATATGTTTTTTATTAATCTAAAGCTGCCATTTTCTGTGGATTCTATCATATAATTATAAAATTTAAAAATCGCTTCGAAAATATCTTTGTTTGAGTCTATCAAAAATTGATTCATTTTTTTATGTTCTATTCGTATGAACTTTTCTATTACATATTTTATAGCATCTTCTTTATCTTCGAAGTATTGATAGAAACTTCCTCTTGGTATTTCTGCTTCTGCAACAATATTACTAATTGATGCTTGTTCAAATGAAACTCTACTAAATTCATTTATTAGCGCTTTTTCTATTTTATCTCTTTTGGCTTCTTTTAAATTAAAAAAAGTTTCTTTTGGCATATCTGCACCTCTCTTTGTGACACAGTGTCATTTTTAAAAATTCTATAACATTATACGAATTTTGTCAAGTTTATAAATGCAAAACAGCGTTTGTAAATTAATTATTACAAACGCTACTAAACTTTAATTATGCATTTTCAGTTTCTTTTTTAGCTACAACTTCTTTTCCATCATAATATCCACAATTTTTGCAAACTCTATGTGGCATTACTGGTTCATGGCAATGTGGGCAGCTTGAAAATGTTGGTCTTTCTTTTTTCCATGTTGATCTTTTTGCGTGTGTTCTTGCTTTTGACCATCTTCTTTTTGGTTGTGCCATTCTAATTCCCCCCTTGCTAAAAGATATATGTATATATCTGTTTCATTTTTATCATTTTTTGTTCTTTTAAGTCATTCTTTTTAGTCACTATAAAATTATACAAGTATTTTCCTTTTTTGTCAATAGTTACATCTATGTTATTCGCAATATTTTTTGTAAATTTCTTTCATATTCTTTTTTGTTAAGGTCTTATCTATTCCATCTTTTGCAACTCTGGTTAATACTTCTGTAATAAACTGAGCGTTTTTTTCATTTATTTTTATCTTAGTTCTTTCTTTATTCCAATATTTTAATTCATATTCTTTGGTAAATTTATCTCCCAAATATGTCATACCAGCTGCTATTTTATCACATATCATCTCTACTGCATATGGATATGGTATAACTGGTGTTTTTTCAGGAGCTGCTTCGTCTACCCAATATTCGGCATGATGTTTGTTTCTTCCTTTATGGTGTAGCCACGCATTTGAATATCCTTGTACCTTTTTTGCTTCTGTAATAGGTGAATGTGTTCCTACATAATATTTAGCACTTTCTATAAATTCAGTTGGTGTAAATTTAGATATATCGTGCATAAAACCTCTCCAAGGCTCTCCTACCTTTATACATAATTTAAATACTAACCACTTATGATGCATTACTAATTTAAAATGTTTTATTATATGCATTTTCAAGACATCCCCCTTCTTAATTTTTGAGAATTTTGGGGACAGACCTCAATTTTCTCAAAATGAGAATTTTAAGGACTGTCCCTAAAATTCTCAATAACAGTTTACTACAACTTTTTTTCAAAATCAATAAATTTTATTTATTTTCTTGCATACAATATAAAGTAGCTTTATATAAATTATAAAAACAAAATAAATGGAGGTAAATTATATGTGTGGATTTGTTGGTTTTGTAAACTTTAAAGAAGATGTTTCAAAAAATAAAAACATATTAGAAAAAATGAATCAAACTTTAATTAAAAGAGGTCCGGACGAAGAAGGTTATTACATAGATAAGCATATAGGATTAGCTCATAAGAGATTGATTGTTGTAGACCCAGAGGGTGGAAAACAGCCTAGATTAGAAAAATTTTCATTTGGTACTTATGTAATTGTTTATAATGGTCAAATTTATAACACTGAAGAGCTAAAAAAAGTATTAATAGATAATGATTTTTCAATTACAACACACTCTGATACAGAAATATTGTTAAAAAGTTATATCCATTATGGAAAAGATGTTGTAAATCATTTAAATGGTGTTTTTGCTTTTGTTATTTGGGATACTAATACAAATGAACTATTCTTAGCTCGTGACCATTTTGGTATTAAACCTTTTTATTATACTTTTATTAAAGATACCTTTGTATTTTCTTCTGAAATAAAAGGCTTACTTGCTTACCCCGGAGTTCAAAAAATTATAGATGAGCAAGGAATTTCTGAATTGTTTGGAATTGGTCCTGCTCATACTCCTGGAACTACTGTTTTTAAAGATATATATGAAATAAAGCCCGCTCATATGGGAGTATTTAATAGTTCCGGCTTACATTTAAAACGTTATTGGAAATTAGAATCAAAAGAACATACTGATAATTTAAGCCAAACTTGCGAGCATTTGAAATTTTTATTACAAGATTCTATTACTAGACAACTTATTTCTGATATGCCACTTTGTACTTTCTTATCTGGAGGTCTAGATTCTAGTATCATAAGTAAATTTGCTTCTGATTATTGTAAAAAAGAAGGATTAGAACCTTTAAACACTTACTCTATAGATTACGTAGATAATGATAAAAACTTTGTTAAAAGCGATTTTCAACCAAATTCTGATGGATTCTATATTGATTTAATGAATAAACATTTATATAATAACCATCATAAAATTGTAATAGATACTCCTGAACTTGCAGACAGTTTAGAAGATGCTATGATAGCCCGTGATATGCCTGGTATGGCAGATATTGATTCTTCTTTACTACTATTTTGTAAAAATGTAAAAAAAGATATGACAGTTGCTTTAACCGGTGAGTGTGCAGACGAAATTTTTGGAGGTTATCCTTGGTTCTTCAGAAAAGATGCTCTAGAAAGTAATACTTTCCCTTGGTCAATTTCAATTAAAGAGCGTCAAGAACTATTGAACCCTGCAATAGGAGCTAAAGTAAATTTAAAAGATTATATTGATTATCGTTATAATGAAAGTTTATCAGAGGTGGAAATATTAGATTCAGATTCCGAAGAGACTGCTGAAAAAAGAAAAATTTCTCATTTAACTTTAAATTGGTTTATGCAAACATTACTTGACCGTTCTGATAGGATGGCTATGTATAATGGTTTCGAAATTCGTGTTCCATTTTGCGATTATCGTTTAGCACAATATGTATGGAACATTCCTTGGGAATGGAAAGCTTTAAAAGGCAGAGAAAAAGGGCTACTTCGTTATGTTTGTAAAGATTCCTTGCCTTCTGAAATTGTAGATAGAAAAAAATCACCATATCCAAAAACTCATAACCCTACTTATCTTGCTAAAGTTAAAGATATGCTTTCTACTATTATGGAAGATAAAAATGCTCCAATTAATAACTTATTAAATCGTGATTATATTTTAGATATTTTAAAAACTGAAGGTAAATCTGTTACAAGACCTTGGTTTGGTCAGCTTATGATGGGGATGTCAGATAATAACACGAATTTTTTAAATCTAATTTTAGTGTTCTTCATTTTATTTTTTATAATGAAGAACACTTTTTTCATTAAATGTATATTCAATTTTTATTTCTTCACCTGATAAAGTTATTCTTTTTATTAAAGCTTTTAAATCTTCTTTAGTAAATTTGTCCAATGATATTTTTCTATAAGCCTTTCTTATTTTTTTTAAATCATCCTTCAATTTTCCTTCATTGACTATTGATTGTTCGTTATTGCTAATTTCTTCTAAAGACTTGTCTATTTTATTTCTAGCAAGTATTAAACTTTTATATTTATTTTGATATTCTGTTTCGCTTATTTTTTTATCAAGTCTTTCATTGTATAATGCAGATATTTTAAACATTATCATATTTTTTTCTTTTTCTAATTCTTTTCTTTTATTCTTAATTGGTTTTAATCTTTGCTCTGTGCATTTTTTATATACATTGTCTTTTCTATATTTAGAATTTAAAAAATCATCAACTTCTACTCTTATTGTATCTAAAACTATTTTTTCTACTTCTGTATATTTATATCTTTTTGAATTTGTGCAAAATTGTTCACTAGATAAGTATGCTCCACAAAACAAAAAAATTGCTCCGTTTTTATTAACCTTTCTTATTTTTCTTTTACATTCGCAAAATATTAAATCTCCCAACTTTGTATCTACATTTGGTATTTTAGGCTTATAGTTATTGTATTTATTATTATCATGTATGGCATCAAATATTTCTCTGCTTATTATTGCTTCGTGTGTATTTCTTGTTATTACACATTCTTCTCTTTTGTTATATATTTTTTTCTTACTTTTATAACTCAAATTTTGTGCTTTGCCCATATAGGTATCTCCAACATAAACAGGCTTTGTCAGTAGTTTGCTTACATTTTCACCAGTCCAAATTTCTATATTTCTATTTTTAAATATATTCAAATATTTAGCTGGAGGTGGAATTTTTTGTTCATTCAAGTATTCTGCTATAGCTTTAGCTGTTTTCCCTTTATATTTCATTATAAATATTTCTTTTACAATATGAGCAACTTCATAATCTATTATTAGTTTTCCTGGATTATCTGGATCTTTTTTATAACCATACGGAGGTATAGGACAAGAGTAATATCCTTCTTCTCTCTTTTTCTTTTTACTTCTTTTTATATTTTTTGAAGTTTCTCTACAAAACATTTCGTTAAATAAACCTTTAAATGGAGCAAATTCATTTTCAGTTTTATCATAAAAGTTATCTACTCCATCAAGAATTGCAATATATCTTATTCCCATATCAGGAAATTTCTTTTCTATATATGCTCCCGAATCAATATAATTTCTTGCAAATCTTGATAAACTTTTGGTTATTATTAGTTCAATTTTATTTTCTTTTAGTTCTTTTAACATTCTTTGAAAATCTGGTCTATTAAAATTAGTTCCAGAATATCCATCATCAACATATTCATAACATTTTTTATATTCAAAATTTTTATTTATATACTCATAGATGATTTTTCTCTGATTTCCTATGCTTTCACTTTCTTTATCTTCACCATCATCACTACTTAATCTCATATAAATTGCAATATTGTCAACTACCTGTTTTTTCATACTGTATAGTTTCTCCTATGCAATTTAATTCCAAAAAGTTATATTGTATGTTGATATTTTTATCCTTATCTATTTCAATTCTTTTTACTAATTGAGTCAATACTTCTTTTGTAAATTCTGCACCTTGAGCCAACTGTTTCATAGTTTCTTTCATCGTGTCTTTAATTTTTGTTTTTACTTCTTGCATATTAAATACAGCTAGTTCTTCTTCCAATTCTTTTTTGATGTTTAGAGCTTTTTCTCTTTGAACTTTTAGTCCTTCTGAAAAAAGTATAAAATCTGATTCCTCTATTAGTTTATTTAACCTGTCATTATAAAGTATTTGTATTTTTTCATTGATATTAGCAAGTTCAGCATCATTTTTTTTAATTTTGTTATCTAGTTCTTCTCTACCTTTTTGATTATTTAATAGTACCTCAAAGGCTTTATCGTCATCAAAAGTTTCAAAATAATGTTTTATAGTTTCTCTTATATTGTCTAATACTTTTTCCTCAACTATATGATATGTATTGTATTGTCTAAAGCAGATTCTATTACTTTTAACAGAATTAGCTGTTGAGCAAATAATATAAGTATCAATTTTATCTCCACTTTTATAATGTCTTTTTCTGTGTGCAATACTTAAATGGTTATGGCAATGGGCACAATATAAAAATGGTTTTAGCAATTCATCATTTTCACTTATTCTTTGATCTTCTTTATCTTCAAAAATTTTCTGAACAATGTACCAAGTTTCCAAATCAATAATTGGTTGATGATGGTTCTCCATATATAAATGCTCATCTTTAGGTGTATTTATCTTTTTTTTACTTTTATAACTTATTTTTCTTGTTTTATTTTGTACTACTGTTCCTATATAGACTGGATTTTGTAATATTCTTCTTACCTGTGTGCAATCCCATATTTTAGTAATAGGTGTTTCATTTTTGACAGCAACAGGTAATTTCATTTGTAATCCTGGTGTCAATATTCCCTCTCTGTTTAACATCTGAGCTATCTGGTATGTTCCTTTTCCTTCTTTAAATTCTTTATAAATTCTTCTAATAAGCTTTGCTTGGTCTTCTACGATTTCCAAATTACCTTTTACATCTATTTTTTTATATCCAAATGGTGCTTGACTTATATAATAGAAACCATCATTTTTTCTTTTTCTATTTTTAGTTTTTTTTACATTTTTAGATGTTTCTTTAGCATAAAAATCATTCATAAGATTTTTTAGGGCAACAAAATCTGTTGAAGAATCTAAAAGAGTATCAACATCATCTAATATAGCAATATATCTAATGTCGTTTTCAGGAAAAAACTTTTCTATAAGTCTACCTGTTTCAATATAATCTCTTCCTAATCTTGATAGACTTTTTGTTATTACCATATTTATTTTTTTATTTTTAATGTCATTCATCATTCGCTTAAAATCAGGTCTATCAAAATTAGTTCCACTAAAACCATCATCAACATATTCATCATATACAATGATTTTATTTTCTTCGGCAAAAGCCCTTAATATTTTTCTTTGATTACTTATACTTTCGCTTTCTTCTTTATCTCCATCATCTTTGCTTAATCTCAAATATAAAGCTGTAATATATTTTTTCTTTTTGTAATCCTCTACATTCAATTTTTCCTCCCTTCTTGTGATTACCTTTATAAAATTTTATTTTTAATACTCACAAATTAAAAGTCGAGAAAAAATTAAAGGTTATTTAATTTATTTATTAAAATTTTTTCCATTACAGTTTGAAAGCTCTCTCCGTCTTTATTGAAGCTTTTTGTAACTTTGTACTGCTCTTTTTTCTTTTCCTCCTTGCTTTTATTTTTTTCTTGCATCTATCTTCACCTCATTAAAATTTATGAGTTGAAATAGAAAAATATTATAAAAAAATAAGATTAGAATTAACTAACCTTATCTCCAAATATTAAAATCTGTAACCGATAACAATATTTTCTTTTTATTATCTATATACTTTTTTGTATCTATATAATCCCTTGAAAATCTTGAAAAATCTTTAACTAATATTACCTTATATTCTTCATGTTCAGTTATTTTTTTTATTCCTGGTCTGTTAAAATTTAATCCTGAAAAACCGTCATCAATGAAAATGTTTTTACAAGTAACATTAAATTTTTTACAAAAATTTAAAATTGCATCTTTTTGATGATTTATTGATATTGTCCCCTGTTCTCTACTTGCAGTTCTTATATAGCCTACAATTTCATTTTTGTTTTGTATCAATATTTTTTCTATCAACTCTCTATTTGCTGTTTCAAAACTTTCTCCATTTATTTTATCTAGCAAATATGCTTGTCCTGTTAATTCTTCAGCACTATATTTTCTTCTCATATACATCTTCCTTTCAATATTATTTTATATGTAATATATTTTATATTTATGCCAAAGAAATGTTAAGTTGAGAAAAAATTAAAGCCTATTTGCTGTAAAAATAGCATCCTCTTTTGTATAAATTCTTGGAAGTATATCAATCTCTCCTAGTAAATCTTTTAATGTAATTTCTATATTTCCACTATTAGCCAAATTATTCATTGCAATTTTTGAATAAGAAATATATTCTTTCATTTGTTCATCTGTTACTTTTTTCATATAGTATTCAATGTTTTTCACACTTAATTTTTCTTTATTTTCTGTAATCTTCCTATAAGCTCTTTTTAGATATTTTTTACAGTCATTTTTATCCATCTATTTCCTCCATAATAAAAAAGCCAGATGTACTGACTTTTTAGATTTTATTATTTATTATGAGAATCATTATCAACTCTACAATATGTATAAAACTTAACTTTTCCTTCTTGTAACTGTTTCAGCATATCGTTTGCTATTTTACTTCTTCTCATATTTTCCTTTCTTATGGCTTTTCCCATAAATATTTTTGTTTGCATAAACATTTTTGCTTTTTCAGATTCAGAATCCATTTCTAAATCTATCAAATAAAAATGTATGTTACTTTTCATTAGTTTGTTTAATATTAAACTTTGTATATAATCATCTGTTCCTATTGCTGTTATACTTTGAAACACTATCATATCAATTTTTTCTTTTTTATAATCATTTAAGAGTTCATTTAAACCTGTTCTTTGGCTTAATCTTTCTTTTAATGTATTTTCTGTATAAAGATAAATTTTATCTATATTTTTAAATGTACTTTTTATCTTTTTACTTAAATTGTCTACTAAATCAACTTCTAATCTATTAAATGAGTATAAAGCTATATTCATTTTTCTCTCTCCTTCGTATATTTTTATTCTATTATATGTTATTGACTCTTAAATTAGTATTTGAGAAAAAATTTTAGCTAAAAAATTAATCTTTAATATTTTCATCTGCTTGTTTTCCAACAATTAAAATACAATGTAATACAAGTGCAACAATAGCACCTAGCATCATACCTGCTATAAATAATAATATATTCACTTTACTACTACACCTCTTTTAAATTTCTACAAATGTTATATCATTTTCTCTGCAAAGATGAATTATCATTGCTAGTTCTCTTTCACTCATACCAAGAATTGTAAATACATTCATTAGCAAAATATCCATATTTTTATTCCTAATGTCTTGAATTAGCTTATAATAAGCATCTGTATTTTCACCTGGTGTTGAAATGTATATTCTTCCTAACTCTATTCTATCTTTACAAAATTTTCTAACCATTTTCATTTGTTTTTCTCTTGAATTATATGAATTGACAATATAACAGTTTGCTTTTCCAGAAATAGCTTTTTCTATTATCTTGTTATTTCTTTCTATGTTTTCATATAATTCTTCTACTTCATCAGGTTCATAAAGATCATAAATTAATTTCATTTGCTCCGAAAAATTTTTATGATTTACTTTAACCTTCATTTTATAAAGCAAATCTAATGTGATTGTAGCATAAGCTATCCCTTGCTTTTCTGTAATCATTTTTTCTTTCTCCTTTATGCCTTAACATACATAGGAAAATCAGGTGGTTTCAGTAGATTCTCTGTATCAAACTCATAACATTTTTTCTTTTTATTATATTTATAAGCACTACTACACCATTTTCTCAAATCTTGATTTCCTATACTTGAATGTTTTGATAACTCTCTTGCTGCGTTTTCATGTTGTGTTTTCATATCTATATAATCTGTGTTTCTTTTATTTTTTCGTTTTGTGTATATTAACTCTTTTTGAGTTTCCCTCCTTTGTATTAAATTATCTTTCTTTCGTTTTTCTTTTTCCTCTTTATATCTTTGGTCTTTTCTTAAAATCCTTGAAATGTAGCTAACTGATGTTTCAATAATTTGTGCTATTTCAGTTAAATTTTTCTTTTCTACAAAATACAACTCGTTAATTATAGCTATCTTGTCCATCATTTGCTCCTTTCTCTGATTTTAGTTCAAAAAGTGTTTACACATTTCTTTGCACAGTTGTTCTATATAGACATATCTAGAATTTGCCTATATTGATTTTTTTATTAACATATAGTATAATTAAACGGAATTTAAAAAGGGGAAAGTTCAGTTATACTATATGTTATGTGTCTGTTAGAAACATTGTGTAATTTGTTTTTGTTTCTAATTATCTGCATTATAAATTCCAAACTTTTTAAAGTCAATAAGTATTAGTTAAAAACGCTTGTAACACATTTTAACTTTGCCTTGCTTTTATGTTTTTAACAAAAAGGAGTTCATTATGGATGAAAATGCTTATATTCAGGACATTATATCTGGTCTTGGATTAGCCTTAAACGAAAAAAATAATAGTGAAATAATCATAAATTATCCTATAAAATACGATAAAAAAAGTATGCAATTTATGATGAATACAGACTATCAAATAACGATGCAAAAGTTAGGCTCTTTTTTAGCTGACTTCTTAAATACTGACTTCGACATTTTTGAAAACTTTTTTGAATTGTTTATTAAATATTCTTTAACATTTTTTGATTTAAAAAAGATACAAAAAATATTTGATAAAAATATTTGTTCTGAATTAAATTTTAGAGAATTTTTAGAAAAACTATTAGAAAAAAACAAAAATGAATATAAGAAATTGCAAGAACAAACTGATATGATATTAGACTATTGCCTATTAAACCCAAATAAGAAAGCAATAAGTTTTAAACCAATAGAAAGATTATATGTTTTAAGAAGAATTGCATCTAACTTAACACTATTAAATGAAAACAAAGCCTCATATTATTCTGTAAATTTATTTTCTTCTTATCCTGGAAAATCTGAAAAAGAAATATATGACTTTTTATCGCAAAAGAAAAATAGAGTTACAGAATATGATTTAATTCTTCCTTATAATCTATCTGCTATAATCTACAAGTCTATTTGTAGCATTTTAAAAGGAAATGTATATTTGAAATCATGCAAAAATTGCAATAGATATTTTATTGCTACTAATAAATCTTACAATTATTGTGAAAATATCGCACCAGGCGAAAAGAAAAAAACTTGTAGAGAAATTGGAAGAAGACTTGTTTTTGAAAATAATAAGAATAATGATCCCATACTTGCTTCTTACTATCAATTATATAATAGAAAAGCAATGATGAAATCAAGAAATTCTGATATTGCAAAATATATTACTGATTTTGATAAATTTAAGGAAACTGGAAA
>CALXCE010000012.1 GCA_944386725.1 uncultured Clostridia bacterium
CAACATTGTATCATAAGTTTTAATTATGTGTCTTTTTATTTTTTCTAAAACGGTAATTTAATTTTACCATTTATAAAATTATTTTGATTAGGTTTTAAAATGTAAATCTCATGATAAAGTTGAATTGTTCTGGAAATATTACAACAAGTATTCCAATTATAATAAAAATTATGGTAAAAACTAATGTCCATATTTTCATTTTTTTAGTTTTTGATCCTATAAAGTAAGCCATGATACCTGCTATTATAAAAATGCTTCCCTGTATTAATATAGAAATTGGATGTTGCGTTTCTCCTTCAATGCCTAATCCTGCTAAGATATTTGTTAGTCCTTCTATTATCAGCATAAAAATTGCCATTGCTAAAACAAAAGCTCCTATTATTTTGTCTTTTTTATAATACCATAATAAAAACGCTGCTGGTGCTGTACATACTGCTGCAAATAACCATCTTTGCACATATCCCCACGCAAAATATGGAGACAAGAAATAATCACAACTATAGAAAACAATTACATAAATTGCAAAAAAAGAAAAGCAATTAATGGCTGAATGCCAAGATTTATTACTTAACATTATAATTGCTAATCCTATGATGACATAGTAACCATATCCATATGCCATAGATGCTAAAAAAGAATTTTCTAATACATCTATTTGATTAACCGCACAAGAGATAATTCCTATTAAAATACCTAGTATCACACAAAATGGTATACTAAAAGATAATTTCTCAAAGTTACCTTTCAGTTTTGTGGCTATTATTTTTATTTTCTCCATTTTCTATTCCTTCTTTTCTATTTATTTTTGTATAATTTTTCTAAAACAATAATAAACATCGCATGTGACCAGCCAAGGCCTAGTACCCAATTTGGTTTTAAGGTAGCGTTGTCTATTTGTTCTCCCAAAAAGCTGTGCTTCCCTGCTGTCTTTACAACAAAATCGAAAGTTTCTTTTGCCTTTTTCTTTTCTCCTGTTTCTAGGTAATATAGTGTCATCCATAAGTTTGCAATTGGCCATGGGTTGCCATTTCTATAATGGTCTTGCTCAAATCTTTGATATCCTCCTGTATAAGTTCTTAAAGATAAGTTAATTCTTTCAACAGTGTTTACGACTTTCTTTTCTTTAGCTTTGAATACTTTAAATGGTATTACACTACCAATTATACTAATATCCATTTTTTTGTCTTCTGGATTTCTAACATAAGATTTCTTTTCTTCGTCATACATATTTTGATTTATATATTTCTTAATTTCTGTTTGTAATTTTTCTAGTTCTCTTTCGTTTTTTACGATTTTTTCTTCTTTTAATCGATTGTTTTCAAAGTCTGATGCTTTATCACCTAATATTTTGTAAATTCTCATAATAGATTCGAAAGCTGCATAAATACTTGCTAAGGAATACAAATGAATTCCTTCACACATTTCCCATAAATCATAACTAACATGATATTTATGATCTTGATGATTTGCGTTTGCTTCGATTTCTTGTTGCACCTTATCTTTGTCATGTTCATCTTTTCCCTCTATTGCCAGCCAGTCTTTCACATATCGTTTTAAAAAGTCTACTGCTTTTTCGCACATTTGTAAATTATCTTTTAAAAATTTCTCTGATTTTGTATATTGATAGTGTTCATATACACCATATACCACGCTTGCTGTTTCATCAATTTGATAGCCCCAACATGGTGCGAGTTTTCCGTCTGTATAAAATCTTTGCTCCCACATTCCATTTTTACTTTGTGTTTTTTTACAAAATACTTTATAAAACTTTTCGGTCTCTTTTTCCATTTTCAAAATGTCTAATGCTTTTGTCATAAATACGGCATCTCTTGTCCAGCAATAAGCATATCTTCCACACTGTGTAAAATTTTCATCGATTTCTGGTGAAGCAATCATTCCTCCTGTTTCTGGATTCGTTAATAACGGAAATAATAGTATACTTCTTTTATAAATATCATAGATTTTTTCTTCATAGCTGTTTTCTGGGGCTTTCAGATTTAATCCATTATGTGCTTTTACATATTTTCTCCAATATGTCTTTGTATTGGTATATTCTTTGTTTAAGTCAATCTTCTTAATTCTTTCCACTTCATTTTCCATTTCGGATAAGTTTTTATTCTCTCCAATTAATACACAAATTTCTAGTGTTTTCTTTTCTTGTGGTTTAATCACTCCTAAGTCATAACAAATACTGCTATCTTTTGACATACCAATATAATCTTTATCATAGATTTCTCCTCTTTTAATAGTATTTTTACTGCCATTAATTTGATGCTTTGAAATATTACGTCCTTTTGCAAAGGTTGAAAAGCTAAAATCATGAGCATATTGCATCATACCACCATCTATAATTTTACAACCCACTTGATTATTATAATCAGACAATAATTCAGAATGAATGTAAAAATTGGTAGCTAAATCGATTTTTCCATCATTCAAGAAAATGTATTTTTTGACTAATACATTTTCTTTCATCATAATATAATCTGTCTGAACGATTTTTAAATTAAAATATGTATTTGTTATTTCTGTATTTAATATATTAGTATCTGTATCATAATATTGTTTGTAAACATTATTAACATCATCATGCAAATAAATTAAATCTGAATTATTTATTTTGACTCCTGTATGAAAAAAATTAATATATTGTCTATTATCCTTACTTGGAAAATAGATTCTTTGCATTTCTCCTTTGCTAGTAAAAGTAGCTAACATATTTTTATTTCCAATGATTGCTTCATTTAAATATTTGTTTTCCATCTTTTTTCTCCTTTTTGGGACAAGGGGACGTAGATAATGTCCCAACTCCTCTAAATAATTTATTTGATATCAAATATCTTGGGACATTATCTACGTCCCCTTGTCCCAATCATCCCTCTATTACATTCAATATTTGTTTTTCTAAATCTTTTATTTTTTCATTAATTCTAAAAATATCTTCGTCTTTTAAGTTATTGTCATCTATATCTTGTCTTACATAGGTATCCATATCTTTGATTTCTTCTTTTAGTTTTTCAAGTCTTTCAACAATTTCTGTTCTTAATGTTTTGTTTATTTTTCTTTCGATTTTGTGTGTCATTTCTATTTTGTCTTCGATTTCATTAATTTCATAAGTTTCGCCAAATTCTGGTATAGTGACTCCAATGCCAATATCTGTTTCTATCTTTTGTGCTAATACGTCTTGAGATTCCATTTCTCCATGAACTAGAAAGATATGTTTTGGTTTACTAATAAAAGAATAGATAAAATTCATAAGTCCCTCTTGGTCAGCATGTCCTGAATATCCTTCGATATATTCAATTCTAGCATTTACTGCAATTTCATCTCCGAATATTTTTACTTTTTTAGCACCATTTACAATATTATATCCTAAAGTTCCTGGCGCTTGATATCCAACAAAAAGTATGGTTGATTTTGGGTTCCACAAATTATGTTTTAAATGATGTTTAATTCTTCCTACTTCACACATACCGACTTGCTGATATGATAATACTTGGTGTATTGTCTTCATTCAGTGCTTTTGACTCTTCCGCCGTTTGTGTAAATTCTAGTCCTGGAAATTCAAGTGGACTATCTCCTCTCATGATTTCTTCTTGGATTTCTTTTTCGAAAAGATTGGTGTTCTCTTTAAATACTTCTGTCGCTGATATAGCTAGTGGACTGTCCACATAAACATTTGACTTCATTAATGTTTTGTATTTTCTTCTAAATTCATCATCGTTTTTTATTTCTTTTAATTTATTGATTTCATATAAAATCTCTTGCGTTCTTCCGAACGGCAAAAGAAGGTATGACTACACTTCCTCCATTGTCTAATGTTTCTGATACAATATCTAAAAAAAGCTCTGCTTTGTCATCATTTCTTAAATGTAATCTGCTTCCATAGGTAGATTCCATGACTAAATAATCTGCATTTTCAATCATAGTTGGTGAATCTAATAGTGGAATATCGTTATTTCCTAAATCTCCTGTAAATACCGTTTTAGTTTCTTTTCCATTCTCTTTTGTCCACAACTCGATAATGCTAGAACCTAACATGTGTCCTGCATCATTAAATCTTACATGAATGTCTGGTGTGATTTCTATGATTTCATCATATTGTACTGTTTCAAAAATTTCCAAACATCTTGCTGCTTCTTCTGCCGTGTATAGAGGTTGAACTTCTTTTTCTCCTTTTCTTTTTCTTTTTTTATTTTTCCATTGATTTTCCATTTCTTGAATATGTCCACTGTCTGGTAACATTAAGCTACAAAGATCACAAGTTGCTTTATGAGCATAAATTTTGTTTTTAAAACCTTCTTTATATAATTTTGGTATTCTTCCCGAATGATCTATGTGAGCATGTGTTAATAACATAAAATCAATATCCAACGGATTGAACTCAAAATCTTCTTCATTCTGTAACTCAATTTCTGCTTTTCCTTGCCACATTCCACAGTCTATTAAAAATTTCTTTCCACAAGCTTCTACTAAGAAGTTAGAACCAGTAACGGTTCTAGTTGCTCCTAAAAATGTAATTTTCATCTATCTTTTCATTCCTTCCTTAAGGCACAAACTCAGTTTGGAAAAGAATTGTTATTTGGCTAGGCGCACGAGTTTTCAATTTATGAGGCGTACTAGTGTACGTTGATTAAATTGAAAGCGAAGTGCTAACTAAGCCAAATGATAATTATTTTTCAAACTGCCTCCTTTAATTAAAAATTCTTACTTTCTTATTCATTTTAAATAAGAAATCTTTTTTATTTAACTCTCCTATATTTTCTATTTTTATTTTTTCTTCAAATACATTCTCATCAAATAGTTGAATATAATAGCCATCTTTTTCCTTCATAAATTTGATATGCAAATCTTCCAAATTAATAACCCTAACACAAAAAATATTTCTTAAAATTTGATAATCCATTTCTTTTTCCTTGGAAAAAATATCAATTAGCTTTAGCTGATGAGTCTTTTCTAACAGTAAATTTTCTACTTCTTGCATTTGATTTTCCATCGCTTTGATTTCTCTCATTGACTTTTCTTCATTAAATGGTAATAAACAGTAGTATCTAAACTCATAAATAAGCTTCATTAATTCTAGCTTTGTATCTATTTCTTTTATTTTTGTTTGATAACATAATAGAAATACATCTTGCAATTCTAAGATGCTATTAGCTACTTCTTTTTCCAATCCTTTCATATCTAGTAATTTTAAATAGAATTCTTTTGTTTCTAGTTCTTGTTTGTAGTCAACAAATTTTTGTGGATTTAATAAAGTGTTCAGTTTTTCTAATTCCTTTATTTTTTCTTCTCTTTCATCTGCCATCATATTAGATAAGATTCTGCTACTGAAAATCTTCTCTTGTAATGGTAAATATTTATTTCTTTTTTCATATTCTTCTTGTAGCATTTTTTTATCGTTTAGAGTTTCATCCATTTGTTTAATTTCTTTTGTTAATTCTCTCTTTTGTTCGGTAATTTCTTGTACGAATTTTTGATTGTCTTTTATTTTTTCTAATTTTGCTTCTACTTCTTCCTTTTCCTTTTGTAACTCATCTTTTAATTTTGGATTGTATCTAACAGCTAGTAACACGGATATTTTGTTTAAAAGTTCGGTTAATTTTTTTTGTTGCTTTTCTCCATATTGTTCTTCTAGCCTATTTTTAAAAGATTCAAAATAATCTATAATATATTCACTATTTTTTATCCAATTATTTAAAAATTGATGTCCTACCAATATTCTGATATTTTGATACACAATATTATGATAGATACTTTCAATTTCTCTTGGAATGGTTGTCCAAGAATAGCCGTTAAAATCACGCATTGGCTCAACTGTATCAATATTATTTCCTACATTGATTAAATCAGATAAAGTCTTATTTATCACGTAATAATTATCTTTAATAATTTTTTCCTTTTTACTTATCTTAGAAATACAGTATAGTAGCTTTCTCTCAATAGGATAACATATAATCTTTTTTTTGTCCTTTTCTACTAAGAATGTTTTATTACCCAGTATTTTACTTTCCTTTGAATTTAATCTTATTACTTTTATATCTTCACAATTATTTTTTATACTGTCAATGATGGATTGAATAAAATTTTCTTTATCTTCTACACCTGGTTTTACTTTCTCATAATCCTTGTAGGCCGTTTCAATTTTATATAAAATGCTAAGAAGCATACTTTTTGTATTTTCATTAAAGTATTTCCTTTCAAGTACTTTTTCCAACTCATTGTTATAATCTTTCTTTACGATTTTATCCAAAAACTTATCGGTTTTCTTTTGCAAAATTCTTCTCCTTTCAAAAGGAATTCTTCTCTGAGATAAAAGGGATAGGTTTTAAACGTCTTACTAAGAAGCTTGCCCTGTTCCTTCCTTTGTTCCCATTTTTAGTTCATTCCATTCATCTAAAGTCATAAGTACTTCTCTTGGTTTGCTTCCTTGGTAACCAGAAATAACGCCTCTTTCTTCCATTTGGTCAATAATTCTTCCTGCTCTTGCATATCCTACTTTAAACCTTCTTTGAATAAAAGATGTAGATGCTTGTCCTGTCTCAACAACGGTTTGAATCGCATCCATTAAGAATGGATCTGTGTCGTCATCTTCTGCTTGCTCTTGAGCAATTTCCTTATCAGTTTTGTTATTGTTTTCTATACTTTCTAGAATATCTTCACTATAGGTAGCCGTGCCGTTCGATTTTACAAAATCCACTATTTTTTCTACTTCTTCATCGGTTACAAAGGCACCTTGTACTCTTGATGGTTTTGGTGCTCCTGATGGAAAATATAGCATATCTCCTTTTCCTAGCAACTTTTCAGCTCCTATACTATCTAAAATCGTCCTAGAATCTACTTGGGAAGATACAGCAAAAGCAATTCTAGATGGTACATTAGCTTTAATTAGTCCTGTGATAACATCTACAGATGGTCTTTGGGTTGCAATCACTAAGTGCATTCCTGCTGCTCTTGCTTTTTGTGCTAGTCTACAAATAGCATCTTCTACATCATTTTTGGCAACCATCATTAGATCTGCTAACTCATCTATGATAATAACAATTTGCGGTAATTTTCCTAGTCCTTCCTCTTTTTTAATTGCCTTATTATATCCTTTTAAATCACGTACTCCTTTGCTAGCAAATTTATTATATCTGTCATCCATTTCTTGCACTGCCCAAGCTAAAGCTCCTGCTGCTTTTCTAGGGTCTGTCACAACAGGAATCAAAAGATGTGGTATCCCATTATATACGGATAATTCTACTACTTTTGGATCTACCATAACAAATTTCACTTCGCTTGGTTTAGCATGATAGATAATACTTGTTATGATAGTATTGATACATACACTCTTTCCAGAACCTGTCGAACCTGCAATTAGTACGTGTGGCATTTTACTGATGTCAGCTAATTGAATATTTCCCGCTACATCTTTTCCCAAGGCTATGGTTAACTTAGATTTGTTATTTCTAAACTCTTCACTATCTAAAACTTCTCTTAAATGTACTGCTTCTCTTTCTTGATTTGGAACTTCAATTCCAACAGCTTGCTTTCCTGGTATTGGTGCTTCAATTCTGATAGTTTCTGCAGCTAAATTTAAAGCAATGTCATCTGCTAAATTAGCAATCTTACTAACACGCACTCCTTCCGCTGGTTTTAATTCGTATCTAGTAATAGCTGGTCCCACGGAAACATTTTCTACTTTAGCAGATACACCAAAACTATATAAAGTTTTTTGCAATTTTGTGGCTGTATTCGTTAAAGCTTTTGCTCCACCTTTTAATGCCTTTTTAGATGGTTTACCAAGCAATTCCATTGGTGGATACTCATAATGTTCATCCTCTACTGTCATAGCATGTTCTAATTGTAAGACCGCTCTTTTCTTTTCCTCTTTTTGTTCTTCTACATCTTTAAACAAATTATTCTCAAGCTCATCTGGTTGTGCTTCTTGCTTAGCTTGTTTTGCTAATTTAGACTGTTTCGTTAATGGCTCTAAATCTTCTTTACTATGATCATATTTTTTTAATCCTAGTTTTTCGTCTGCACCATCTATGATTCTTCCACCAAAGTTGATTTTTATTTGATTATCCATTGGATCTTTTTTTTCTAATTCTTTTTGAGCTAATCTTTCTTCTCTTTCTCTTTTTCTACGCTTAGCTGGTGTCTCTCTTTCTTCTTTAGCTAACTGTTTGCGCTGTTCTTCTTTCTGTGTTAATCTTTCCTCTTTTTTTTCTTCCGCTTTTTCTATTACTTTATTAATCCATTCAGATAGATTGATTCCAAATGTAAATACGATTAATATAATAGCAATTCCTAGGCAAAGAATAATAGTTCCAATATTTCCTAACAAGTTTGTAAGTGGTACAGCACCACAAGAGCCAATCGCTCCTCCTCCTTTACTTTGCATTCCTAGTAAATAGGCGTCTTTTACCACTTCTGATAATTCTTTATTCGTTTGTAGTTCACCAGATGAAATTTGGAACACACAAAACACTATGGATAAACTCACTAATAAAATTCCATATTGCACTAATTTTGGTGTTAATTCCTCACTTCCTTCCGATGCTAATTGAATGGCAATAGCAAATATTCCAATTGGTAATATATATTGTACAATTCCTATCATTCCACCTAATATTTCGTTCAATTTTACACCAATTACTCCTGATTTTGTATAAATTAATACCGCTAAAAGGATGCTCAGTATAATTAAAGAAACCACTGCTACATCTGATTTAGACGCTCTATTTTTTTTCTTTTTATATCTTCTTTTTTTGGCCATTTTTACACTCTCCTTATGTTCATTGGGACATGGGGACGTAGATGGGACATGGGGACGTAGATAATGTCCCAAGATATTTGATATTAAATAAATTATTTAGAGGAGATGGGACATTATCTACGTCCCCATGTCCCATCTACGTCCCCATGTCCCAATGTCCCAAAAAAAAGCCAGTTGCAAAAGTCATTACTTAAGTGACTTTCTTATATCTGACTTTTGATTTTTCTTATTTTAATTCTTTTCTGCTGTTTTGTATTGTTTTTATGGTATCTTCTAATGAAATTTGCATTAAGTTTAATGCTTCTGACATATTTGTTCCTAGTTTTTGTAATGTATCATTTAATACATCTTCTGCATTAGCTAATAAACTCTCTGCATATTCTTTCGTTCCTGCTGATATCTCTCTTGACATTTCATTAGCTGTTTCTATAATTTCTGTTTTTTGTTCATATGCTTTTCTGGTTATTTCATGTTCATCAATCATTGCTATGATTCTGTTTTCTGCTTCTTTTACAATTTCATCTGCTTCTTTTTTTGCCTCTACTAAAATACGTTGTCTTTCTTCTTTTACCCATTTAGCTTGTTTTAACTCATCTGGAAGCTTTAATCGAATTTCTTTTATTAAATCTAACATTTCTTCCTTATCTACTACACCTTTTGAAGAAAATGGTAGATTTCTACTCGTTTCTAATAACTCCTCTAATGTTTCTAATAATGTAAATATTTCCATGATTTACCCCTTTCTTTTTTGGCATAGGAAGATAAGATGTATTCTTCCGTATTTTCTTTCATCCATAATCTCTATTTCTAAATTTTTTAACTGTTCTTTTACTCTTTTTTCTTGGTCTGTTTCAATTACTAAAATGCTATCTTCTCCTATCAAATTGTGATCTAATATTATTTTTACTGCTTTATAGGCAAAATCTGTTTGATAAGGTGGATCTATAAAGATGATATCTAGTTTTTCCTTTATTTTTGTCTCTAGTAATTTTTCGAATGCAATGTGGTACAATTCAATTTGTTCTTGTGTGTGAGTCTTTTCGACGTTCTTTTTAATCACCTCAATTGCTTGTTTCGATTTATCACATAAGATAGCCTTGTTTGCTCCTCTGCTTACTGCCTCAATTCCACAAGCACCACTTCCTGAAAATAAATCTAAAAAAACACTTCCTTGTAGTTTCAATTGAAGAATATTAAATAGAGATTCTCGTACTCTATCTAAAGTTGGTCTTGTGTTTTCTCCTTCTAGTGTATATAATTTTGTTCCTTTCGCTTTTCCACCTATTATTCTCATTTTTTGCCTTTCTTGGATATTATTATTTTATTCTTTTTTTTCGTAATGTCAATAGTATTCATAGAAATGTAACATATATTTAATAGTTCTGTAATATACTCTCCCTTTTGTAACATTCTTCGTCAAAAAAATTTAAAACTACCTACTTTCATAGATAGTTTTCTTTTGTTCTTTTTTATTCCATTATGTTTCTTCTTTATTAATATCTTTTAACAATTCCAATTGAGATATTAATAAAGATTCCATTTTTGCTTTATAGATATCAAATTGTTTTTTTACGTCCTCTAATTCTTTTTTCTTTACAATGATTTCATTATCTAAGTCATTCGCTTGCTTTTGAGCTACTCCTTTTGCATCATTAATGATTTGATCCGCTTGTTGCTGTGCTACTTTTTTTACGTCTTCTGCTGTTTTTTGAGCCATCAATAAAGTGCTTTGTAATGTTTCTTCTATTGTTTTATAATGTTCCAAACTTTGTGTTAATTCTTCAACTTTTGCTTTTAATTCTGTTGCTTCTTTGTAATTTTTGGTATAATCTTCTGTTAGATCATCTAAAAAATCATCTACTTCTTCTACACTATATCCATTCATCATTTGCTTTGAGAATCTTTTATTTTCTATATCTAATGGTGTTATCATTTCTTTCCTTCCTTCCTTAAGGTTACACTCTCAGTTTGGAAAATATAATTTTTTTCAAACTTTTCCCCTTTCAATAAACGAACTAATTAACTCCGTTATTTTTTAACCATGAAACAGAAAGCTTGCTTTTCATTTCTTCTCTTGCCATTTCATTTGTGATTTCATAATTAGATGGTGCTACTAAAAAGATAGAATTTGATACTTTTTGAATGTATCCGTCTAATGCATACACACCTCCACTAATAAAGTCTACAATTCTTCTAGCAACATCTTTGTTAACATATTCTAAATTAACAATAACTGATTTTTTTTCTTTTAAAAAGCTACAAATTTCATCTGATTGTTCAAATGTTGTAGGTTGTGATATTACCATTTTAATAGCATTTGCATTTGCTTGTGGCATGTTAACTACTTTATCTTTATTTTTTCTTCCAAATAATTTTCTATCTTCTACAACTTCTTCCTCATCTTCATAATCATATACGTTTTCCTCTTCATACTCTTCTTCCTCTTGAGAATCCATTCCAAATAAATCCCATACTTTGTTCATTAATGCTCCTGACATAAAAAAACCTCCTAAAATTACTTCCTTTGTTTTATTTTCTTAAGTATCTACTTTTTTTGCAAGATTGTCAATATTTTTTATAAATGTTACTAAATTTTAATATTTTTGTAACATTCTTGTAATAGTTATTCTAGATTTTCCAAATTTGGATTGAGCAATATTTCATCATAAAGTGATATCTTTTTATTATTTTCTATTTCCTCGTTCGAAAATCCTAATTTCTTTAGTTCTTCTACCGTATATGACTCTACAATAGAATATTTCTCTCCTTGATTTTTTACCTTTACTAATATTTTACTTAGGTATCCAGCCCTTTTTCTAACCACATAATTTAAGTCATCCATTTGGGTAATTGCTTGATTTGGTACTTTTAATCCAGAATCATCCCACCATATTAAATCAAATGAAATTTTTCTATAGTTGATTAATTCCTCTATTTCCTTTTCTATTTTTAATATGATTACAACCTCTCCCTCTTCTTCTTTAATAAGATTTGTTATTTCAGCTGGTATTTCTGTATTATTCGATAATCGAATTTTTATATCTTGTCCCACTTCTGCATTTTTTGCTTCCTCTGATGAAGATATGGTTGCAATATAGCAAGAAAAATTGTCGATTACTTTTCCACTTTCTTCACTTGTTGCAACTATCTTTCCCGTTTTTAAATCTAAACTCTCTAAATATTCTTTACTTAATGAACTAAAGTTATCTGGTGTTAACACTTCTTCTAATCCATCCACCTTGTAAGATACAATTCCACTCATTGGTGCTGTTACATATTCTGCACCAGAATTTAATTGACTTTCATATCCTTTTCTTTCTTCTATTAATTGATTTAAGTAAGAACCCTTTGGACTCAAATCCCCTGCAATTTGTGCTTTTTTCGTTACTAAACTGCTAATTTCCTTTTTATATTCTGCTAATGTTGTGCTATCTGTTATTTGATTAATATTTTCTACTTTTTCATCAATTTGATTTTCTAGCATTTTCATATCAGAGTTAAACAGGCTGGTATCATTTAGCATAACTTCTTGTATCTTATCATCCAAATCGGCTATTTTCTGCTTTAGTGATTCTTCGTTGGAAGTATAATATCGAAATATATTTTCGTCTTTTGCAGCCATTTCTCCTTCTGATTTAATTGTCATGATTCCATTTTTATAATTCTCACCTCTTACTACCACTTCATTTCGAATCACATATCCAATATCAGTTTCTTCTTGATATAAATTTCCCTCTTCAACTGTAAAAATGTCTGTTGGTTGCTTGATTAATAGATAGATTGTATACACGATATATACCAATACAACAACTAAAACCATATTTATGATTATCTTTTTCCTTCGTGGAGGTGACAAAGTTTTCATCTTCTTTCTTTCTTTCTCCAAAGTTAATTCTCATTCCTTTCTTAAGTTTATTCATTGAATTTAATTTAATTTCATTTATTATAATTCATAATTTAAATTTAGTTATCTTATTAAAATTGTGATAAGATAATTTCAATATTGCTTTCTATACTAGCTTGTCCATCTAACCATATCGTTTGCTTATTTTTTCGAAACCAAGTCATCTGTCTTTTGCTATATCGTCTTGTTTCCCTTTTTATTTTTTCTATCATTTTTTCTTCGGTAGTATCCCCTCTTAGATATTCCACCACCTCTTTATATCCTAATCCTTGCATAGCTGTTGGAAACTTCTCATGTCTGCTTAAAATCCCTTTTACTTCTTCCACTAATCCTTGTTCTATCATTTTGTCCACTCTTTGATTAATTCTTTCATATAAAATTTCTCTATCCCATTTTAGGGCATAAACCTGATAATCATATTCTGGTGGATTTTTTCTTGATTCCATTTCTTGTTGTGTTTTTGTTTTCCCTGTTGCATGATAGATTTCTAATATTCTAAGAATCCTTTTTTCATCATTTGAACTAATCTTTTCAATAGCTAACGGATCAATTTTTTCCGCTTCCTCATATATTTTTTCTAATCCCTCTAATTTTACTCTTTTCTCTAGTTTCTGTCGATATTCCTCATCAAACTCTATATCAGGATATTCTATCTCATAAATCAAGCTATCCATATAAAGTCCTGTTCCGACCTACTATAATTGGAGTTTTCCCTTTTTTTATGATTTCTTTGATTGCTTTTTTGGCATCTCTTTTATAATCTGCTACACTATATCTTTCTTCTGGTGAAACAAAATCTAACAAATAATGCTTAATCCCCTGCATTTCTTCTTGTGTTGGCTTGGCTGTACCAATATCCATTTCTTGATAGATTTGCATCGAATCACAAGAAATAATTTCGCCATTAATTTTTTTTGCCAATTCTATTGATAGCTTTGTCTTACCAGAAGCTGTTGGTCCACATATAACAATTACTTTTTCCATTTTTAAACCGATTCTCCTGTCATTGTATTATATACCTTCAAAATTCCTTCTTGTGTATCCTTCATATATCCACTTTCAAAAATAAGACATAGAACAAATATGATGATTAGTATTATTATTCTTTTTATTAGTTTTCCTTTTTCTATTTCATCTTCATTTATTTTATCTAATATTTTCCCTATTTGTGGCATAACAATGATTCCATTGATTCCTGTGAAAATAAATACTAAAATGTTTTGTATATTGTTTTGTATTTGTGTATTTTGATAGTTAATTCCCTCTTTGGCTGTTTGAAAGATAATGAATGTTATGCCATATGTTAAGATAATTCCCATTAGGATAAAGATTACTTTTTTTGGTTTTTCAATAAAACCTAAACTTTGCCAAGTCCAAGCAATTAAAATAAGATATACAATTGTCGCTATAATAATGATAAATGCCATTTTTCATTCATTCCTACTTTCTAGCAAATTTTCTTTCAATATCATATTTTGTCATTTTAATTACCGTTGGTCTTCCATGTGGACAAGTAAATGGATTTGGCAATTCTAATAGCTTATCCATTAATGCTTCCACTTCTTTTTCGTTTAGTGCCATATTAGCTTTTACTGCTGCCTTACATGCTACGGTTGCTATAAACTTTTCTTCTTTTTCTTGTTTAGCTGTTCTTGCTACTGTGTTAATTTCATCCAATGTTTCTAAAAATAATTCCTTGGTATCTAAATCAACACATACGGTTGGTACCCCTGTTAATTTTATGGTATTTTCTCCAAATTCTTCTAAGCTAAATCCTGCTTGTTCAAACATTTTCATGTTTTCTTTCGCAATACTCATTTCTTTGTGTGTTAAGGTTATGATATCTGGTAATAGCAACATTTGAGAGTCTTTACTTTTATCACTATAATAGTTTTTCTTTACTTTTTCATACATAATTCTTTCGTGTGCAGCATGTTGATCTAATATGTACATTTCTTTATCGATTTCTAATATGATATAAGTGTTAAATACAATTCCAACAAATTTGTAAGTTGGCTTTTTTAATTCTTCTGTTTCTTCAAATACTGATATATTATCTTTTAGGATATCGGCTGCACTTGTTTTTTGTTCTTCTTTTTCTTGTTTTGTTTCTTTTTTAATTGGTTCTCGTCCAAATAGTTTGGCATACATTTCATTAAAGTCATTTGAAACCACTTGTGGGTTGTCATTTAAATCTTGCATTTTTTGTTTAATTTCTTGAAATTCTTTCTTAATTTCTGGGTCTTCTATGCTTTCTATAACTTCTTTAGTTTTGTCTACCGGTTTTTCTGTTGATTGATTTCCAACAATTTTTTCTTTTATTTCTTCCTTTTTTAATTGCTTTTCTTCGTTTTGCTTATTTTCTACTTGTTTTTCAAAAGTCTGCTCTTCTAGTTTGTTTGCTACTACCTCTTTTTCTTCTGGTTTCTCCTCTTCCTTCTCCAATTGATATTCTACTTCTGGCTCTTTTAAGGTGGTTGGTGTAACCTTTTTTGCTTCTATCTCTTTTTCTATTTTTTCCTTCATTTCTTTTAATTGTTTTAACACATCTGATGTATCAATTGGATTTCCTACTATGGTTTTTACGTCTTCATTCGTATCTTCTATCATATGATTTGTTTTTATTTTACTTTCTTCTTCTGTGTATTTTTCAATTTGCTTTTCGTTTTGTTTCCTAAACCCAAATAATCCACTACTTTGGTTTTCCTTTTTTGCTTCTCTTAGATTTTGTAGTCTTTCTTCAAAAGTTGCTTCTCTAGAATTTGCTACTGTGCTTGCCACTAATTCACTTTTTAATAAGGTATCCTTGATAGCATGATATATCGATTGAAATACTTTATTTTCTTCTTCAAATCGTACCTCTAGTTTGGCTGGATGAACATTAACATCCACTTTGGCTGGGTTTATTTCCATATTTAGTATGACAAATCCAAACTTTCCAATTGGTATTAAACCCTTGTAAGCTTGTTCTGTTGCAGCAGTTAGGGTTTTGTCTTTGATATATCTTTTATTGACAAAAAATAATTGGTTGGAACGATTTGACCTTGCTATTTCTGGTTTTCCAATCACACCTGAAATAGTAATATCCTCATATTGATAGGAAACCTCCATAATTCCATTTGCTACATCTTTTCCATAAATACTATAAATAACACTTTTTAAATCACCATTCCCATTGGTTTGAATGACTGTTTTTCCAGTATTGATTAATTTAATCGCTATATTAGGATTTACCAATGCTATTCTTGTTATGGCATCTTCTATATAGCCTGACTCTGTATAATCTTTCTTTAAAAATTTATATCTTACTGGTGTATTAAAAAATAAATTTCTAACCGTAATAGAGGTTCCTGTTTGGCATCCTACTTCTTCTTGCTCTAGAACGTCTCCTCCTTCTACTACAATTTTATAGCCAGTTTCTTGTTCTTTTGTTTTAGATATCATCTCAACATTACTAATCGCTGCAATACTAGCCAAAGCCTCTCCTCTAAACCCCATTGAAGTTATTGTATTCAAATCATCAGCCGTTCTAATTTTACTGGTTGCATGTCTTTCAAAGGCAATTTCTATGTCATCTTGTGCAATTCCTTTTCCATTGTCTATTACTTTTATGTATGATATTCCTCCGTTTTTGATTTCTACCGTTATATTCGTTGCACCTGCATCGATTGAGTTTTCTACCATTTCTTTGATAACTGATGCTGGTCTTTCAATTACTTCACCTGCTGCTATTTTATTAATCGTTAGTTCGTCTAATAATACAATGTTTCCCATTTAAACTTTTCCTCCGTTTTCTTTTTCAATCTATCTTTGGCTTTTATTATATCATTAGTTTTTCAATTTTGTATAGTTTTTTAGAAAGTTTTTATATATTTTTTATTACTGTTATAACAAAAATAACAAAGTGGAGCAAAATATAAATTCACATTTTGCTCCACTTGAATTAGACAATTTATTCTTCTTCTTTTTTCTTTTCTTTCAACCCCTTCTCAAAATAATTGGTTACTCCTAGTAATGACAACACATATACTACTAATACCAATGGAATTGTTACCCTCCCGATTGGAATTCGTATAATGGCTATTACACTTAATAAAACAGCTTGTGCTATTACTAGCAAGAAAGCAGTTTTTACTATTGTTTTAATCATTCCTAACTTACGATATCTAATTGCCATATACACCAATATAATAACTGTTGCTATGATAAATGGTACAACATATGGTCTTATGATATCTCTTCCTCTTGTATGTGGAATAGTTGTTATTTCTGTGTTATCTGCTGACAATTCTATTTCATATTTTTCATTTATTTTATCAATTAGATTTATTTTTTGTTCTTCTGTTATATCGGTGGAAATAATACTAACCGAGTCTTCATATACTTCTACTTTTTGAATGATTACATCTTGATTTGGTAACACCTCATCTGTTATTTTCTTAATATCTGATATTTCAAAATCTTTTTCCAAATATAATTGTATTTTTTTGGTTTCTTGATATCTTAAATTAAAATTCAAACCTATGGTTAAAGTAACAATGGCTCCTACTATGATTATAATTGCTAGTAAAAGTGCTATTATTTTTACTTTTTTGCTTATCTTTTTCATTTTTATTTTTCCTTTCCCTCTTTTATTTTTAATAAACTATTGGTTACCAAACCATTATAAGCTACCATTAAAACAATTCCCCAGAACATTACCATACCAAAACTATTAATTGGTCTCCAGCTGGTAAAACAGAAGGTAATTGCCAAGATAATAACAGGTATTATTTTTACAAAACACTCTTTATATGCTTCTAATCTATTATCATTTCTTGCTAATAATTTATTTATAAGAATATAATTTAATGAGAATGTGACTACCATTCCAAGAAGACCTTCTATTGATAATACAACATTAGTATAGCGAATTACTATTGTCAATAAAGATATAAATCCTATATAGGCAATAGCACCTAAGGTACCTAATGATTTATATCGAATTATTAATACAATTAGAGCTACTACTACCATTCCTAATACTACATATATTGCTATTTCCACTTGATTTTCTGTTACCTCTGACAAGATATATTGATTTTCATTTAAATCATAAGTTATTGGTATATTTCCTGTATCTAACACAGTTGCCATGCTAGAGGCTTGTTCGATATATCCTTGTAAAGTATCGTTATCAGTTGTGCTACTACCAATGGATAATTGTAATTTTCCTGTTTTTATAGGCTCATCGAAACTAGTTGACATGATTTCTTCGTTATCTATTTTCATTGTTATGGTCTTTTCTGTTGTAGTTGTATCTTCCTCTGTTGAAGTGTCTTCTGTTGTTTCTTCAATTTTTACATATTGATTGCTAATTTCTTCTAATTTTTTCTTACCTTCTTTATTAAATTCAATATCTAAATATACAGAAGTACCACTGCTTGTAGTGCTACTGTCTGAACCGTATAATACTTTAGCTAATTTAATGTCGCTATTGTCCATTAAAACTTCGCCTGTCTGCGTGTCTATTATTTCAAATTTTCCTGTTGTGGTTATATTACTGATAACACTATCTGTTTTATCATTTTCTGGAAGTTCTATTAGGATATCACCAGTTTCCTCATCTACTTTTATGATATAATCTTCGAGTCCTAGTTTTTGTAATCTTTTTTCAATTATTTTTTGCGAAGCTCTATAATTCTCAGCATTTTTAATTTCTTCACTATTATTTGGGGTTTCTTCTTTGGTATAGCCATTTTCTGCAATTTGTTCATCGGTTAAATCATCGCTATCTTCTACTATGTTTCCATCAGCATCTTTAATTGTTGTTTTGCTTTCTGTGTTTACGGTTAATCTAACGTTCCTACTGCCTTTTAAATCCATAGCATAATCATAATCTTTTACTTGGTTCTCCATTCTATTTTGTACTTGTGTATAAACACCAAAAAAAGCTATCATGGTAATTGCTATAATTGCTAATGTAATTGTTCCTATTTTTATTTTTTTCATTTTCATTCCTCCAACTATAATAATTTTGTATCATTAATCACTAATTCAAACCATATTTTTAAATACTTTGCTGCATATTTGTTCATCATGGTTCTGTCCATAAAAATTTCAAAATAATCTAGTACCGGACATATTTTAGTGTCAATTGTTAAATTTAATGTTACTTTTCTATCTATACTATCTATTTTTAGTTTTGCATCTGTTACTGCATAATTAACTCTATCATGGATATTAAAGGTTGATAAATTAGTGTTAGAAACTCTATCTCTATGCACATCTGACTTATCGGCTAAAATAAGTGCTGCTGATATATCACTAATTGCTGTTCCCGTTTGTTCATCATGATTTCCAATTGCCATCATAATTTCTGTTCTTTCTTTTACTGGCATTCCCATTTCTTTTAAAATGTTGTAAGCAAGTATTGCTCCACTGTGTGCATGATCTGTACGATTGACACAGTTTCCAATATCATGTAGATACCCTGCTATTTTAGCAAGTTCAATCATTCGTTCTGGATATCCTAAACTTTCTAATATCTCTCCCGCTCTTTGTGAAACAATGGAAATATGTCTATAACTATGCTCTGTATAGCCGAAGACTATCCAATTGTTTTTGTGCCCCTTCAATTAAGGCTTTCACCTCTTCGTTTTTTATGACATCTTGCAATGTTATCATTTTTATTTTGCCTCCCTCTTTTTGTCTTTTTAGATTTTATATTAAAATACAAAAAATATCAACTTTTTTTCAATAAATTTGTGCAAATTAACACTTTTTTTATTAATTTGCACAAATTTATTGTAATTGATACATTTACCTCTTTATTTGTTCAGCATGGACTTTTATTGAAATCTCTTGGACAATATAATCGCTCATAGAACGATTTTTGGTTTTATCATAGATAATTTCTAATTGGTACTCATCTTCTTGTTTATTTTCTTTTTGTAATTCCCTATTTGTTGTTTTGTTATTTTCTAATGGGATTTCTTGATTATTTTTATATAATTTGAAGAAAATTGCTTCTTCTGTCTGAGGTAAAATTTCAATATAATATGTTAAATCAATTGGTGTAATTTCTCCTTTTTCGTTGTAATTCTTTACTTTAAAATTATAGTATTCTGTTTCTTTTTTACCATCCATTTCAACTGTTGACGTATGTTCTACGATTAATATAGGCCCTGCTATGTTTGCATTCACTCTTATGTCTATACAATGAAATCCTTTTGCTATACTGTGACCAGAAAAGAATAATGTTAGCACCATAACATTGACTAAAATAAGAGTTATTTCTTTTCTTTTATTTTTCCATACCTTTTTTACTGTTTTCATTCACTCCCTCCTTAATTAATATTAGCAAGGACAAGTAAATTTATCTTGTCCTTACTCAAATATTGACAAATAAATATAATAAATAGAATAAAGATTACTTTAACCGTATACTTATCAAAGACTACCTAAGATACATTTTCATCATTTCTATCATTCATAATAATTTTCTTATGCTTGTGGTACTACTTGCGTACCTGAAACGATCACATTAAAAGTATAAGTAGCTATATCTTGTGCATTTTGTGTATCAATTTTATCATTATTTGCTATTTCACTTTCACTGTTTCCTGTTTCATATGGCCATTGCCAATAAATCGTCAATGTTCTTTTTTTATCTTCATCCTTCGCATTAATAGTTCCTGATAAAATATTTCCTAGTTCAGAAATAGAACTATATTCTTGATTGTCATAGATAAATTTTAAATTGGTTGGTTTGGTACTTTCTTTTGTGAATGTAATATGGTAATTGATTCCAACTTCAGAACCTGTCGCATCTACAATAATATTAAAGCTGCCATCGGTTCCTGGTGCAATTTTATCATTGACTAGAGTTTCATTATTACAGGTAGACACTAACGGAATGGTTTGCACTTCTTCTTTTTGTCCATTGACTTGAAAGTTCCATGTTGCAACTTCTGCCATGCCATCTCCTCTCACTTCCGCTACATATTTAGAATAACTTTGTCCTCCTATAAAAGCTAATATAATACATGATAAAATAGCAACTATAAGAATTATTTTTTTCTTTTTACTCAGATAGGCATTCCTCCTTTTCTTTTATTTTTTCGTTTGGATTTTTTCGATAAAATTTTCGAATTAAAATTTCTTTGAACGAATGATAGAAATCTAAAAATGTAATTTCATTATAATTCCATATTTAAGGATTGTCAACAATTTTTCATCGCAAGTTTCGACTTTTTGCAACAATCCAGTTACAGTTTATTCTATATACAATATAATTTTTTCAACATGTTAAGATATAAGTATTTATTCAAATTCTTGGTTTCCTTACATTACGCTAAGAAATTCTAGAAATAAAGTCATAACTATACCCGAAAACAGGACCCTTTATGACTTTATTTCTAGAATTTCTAAAGCTATTTCACTCACATTCAAATTTTCATAAATACTTATATCTTAACATGTTGAATTTTTGATTTTAATCTTGACTTTCCCATTTTTTTACATTATACTATTCTTATATTTTTTATCTTTTATTTTTTTTTCCATAAAAATAAATCTAATCTGAAAGGAGGCATGTTTATTGCATAAAAAAGCCAAAATTTTTATTATTCTACTTTTTATCTTTATTTTTTGTATGCCTTTTCAATCCATCTTTGCTAAATATGTCATAGAAGATATTCATGTTGTAGCAAAATTAGATATTGACAGATGCAAACCTATCATTGAAGTCACTTATATTGGTACTTCCAATACGCATTTAATCACTGGACATATTAAAATAACAGAAAAAAATATTGCCAGGAATCATTTATCTCCAGACAATATTAAAGTTACCATAGATAATAGTTTGATTACACCAGAATTTAAAAATTTTTCTTTAGTTTTCGAAAATGCTACCAAAAAAATATATGAATTTTCTTTTAGTTACACAGGAGGCAACGGTTCTTTGGGTATTATGATTCCAGAAGGAATCGTAGAGGATACTTCTGGTTTGATCAACGAAGAAACTTATTTTTCAACTGATATTTTTATCAATCATCATTAACTTATTTTTTGTTTACTCCAATAATTCCACCTAAAATTCCAAATATTATTCCCACTACAATCATGATAATACTTTGTAGTTCTAATCCGAATTTCCAGTTTAAAATGCTAGAAATTAAATAAATGATAAATATGTAAGAACCTCCTATTAACGCACCATTTATCAAACCATTTTTTTTGATTTTGATATTTCCAATTGAACTTCCAATTAAGATGCTAATAGCTGTTATGACTATAATAACTGGATTTATAGTTGTTTCACTTGTGTTAGTATAGGTAAGAATCGTGGCAAAAATAAGTAATAAAATAAATGTTGTAAGTAAGGCTATTCCTACTCCTTTGGCAATATTGGTAATGGTGTTTTCCATTTTGTACACTCCTTTATTTACTTTTTATTTAATCTATATGTGAATCAAAAAAGAAATAGAACTTTAGTTAAAAATTCTATTTCTTTTTAGCACTAAGATTGCATCATTTGTTTTAACATCCATAATATTTTTGAATAATCTGAAATATAATCATCCATTAAACTAGAAGTAAGATAATTAGTTTGTTCATCTGCTTTCTTTTTAATATCTGTTACATTCTGAAGCAATACTTCATAATCTTTTATGATTGCTTCAAAAACTACGTTATCTTTTACTTTTTCGTTTTTAGCTTCTTGTATAGAGGTGTTTTCTAAATAATCCTTCATCGTGCCTAGAGGCTCTCCATTTATCATTAAAATATGCTCTGCTATTTCATCAATTTGCTCATTTATCTCATCATAGTATTCTTCTAGTTTACTATGAATAACAAAAAAATCCTTTCCTATAATATTCCAATGATAATTTTGCAATTTGCAATAAAATACATTTAAATTAGATAGAAATGTATTTAAGTCTTTTACTATGTTTTCCATATCCAATTCTCCTTTTCTTTATTTTATATGCATTTTACCCAAATTATCACTATTTTATTCATTTTCAATGCTAGAATATATTTCTTCCATTTCTTGTTCATTTTGCTCATAACTTTGTATGATTTGGTCAATTTCTTTATTCTGTGCTTGTTTTTTACTTTGTATGTTCATCATAAAAGCAACAAGCATAATGACCATAAACATACATACTAAAACCACAAACAAAGTAATAGATCCTTGTTCTCCTTTATTTTTCATTCTATTCCTCCTTTAATATTTGAAAAAACCTTTTTTTCTTCTGTTCTAGTCCTTGTGAATCTTCAAATTCTATTTTGCCTTCCCCTTGATTTAATAATTTTTTTTCTTTTAATATGTCTTTTAAATGTTTCGCTAAATTTGGTGCCCCATTAAAAAATTGGACTTGTCCTAATATTTCTTGGATTTCTTTTTGAATCAAAGGATAGTGGGTACAGCCTAATACCACATTTTGTACTTTACCTTGATAGATACTTATATGCTCTTTTAAATATTTTTTGATTTCTTCCTTATTTCCTTGCTCTATTCTATCTGCTAAACCAATACAAGATAATAAATATGTTTTATGGTTATCATATTTTTTTAGTAACAAATTGAATTTTTCACTATCGATTGTTCCTTTGGTTGCCATAACTAAAGTTGGTTTGTCATAGGCATAGTCATGTACCATCTTATAGGCTGGTTCTATGGCAACAAAGGGTATTTGAGGATATTTTTCTCTAAGTAACTTTACCGCTTTGCTACTTGCCGTATTGCAAGCTATAATAATTACTTTACACTTTTCTTTTATAAAATGTTGAACAATATTATCACATAATTGCTGGATTTCTTCATCCGTTTTATCGCCATAAGGATTATTCTTGGAATCACTGTAATATATATAGTTCTCATTAGGTAAGATTTTGATAATTTCACGTAACACAGTTACGCCACCAATTCCTGAGTCAAAAATCCCTATTTTCCCGCTTTTATTCACTTTGCTTTCACTCTTTCTCTCAAGTTTTTTCTATGCTAATTATTTACCTTTTCTATCTTAGGATTAAATGCTAATATGCTTAGGAAAATTGGTGGTAACAATAATAGTCCAAATCCAAACAAAGCTCCTCTTCCAAATGAATTAGATAAACAAAATCTTTTCATAATAGCTACAACAAACATGATAATCCATCCAAATATTGGTACTAACCAAAGCAACATTAACCATGGTGATAATCCACAAATTTGATACATTACAACTTGTCTATAAAAAGGTATAATTGCTGCCCATCCATGTTTTCCTGCTTTTACATAGATAATCCATCTAAGAATGGTTCCATAGATAAATAAGATAACATATATTGTCAAAAATGTTTTTATAATGTTGTTCGATAATAACAATTTTGTTGCTATTTCAACCTTTTTCTCATTTGGCATTTCTTGTACTACACTTTTTAATATTTGATCTGCTGTATATCCTTCGTTTATTTTTTCTTTGATATTTTCTATATCAACATCATTTTCTATAATATCTCTTAAGCTTTCTGAATCTGTAGTTCTAATAAAATTAGCACCTGCTGATATCATTTCTTCACTAACACCTTGTTCTTTTATTTCTTCTGCATAATCTTCTATCATATCAGCTATCTCATTGTTCGTATATTGTTCACTTATTTCATCATATATTTCTAAAATGTCTTCTTTTGAAATATTGTTTACATCTATATTTCTTGCATAATATTCAAGTTGTTGTTCGATTAAGTTTTCGCTTGTTTTTGCCTGTGCCTGTCCATAAATGGCAATCATAAAAAATGTTATACTTATTATTGTTATGATTCTTATTATAAACTTTCTAAATAATTTCATTCTTTTTCCCTTTCAATCATCTTTATTTTTTATTATTATATCTCTATTTTTTTTATATAGCAAGAAAATTTTAGTATTATTTTATGCTTTTTTATGTGATAGAAAAAGATAGTAGTATAAAGTTTATCTTCTACTACTATCTTCTTTATTTCTTTTTTGTTAAATATCCTAAAATATTTTATCGAATAAAATTAGTAGAAACAATTGCTTCGTTTTTTGGTAATTCTACTCCATTTCTTTTACCTGCTTCTATTGATTTTAAAAGCCATGCCATGTTATTTCCCAAAGTCCTCATTGTCTGCATTCCTTCTTCATCTTTTATAACATCTTCTGGTTTGCTTCCATGTACCATATTCCAATATTGGGATGATACAATTGGCATATTACTAATACCAAAATATTTATTAATTTCATCTAATGTGGCTGTTGCTCCTCCTCTTCTACAACTTGCTACTGCAGAGGCAGGTTTGTTACTAAATAGGTTTCTTCTTCCATAAAATACTCTATCCATAAAAGAAGATAACATTCCAGAACTTGCTGCAAAGTGTACTGGTGTTCCAAATATGAAGCCATCTGTTTCTGGCACTTTTGCTAAAAATTCGTTAACTTTATCTTTTACAAAACATTCTCCTGTTTTAAGGCAACTTCCACATCCAATACATCCTGCTACTGGCTTGTTTCCTAACCAAAATATTTCTGTTTCTATCCCATTTTTGTTTAAACTACTTTCTACCTCTTTTAAAGCAGTATAAGTACAACCTTTTTCATGTGGGCTTCCATTTACTAATATGACTTTCATACTTTCTCTCCTTTTTTATTTTGTTCTATTATTGATATTATATTACTTTATTCCCTAATTATAGACCTAGAAATTTATATGTTTTTTATTTTATTTTGCTACTCCAAAAATCCAGCTCCTATTTTTTACGAAATTGCATACAATATTTACTGTATTTTTTGCAGAAAGATAGGACTGTAGAAATATTTGCTTCTTAAATATTTTTAATGTTTTTCTTTCGAAATACAATAAAAGTTGGTATTAACAAGGCTATAAAGTATATGATACATATAATAACTGAAAATCCAGCTGTCATTCCCTCCATCTTTGGTAGATTTCCGAATAGATATCCTTCAAAATCCCAATTCATGCTGACAAAAAACTTCATAAATTCTACTTTATATTGTATAACTAATAGATTAATTACATCTCCTGACATATAGCCTAATAATGGTATGGCAATTGCTAAAGCACTATTCGTAAATAATGTACTACATGCAAACGCAAGTGTTGCTAATAATATTAGTTTTGGTAATTGTGTTATAATTTGGATTCCTAGGTAAGTAAATATGCCCATACTTTCTAAACTTTGTGTATTAAAATTATATTCTAAAACTGGTACAGATAAACTATCATATCCGAAAATAATTCCTCCCACCAATAATTCCATGATAACAATGGCTAAAATCGAGAAAACTATCATAATTAGAACTGTAATAAATTTAGAAAGTAATATTTTATTTCTACTATATGGTTTTACCAACAATAGCTTGATAGTCCCTTTGTTAAACTCTTCACTTACAATTGTTCCAGCAATCATAACGATTACAACAATAATGAATAAACCATATTCACTAAAGAAGTTTTGTAAAATACCTCTTATATCGTTTGCTTTATTAATATCAACATTATTCTCTATGATATATTTACTAATTTCTCTGTTTTCTAAACTACTATTGTACTCCTGTTTTTTCACATATTCTAACTCTTGTTCTGTATTTTCCATGTTTATTATATTCTTAGCTTCATTTTGGTATGTATTTAATGCTGTATTTCTGTAATCGTTTCCATATTTAATATTTTTATCAATTCTATATTGAGCAACTTGTTTATCTATTTTAGCATTTTCTATGGCTATTTCTAAAGATTGTAATTCTTGCTTATCTTGTGTGTTTGCCTTTTGTTCTTCTAAATTATTTAGACTTACTTCTGCTTGTTTTAATTCTTCTTGCGCAAAATATTTCCAATCATCTTGGTCTAATTTTTCAACAATTTGATTGATTTTATCTTCTATTTCTATTACTTTTTCTTGGTCCTTATTTTCTCCATATAAATAGGTATTTTTTTCATTAACATAGGTAGAAACTCGGGTGGATAAAATATCTCTTTGCCAAGCATCTTCTTCGTATCTTTGTATCATCTCATAAAGTTCTACTTCTGATTTTAAATCGATATACAATTTAGTATCACTGGATTTATTCGGGTCTAATTTTGCTAATTCTTCTTTTACATATTGAATGTAATTATCGCTATATCCATAAGAATTTGTACTTTGATAGAAAAATTTATAAATGCAGTTTGTTAAAATAACAAAAGCTAAAATAACTAACAAGGTAATATAAATACTTTTCTTTTTAAAAATTTTGGTTAATTCATTTTTAATTAATCTACTCAATTACATTCCCTCCTGTCTTTTCAAAAAATGCTTGTTCTAATGATTTTTCTTCTTCTTTTACTTCATAGATTTTGATTTGATTTTCTACTAATTTGATAATAATTTCTGGTACTTCTTCTTTTGATACGTTTATCTTAAATCTGTTGTTTTTTATCATAACCGCTTCTGGTAACAAAGCTTTTACTTTTTTGATATCATCTACTTCAAATAATTTAAACTGTTTATTTTCTTGCTTTTTAATCTTAGAAATATCACTTGTTTCAATAATTTTTCCATTTTTGATGATACATACTTTATTACATAAATTGTCTAATTCAGCTAAGTTATGACTGGATATTAAAATTGCCATTTTTTCTTGTTTTGCTAACTCTACTAAAAGATCTCTCATTTCTTTCATACCTTCTGGGTCTAAGCCATTGGTTGGCTCATCTAAGATCAATAAATTTGGTTTATGTAAAATTGCCTGTGCAATTCCTAACCTTTGCCTCATACCTAGAGAATATTTAGAAACTTTATCTTTTATTCTATTTTCTAATTTTACCAATTTTACAACCTCATCAATTCTAGCTTGATTAATTCCTGGATACATATTGGCTATTAACTTTAAATTTTCATAACCAGATAGATACATATATAAATCTGGGTTTTCTACAATAGCACCAACTTTTTCAATAGCTTTTGTAAATTGTTTTTCAATATCATAACCATTGATACTGACCTTTCCTTCTGTAATGCTTTGAAGTCCTAATATTAATTTTATGGTAGTTGTTTTACCAGCACCATTTGGTCCGATGAAGCCTAAAATGTCTCCTTCTTGAATTTCCAAAGAAACATTGTCTAAGACTTGCTTTTTACCAAATTTTTTGTTTAAATTTTCACACTTTAATACTGTTTTTTCCATTTTTTCTCCTTTCTTTTTGACAGGGATTTAGGGACGTTCCTTGAAATCCCTTTTTTCTTATTCTACCATAATGATAGAAAGAAGTATATTGATTTTTTCTTAATTTTTCATAAAAACTTTATGAAGACAACATAAAAAGCTTAGTTTTTATTTCTAAGCTCCTTTTATATCATTATAAACTATCTTTTCCATGTAGCTTTCATTTTCTTTTATACCATTTCGAATGGCAGTGCTACTAATAGGATATTTCTCTCTTTTTCTATCTACTTGTATTTCTTTTATTCCTAAATCTCTAGCTACAAATTTGCCATAAGGCTCACTATTGTAAAAATGCGTTACTCGGATATCTTTTATTAATTCTTTTAAATAATTCATTTGTATTTTTACGCTTTCCTCATCCAATCCATATTGACTTGGTGGATTTTTGGCATATAGCAAGTTTACTTCTGGATAGATTTCCTTAATCCAGCTTGCTCTTGTTTCGATTGGTACTTTTGTTACTTCTGTTTCATATATGATTACATAGAATTTGTCCATTTCACTTAGTCCTTTTTCTATTAAGTATTGGTGTCCTTTATGCAATGGTGCAAATTTTCCTATGGTAAATCCTATTTTCATTTTTATCACCTTTAATAATATAGTAGCCTTCACAAACACGAAAGTTACTTATATGGCGGAGTGAGTGGGATTCGAACCCACGGGCCGCTACTTGCGACTACTACAGTTCCAGTGTAGCTCGTTATGACCACTTCGATACCACTCCGTTTCCATAGCTTATTATACACTATTTTCTTTCAAAACACAACCTTACTATGTTACATTTTTTCACGAAATGGCACAAAAGCACCTGGTATTGGATATTTTTTTAAAATTTCTTCTTTATTTACCCAAATAAACTCTTTATTTATACTATCTACTTGTACTTTATACCCTATCATGTCCCACTCGATATGAGAAAAAATATGATGGTGTGTTCCTATTTTCTCATTATAATTTCCTGTCAAACACCAATTTTGTAAAATTGTTTCAATTTCTTTTCTGGCTATCTTTTTATTGACATTAGGAAATTCGTACATATTTGCTAATAAACCTGTATTTTCTCTTTTTCGAATCGCTATTTTATTCTCAAATTCTAATAAAAATACTGTTTTTTCTTCTTTTCTTCTCTTAATTTTTTGTTTACGCACTGGAAGCTCTGCTGTTAAATTCTCTTTTTTAGCTACACAAATTTCTTGTAAAGGGCATTTTTTACATAATGGCTCTCCATTTGGTATACAAACTATTTCTCCTAACTCCATTAAAGCTTCATTGAAATCTCCTGCATACTTTTTTGGCATAATTCCTTTTAATGTCTGCGTAAATTCCTTTTTTATTTTGCTATCTAAGATATCTTTCTTACTTCCAACTAACCTACTTATAACACGAAGCACATTTCCGTCTACTGCTGGTACTGGCTCATTGTAAGCAATGGAGCTAATGGCTCCTGCCGTGTATTCGCCAATTCCTGGCAATTCAATTAATTCATTGTAATGCTTCGGCATTTGACCATTATACTTTTCTTGAATAACTTGTGCTGCTTTCTTTAAATTTCTGGCACGATTATAATAACCTAAACCTTCCCATAATTTTAATAGTTCTTCCTCTTCTACCTCTGCTAAATCTTTAATGGTTGGTAATTGTCTCAAAAACCTCTCATAATATTGTTTTACTGCTTCAATTCTAGTTTGTTGTAACATGATTTCCGAAAGCCAAATATAGTACGGATTTTTTTCTTTTCTCCAAGGTAACTCTCTTTTATTTTTTTGATACCATTCTATGATTGGCTTTCTCATTTTTTTCATCAATTCAATTTCTTCCATCTTTTTTACCTTGTTCTCATATCTACTCTTTTTTCAGCACTCTTGTATTTTTCATACAATTCCATACGTAATTTTTCTGAACCACTAGCAATAAACCCGATTCGTGCAGTGGGACTAGATAAGGTTTCAACTGTTAATGGCTTTCCATCTTTTCCAATAATATCTCCACCTAATTCACGTAAAATACATGTTGCAGCAGCTAAATCCCATGCTCTAACTTCTGTATGCCAAGTTGCAGCGTTATAATCGTTTGGTCTATTTTCTTTTCCCAAGGCTGTTTTTAAAACATCTAATGATATTGGACCAACTGTTTTTAGACTAGCTCCAGAATGATATAATTCAGAACTCATTTCTTTGGTTACCTCAAAAGCATCACTTCCATATGGAGTATCGTAACTAATCGGAGCTTTCTTTATTGTTTCTTGAGTATAAGCTGGAATGGCTACTTTGTTTTGTTCCGATAAATTATTAATATTTTGTTCTGTTACGCCAAGACCTTTCATCCCAGTATACACTTTATTTGATAAGACATCATATACAATGCCAGAAATTAATTCATTATCGTTTATAATTCCTATTGCAACAGTATGAGGCCATCCATTTGTATAATTTGTAGTTCCATCTATCGGATCTACAACAAACTTCAAACTACTTTTTGGCTCATTTTCAGTATTACAACTGTCTGCAGATTCTTCACTTATAATTTGAGCTTGTGGAAATAATTTCGATAAGTTAGATTTTATATATTCTTCAATTTGTTTATCAACACTGGTTACAATATTTCCAACTCCATCTTTTTCTTCAATAGACATTGCTTCTTTCTTTCCATTAATAAATATTTTATTTATTCCTGGTAAAATGGATAATATTTTTGAAGTAATATTAGTATTTGTCATATCTTTTCCTCCTTATTTTGTTCATTTAATTCTTGTTTATATCATAATGAAATATATAATTTTTATTACAATTTACTTTGACGCTATTGCATATGGATTTGTTTTTTATATTATATATAATTTCTAATATAAATACTAGCGAACAGCAAAAAAATAACAGATAATTTCTTATCTGCTATTTATGGCTCCTTTGCGAGAGACGTTTTCGAAAAGTTTATCACAAAAAAGTTACTTATTTCCGTTTCAAATGTTGTTATAGCAATATATTGCAAAATTGTATGTACAAATTGGCAATTTTTTGCTACAACTGTTGTTTATAATTTAACATAATTTTTTAGGTATTGCAACAAGAAATTAAAGATTATTTTTATATTTTTCTACTTCGTCATAAATTTCATTCCAATTATTTACTCTTACAATTTCTTTGTCATTAATATCAGCATTCATTTTTGTTGTCATTAAAATAGATTTAATACCATTATCTGTTAATTCTCTACAAGTTTCATAACTATCTTCTATACATAAATCAATTTTATTTTCTTTAAAAAATTTTAATTTATCACTTACATGCAAATTTAAGCTATCATATGGAATATCAAAATCGTTCAAGCTCTTTTTAGTAATTTCCTCAGTATCACAATTCTTAATATTCATTAATCTTGCTGTTACAAAATGTATAGTATC
>CALXCE010000013.1 GCA_944386725.1 uncultured Clostridia bacterium
AAAATACATTTCTAACTTAATAAAAATTCTAATTTTGGAAAAGTGTTAGAACTTTTGTTAGAACTTTGACTATTTTTTAAATTAAAACACCAAGTTTCAATCTTCCGAAACACTTGGTGTTCTAATGGTGCAGATGGCCGGAATCGAACCGGCACGAGGTTTAACCCTCGCAGGATTTTAAGTCCTGTGCGTCTACCAGTTCCGCCACATCTGCATATATATTGAACTAGTTGTTTTTTACGACAATTGATATTATAATATGTTGTTATTTTTTTGTCAATACATTTTCTCTATATTTTCAAAAATGTTTTAAAAATGTCCAACTGGGACTGTCCCAATTGGGCATTTTGATTAGTTATTCGTTCCTGTACCATCAAATGGTATAAATTTATTTACTACACTTTCTGGTTTTACTTCTTCTGATCTAAACATCATAAATGATGTATTTATTTTATTCTCTACTAATTGTTCTACTTCTTCTTGTGAAGCATGTTCTGCTAATACTAATTCACTAACTAATATTTGTTTTGCATTGTTTAGCATTTTCTTTTCGCCTGTTGATAATCCTTTTTCTTTTTGTTTAAAACTTAAATTTCTTACTACATCAGCAACTTCATAGATGTCTCCACTTTTCATTTTGTCCATATTATCTCTGTATCGCTTATTCCAGTTTTTGTCCATTTCTGTTTCGTCTTTCTCTAGTATTCCAATTACTTTATCTGCCGAACTTTTATCTATAATATTTCTTACCCCTACTGTTTCTGCCTTTGCTGTTGGTATCATTACTTTTACTTCTCCTGGCATTTTCAATATGTAATAAGATTGTTTCTCTCCTAAAATATCTTTTTCTTCTATTGAATCTATTACCCCTGCTCCATGCATTGGGTATACAATTTTGTCTCCTACATTGAACATGTAAGCCAACTCCTTTCAGCACTTTTGATATATTTGGCGAAAAAAGATAATAAAGTTATGTAAATAGTTTAGTATTTAATAACTTTATTGGATTTTTTAACCATATTTATTATACAATAAAAAATGGTAAAAGTCAAAGCCTTTACCATCATTTTTTATGTTTATTGTACTTCCATCCCGCTATTTTCTAAGCAAAAAAATTTTAAAATTTTTTCTTTGAATGGTATTAAATAAGATTTGCTTTTTTTATATTAACAAAACTTACAAGGTTAAATCTTGCTTTCTTTTTTTATTGATTGGTTGAACCAAATCCTCCAAGTCTTTCTCCTTGTGCGTTATCATCATCTGTTACCAAATATTTTTGGAACATTGCTTGCCCAATAGCTTCTCCTTTTTTTATGGTGATATCTTCTTCTTTGATATTATAAAATGCAAACATAAAATGTCCATCATTATCTGGATTTCCATAATAGTCTTTATCAATAACTCCTACACTGTTTGCCATAATTAATCCTTTTTTCTTTGGATTAGAACTTCTATTATATAACAACATAACTTCATCTTCTTGCATATAAGCTTTTAGTCCTGTTTTTACTAAAGTAGGATTCATACCTTTTTTAAAACTTGGTATTACTACATCTTCAGCTGCTTCTATATCATAACCAGCTGAATATTTTGTTTTCCTAACTGGTAAATTGATTTTACTTTGTTCAAATCCTTTTGCTATTTCAAATCCTCTTAATTTTTCCATTTTCGATTTTTCCTCCTTGTTACTATTTTCCATATCTCTAATGGTCTGATTCCTATTTTTTCATAAAACAATTGGAATGTCAATATGTAACATTTATTTTTCGACAAAATATAATAATAGTAACTACTATTATAGGAGGCATGGGAATAATGAAACAACACGAAAAAACGCTAAACGAATTACCATTGGATACAAAAGGTTATATCAATAAATTAAATTGTCATGAGAATATTAAAAGAAGATTATTAGATTTAGGTTTTGTACAGGGAGCTTGTATTACTCCTGTTCTAATTAGTCCTTCGCAAGATCCTCGTGCTTTTTCTGTTCGTGGTACTTTAATTGCCATTCGAAAAGAAGATGCTAAACTGATAGATATTTATGTATAATGTCACTTTTTCACTTTTATTTCATACTATGTAATATTAAATATGAATTTTGGAGGTTGTATATGGGACTTACAAATTCCTCTACTGGAAGTCGTTTGTTGGTAAATGACTTAGAATTTTTAAAAGACAATTGTGATTATGTAATTGCTTTGGCAGGTAATCCTAATGTTGGCAAATCGACCATTTTTAATAATTTGACAGGGATGCATCAACATACTGGTAATTGGCCCCGGAAAAACGGTTAGTAATGCTACTGGTAATTGCATGTATGAAGATACTAACTTTCTTTTTGTAGACATTCCCGGTACTTATTCTATTATGTCTAATTCAGAAGAAGAAGAAATTGCTAGGGATTATATTTGTTTTGGCAATCCTGACTGTACGGTTATTGTTGTAGACGCTACTTGTTTAGAGCGAAATTTAAATCTTGTTTTTCAAACGATGGAAATTACAAATCATATCGTTGTTTGTGTTAACTTATTAGATGAGGCCAAAAAGAAAAAAATACATATTAATTTGAATAAATTGTCAGAAGAACTTGGTGTTCCTGTTGTTGGAACAACTGCAAGAAAAAAGAAAACACTAAATTCACTTATGGATGTCATAAAACAAGTATGTACTCGGTAAATGTAAGCCAACTCCCAAAAAAGTTATCTATTCTCAAATCATTGAAGATGGTTTATCTGAACTTCAAAATGTCTTAGAAAATGAGTATATACTTTCTTCTGATTTATCTCGTTGGATTAGCCTAAAAATAATCGATGGTGAAGAGAAAATCTTACAATCGATTGAGAAAAATCTTGGTATTAATTTATTGGAAAATAAAACGATTCAACAGATTAAATCTATGGTTTGTTCTGAGTTGGAAAAAAATGGTATTTCTAGAGATAACTTTAAAGCTTCAATTGTATCTGAAATTATGCACAAATCAGAAAAAATTTGTGGAAAAGTCTGTGTTTTTGAAGATGAAAATTATTCGAAGCGTGATAGAAAAATTGATAAGATTCTAACTTCTAAAAAATTTGGTTTTCCCATTATGATTTTGTTTTTGGGGGTTATTTTCTGGTTAACTATTGTAGGTAGTAATTATCCTTCTCAGGTTTTATTTAACATGTTTGCTTGGTTGCAAGAAAAACTGAGTTTAGGTGCTGAATTTTTGCATTGTCCCGAATGGCTTTCTTCCATGTTAATTTCAGGAGTTTATCAAACTTTAACTTGGATTATATCTGTTATGCTTCCTCCTATGGCTATCTTTTTTCCTCTTTTTACAATTCTAGAGGATTTAGGTTATCTTCCTAGAATTGCTTTTAATATGGATGGTTTTTTTAAAAAATGTTGTTGCACTGGTAAACAAATGATTACCATGTGCATGGGGTTTGGTTGTAATGCTGCCGGTTGTGTTGGATGTAGAATTATAGATTCTCCTCGTGAAAGATTAATTGCTATTTTAACCAATAATTTTGTTCCTTGTAATCGGAAGATTTCCCTTTTTAATTTCAATTGCTACTATATTCATTGCTGGTAGTATGCAAGGTTTAGGTGCTTCTATTATTTCTACGATTGCTGTTATTTTGGTTATTTTATTGGGAATTTTCTTTACACTAGCTATTTCTAAACTATTATCTAAAACAATTTTAAAAGGAATACCCTCCTCTTTTGTATTAGAATTACCACCTTATCGAAAACCTCAATTTGGAAAAATTTTGGTGCGTTCTATATTTGATAGAACTTTATTTGTACTAGGAAGAGCTATTTCCGTTGCTGCACCTGCTGGTCTAGTAATTTGGCTATTGGCTAATATTGGTATTGGTGGTGAAAGTTTGCTTGACTTAATTGCAAATTTCTTAAATCCTTTTGCTAGGTTAATGGGATTAGATGGCTATATTTTAACTGCTTTCATTCTTGGTATTCCAGCCAATGAAATTGTGTTACCTATTATTTTGATGTGCTATCTTGGTGGCAATTCTTTAGTTAATTTGGATGATACCTTTTCAATTGGTCAAATTTTAATGGCAAATGGTTGGACTATGTTAACTGCTATTAATGTGATGTTGTTTACCATTTTGCATTATCCGTGTGCTACTACTCTTTTAACCATAAAAAAGGAGACTGGTAGCTGGAAGTGGACTGCTATTAGTTTCCTACTTCCTACTGTTTGTGGTATTGTGGTTTGTATGTTTACTACTTTGGTTTATCATATTATTGTATAAAAACAATTTATCTATTTATACTTTTAAACCAGACCAACTATAATCTGATATTTGTCATTACCAAAATAATTTTACAATATAAAAACTAAACAATAATAACAAGATAGCTCCTTTTCCCCTAGTTATTACATGTTTTTTCCCAATAAAATTAAAACACCAAATGACAAAAGTCGATAGGATTAGATATATTAAATTATTATTAAAGTCTTGCGAAAAATTAAGCGGTGTAAAAATAGCACCAACACCTAGAATTAAAAATAAGTTTAAAACACAAGAACCAACTAAATTTCCAACAGCTAAGTCCGTATCTTTCTTTATAACAGCTACTATTGATGTCACTAATTCTGGCATAGCTGTACCTATTGCAATTACAGTAAGTCCAATAATTCTTTCTGGCACATCAAACATTTTAGCAATATTTATTGCATATTCTACAACAAAATCTCCACCATATTTTAATAAAATAATTCCAATGATAATAAATAAGATAGCTAATGATAATTTTATGTTTTTAAATTTATATGATTTCAAATTTTCTTTATATGCTTTTTTTATATCTTTTATCTCTATAAATATCGGATATGAAAAATACAGAGCAAACATAATAATTAAAATTATTCCATCTCTTCTATCTATTACATTCGATGTACTAAATATACCTAGACTCAAACACAATATTACCACAGCTGAAATAATCGACATTGGAATATGAATTTTAATTGCTTCTTTATCTATTTCTACTGGTCTAATGACACTCATTAGTCCTAAAATGAATAGTAAATTACACAAATTACTTCCAATAGCATTTCCTATAATTAAATCATTTGCTCCATTTGTAGCAGAGTTAATTGTTATAATTAACTCTGGTGCAGAAGTTCCAAGTGCTACTATTGTTAAACCTATTAACATTTCTGGTATATAAAATTTTTTTGCTATATTACTTGAGCCTTTTATTAAAAAATCTGCACCTATAACTAATAGCACAAAACCTAAAATTATCATTACTATATCAAGTAACATATAATTCTCCTATATTAAATGTTTTTCTAAATCATTCACTAATTTTTCTTTTATCTCTAGTGGTAATAATGGAATATTTTTTATATCTTTTAACTTTATAATTTCTGGCAAATATTTACCACTATCAATATACTTAGGATTATTAGAAAATTCAGGACCTTCCCCTGTTCCAAATTTTCCTGAAACATATTCACAAAGGAAAAAATATTCTTTTTGCTTAAATTTCTCTGATTCCATTTCATATAGTTTTCTTATTATTTTAACATCTATTCCAAATTCTTCTTTTATTTCTCTAATCGTACCTTCTTCTAATGTTTCTCCTTTTTCTAGTCCTCCTCCAGGAAAAGTGTAATATTCTTGCATGTCTTTTCTTTTTACTACTCCTACTCTGTGCATAAGTGCAATTCCATCATCCATAAATATAATTCCTGCTACTCTTGTTCTTTCCACATATATCATTCCTTTCTCCTATTATTAGCATTTTTTAGTGTTTTATCCCATAATTTTCATTTTTTGTCTTTTGCAATGTTATTTTATCATTATCGTTTTTGTATTACAACTTAATTTTGGTTTTTATTATGTAATGCCAGCTATTTAATGAATAAAATATTATTATATAACTTTCGACTTTTAGATAAACAGATGTGAATTGTAACTTTAAATAATATTAAAAATTCTTATTTTTTTGATTTTTTGTTTCATTTTAAAAAATTAGTGGTATAATTCTAAGAAGAAAAACCAAAATAGGAGATGATAATTTTGACAACAGCAAAAGATGAAGTAAATATAGGCAAAATGTATGGTGAAGAATGTACTTTACCAAAAGATGAATTTGTAAAAAAATATCATGTAAATGAAAATGGACTTTCTTCTAAAAAAGCCAATGAATTAATTCATAATTTAGGTTTAAATGAAATTAAAGAAGCAAAACCCAAAAGATGGTATCACTATTTTTTAGAAAGCCTATTTTCACCATTTAACTGTATATTACTAGGAATTGTTTGTATTCTAATCTATACAGACATTTATCTAGTAGAGACTCCAAACTATGCAAATATTATTGTTATAGCAATTTTAGTTACAGCAAGTACATTACTAGACTTTTTCGAAGAATATCGTTCTAATAAAGCTGCTGAAGAATTAAAGCAAATGGTTGCCACAAGTACTACTGTAATACGTGATGGAAAAGAAATTCAAATTCCAATTAATCACGTAACTTTAGGTGATATTGTAATTCTTTCTGCAGGTAGCATGATTCCTGCTGATTTAAGAATTATTGAAGCAAAAGATTTATATGTTGGTCAATCTTCCCTAACAGGTGAATCTGACAGTGTAAAGAAACTCGTTAATTCTGAAATTTCATTAAAAGATATTGATAATATTTCAGATTTAGATACAATTTGTTTTATGGGAACAAATGTTATTTCAGGAAGTGCAAAAGGTGTCGTTATTAAAACTGCTAATTCTACTTATTTTGGGAAAGTAGCCCATACCTTAACAGTTGGTAAGCCAAAAACTGCTTTCCAAAAAAGTATCGAAGGTATTAGTAAATTATTAATACGTTTTATGCTAATTATAATACCTCTTGTATTTTTACTAAATGCATGGAAACATGATATTATTACTGCCTTTACGTTTGCAGTAGCCATAGCTATTGCAATTACTCCTCTTTTATTACCTGTTATTTTATCTTCTAGTTTATCCAAAGGTGCTATTCGAATGTCCAAGAAAAAGACCATTGTAAAAAAACTAGATTCCATTCAGAACTTTGGTGCTATGAATATTTTGTGTACTGATAAAACAGGTACTTTGACAGATGATAAAATTGTATTAGAAAAATATTTAGACATAAATGGTGATGAAGATATAAGAGTTTTAAAACATGCCTTTCTAAATTCTTATTTTCAAACAGGTTTAAAGGGAAATATTGATGAAGCTGTTATTAAAAGAGGTATAGAAAATAATTTAGGAGAACTCTCTCAATCTTACAAAAAAATAGATGAAATTCCTTTTGATTTTTCTCGTAGACGTTTATCAGTCATCGTAAGTGATGGAACAAAAAAACAATTAATTACCAAAGGTGCTGTTGAGGAAATTTTAAATATCTGCACCATGGTAGATTATAAAGGGACAGTTTCTCCGATTACAAAAGAAATAAAAGAACATATAAAAAAAATTAGTAAAAGTTTAAATGAGGATGGCTTGCGTGTAGTTGCTGTCTGCCAAAAAAATGATATAGCAAATATCGAACATTTTGATGTTTCTGACGAAAAAAATATGATATTGTTAGGATTTATCGGATTTTTAGATCCCCCAAAAGAAAGTGCTAAAGAATCTATTGAGAAGTTAAACCGTGCCGGTATTCGTGTTATAGTTTTAACAGGTGATAACGCTGAAGTTACAAGATGTATTTGTAATAAAGTTGGTATTAATTCTAAAAATATTGTGTTAGGAAGCAAGCTTGATAAATTGACAGATGTTGCTGTTTTACGTTTATTACGAAAAACCAATATATTTGCTAAGCTTTCCCCTATTCAAAAAGCTAGAATTGTAAGACTTTTAAGAGAATCTGGAAATGTAGTTGGCTATATGGGTGACGGAATTAATGATAGCCCTTCTCTTACTAATTCGGATGTTGGTATTTCTGTTGATACTGCTGTCGATATCGCTAAAGAAGCTGCTGATATTATCTTACTAGAAAAAGACCTAAATGTTTTATTAGATGGCGTAACAGAAGGTAGACGTACCTATGTGAATTTAATGAAATATATCAAACTAGCAACTAGTTTTAACTTTGGAGAAGTTGTCTCCGTTGTCATTGCAAGTGCTTTATTACCATTTTTACCAGAAACACCTATTCAATTGCTAGTAGAAGGTTTACTTTATGATTTCGGGCAATTAACTTTACCCTTTGACCACGTAGATAAAGAATCTCTGCAACGACCTAAAAAATTCTCAATTAAAAGTTTGAAAAATTTCATGTTTTTTATGGGACCACTTAGTTCGGTATTTGATATGCTTGTATTTGCTTCTCTTTGGTTCATTTTCCAAGTGAGAGATGTAGCTACTTTCCAAACCATTTGGTTTAGTTATAGCATCACTTCCAATTTAGTGGGAATGCATATCATTCGAACAGCAAAATTACCTTTTATACAAAGCAATGCTCATAAAGCTGTTTACATTTCTTCTATTTCTTTAATCATAATTGGAATCTTAGTTCCATTTACTGGTTTAGGAAATTTAATTGGATTGGTTCCAATCGCAGCAAAATATATTTTCTTAATTTTTGCTGTTACGATTCTTTATTGTTTTGTGGCTATTTTTGCTAAGAAAATTTATATAAAAAAATATGGAGAATGGATTTAGGACATGGGGACGTACATTTTGTCCCCTATTCTTTGTTCTCTTTTAAAATTTTATTCACTTTGTTTTTATTTATCTCTATCACTTCTGCTATTTTTCTAATTGACATTCCAGATTTTTGATTTAAATCCACTACTATTTTTTCTAAGATTTCCTTCTGCTCCATTAATCTTTTGATTGGTTTTTCGTAATTATTTTCATATTTTCTTAGAATTTGTTGGCTATCTACATATTCCTTTATATCAAATATATCTGTGATATTTTCAATTCTATGTATTTTTATTAAATCATCATAATAATTATCTACATTTAATCCTAATAATTTTATGCTTTTATTATCTATTATCTCTTTATCTTGAAAAAATTCTTGATAGCTTGAAAATAGATAATTTTCCATTTTTGTTACTAAATTTGCTTTTATTGGATTTTTATGAATATAAACCAAACAGTTATATAATTGTTTTAATGATGAAATATCTTGCGTATAATATCTTCCTTTAAAAACATATCCCTCTCTATCTTCATAAAAATTATAATATTTAGCATAACTTGTATTCGTTTTTTGCATAAAATTGGACATTTCACTTTTCTCTTCTGTATATAATAATATATGGGCATGATTATTCATAATACAATAAGCAAGTATGTTTACTTGATGATTGATTAAGTTCTTTTTTAGTAAATTTTTATATTTTTCCATATATTCTTTTTTTCTAAATATATATTCCCCATTTATTCCTTTAACAACAATATGAAAATAACAACTTGTATAATTCTTTCTTGCTACTCTTGCTATAAAGTTCACCTCCTTTTTTGATTTTTTAATTACTGGGATTTTGTTTGTGATAAAAAATGTTTTTGAATAAATAGATTAAAAATATCTGAATTAATTCTAGCTTTATTAGTATATCATATTTACAATAAAATTTCATCTTTTTTTTGAAAAAAATAAAAAAATGAAAATAGGGACATTATCTACGTCCCCATGTCCACTTTTTCTTTTCCCAAAATATCTTCAAACACCTCTTTAATTTTGTCTGTTAAATAAATCTGTCCACAAGGTTTGGTTTCTTCTCCTATTCTTATTTGAACGTTGATATTATTTTTATCCCCATTAAAATATCTTAAAGCCCCTCTTAATTTTTCCTTTTGTTTCTCGTCCGCTGTTGTAATATCTAATGTAAATATTTTTTGTTTTTGTTCTCCAAAGTTTTTGATTTCATTCGCAATGATGGTCGTGGTGTCATCTTCTCGAATACTTAAACGTCCATCTACCATAACTATATTTTCTTCTACTAGGCTTTTGCCAGCATTTAGATAGGCATTTTCAAATACAATCACTTCGGCTGTACCGTATAAATCTTCTATTGTAACAAAAGCCATGATTTTATTATTTTTGGTGTATTTCTTTTTAATAGAAGTTATAATACCTGCATATTTTACTTTTTGTCCATCTACAAATTCTGACTTCTCATTAGTTACCATATCCTCCCTTAGCATTTGTGAACTCATTTGTTCATCTATCTCTCTTAATTGCATGGTATTGATTGTTGTTTGTGCTTCGATTTGGCTTCTTAATTTTTCTAAAGGATGTCCTGAAATATAAATTCCTAGCATTTCTTTTTCGCTAGATAATAATTCCTTGTTAGACATTTCTTCATGTTCATCAAACTTGTATTTCATTTCTTGCATTTCTTCTTTTTCTTCTTCTGAGCCTAAATCAAACATAGAAACTTGTCCTGCAAAACCTTTCTTTTTTCCGCTTTGAATTACATCCACAATACCTTCAAAAGAAGCTAAAAGGGTACTTCTTGTTTGTTCAAATTCATCAAATACTCCTGCTTTTATTAAACTTTCGATACATTTTTTATTGACTGCTTCATCTGCTATCCTTTCACAGAAATCTGTAAAGCTTTTATATGGTCCATTTTCCTTTCTCTCTTTTACAATGTTGTCTACTGGTACTGTTCCTACGTTTTTGATACTTCCTAGTCCAAAACGAAGCTTAGCTTTTCCCTCTTTATCATATTCTGTTGTAAATTTTGTATCACTTTTGTTGATTTCTGGCTTTAATATTTCAATACCAAGTGTTTTGCACTCATCAATGTATTGCGGTATTTTATCAAGATTTCCTAAAAAACTATTTAGGGTAGCTGCCATAAATTCTGCTGGATAATAAGCTTTTAAATAAGCTGTTCTATAGGCAATAACTGCATAACAAGCAGCATGTGATTTATTGAAAGCATACTTTGCAAATTCAGCCATTTCATCAAATATCTTGTTAGCTGATACCTCATCAATTCCATTTCGTACACATCCTGGAACTATCACATTTCCTTCTTCATCTACTTGTCCATGAATAAATACTTCTCTTTCTTTTGCCATAACATCTAACTTTTTCTTTCCCATAGCTCTTCTTACCAAGTCAGCTCTTCCTAGTGAATAACCTGCTAAATCACGAACAATTTGCATTACTTGTTCTTGATATACCATACAACCATAAGTTACATTTAAGATTGGCTCTAAACTTGGATGCGTATATTCATTATGTCCTGGGTTTAATTTTCCTTTGATATATCTTGGTATTTGATCCATTGGACCTGGACGATATAGAGAAACTCCTGCTATTAAGTCTTCCAAACAGTCTGGCTTTAGTTCCTTCATAAAGTTTGTCATTCCTTGTGATTCAAATTGGAAAATTCCACAAGATTTTCCTTCTTGCCATAATTTATACACTTTAGGATCTGCCATGTCTTTGTCAAATTCTACATCGATTCCTCTATTTTTTTTGACTAAATCAATCGTATCTTGAATAACAGTTAATGTTCTTAATCCTAAGAAATCCATCTTTAATAAGCCTAATTCCTCTAATGTAGTCATGATGTATTGAGTAGAAATTTGTCCATCACGCACATATAAAGGTACATAAGTATCTACTGGTTCTTTTGTTATAACAATGCCACATGCATGTGTAGAAGCCTGTCTTGGCATCCCTTCTAGCCCCATGGCAATATCTAGAACTTTTTTCACTGTTTCATCTGTTTCGTATCGTTCTCTTAATTCTTTGTTTTGCTCTAAAGATTTCTTGATTGTAATATGCAATTCATTTGGTATCATTTTGGCTAAACTATCCGCTTCTGAATAAGGTACATCTAACACTCTTGCTACATCTCGAATCACCATTTTTGCTGCCATGGTTCCAAAGGTAATAATCTGTGATACATGGTCATGTCCGTATTTTTCAGATACATAATCAATTACCTCTTGTCTACGTTCATAACAAAAATCTACATCAAAGTCAGGCATACTAATTCTTTCTGGATTTAAAAATCTTTCAAAAAGAAGCCCATATTTCATAGGATCAATATCTGTAATTTCAATGGCATATGCAATAATAGAACCTGCTCCTGAACCACGTCCTGGTCCTACTGGTATACCGTGTGTTTTTGCATAATGAATAAAATCCCATACAATTAGGAAATAATCTACATATCCCATTTTCTGAATAACACCTAATTCATACTCTGCCCTCTTTAATATTTCTTGTGATGGATTTTCTCCATATCTTTTTCTGATTCCGTCATCACATAATTTTTTAAAATAATCATAATGAGTTGGAAATTCTGGTGGTACATCATAATTTGGTAGTATTGTATGTCCAAATTCAAATTCCACGTTACATTTTTCTGCAATTTTTACGGTATTCTCTATAGCGTCTGGGAATGCTTTAAAATACTCTATCATTTCTTCTGGTGACTTAACATAGAGTTCATCTGTTTCAAAACGCATTCTATCTATATCACTCATTCTTTTTCCTGTTTGAATACAAAGCAAAACTTCATGATTATAAGCATCTTCCTTTTTCAAGTAATGTGCATCATTGGTAGCTACTAAAGGAATATCTAGTTTACGTGCTAACTGTACTAGTTTTTGATTTGCTAAAACTTGTTCTTTCAATCCATTGTTCTGAATTTCTATGTAATAATCTTCCCCAAAAACTTTTTTATGCCACAAAGCTATTTCTTCTGCTTTTTCATTTTCTCCATTTAACAGTGCTTGATTGACTGCTCCTGCTAAACAGGCACTTAGACAAATTAAACCTTCATGATACTTTTCTAATATTTCTAAGTCTATACGAGGTTTATAGTAATAGCCATCTACAAATCCTAATGAAACTAATTTACTTAGGTTTTTATATCCTTGATTATTTTTAGCAAGTAAAATTAGGTGATTATATTTATTATCAACATTAGGTTCTTTATCAAAACGTGAACGAGGTGCTACATATACCTCACAACCAATAATTGGCTTTATCCCTTCTTTTTTACAAGCTTTATAAAAATCAATGGTTCCATACATTGCACCATGGTCTGTAATAGCTATTGCATCCATTCCAAGTTCTTTGGCTCTTACTGGTAAATCTTTAATTCGATTTGCTCCATCTAACAAACTAAATTCACTATGTATATGCAAATGCACAAAATTTGACATTTTTTTCTCCTCTTAAATTTCTTATTTTTTGCAATTATATCATCTTTTATCTTTATTTTCCAGTATATTGTTTAAAAAACAAAAAATAGAAAAAGAACCTCAAGTGAGATTCTCTTTCCTCATCATTATTCAGCAAGTACCCAGTCTTCCGGATTGATATAATCTGCTCTTAATAAAGACTTATCTCCTTCTAATCCGACATCGTTGTGCTCAATTACCATATGGTATTTCGACGCAGATATAAGAGTAGGAGCTTTCGTAAAAACATTGTCCAACATAAAAGAACGGTCGCCGAAAGTGGCTGTAGGACGCAATCTCATTATCTTCTTGCCTCTCCACTTATTAAGCACGTTGTGCTTAGCTCTCAGAGCTTTCTTATAAGTAATCCAGTTTCTGTCTGTGAAACTAAACGGTAAAGTATCTTCCTTGTTCCCGAAGATACGTGCGTGTCTTCCTGAATGGCGATATCTTATACATCCGTCTGATGTAAAGCCAAGTATAATGATTGGTTCATCTGTGTGACTCCAATCTCCTGACCAAATCAGACCTTGTGTTGGTTTTGTCCGGACTACTTCGAGACCGATATACTGCTTAAGATGATTGATGATTTTTCTTGTTGACTTTTTCATAGTTAGTCCTCCTAAAATTTTTTAATTAATAATTGTCTTTCCCTCTGCTGAAAAAGCGAGGAACATTACTAATATCTGTTTAGTAACTGTTTATATTATAACATATTTACATAAAAAACACAAATTTTTAATATTATCATTATTTTGCAGATTTATATTGTAATATTATCATTTTATTTATATAATTTTATTGAGAGGAGGATTGATTTTATGAATGAAGAAAAAGTAGCACAAAATAAATTGTTTGGAAAAACTTTTTTCTGGATGTTTTTAGGTCTTTTAGGATCTGGCATTTTAGCATGGTATACCTATTCTTCAGGCTTATTCATGGATATTTTACTTGGCGATTATTTTAGTGTTCTATTAATTATTGAATTATTGGTTGTTTTAGTATTTAGCTTTCTGTTTAAAAAAATGCCACCTTTAATTGTTGGAATTCTATATTTTGTTTATTCCATGATTAATGGTGTCACTTTATCTGTCATATTTGTGGTTTTTGAATTAAGCTCTATTATATATCTATTTGCCATATCTGCTTTGCTATTTGCTGTCTTAGGTCTTATTGGATATATGACAAATAAAGATTTAACTTCTTGGAGACCTTATTTAATGGTGTTTTTAATAGCTGGTATACTTCTTAGTTTTATCAACGTTTTTCTTTTAAAAAATACCACTTTTGAGCTTATTTTAGATTGGCTTATTTTAGCACTATTTTTTGGCATTACCATTTATGATATTAATAAAATAAAACTTTTACAAGCAGATTCATCTCTTGATTCCAATAAAATTCATATCTATTGTGCTATGCAGTTGTATTTAGATTTTATTAATATTTTCTTGCGAATTCTTTCTATTTTTGGAAAAAGAAGAAATTAATAAAGTACATTAAAATTGCCAAAAGGATGATTCCTTTTGGCGTTATTTTTGATACCATTCAATTAATCCCCCATATGGATTCACCTTACCCAAATAGAGGCTGATTTTCCTTTTACTTTGAAGGCTCCATAGCCTTCTTCGTCTATGATAACTTCTTCTTCACAATTTCCAAGTGCATCAATAAATTTTTCTCCTGAAAACTTAGTTCCTATATACATTTTCTTTTCTCCATCTCCTGCGTTAGAAATAACAACTGCCAATGCAGATTTAATGTGTTCCTCATCTCCTTCTCTTGTCCAACCAATATAATCTGAATGGTCAAAATAATCATTTTGCTTTCCATAAGCTTTTTCTTTTCTCAATTCTATGATAGTTTTTAAATCCTGCACAGCATCTACCTTATCATGTGGTATGCCATAAAAATCCCCATAAAACACACATGGGTATCCTTCATTTCGAAGCAATATAATGCTATATGCTGCTGGTTTAAACCATCTTTCCACAAAGCTTTGTAAGCTTTGACCTGGTTGTGTATCATGATTATCCACAAAAGTAACTGCTTTTGATGGATTTTCTTTTACTAACGTTCCTTCTAATATTTTTGACATATCATAATTTTCGTCTTTTGATGCTGCTTCTAGATGATAGTGTAATGGAACATCAAATAATGATATCTCTCCTTCGGTTTCTTGTATGTATCTATGTAACTTAGAAATATCCCCACTCCAATATTCTCCTACCGTGAATAATTCATCTTTTGTTTGTTCTCTTAATGTTTTTATCCAGTCCTTGTAAAATGCACTATCGATATGTTTTACGGCATCTAAACGAAAGCCATCTACTTTTGTCATTTCTAGGTACCATTTTCCCCATTTTTTACATTCTTCCACAACTTCTGGATTTTTAAAGTCGATATCTGCTCCCATTAGATAATCATAATTTCCATATTCTTCATCAACTGCTCCACTCCAGTTTTTGTCTTTAAATTTAAAGATAGCATTCTGCTTTGAACTTTCATCATAATCAATTCCATCAAAATGTGTCCAGTTCCATTCAAAATCCGAATATTTATGTTTTCTTCCTGGAAAGGTGAATTTAGTTGCTACTCTTACTGTTTCTTGGTTAGAAATCAACTCATTATGATTTCCCCAATCTACTTTTGTTGCTGGAATCGTCTGTAACATATCTGCACCCATTTTGTGATTTAAAACAATATCAGCATAACTTTCGATTCCATTTTGTTTTAATGTCATAATACAATTTAGATATTCTTCTTTGGAACCATATTTTGTTTTAATGGTTCCTTTTTGGTCAAATTCCCCTAAATCATAAATATCATATACTCCATATCCTACCTCATTTGCGCCCCCAATTCCTTTATAAGCTGGAGGAAGCCACAGTGCTGTTATTCCTATATCTGCTAATTTTTCTGCATTGCTTGCAATATCATTCCATAGATTTTGTTTACAGTCCATATACCATTCAAAATATTGCATGATAATTCCGTTTATTTTTTTCATTTCATTTTCATCTTCCTTTTTGTTTCCTTTTCACATAAATGTAGCATATTTTTGTTTTTTAATCAAGTAACTTAGACTTCTTCTTGCAATAAAATATAAATTTGTGTTATACTTACCTAGCAGGAAAACAGAAAGGATGCGATTATTATGGATTTTGTCTTTGAGAGAAAGATTAATTATTATGAAACGGATAAAATGGGGGTTGTCCATCACTCAAATTATATTCGATTTTTAGAGGAAGCTAGATGTCAAATGTTAGATGCCAATACTATGCCTTTTTCTGCTTTTGAGGAACATGGAGTTACCATTCCTGTACTTGGTGTAAATTGTGATTTTAAACAACATGTTACTTTTGATGATGTAATTGAAATCAAGCCTGTTATTAAAGAATTTAATGGTGTGCGTTTAACAGTGGGATACCATGTAACAAATAAAAAAACTGGCAATTTAGTACTAGTAGGTGAAACAAAGCATTGCTTTACCGATATGAATTTGAGACCTGTGCGTTTACAAAAACAAATTCCTGAATTTTATGATAAATTTATGCTATTAAAACATTAAAATGATGTCACATAAGGACATCATTTTTCTAAATCAACTACTAATTTTGAATACAATGGAACACAAAGAGCTACTAAGAGTAAAAATATTTTAAATACTAGCATATTATTTACTATTCCTACTAGCAACATAATCGTAAAACCTGCCACTTTGCTCAAATTATTAAATACAGCACCTATCGTTACATACTCTACTTTCCATTTTTCAATTCCACATTCTGTAACTAAATCGCCTTTTTTCATATTATAAATAGCATCAATGATGCAAATACTAATCGTATAAGCAAAATTATAAATAATAAGAGTACTTTTACCAATATTAATTAGCAATCCACTTACTCCAATAAGTATTAGCAAGGAATATATGGATAGCATAATTTTGCAACTACTTTTGTTATATAATTTTTTATACAAATAGAGTGATACCATTGAAAATATAGAAAATATGGTTGTTAATATTCCTAAGTTTAATGATGTTTTAAATGTCATAATTGTAATAATGGTAACTAGTGTATTCATAACACTATCAACCATTCCAAAACATAAAGACAATCTATAATATTTATGTATTTTAGGATATTTATCCTTTCTTACTTCACCTATATATTTTTTCAGATTGTATTTTTCCTCATTGTTTTTGACGATAAATTCTTTATCTTTTATTTGCAGAGAAATTATAACTTGTATCAAGGATAATACTAATACATAAACAGCTATTTTAGTAAAAGAATATAATTCAATTGATGTTCCTAAGATAATTGGTGCAATTATTTTTACTATTGTACTCAAAATCTTTTTTATCGATAAATAGTCTTTTCTATTACTATTATTGGTTACATCAATAAATATCAGTTCATGTGTTGACCAATATAAGCTTTCTGATATTCCATTAAAAATTGCTACTATGATAAAATCAGTTGCTAATTTTTCTCCTAATATAACAATCCATAAAATAAATAGTGCTCTAATCATAATTCCTACTGAAAGAATTTTAGTTCTAACATGGGGGTTATTCTTTACAAAATTCCCCATGATTACATTTCCTATTCCAACTAAAATATATTGAATTATCATGTATAATGATATTTGTGTTATGTTTTCATCGGTTATTTTTAAAAAATAAGCTACTAAAAACGCTTCTGCAAATAATGCTGTTATTGTATAGATTAAGTCACTTGCTATTAAACATTTTGCACTTTTGTTTATTTTTTTATTTTGTTTCATTTTATACTCCAAAAATATTTTAATTATAATGTCAAGAGAGTTCTCTGCTGAAAACTCTCTTTTCTATCCTTAAAAATATCTTTTTAATAATCCTTCAAATCCTTTACCATGTCTTGCTTCATCTTTACACATCTCATGAACTGTATCATGAATTGCATCATAGCCTAATTCTTTTGCTCTCGTTGCTAATTCTTTTTTCCCCATGCAAGCCCCACATTCTGCTTCTGCTCTTAAAGCTACATTCTTTTTGGTATCTGGATATACAATTTCTCCTAATAGTTCTGCAAATTTGGCAGCATGTTCTGCTTCCTCCCATGCATATCTTTTGAAGGCTTCTGCTATTTCTGGGTAACCATCTCTATCTGCTTGACGGCTCATTGCTATGTACATTCCTACTTCTGTACATTCTCCCATAAAATTATCTTTTAATCCTTTTACTACTTCTTCGTCTAATCCTTGTGCTACTCCTATTTTGTGTTCATCTGCATATTCATTTGCTCCTTGTGTTTCTTTTCTTTCTTCAAACATTTCTTTTCCTACTCCACATTGTGGACATCTATCTGGTGCCTCATCTCCAAAGTGAATATAGCCACATACTTTACATACATATGCTTTCATACAATTTACCTCCCTTAATAATCTATCTTTAATTATATAAATTTTTGATTTTTTGTCAATGGATTTTATAAAAAAACATAAATCTTTCAAAACCACTTTCATTTTTTGTATTTTTATGATACAATACAGTCGATTTTAAAAAGATTTGTCAAAAGATGAAGTGGAGGAAAAATTATGGAACTAAATAGATGTAGTAGATGTGGAAGTTTTTATGTAGCAGAAGGGAACGTATGCCCAAAATGCAGTACAAAAGATGGGTTTGAATTTTCAACTTTTAAATCTTATGTACAACAAAATGGTTTTGAAAATTCTTTAAATACCATTTCTAGTGATACGGGTATCTCTGTTAAAAATTTGAATCGTTTTTTACAATATCAAGAATTTCAGGATTATCAAAAAGAATTAAATAGTATTGAAGAATTAAAAAATGCAATTGGTGAACTTGGAAATAATTAATTTTTTTTGCAATAGAAAGGTATGAAATAGATGGAAAATGTTTTTAATATATTAGAAGAAAGAGGCTATATTGAGCAAATGACTCACCCTCAAGAAATAAAAGAGCTTTTTGGAAAAGAATCTGTTCCTTTTTATATTGGAATTGACCCAACAGCTGATAGTTTGCATGTTGGACATTTTGTTTCTTTGATGGTGGCAAGCCATATGCAAAAATGTGGGCATAAACCAATCATTTTAGTTGGTGGTGGTACTGCAACGATTGGTGATCCTTCTGGTAAAACAGATATGAGAAAGATGCTTTCTCGTGAAGAACTTGATTATAATGTGGAATGTATCAAAAAGCAAATTGAAAAATTTGTTAGTTTTGAAGGTAATAATGCTGCTATTATTGTAAATAATGCTGATTGGTTATTAGATTTGAAATTTGTTGATTTCGTACGTGAAATTGGAAGTTTGTTTTCTGTTAATAAAATGCTTTCTGCTGAATGTTACAAGCAAAGATTAGAAACCGGGTTAACTTTTTTCGAAATGAGTTATATGCTAATGCAATCTTATGACTTTTTGCATCTCTATAATGAATATGGATGTAAGCTTCAAATGGGTGGAAATGACCAATGGTCTAATATTATTGGTGGTGTTGAACTGATTCGAAAAATCGGAAAGGATGATTCTTTCGGTTTAACTTTTAAATTGTTAACAACCAAAGAAGGAAAGAAAATGGGAAAAACAGAAAAAGGTGCTCTTTGGCTAAGCCCAGAAAAAACTTCTCCATACGAGTTTTATCAATATTGGAGAAATGTAGAAGACGGAAGCGTTGAAAATGTATTTAAAATGCTTACCTTTATGCCTTTGGAAAAAATAAAAGAATTAACTTCTTATCAAGACGAAAGAATGAATGAAGCTAAAAAAATCTTAGCTTTTGAAATTACTAAATTAGTTCATGGTGAAGAAGAAGCTAAAAAGGCTGAAGAAGCTGCAAATGCTCTATTCAACGGTCAAGGAAGTTTAGAAAATATGCCCACAACAAAAATTGCCACTACAAATATTTCTATTTTGGAGGCTATTATAACTACAGGTATTGCTCCTTCAAAAGGTCAAGCAAGAACTTTAATAAATCAAGGTGGTATTTCTTTAAATGATGAAAAAGTAACTGATGTAAATTATATTTTATCTGATTCTGATTTTAAAGATGGTTATGCTATTTTGAAAAAAGGGAAAAAAGTGTTTTATAAATTAGAAATTTAATAAGGAAACATAGAATGAGATTTTCTCTATTCTATGCTTCCTTTTTTGATGTTAATATTGTCAATTATTTACTCCTCTCTACTATATCTACAATATCAGCAATATACTCACCAATCACAGGAATATTTAGAGTAACAATCTTTTGTAGCAAAATTACTAGCATGGCTGTAATAATTGTGACACCGATACCAATTCCAACTCCCCTAAAAATGCCGGCTAAGAAATTTCGTTTTATAATTTCTTTTTTATTTCCGAAGTAAATAAGCCCATTCTACATAGTTTCCTTTTTGTAAAATGTTGATTAGATTTTCTATTGAATTATTTAACATGTCTACTTTTTTCTTTTTTAACCACATAAAAAAATCCACCTCTTATTATAGTGGATTTTTTTGTTTTAATTTATTCTTTTTCATAATTTTTCATTAAATTTTTCTTTTAACTGTTTTAATAATTCAAAATATACATCTTTTATCTCTTGATATACTTCTCTTGATTTTGCTTCATCATATAAATGAGATAGACTGTTACGTGCTAACATCATTTTTATCCAAGCTTCTCCATCTTCTATCATACCATATTCAAAGGCAGATTTTATAATTTCTCTTGGGCTTCCCGTTTTCTCAATTACGCCTATATATTCCAAATAATCTTTCATGGTTTTCCATGCTAATTCAAATGTAAATTCAAATCGATGCAAAACACCATCAATGATAATATCACTTTCCTTTTCTTCTAAACCTTCTTTTAATCTTTGCACTGCATTCGAAAATTCTTTTCTTCTTTCTTCAAATCTTCCCATCAAAAATCAACTCCATCTCTTATAATTGAATTTAATAATTCTTTTTTAATTGTTTCATCAATAAAAACCAAATCAATTTTATAAATAATATCTAATTTATCGAATTCATCTCTTATTTTATATTCATCCTCTTTTGATACCTTCTCAAATATTGCAATGTCAATATCTGACGTTTTTTTATAATCTCCTCTTGCTCTTGAACCAAATAACTTAAAATGATATTGATTATTATTCTCTACTATATTTTTTATTTGTTTGCATACATTATCTTCTAATCCAAACCTCATCTTTTATCACCTATCCGTATTGATTATACAAGAAACAGAAATGGAAGTCAATTCTATGACTTCCATTTTTCATCTTATTCATTCGTATTTAAAGCTGTATTATCTGTATTGTCAGTATTTATTGTGTTCGTAATTTGATTGGTAACTGCCTCTAATTCTTCCTTCTTTTTATCTTCTTCTTCTTTTAATGTTTCCAAAGATGTAATTAAATCTTGCAGTTTTTTGATATCTTGCCCCATCATTTCCCAATCGTTATTATTGTTAGACTCTATTAAGTTATTATTGGCTTTAATAATTGCTTCTATTAATCCCTCGATATCTTCTGTGTTTTCGACTTCAATATCAACAGCATAAGTAGAAAGCAAGTTTTCTAATGCCTTTGTTAAAGTATCTCCAATTGCCACTTTATTTCCTGAAGCAACCACTACTTTTTTCAAGATAGGTATGTCTGATTCATTTAACATTGTTTGATAAATAGGCTCTACATATAATAAAGTATTATGAATTGGAACGATAATCATTTGCTTCGTTAATTTGGTTCCTGTTGTGTTTAAGGCTTCTAATTCCGTCGATATTGCTTCATCTTCTTCTATTTGTTTATCTAGTTGCATTGGTCCTACGATATTGCTATCTGCTGAAAATTTATATAGTTTCAGTTCATTTGTGCTACCGTTTGTAGTTCCCACTAAATAAGAGATTATATTTTGTTTTTCATCTGGCGTATATATTTGCACTAATCCTAGTTGTTCTCCATCTGCTGTCTTTACCATCGTGTAATAAGGATCCATATAAGTTCCTGTTGATTTTGTAGAGCTTACACTATTGTATTTAGCAATATCCCATAAATCATCTGCTCTATATAACACTTCTGGCTTTACATTGTGATATACTTTTAAAACTTCGGCTTGCACATTATACAAGTATTCTGGATAAACGATATGACTTGCAATATCTTCTGGTATCTCTTCATCTAAATCCACAAATAAAGTATCATAAATATTTCTATATGCCATAGCAATTGGGTCTGTCCTATCTGTTATATAGTAAGACATAGTTCCATCATAGGCATCTACAATAACTTTTACAGAATTTCTTATATAATTAATATCTTCTGTAATACCATCATGTTCAATCGTTGTATATTGTGAAGATGGATATTGACTCGATACCGTATAAGCATCGATTACCCACACAATTCTACCTTCTTCTGTTATAACTGTATATGGATTTTCATCATAAATTAAGTATGGTAGTGCCTTTTTCACTCTGGTAATAATATTTCGATTGATTAAAATTTTGCTATCATCTGTTATTTCATTTGAAAATGCCAAATTTAAATCACCTTTTGTTATTCCTAAAATCAATCGATCTAGAAATCCTAGTTGTAATCCAGCTTCTCCTTCATAGCTTGAAGTATAGTCTGTTCCATTTTCATCTGTATAGTCATATTCTTGTTTGTTTTTAGCATTGGTTGCAATTATTTCATTGGTCTCTAATCCAAAGTAAATACGTGGTTGCTCTATCTTGATTTGTTCATCATCTCCAGATATTTCTTTTTGTATATATTGTATATTTCCAGTTGTTGTACTTCCTGATGCCGATACAATAATTTCTCCCATTCCATGTGTATATTCATATGTTTTATTATTATAGGTTCTTCCTGAGTTGGTTATTTCTCTTTCTGCTATATATACCAATTTCTCTGTTCCATTGATTTCATATTTTGCTAAATTAGCATTCCTGTAAGAAAAATATCCGGTTTCTGTTTGACTATCTTCTAATGTTTTTAAAACAGCATCTTGGCTAATGATTGGTATATTATTAATAACATTGGTACTTTCTTCTACCTCTTGACTTGTTATGGTTCCTGAATGTTCTAGATTGCTTTCTTCAATATTGATATTATATGCATTTTTCGTGTTGTTTATATTTTCTGTTATATATTCTTTTTCTTTATCTAATTCATTCGAATTAACAAATATCAAATCAAATCCTATCATAACGCTAAATAGCACAACTAGATATCCTGGTATGACTGCTAAATTTCTTAATACTTTATTGGTATTTCCTTCTTTAAAATATTTGATAGCTCTGTATGCAAATATAATAATAATAAAAGCAAATAAAATGTATCCCCATAGTTTTATTGTTCTTTCGGTTAATCCTGCTCCTATAATTTCGATATTATCACCTACGGTTAACAATTTACCAAACAACATATTTTGTGTGTTTAGTAATGTTATAATGGTAATTCCAATAATTACTAACATAATATTTCTTGTTAATTTTTTCATAAACAAACTTTGTTTTAACATTTTTCCGTCAATTCCATCGAAAAATCTGTTAAAAACAATAATATAATATAATGCCATATAAATGGATAATCCTACAAATAGTACGGTAAAGTATAAGGCAAATGCTTCCAAAACTGGTTTTTGGAATATGTAATAAGCAATATCTAAATTAAAGATAGTATCTTGTATTCCAAAAGAGGTACTATTGATAACTAACATTATTTTTTGCATTAGCACATTCGCTATGATAATGCTCACAATTGCTGATATAACTAAAGCTAATGATTTGTTTAATAGTTTTGGCATTGGCTTGCTTTCTTTTTCAAAAAATGGCTTTAGTCCTTTTTTGATGCCCCTGTTTGTAAAATAAATCATAAGGTATAATACGACAAAAATAATTGCCATAATGGAATATTTATAAGTCATGTTAGTATAAAAAATATTGATGTATTGCTCTCCTAATTCTTTGTATTCTAAAAAACTTCCTCTTAATTGAATATAACTAATACCAGCAAATATTAGCAAAAATAAAATAACTAATATCATTCTTGTTTTACTTTTTTCTTTTTTGTTTCTATTTCTTGTCTCTTTCGTATTAGCTGTATCTAATATAGTTTCTATTTTTTCTTCTTTTTCTTTTGGTTTATTTTTATTTTCTTCCACAAGATTTCCCTCCTTTTCTTTTAAATGATTGCCCTCACAAAATCATTGGAATCAAAAATTTCCATATCGTCTATCTGTTCTCCTACTCCTATAAACTTTACAGGAATTTTATTTTCTTCTACAATTCCAATTACAACGCCACCTTTAGCTGTTCCATCCAATTTCGTTAATACTAAACCTGTAATGTCTGCTTCTTCTTTAAAAGCTTTTACTTGTGAAATGGCATTTTGTCCTGTTGTTCCGTCAATTACTAATAAAACTTCTTTGTCCGCTTCTTGCATTTCTTTGTTAATAACCTTTTGGATTTTATTTAACTCGTCCATCAAATATTTTTTATTATGCAACCTTCCTGCCGTATCTACAATTAAAACATCTGTATCCTTTTCTTTTGTTATTTTGATAGCATCATAAACAACAGATGCTGGGTCTACCCCTTCTTCTCTTTTTACAATATCAGCACCTGCTCTCTTTGCCCATATTTCTAGTTGCTCTACTGCTGCTGCTCGAAAGGTATCTGCTGCTGCTACTACTACTTTTTTTCCATCTTTGGCTAATCGATTTGCTATTTTTCCTATGGAAGTGGTTTTGCCAACACCATTTACACCAATAACTAAAATAACAGATGGCTTTGTATCAAGATGTAACCTAATGTCTGTCACATCTAATATCTTTTGCATTTCTTCGCGCAATAGCTGTTTTACTTCTTCTTCTTCTTGGATTTTTTCTTTTTTTAGTCTTTGTCTTAGATTTCCTATAATTTTAACGGATGTGTCCATTCCAATATCAGACATGATTAAAATTTCTTCTAATTCGTCTAAAAAATCTTCGTCTACTTTTTTAAAACTTTTGAATATGTTGTTTATTTTCTCATCAAATGAATTTTTGGTTTTGTTCATTCCATGTTTTAGTTTATCAAAAAATCCCATTGATTTTTTCTCCTTTTCCTATTTTGCTTTTCTATTGTAACATAGATTGTCTTTTATAAATTTGAACTATATGGTAGTGACTTTATAAAATTTTCTATATAATTCCAATCTGGTTTTCCTTCCTCTATAATTGGTAAATAAAGAGGTGTTTCTTTAATTCTATCTTTACTTACAACTCTTCCATAACCATATTTATATCGTTCCATTTCGATAAGAACACAAATATATATAGCTATATAAGGAGTTAATTTAATATTATCTTTTGGTAATAATGATTTTACCCTTGTGAAGCAAGCACATTCTTCTGGTTGATAAAATGATGTACCTCCATCACCAATTGATACAACTGATATGAAATTTTTGTATATTTTATCTTTTTTTGGATAAAATATTTTTTCTTTAATTCCATTATTGATAACTTGGTTTTCTACAGAGTTTACACGAATATATCCCTCTTCCTCTAAATAACAATCTTTTGGCTTATCTCCTCCTGACATTACCTCAAAATAATCGCTAACTTTAAAATAATCATATCGTTTATTTTTTTTAGGTTTGAAGGAATTATCTAATGGCTCTTTACTAATTGAATTAGTTAAATTATTACTAAATAGATAAAGGCAGTACTTTTTTAATTTAGAAACAAAATTTTCTTCTGGTATATATGTAAAATCGGTTTTTAAATAGGCTTCAGCACACCATTCATCATTTGCATTTACTGAAACTTTTATACTCTCATTAATAATTTCATCTCTATTTTTATAAGCCATTACCCAATGACTCTTAATATTTTCCCATTTGTTGTTATAATCTGCACGACCATTTCTTCTCTTTACAAAACCATCATCCTTCCAATAGCCAAAGTATGTTTTATAATCAGCTTGATGGGGTTCCTTTGCTTTAAATACCATTACACAAGTTCTTGTATTAACATTCGAATTAACAAACAACTCATCAGGCATAGAAAATACTGCATCTAAAGTATGCTTTTTAAGTAGTTCTTTTTTTAAGTTATAAATAACCTTGTTCTTATTATCTGCTATTGCACAAGACATTGGAACAATAGCAATACATAAAGAACCTTTTTGTAAACAATCTAAATTATTAAGAACAAATTTTAACTCTTCCACATCATTTTTAGCTGCTTTATATGGTGGGTTCAAAAATCCCACATTTGGCTTTAATTCTTTTACTTTACTTATTATATTCTGATCAAAGCATGAACCTTTAAACACGTGGCTTCTTCCATCTCCGTGTATATACATATTTGAACATGCTAGTGTAAAAATATGATCTTGAAATTCTGTACCAATTAACTGCTCTGATTTTATATGTGCTTCTTTTTCACTATCCCCTATTGTGTCTTTAATCATTTTGTCTAATGCAGAGATTAAAAATCCACCTGTTCCACAACAATTATCATAAATAATACTATCCTTATTTACGTTTGCCAATTCACAAAATAATTCTGTTATATGTGGAGGAGTCAAAACGATTCCTAATCCCTTATCATTATTTGCATACTTTAAAAACTCGATATAAAATTGTCCGAGTGTATCATAATATTTATGAGTTTTTATAAAATTATCGATATTATCTTTGATTCCTGTTATTATTTCAGAAAGTAAATTATTATTTGCTGAAAGATTAGTACTTGTTTGTATAAATGAATAATTTAGAATAATATTTTCTAAATCATCATTTGTAACATTTCTTAATTGATGTTCTATTGTAGATAAAAGATTATTGATTAATGATTTTGAATCTTGTAACTTATAAGATACGCAAAAAGCCTTTTCTTGTAAGGCAATCAAGCAACCACTAATTAATAAACTTCTTTTGTCTTCTGGTATCTTTAATGAATGCAAGTGTTCATTTAATAGTCTTGAATAATCTAATAATTTATCTAAGTCTTGATTGAATTTATGTTCATCTGTTGAATACAAATCTATGTAATCTTTAAATTTACATATATTATTTATATGCAGATTTCTTGCTTCCGTTTCTCCTTTTAATTGAAGGTATGTTGACACTTTATAATCATCTTCTGTTTCTCCACTAATAGCTATACTAATAATATCAAATTCTTTTGAAAGAAATGAAGAGTATAAAAGAACTCCATCAACAGCATAATCGGCATATTTGTCAAGTGTTAAAGATTTATGGAATTTTGTTTGTGCCTTGCATTCACAAATAATTAATAAGTCAGGACAATCTCTTAATTGAGATATTATATAATCAGGTCTTCCGATTCCATCCCCTTTTTTAGAAGCATTTTGAAGAAGTTTAGTTATTTTTAAACTACTTGCTTTTTCTCCCTCTACTATACAATTATCTTTTGTAGTTTTATTATTTTTTAATGAATAAATAAATCCATTATCTTTTATTAGTTTTTCAAATAATGCTCTGGTATTAGTTTCGTTAGACATATAATTTCTCAACCCCTTATTCTTCAACAACTATTTCTATATATAAATTTTGAGTATTTTTAAAATTCAAAAAGATTATATCAATAAAAATTAATATTTTCAACAAATTTAATAAATCAATATTTCTACACTTTACACTATATAATATTTTTTATTAAAAAACAAGCGAACATTCTGAAATTTCACAGTTATTTTTGTATTACATGATAGATCGTATATAGCAGAAAAACAACTTACAAACCTTTAATATTTTGGTAAGTTATTTAGAAATTTTTACTCTACAAAGAAACTAATAAAAACTATTAAAAACTTTGAAGATAATATGAATACAAGAATAGATTTATTCATAATCAAAGAAAAATAATTTATTGCATTTAATAAAAATTTAATGTTATAATGCGGAAAAAAGCAGGAATAAATTTATGAAAGATATTGAAATAACTCAGTTAAAAGACAATGCTTAGCTTGCATTGTCTTTATCTATTTTATCCGTTTTTAATATCATATTTTTAAAGTGTACTTTAAAACCCATTTTTTCATATAAATGAATTGCAGGATTATCCCCATATACATCAAGTTCTAAATCTCGTCCCATACCTCTAGCAATTTGGATTAATTGGTTTATTACATTTTCTCCTATTCCTAAATTCCTAAATTTTTCATCAATATAAAGTCTATAAATATATAAAGTATGGAGGTTTAAAATTTCATCATCTCTTAAATCTAAACCAACAAATCCAATCATTTGTCCATCTTTTAATATTTTGTAATAAAATTCATTTTGGTTAAATTTAATATTTACATCATAATGGCATTGATAAAGTTTATCTACAGTATCATGATGATGCCAAATTTTATGAATCCAATCGATAAAGTATTCGTTCTTTTCTTTTTCTAATCTAATAGTTTTGTCTATATTCATTGACTTTCTCCTAACAATTTTATTACTTTTAACAATTACTGTTCAAGTTTTGGGATATAACCGTAAAACTTTTAAATTTAATTTTTTTACGTTTATATTCTATTCAAAAAATAAAATTATAATTATAATTTTAATCACAAAACATTTATCAGATTAAATCAATCTTCTCATTTTTTAATATATATTTTTCTATAACCTTTGCAACTCCATCATGATTATTTGAACTTGTTATATCATCTGCTTTTTCTTTTAAGGAAACTTCTGCCTTTCCCATTGCAACTCCAATACCTACAAAATTAATCATTTCTGTATCGTTATTAGCATCTCCTATAGCAATTACTTCTGAATTTTTTATGTTGCATTTTTCACATATAAATTGTAATGATTTAGACTTTGTAATTCCCTTTTTTACAAATTCTATACACTCTGGAATACTATTTGTAATTTCATATTTTTCAGATAACTCTTTGGGAACTGTTTTTCTTATTTTTGCTATTTTTTCATAATCATTTACAAAAAAAATTTTATATATATTTATTGAATACAAAAAAATAGAAGTATTCAATTTATTTGCTAAATTAATTAATTCCCATATTTCTTCTATATCAAAATTATTTGATAACATTATTTTTTGATTTTTATTTTCAATAATCACGGCACCATTAAACATATTGTATATTGGTTATTTTTTATTAATTCTAATTGCTCTAGATAATTTTTTAATCAATAAAATGATCTTGCACTAGAAATTACAATTTTAATATCTTTTTGACTTGCTTTTTTTATAGAATCTATTGTTCTCTGCGTTAGTTTCTTATCATCATTTACTAAAGTTCCATCAACATCAATTGCAACTAATTTATACATAACAAATCTCTCCTTAAACGTTTTTATAGTCAATTAAATTATTTGTTCTATATTTGATTATATCATACTTTTTGTAAAAAAATATAAAAATAACTAAATTTATTTAATATATTGTTGTGTTTTACATCTTTCTTACTATTAATTTATACAATTAAACAAATACAATGCAACTTTATTTTGTTCAGTTTTATGCATATCCATAATTTTAGCCATTGCAAAAGTTATAATAGCAGTTCTATATTCTTCATCAATTTCTTTTAATTGGTTATCAAATTTCTCATACATTTTAAGCTTATTATATTTTAGATTAGTACAACTGCTATCACTCATTCTAATAGCTAACCTTAATTTATCCTTTATTATTATATTACAATTTATTGTACTTATCAATATCATACAATTTTAATAAATCTTGTCTATTCTGTTAAAATCTATAAACTAATAATCTTTTTTATAATTTCTATATCTTCTATTTTGTTAATTCCAAAACATTTTTTCCTAAATCTTTGATTGAGGCTCCTAAATGATACATTTCTTCATTATCTAAAACAATAAATCTATCATGAAATTTATTTGTTTTGGCAATTTTTAGAATAGGATATTCTTTATTCAATTTTTGAATATCTATATTTTGAATATTACTTTTGTTAGATGTTAAAATAACTACTTCTACATTATTCTTCTTTTTAGTGAGCATTTTTAAGACACTGTCATCAATATAATTGTCTATAATTAGTATTTTTTTATTTGCTTTTTTTATAATATCAATAATAATACTATAGGCATCATAGATTTGACCATCAAAAAATATTCTCTGTTTGATATTTTCTTCCAATTGTAATTGGTTAAAGACTTCGTCAAATTTTTTATCATGTTCTAATAGTTTATGTTCTACACTTGTTAGTCTTTCAAATACTTGTCCATTAAGCATTAAGAATTTTCTCATTTCAATAAAAGCTTTCATAATATTTACACTAACACTTACTGCCACATCACTTTTTAATAAAGCTGATAACATTGCTATACCTTGTTCGGTAAATACATAAGGTAAGTATTTTCTATGTTGTCCTCTTCCATTTTCGTTTAAGGTGACAAATTGGCACCTTAAAACTTCAAACTCATTTTCATTCAATTGGAAACAAAATTCTTCTGGGAATCGTTCTATATTTCTTTTTACTACACGGTTTACATATTTGGTTTCACAATGATATATATTAGCAACATCACTATCCATCATAACTTGTTTTCCTCTTATAGTATATATTAAATTTTTTATATCTTCTATAGCAAATTCATTTTGAATTGATAATTTATTTTCTTCCATAGTTTCACATCCTTTTTTGAACTACATATATCTTAAAACATTTGTTTGTTATTGTCAAGTGTTTCATCAACATTTACATATTTTTTATTTTATGATTTATACTATTAAACAAATATAATGCAACTTTATTTTGCTGTG
>CALXCE010000014.1 GCA_944386725.1 uncultured Clostridia bacterium
TTTTTTTTGTTGCTCAAATATTAGAAACTCTGCTGAACTACTTCTTATATATAAATCTTTATTGCTCATTTTAAAATCCACCTTTATTTATTTGCTATATATTATCAAACTTTTGTTCTTTTGTCAATCAGTTTACATCCAATTATTAGAAAATTTTTCAAAAAATAAGCATTAGCATTTACACTCGCTAATGCTTATTTTTTTACCTCTAAAAACACAAATTATATCTATCTTCTATTACAAATTTTTATGTGTTCAACTGTATGTATTTAGTCATGACTCTGGTTTCCATGCCCTCCTTCATAAGGTCTTTTAAAAGCAAATCCTACTGGTATTGGTCCTCCATAGATATATCTTTGACTATTCCAACTTTGCATTGTTCTTTTCGTTGTCCATAAGATATTACTTTTACTAGAACCTCTAAACTCTCTTACTCTTAATGTACCATTTGTGTTATATGGCATGGGCTCAGATTCTCCTCTATAATAAGTTTCCATCCTATCTGTATCATTGTTAAATACTAATATTTTTGCCACAGATAATAACCTCCTCTATTCCTACTTTCTATATTATATGTATTTTTTTTAATCTAGTGCAAAGAACAAATCGGAAAGCCTTAAAATTTATACTAATTTTATCTTTTCTCTTTGGCTTTCCGTAAATTTGTTCTGCGCCAAATTTAACGTTGTTTTTATTGAATAGGAAAAAGCAATTTTCCTATTCAACAAAAAAATCAGCCTTATGGCTGACTTTTAAATTAACTTTCTCTTGCTTTTACAACAACTCTATGTTTACTATCATCGGTACAAGTAATTAAGGTTACTTCTTTTTTTCCGTTTGTTAATTGTGTTGTACAACTAACATCGGTTGGATCTACTTCATATTTATTATATACTTTATATTGAAGGACTCTTCCAGATAAATCAGTTATTTTTATAATATCTCCTATTTCTAATGTTGGTACTTTACTAAAAAATTTAGTATTTCTATAATTATGACCTACAATACAGAAATTCCCAACTTCATTTGGGTCTGCTCCCCAGAATTTAGTAGGAGAAATTTTTAGTAATTCTTCTGTTTCTTCCGTAGAATCTGTTAAGCCATCAAGAATTGGATAAGTAACATTTATTTTTGGTATATTAATAGTTCCTATCGTTACATACTGATAGCCTTTTGTAGTTGTTTGTACAGCTTGATTACTAGTTTCTGTCCTATTTGCTAACTCATTTTGTGATTCATTTTGTTCTTCATCATCTAGCACAACAACTAAAACATTATTCTTAGCTATCGTAGTATCTTCCTCTGGAATATCAAGACTTGATAAAATCTCTTGAGATACTTGTTCACTTTTGTTTCTATCATATTCAGCATAAATATAAGCAGACATTAAAACACATACCAAAAAAATAGATAAAAAGAACTCAAATTTATAAACTTTCTTTTTTCTTTTTAATTCAGGTGTAATATATAATTTCTTAGTAACTAAAATCTGATTCATTGCACTCTCCCTATTTTATACTTCTTTTTTATTATAACATAAAAATTGATAAATGAGAAGCCTTCTGAAGCAAAAATAACATCTAATTGTAATCAATATTAAAAATGAAATAATAAGTTGCTAATATTCGCATAGTCATCTAATCTTAAATTTTCAGGTCTTATATTAATATCGATACCCAATTTTTCTAAAATTTGTATCCCTTCTTCTTTATCTATAAAAACTTTTGTATTCACCAATGCATTCAATAAGGTTTTTCTTCTTTGCATGAAAGCACATTTTATAATTCTAAACATAATCTCCTTTTTTTCTACTTTTACAGGAGGTTCTTTTCTAATGTTTAATTTGATAACTTTTGATGTTACCTCTGGTTCTGGTATAAATGAATCATTAGGTACTTCTAAAATATCTTGTGCTTGTGCATAATAATAGACACTATAAGTTATACTACCTGTTTCCTTCTCACCTGGTATAGCAATTAGTCTATCTGCAACCTCTTTTTGTATCATAACTGTTATACTTTCTAATGGCAATTCTTCTTCTAATAACTTCATAATAATAGGAGTCGTTATATAATATGGTAAATTAGCTACTATTTTTACATTTTTAACCTCTGTATCTTTCTTTTCTTCTTCAATTAATTCTCTTAAATTCACTTTTAATACGTCTTGACTCAATATCTTAAAATTTTTATAAAGTAAAAATCTATCTTTTAAAATACTTATCATTCTTTTATCCAATTCAATACAAATAACTCTTTTTGCTTTTTCTAATAAAAATTTCGTTAATGTGCCAAGTCCTGGTCCAATTTCAATGACCAAATCTTCTTTTTCAATTTGACTGCCATCTACAATTGTTTGAACAACATTTTCACTGATTAAAAAATTTTGCCCTAAAGCTTTATTAGCCTTGATATGATACTTATTCATAATAAATTTAGTTTCTTCTAAAATTGTATCCATTTACTCCACCTCTCCTACTACTATATTATATTTTCTTTATTTTTTCAACTTTTGTTGATTTTTCATTATTTTTAATATACAATAATTACGAACAAAAGAAGTACAAAAAGCATTTGTACCAAAAAAGGAATGAAAATTATGGGAAACCAAAAAAAGAAAAAAACAAAAACATCTAATAATAAAATAGTAAAGTTAAAAACAGGTCTTGAATCAAAGAATTTAATTCATGTTAAAAAATTAAGAACTCTATTAATTTCAACTGCCCTAATATTTGTTATCCTAATTGGTAGAATTGGGTTTATTCAATTCGTACAAGGAAGTTGGTTAAAAGAAAAAGCTTACCAACAACAAACGATTAATCAAATTATTAGCCCAAAGCGTGGTAATATTTATGATTCTACAGGCAAAGCTCTTGCCATTAGTGCACAAGTAGATACTATAACCATTAATCCTACTAAAATTGTCAAAAACAGTGATAAAGATACCAAAGAATATAAAGAAAAAGTAGCCAAAGATTTATCTGAAATTTTCGAATTAAATTATGATGAAGTACTAAAAAAAGTAAATAGTGAATCACAAGTAGAAACTATTATAAAAAAAGTAGAAAAAGAAAAAGTTGATTTATTAAAGCAATGGATGGAAGAAAATAATATTACTGTTGGAATTAACATTGATGAAGATACCAAAAGATACTACCCATATAACACCGTTGCTTCTAATGTAATTGGTTTTTGTGGAAGTGACAATCAAGGTCTAAGTGGTATTGAGTCAAAATGGGATTCTGTTTTAACTGGTACCCCTGGAAAAATTGTAAGTTCTCAAGGAAGTAACCAACAAGAAATTCCTAATGCAGAAGAAACTTATATTTCTGCTGAAAATGGAAGTGATCTGACACTTACTATTGATTTAAATGTACAAACAATTGTTGAAAAATATTTAAAACAAGCTGTTGAGGATAATGAATGTTCTAGAGGCGGAAATGTAATAGCTATGAATCCTAAAACAGGTGATATTATTGCTATGGCCTCTTATCCAGATTATGATTTAAATTCACCTTATACGCCAAATTCCACTTTAGCTCAAACTTATGACTCTCTTACAACAGAAGAAAAAAGCGAAGCGTTATATAAAATGTGGGCTAATAAGTCAGTGGCTGAAACCTATGAACCAGGCTCTACTTTCAAGGTCATCACAGCCTCTGTAGCCTTGGAGGAAAACATTACCTCCACCGATGTAGCTGGTGATTTTTATTGCAAAGGTTATGAAGAATTTGAAGATATGAATGGCTCAATTACAAAAATTTCATGCTGGCGTGCAAACCCACATGGTGTACAAAGCTTAAGGGAAGCACTATGCAATTCTTGCAATCCTGCCTTTATGCAACTAGGAAAAAGAATTGGAGCTACCACTTTGTATAAGTACTATGCGGCTTTTGGTTTGTTTGACTCGACTAATTCTGAGTTATATGGTGAACAAAGCAGTATTTTCCAGAACCTAGATAATGTTGGTCCAGTGGAACTTGCTACCATGTCATTTGGTCAAAGATTAAATATTACTCCTCTTCAAATGATTACTGCTATTTCTTGTGTTGCTAATGATGGTATATTAATGCAACCTCGCATTGTAAAAGAAGTAACTAACACAGACACTGGTACTGTAACAGAAATACCTACTTCTCAAGTTAGACAAGTTATTTCAAAGCAAACAGCAGAAGAAGTTAAATCTATGATGGAATCTGTTGCCACAGTGGGTACTGGAAAAACAGTCGCTGTATCAGGCTATTCCATAGGTGGTAAAACCGGTACCTCTGAACCTCCTGTTGGTAAAGAAGAGGAAGGATATGTGGCTTCTTATGTAGCCATCTCTCCTGTTGAAGATACACAAATTGTATTACTGCTTACTTTATATGACCCACAAGGAGATAATGGACACCAAGGAGGAACAATAGCGGGTCCAGTTGTATCTCAGATGCTATCTGAAATTCTACCTTATTTGGGGATTCCATCTGATGAAGATACTTCTAGTAGCACAAATTCAAGTAACTATATCACTGTTCCTGACGTGAGAAACAAAACCGTTGCAGAAGCAGAAAAGATATTAAAAGAAGTAGGATTTACTACAAAAACTTATGTTGACGGTGATGCTAATACAATTCTTGTAGAGGATCAAACGCCAAAACCAGGAAATTCCCTTCCTAAAAATTCCATCATTGTGCTATATGGACAAGGAAGTAGTATTTCAACATCAGTTACAGTTCCAGATTTAAAAGGAATGAACGCTTCCGAAGCGACCAATACCTTAAAATCTAAAAACTTAAATATTAATATAGAAGGCTCTGGTGTTGTTAGCTCCCAAGATTATGCAAAAGATGAACAAGTGCCAGAGGGAACCATTATAAGTGTAACTTTAAAGCAAACCGTAACAAATGCACAATAACTTATTTTAAAAAATAATAAAATTGAAAAATACTTGATCAAGCTAATTTTCAATTTTATTATTTTTTTATTAGTGTTATTTTCATTCTTGATTCTTAATCTAAAATTTACATACTACTCCATTGTTTCATGCTTCCAATATTCTTCTAACAAATCGTCTAGTTTTCTAATCTTATCGAATTTTTTTAAAACTTCTATCATCATATCTTCTTGTTCTCCACACAAATAAATCATCCATGCCTCTTGCTTGTCCAATATTTTATGTTTGCTCGGTATGAATTTAGGTAATTCTAACACATATAATTCAATTTGATTTTCTGTCTTAGATGATATTACAATTTTATTAAAATATTTTTTAGATTTTAAATAATGAAAATCAAGCAAATTAATTGTTATAGTTTTGGCAATTTTTCTATTATCTTGATATTCTAATTGATTAGAATGAATTTGTGCATAATATAATAACATCTTATTTTGTGCATAATAACCATCTATAAATTGAACTCCTATATTCAATTCTTCTTGTTCTTCTAATTTCACTCTTACATCTGCGATGCCAAAATTCTCCTCCATTGGTAAATATCTCGATTTAATTTTTAAATATGGATTTAATTTGATTTCCTTAATTTCTACTTTTAAAAAAGCCTCTATAAAATCTTGTAAGATATCTAAATTTTCTTCTGAATTTAAAACTTTTCTTAATACTCTATTACTTTTTGATATAAATTTTCTATTCATAAACTTTTTTTAGTGCACTAATTCTATTCCCTCCTTATGTAGTTTAATAAATTATATAATTTATTAAGAGTATAATTTCTAATCCATAAATTTGTCAATAGATTTTTTTAATTTTTCCTACTTTTCATCGCAAAATTCGACAAAAAAAATTAGATTTTCCCAACATATCTTCTTTCATACTTTAATGATGAAGAAAACCTAACTTTTTATGATTAATTGTTTATTTAGAAGCAATATAATAACCTACTCCTCTTTTTGTAATTAATATCTTTGGCATAGAAGTATCTTTTTCTATTTTCTCTCTAATTCTTCTAACAGTTACATCAACTGTTCTAATATCTCCGTAATATTCATATCCCCAAACTTTCTCTAATAGAGTTTCTCTAGTTACTACTTGTTCTGGTTGAGAAGCGAGAAATTTTAATACTTCAAATTCTCTTAAAGTTAAATCTATGATTTCTCCTCTAACTTTAACTTCAAATTTATCTAAGTCCAATTCTAAATCGCCAACTACTATCTTGCTTTCTTTTTTCTTCTCTTCTCCTGATTGTTCTATTGCTTTATCGTTGGAAACTACTTCTACTTTTCTTAAATTTGCTTTTACTCTTGCTACTAATTCTCTTACACTAAAAGGTTTCGTAATATAATCATCTGCTCCTAATTCTAATCCTAAAATTTTATCAATTTCTGCATCTTTTGCTGTTAAAATAAGAATTGGTACATTGAACGAGTTCTTAATTCTTTTGCATACAGATAATCCATCTAATTTTGGAAGCATAATATCTAATAAAATCAAATCTGGCTTTTGCTCTAATGCCATATTGACAGCAGTTGCTCCATCAGATGCCTCGATTGTTTTATATCCTTCTCTTTCTAAATTATACACCAATATATCTCTAATAGATGGTTCATCATCTACTATTAAAATCGTTTTAACATCTCTTTCTATTTCTTCTTCCACAAAAATTCCGCCTTTCTAATTATAGCTTTATTTTTATAGTTTATTTATATCACAATTAGATTTATTATACAAGGTTTTTTTAGAAATTTATCTTCCCTAGTATAAAATCTACTATAAGCTTGATAAATATTTACTCTAAATTTATTAATTAATTTCCAATAGGGGCATAATTATCTGTTACCACTTGCTTATCTGATTCAAAATTTATTATTTCTCTTTCTAATAAGCTACTATATTGTTCATATTTCTCTTCGTTTTTATTAGCCTCACCTTTAAATCCTATCAAAATTAAATTCTGCTCTTCTTCATCTGTTATGTCTCTTACTCTAAAAATTTTTACATCATTAAAGACTTTTTTATATGTAGCATATTCATATTTTATAAAATCTGATTTTTCTCCTTCTACAGCAGATATTATATTGGTTGCTACTATTCCATTATCATTCAATTTATTTCTAGCATTTATTAAAGCTTCATAAGTAGTTAATTCAAAAGGTGCATTTAGACCTTTAAAAGCATCTATTAAAATAGTATCATATTTATTATCTGTATAATTTAAAAAGCTTCTCCCATCTTGATGATAAATTTTTAATCTTGGATTATTGATATCTAGTCCAAATTGTTCTTGGGCTAATTGTGTCATTTTTTCATCTATTTCAGAAACATCTATTGTTTTATCTTCAAATTTTTTTAAATAGTATGTTGGATATGTATAAGCTGCTCCGCCTATCATAAGAGTAGATTTTGCATCTTTATTATAATAATCAAATAAATCATAATAATACAAATATGGTGCTCCCATTTCATTTGTTTCTTGATTAATATAAGATTCTAATCCTGTATCAACTTGCATTACTTTATATGAAATTTCTGAATTTGAAGCTTGTCTAATCCAAATCCTACTATATTGTGAATCAATATCTTCTATAATATCTGGATTATTTTTTTCAAAAAGGTACTTTCCATAGAAATTAAGTCCTATCAAAGCAATAAAAGCTATTAACATGGTAATAATAAATGTTTTATCTTTTTTTACAAAAAGTATAAAAGCTAGAATAAATTGTATTATTGTTGCAATAAGTATAATAGTTCTTACTCCTAGATTTGGTATTAGTATAAAACCTGCCGTAAAAGTACCAATAATACTTCCCAAAGTTGATAAAGAAGATACTCTACCAGATACTTTCCCCACATTTTCATGTTCTTTATCTTTTAATTTTATAGCAAATGGTGAAATCGTTGCTAATATAAAACTCGGAATTCCAAATATAAAAACTGATGTAATAATTGCAATTAAAACTAAATTATCTGTTGCTTCAGCAAAAGGCTTTACCATTAATGTTTCTAAAATAGGAATTAAACTAGTAAAAAAACTCCCCATTAAAATTAGCATTGATAATACATTCATATCTGGTTTTTTATCTGCAATTTTACCACCTGTCCAATATCCAACACTCATACTGGTAAGCATAATTCCTATAATAGTAGTCCAAATTAAATTCGAACTCCCTATATAAGGAGATAGTACTCTTGCTGCTACCAATTCTAATATCATTCCAAGAGCACCACATAAAAATACAGTTATTTCTATTTTATATTGTTTCATTTATTTCTCCTTTGTTTTAAATTCAAGCTATTTTTTTTCGCTTCTTCCAATGCAATCGCCAATTGATCTGGACAAGAAGTCCCTTTCATACCACAAGGAATGCCTTTTAGCCTTTTAATTGCCTCATCAATTTGCATACCTTGAACCAACTTAGAAACTCCTAAAGTATTTCCTGCACAACCTCCAATTATAGTTACTTTTTTTATGATGTCACCATCTAATTCAATAATCATTTCTTGTGAACATACTCTATCACTTGGTGTAAATCTATATTCCATTTTATTCTCCTTTCTCAGAAGGGATTTTAAGGAACGTCCCTTAATCCCTCTTTAATTGAATGTGTACATCTTTTAACTGTTGCTTAGATACAACAGAAGGTGCATGCATTAATAAATCTCTTGCTTTTTTATTCTTTGGAAATGCTATAACTTCTCTTATATTTTGAGAATTTGTTATTAACATTATCATTCTGTCTATTCCTGGTGCCGCTCCTGCATGTGGTGGCGTTCCATATTGGAATGCATTATATAAAGCTCCAAATCTATTTTTTACATCTTCCTCCGAATATCCTGCTATTTCAAAAGCTTTTACCATAATTTCTGGATTGTGATTTCTAACAGCCCCAGATGCCATTTCATAGCCATTACATACTAAGTCATATTGATAAGCAAGTATATCTAGTGGATCTTTATTTTCTAATGCTTCTAAGCCACCTTGTGGCATAGAAAATGGATTGTGGCTAAAGTCTATGGTTCCTTCCTCTGACAACTCATACATTGGGAAATCTACAATAAAGCAGAATTTATAAACTCCTTTTTCGATTAAATCTAATCTCTTTCCTAATTCAATTCTAACTAATCCTGCTATTTTTTGTGCTTTTTCTAATTCATCAGCAATAAAGAAGATAGCTGAATTCTTTTCTACTTTATATTGTGTTTCTAGTTTTTCTTTAATGTCTTCTGTGATAAATTTAGCAATTCCTCCTGTCACTTCTCCTGATTCTTCCCACTTTGTCCATGCTAATCCTTTCGCACCAACTTCATCTGTTGTTGCAAATTCTCCCATTTTATCAAAGAACTTTCTCCCTTGAGTAGCTCCATTGGGTACCACAATGGCTTTTATTGTTTTCCCTTTAAAAGCATTAAATTCAGATTTCTCAAATACCTTTGTTACATCTTGGATAATTAATGGATTTCTTAAATCTGGTTTATCAATACCATATTTTTCCATAGCTTCTTTGTATGGAATCTTAATAAATGATCCCTCATCTACTTTCCAATTAGTAAATTTTTTAAAGGTATATGACACGACTTCTTCCAAGACCTGAAAAACATCTTCTTGCGTGCTAAATGCCATTTCAAAGTCTAATTGATAAAATTCTCCAGGTGCTCTGTCTGCTCTTGGGTCTTCATCTCGAAAACATGGTGCAATCTGATAATATTTATTAAATCCTGATACCATTAACAATTGCTTAAATTGTTGAGGTGCTTGGGGAAGTGCGTAAAATTCACCTGGATTTAGTCTACTTGGCACCAAATAATCTCTTGCTCCTTCTGGCGAAGAATTAGCCAAAATAGGAGTTTGAATTTCTGTAAACCCTAACTCATCCATCTTATCTCTTAAAGTTTTTAGTATTTTAGAACGAAGTAATATATTGTTATGCAATGTTTCATTTCTCAAATCTAAAAATCGATATTCTAATCTTAAATCTTCTCTTACTTCTTGGTCGGTATTAATTTCAAATGGAAGTATATTTTTACATTTTCCTAATATCTCTATCTTGTTTGCTACTACTTCAATTTCTCCTGTTGCAATTTTTTCATTTTTGCTTGCTCTTTCCACAACTTCTCCGTAAAATATGGATACAACTTTCGGTATTCATTTGTTTAGCTTGTTCTTGTAATTTTTCATTATTAATTACAATTTGTGTAATTCCAAATTCATCTCTTAAATCGATAAAAATCATACCACCTAAATTTCTGATTTTTTGTATCCATCCGCTAAGTTCTACGGTTTCTCCTATATTGTTTTGTTTTAATTCTCCACATGTTTTTGTTCTATACATATTGATTCCTCCGTTTGCTTTTTACTTTTTCTATATTACCACAAATCTAGCTATTTTTCAATGATTTTTCTTAATAAAGTAAAAACTTTCTCAGGCTCATTCTGCTCTTTAATGGATACATTTACGTTAGAAAAACTTGCGGTTTTTCTTTTTTCATGCTATGATAAATTAAGGTAGATACGGAGGAAAATAATTATGAGTTACGAATTTAATTTTTATGATAAAACGAATTTAAAATCCTATAACTTAGATGAAAGTATGAGATATCAATTAAATATGCTAGATAGATTAGATGTATTTACAAGAAAACATTGTGAAAATGTTGCCAGTATAACTTGTAGACTTTGTGAATATCTTCACTGTAATAAAGATTTTACAGAATATTGCACTATTTGTGCCTATTTACATGACATTGGAAAATTATTTATTCCATCGGAAATCCTTCAAAAACCTGGAAAATTAACAAATGAAGAATATGAAATTATGAAAACACATACTACCCTAGGCTATAATATATGCATGAAGGATTTAAAATTAAGGCCTTATGCAGCAGGTCCTTTATATCATCATGAAGCTCTAAATGGCAGTGGATATCCACAAGGGCTAACCAAAAAAGATATCCCTTACGAAGGACAAATTATACGTGTAGCAGATGAGTATGATGCTATTGTTAGTAAAAGACAATATAAATCACATGTTGGAATTTCTGATACTTTAAAAATAATAATTGAAGATACCAAACCAAATAAAGATACTAAAAAATCAGATGCACTTTTTATCCTTTCAGAAAATACCAAACTTGGTAAAAATAATCCTATCATTGTAAGAACTTTATTTAAAGTAGTTATTGATGATATTGAATATGAAATTTCTTGCATTCAAAGTTATGTAGAAGAATTAAAAAATGAATTAAAAAGATTTGAACAAATTTCAAAATACAAAGAAAAGATGGAAAATTCCAAAAAAGAAAAAGATAAAAACTATTATTATGAGGGTATTAAAATGCTATTAAAAAATAAAGAAACTCCAGAGAACTATCCATCTATATATGAAGAATATAAAAATGCTTATGAAACTAGAAAAGCTATTATTGATAATCTTTATAAAGAAATTAAGATTATTAAAAAATTGAAAGTTTAGGGACATTGGGGACGTTTCTTTTTGCTCCTTTTGGTGCAATTAGGGACACATTTTCCTATAGGTATAATTTATATTTGTTGCTATTTATTATTTTTTATAGAAATGACGAATGTGTTAGTGAAATAACAACTAATAGTATAATTTATCAAAGATGTGTCCCTAATTGCACCAAAAGGAGCAAAAAGAAACGTCCCTATTCCCCCTAAAAGGAGCAAAAAGAAACGTCCCTAATTGTCCTTATTCATCTAATCCAAAGCTAACTCCTAAAGCATTATTTACTTGGTCGATTATTTTTTCATCATCTATATGACCAATTCTTTCTTTTAACCTACTTTTATCAATTGTTCTTATTTGTTCTGCTAATACTACTGAATTACTTTTTAATCCACAAGAATTGGAATCTATTTCGATATGAGTTGGTAATTTATTTTTTCCAGTTTGAGAAGTTATCGCTGCGGCAATTACAGTAGGACTATATTTATTACCTAGGTCATTTTGTATAATAAGAACTGGTCTAATTCCCCCTTGTTCTGAGCCAACTACTGGACTTAAATCTGCATAAAACATATCTCCTCTTTTGATTTGCATATCCTTCACTCCTATTATTAGTGTATTGTCAAGTATATTTCATGCTATTTTAAATATTAGTGAAAGTAAATAAATGGTCTATGATAAACTATTTAAATTTACCTCATTATATAATATGTAAACTGTATTACTTTTGTTAGTCCATTTTACTTCCATTTTTTTTGGATTTCCCGTACTCCTATCAATCCATAATTTCTTTTCTTCGTTATCTTGTTTTGTCATCATAATAATTTGATTATTTTCTTCTTTCCAGCTTGCCTTTTCGTCTGCTTGGTAAGATTTAATAAAACAATTTAAATCCAAAATATTATCTGATACGTATTCATAATTTTCAAAAACAGAGTTTAAACTTAAATTAGTATTCTCTATGGTTAATTGATTTCCATTTTTTATCATTTTTACACCAGCAATATTATTTGGTTCTAATATTTCTTGTTTCACTATATCGGGTTCTATAAACTGTTGCTTTAGAATATACAGATTTTTATTTTTGTTACTATTAACTTCTACTTCTATTGTTGCTTCATAGGAACTAATATTTAAAATGTAATCTACAATTTCTTGACTACTAATATTATTTCCAATTTTTGAATTTTTAGCCGTTTTTGTATGAAAAAAAATGAAAAAACTAATAATTCCTATCATTATTATAATAACCAAGAAAATAAATATATTTTTTTTCTTCAAAATATTACCTCCAATAAAAAAAGTAGTGGATATAAATCCACTACCATATTATTTTAAAGAGTTTTGAAATATTCTTCTATTTTATGGATTAATTCTTCCTCTGTTTCAATTTGATTAATAGCACTTCTAAATTCACTAGAATTTTTCAAATTCTTTGTATACCAAGCAATATGTTTTCTGAGTTCTTTAATAGCTATTTCTCCCTTTTCTTTCACCGCTAAATCAATATGTCTTTTTATAATTTCTAGTTTTTCTTGATTTGATGGTTCTGGTAACTTTTCTCCTGTTTTTAAGAAATGTGCTATGTTCTTGAAAATCCAAGGATTTCCCAAACTTCCTCTCCCTATCATAATACCATCCACACCAGTTTCTCGAAACATCTTCAATGCTGATTTCTCATTAACAACATCTCCATTTCCTATAACAGGAATACTAACTGCTTGTTTTACTTGTTTGATAATTTCTAAATCAGCTGTTCCAGAATAAAACTCCGAGCGAGTCCTTCCATGAATAGTAATAGCTGAAATCCCTACTCTTTCAGCTATTTTAGCAATTTCTACTGCCACTATATTTTCTTTGTCCCACCCTTTTCGATATTTTAAAGTAACTGGAACTTTAGAATTTTTTACAGCTACTTTCATGATTCTTTCTGCTTGTTGTAAATCTAGTAAAAGTTTACTTCCATCTCCATTTTTAACAACCTTAGGAGCAGGACATCCCATATTAATATCTACAATATTAGCTATTTTGCTCACATAACTGGCAGCATACCCCATTGTTTCTTCATCACTGCCAAAGATTTGCATACTGATAGGACCTTTTTCCCCTTCTATATTTAATAAACGATTTGTTTTCTTGTCATCATGAAAAATAGCCTTTGAACTAGCCATTTCTGTACATACCATACCTGGTCCAAATTCTTTACATATCATTCGAAAAGGCTGGTTTGTGACACCAGCCATAGGAGCTAATATTAAATTATTTTCCAATTCTACATTTCCTATTTTTAATTTGTGCAAATACATCTTTACTCCTTTAGGTGCTTTTGGGGACGGGGCAAAAAAACACCTATTTAACAAATATTGTTTTTTGTCTTTTACTACTAATGTTTAATAATATTGCTATACAAATAAAATTTGTAATTAAAGAACTTCCTCCGTAACTAATAAAAGGAAGTGGTACACCTGTAATTGGCAATAACCCCATTACCATTCCTATATTTTCTACCATATGAAATGCAAATATACCTGTTATCCCAGAAGCAATTAGCGAACCAGTTTCATCTTTTGCTGTTTTGGCTACATATAGACATTTGGTTATGAGCACTACATACAGTATAATAACGATTCCTGCTACGATAAATCCCATTTCTTCCCCAATGACAGCAAATATGAAATCTGTTGTTTTAGGATATAAAAATCCTAATTGGGTTTGATTTCCCTTTAATAATCCCATTCCTGTTAAGCCCCCTGCTCCGGATAGCAAGTTTAGACTGAATAATGTTATATCCTGCACCACGTGGATCTGATTCTGGATTTAAAAAAATATCAATTCTTTGTTTTGCATATTCTGGTAATATAAAATGATAAATCAATGGAACTGCTATCGTTATTATGATAATAGTGCCTATAATATATTTTTTGTCAATTCCAGCAGTTATTAGCATAAATGCTACAGCAACAATAAAAGCTGCTACTGTACCATAATCTGGTTGTTTAATGATTAATAAGGCAGGAATAGCAAATATAGCTAGTAATATTAATAATTTAATGGGTTTATTAATATTTCTTTTATCTCTTTCTTGTATTTTAGTAATAGCATAAGTTAAAAACAAGATTACAAATATTTTTGCAAATTCAGCTGGTTGAAAAGAAAAAAATCCAATATCAAACCAGCTAGTAGCACCGTTAACTGGTGTAGTAAATAATACAGCAATTAATAATAGGATAAATGCACCATAAAATATAGGAGACATTTTTACAATGGATTCATAATCAATCAGCATAACAACAACACCTATTATTAAACTAATCACAAACCATATACATTGTTTATTAAATTCATCATATTCTGTTTCTTGTGTAGCAGAAAATAATGCAACTAACCCTATGATACAAAGGATAATTGCAATAATTCCGATACTCCATTCTATATTTTTTAATTCTCTTTTTCTCATTAAATCACTCTTTTTCCAACTTAATTTTCTGATTTAAGTTCTTCCTTTGTTTCTTTTATTTTATCATTTTTTAGTTTCTTCCTCTTCTTCTTTATTTTCTTTGTCACTTTCTATTATAATTTCAGTTATTTCTTCTTTTTTACTTTCTTTCTGATCTTCTTTTTTGTTGTGATCTTCTCCATTATCTATGATAACTTTAGCCACCTCTTCTTCTTGGTTTTCCTCCTTATGATTCTTTCCATTTTCCTCTTTTACTGGTTTTTCAGCATTTTTGTTATCTTCTTTATTGGCTTCTTCTTTATCTACTTTTACATCAACTTTTCTTGCCTCATTTTTAATATTTAAGATAGGAATATTGGCATATAAAGCTGGTGCTCCATTGGTACCATCCTCATTTTCTTTATTAGTAAGTCGGACATCGATAGCACCTTCGTCTACATCGATATATTTTTTGATAACTTCTATTATTTCTTGTTTCATAAGTTCTAAAAAGTCTGCTGAAACATTTGCCCTATCTTGCATCAAAACTAGATGTAATCTTTCTTTTGCAGCATCTCTTGAGTTGGTTACCGCTTTTTCATTTTTTTTATTCAATTTTTTAAAAAATTTCATTATGTTTTCAAACATTATTCTTACTTACCCCCAACTTGCTTTATTATTTTTTAAATAGTTGTTTTAATTTTGCTAAAAAACCTTTTTCTCTTCCTGGAATCGTCACTTCTATCTTTTCACCTAATACTCTTTTAGCTATTTCAATATAAGCTTTTCCAGATGGTGCTCTTTTATTTTGAATAACTGGCTCTCCTTTATTCGTTTGCGTAATAATATACTCATCATCTGGAACAACACCAATTAAATCAATAGATAATAAGTCAACAATATCATCTACATCCATCATTTCACCTTTTTTTACCATATTAGGTCTAATTCTATTAATAACTAATTCTGGATTTTTAATTTCAGAGGATTCTAAAAGTCCTATGATTCTATCAGCATCTCTAATAGCAGATATTTCTGCTGTTGTTACTACAATAGCGCGATTTGCACCTGCAATTGCGTTTTTAAAGCCTTGCTCAATTCCAGCAGGACAATCAATTAGTATGTAATCAAATTCCTCTTTTAATTTTTCTACTAAATTTCTCATTTGTTCTTCATTAACAGCACTTTTATCTCTTGTCTGAGCTGCTGGTAGTAAGTATAATTCTTTAAATCTTTTATCTTTTATTAAGGCTTGTCTTAATTTACATTTTTCTTCTACAACATCTACAATATCATATACAATTCTATTTTCTAATCCCATAACAACATCTAAGTTACGCAAACCAATATCAGTATCAATTAATACTACCTTTTTTCCTTCTACCGCTAAACTTGCTCCTAAATTTGCTGTTGTGGTTGTTTTTCCTACTCCACCTTTTCCTGATGTGATTACGATTACTTCTCCCATAATTTTCCTCCTTAGGATTTTTAAAACACATATTTTAACATTTATATGATATAACGAAAATGAGAAAAAGTCAATCAATTATAACAAAAATATTGCTAAAATATTACAAAATTATTACAGATTAAACTTTTTATTATGTCATTGCTTATTTTTCATTATGCAAAAGAAAAAGGTATGCCTATCCTTACTGTAAAATTTTGACATACCTTTATTGTTATTTTTCTATTAATAGAAAGTTGGGCGAAAACCAATGTAATCGCTAGCATCTAAATTAGGGTAACCTGTACGATAAGAACATGAATTGTTGTTATCTGTATTAGCATAATGACCTCCTCGAAAACTACAAGGAAGATTCGTATCGGCAGTGTTTTGCTCCAATGTCCATTCTGCTACATTTCCTGCTAAATCATAAATATTTAATGTACTGTTTGTGTTTGTCATTCCTGCTGTTGTTAATAATGCACTGTTTTTTTGATAATTCCCATCTACTGTTATCCATGAATTTGTTATAGATGGGTTAGTTGTATATTGACCTCTTGTGATATTAAATGTACTATTAGCATAATTTCCCCATTGTGTAGAATCTGTTTTTAATTCACTTTGTGTTTTACCTCCTTTGGTCTCTATAAACTTTAACACTAAATCCCATTGAATTCCAAACATTAAACTACTTGTTTTTCCTCCCGTTACTAAATCTCTGGATGCAGCTTGTGCATCACTACATGTTATATAATTATAAGGATAAACACTCTGCTGAATAACTGCTCTTGTTAATGTATCTGAATTTGCAGTTCTTGCTGTTACTGTTCCTGCTTCATATCTTCCAATATAGAAGCCTCCCTTTTCATAAACACTTTTTAACATAGTGTTTTTTAAATTATTATACTCTGTTTGTGTTGCTATTCCACATCCGTTATACCATGTATCTGTATAATCACTATCCATGTAAGTACTTGCATAAGTTTGCATATCCTTTTCTATATTTTCATAATCTTCACTTGATGTAGCTGTTGTGTAAATCGTTTTTGGTACTTCTATCCATACCCATTCATTATCATTACTATCTTTTACAACTAATCCTTCATGAATTGTATTTTCTCTAGGTGTTTCTGATACGCTAAATCCCATCGGAATATAAGCCGTATCACCGTTCTTATCTTTATAAGTGCCTTCCACTTTATATTGGGGTGACCAATTGTTCAAACCTAAATACATTACACTAGAATCATGCATATTTTGATAATAACCTTTATAAGCATTGACACTTTTTATGAAATCTTCCTCTTCATTGGTATTCATAGCTACATTTTCAGGAATCGTTTCTATTTCGTCATTTTCTACTATCCATTTATATTCATATTCATTATTGTCATTGCTTTTTATAATAATCCCAGTATCTTTTGTTCCTTCCACATAGTAAAATCCATCCGGTATTTTTACACCATCTACATATCTTAAATCAACAGAGACTGAATCTATACTCTCTGATGTATAATCGGTATAGTAAGTTTCATTATCTACAGTAATGCCAGCAACATAAAATATATTATGGCTTGTCTCATTGATAATATATAAATCTGTATAATTTTTAGCATCTTCCGGTGTTAAGCTTTCAAGGGATTTTACTTTTTCAAAATCTTTTCCATAGTTCAATGTTAAATTTTCAAGGGCGGACAAATCAATCACTAAGAAATCTCCTGTATCTACTGCTTGACTAATAACTCCTATATGGCTAAAATTGGTATATTGCAAAGTAGCAGGAATCTTACCATTTTGCGTATAATAAGAAGAAATTTTATCTCTTAGATTTTCAATATCATTTTGCATATTTTCCAGTTTTCCCAATCTAAGATTATCTCTTACATTATAAATAATGACATTAGCTAATATAATCAAAACAATTGTTGTTATTACCAATGAAATTAAGGAAATTCCTCTTATACTTTTCATTTTCGTATTTATCATTTGCATACTTCTCCTTTTTATTTGTTATCTCTTGTATTAGTTTACTATTTATTTCATTTTATTTCAATACTTTTTTCCATTTAAGTTTTGGTTTTTCATCCAATCAAGCAGGTCTCATTGGGGGAAGATGGCTTAATTTTTTTAATTACCGCTTGATTGGAACGAGAAATAGAAATTGTTAAGTAAGAAAATGAGAGATGTTCAGGGCAAAAGCAGTGATTTTGAACATGAAAGCGGCACATTTTCTTACTATACAATTTCTTTTCGAGTGTAATGAACAAGGTAATTGAAAAAATTAAGCCATCTTCCCCCAATGAGACCTGCTTGATTGGATGAAAAACCAAAACTTAAAATTTCTCCAGCAATTTATAGATTTTATTTCTTTTTGCATAAATCCTATCCTCTCGAATAAACATTCCCCAGAGTACTAGAACAATTAAAAATACAGCAATATTTTCCGCCTGATAGACCACTATACTTGAAATAAAAGTCACAATCATTAAAGTTATAAATGATATACGATTCGTATACTTCTCTGCTTTCATTTTTCCTAAACCTATATGTAAAATCCCCTTAATAACTCTTCCACCATCTAATGGATAAATCGGTAACAAGTTAAATAAAATAAGTAATAAATTAGCATATAATATCATTAAACTTGACACAATATTCATATTCATTTGTAAAACAACTATCATAATTATAACATTTGTAATTGGTCCAGCCAGTGCAACAACTATTTTCTTTAATTCCAATTGATTACCATATTTTATTTTTTGGTTATAATCTTTTGGTGTTAATTTAAAAGATATAGACACTCCATATGGCATAATCTCCATTTTTTCTGGTTTCATTCCCAATAGCAAACCTGCTACTAAATGCCCAAATTCATGAAGAATAGCGAAAAACATAATCATAGCATATACTTCTATTTGTTTGGTAAAATAAAACAAAATAGCAAAAAGGAATATTTTTAAATCAATTTTAAATCGCATAAGTTCCTCCTCTATAATTCTAAAATGCTCTCTGGGTCTACGGTTCTTTCTGAAATTCTAATTTCAAAATGTAAATGTGGACCTGTGGAATTTCCGCTGGAGCCAACCTCTGCAATCTCCTGTCCTTGTGTAACAATATCCCCTTGTTTTACATATAAATTATTGCAATGTGCATAAATAATACTTACTTCTCCAATTTGAATTTTTAAATGTTTGCCGATAGTCTCCTTCTTCTGAAGCTAAAACCACCTCTCCATCTGTCGCTGCTATTATTTTTGTACCTAAATTAGCCGCTATATCCGTTCCTGTATGATTTTTCGGAACAGTCTCTGTTGCCGTTTCTCTAAAGCCATATCTTGAACTAATTACTCCTTCTACTGGTTTAACAAAACTAGTCGTATTTTTTATATTTTGTATATCCAATTCTTCTTGTGATAAATTCTCCACACTTTCTTGTGTGTTTTGGATTTCTTGCTCTTCTTGTGTTTCTTCTGCTCCCCCAATTGCTTCATCCACTGATGGATTTTCTTCCTCCGTATCTTGATGGATAAAACTCATAACTTGACCTTTTATCATTTCATATAATTCCATAAAATTGGTATCATAAGAAAGTATCTCATTTGCTTTATTTATAAAATCTTTCGAAAAAACATATTGACTATTCTGCATGGTATAAACAACTAAATAAATAGCTACACAAACCAATATTTGTATTATCATTTTTTTTAGTAATTTTATATCTTTTTTATGATTTACCGCTACCTTAGCAACTGGTCTTGCTTCCCCCTGCTTTCTTCTTTCATAAATCTCCTCAGCTCGTCTTATTTTTTCTTCTACTGTCATTACTCTTTCCATAAAAAAACACCTCTTCCTTTGTTTTCATCATAGCTTTCTTTTAAGGTGAGTTTTATTTATTGTTTTACAGACCAAAGCAAAAAATAATAAATAAAACTCATTAAAACATATGTGAAAAAGAAGTGTTTTATTACTTATTTTACAATAATCATCATAGCTTGTATGATAATAATAATACTTGATAAAATAGCATATTTTTTTAGTCTAATATATTTTTTATGGTTTTTGGCGATTGTATATTGTTTTTGTTTATGATTGTTTTCTATTTTTGAAATATAACTAGATACTAACATTTCCGCTTCCCTTAAAACATAATCTTTTTCTCTTTTAACATCTTTTGTTTCTTCAAATTTATTATTTTTATCTATTTTTTCTAGCTTCTTTACTTTCTTACTAGACTTTAAAATAACAAATGCTTCTTCTACTAAATTCGATGGCAAGTTTTTTAAAACTACCATATTTTTCATGTTACTCGTTTCCATATGTACCTCCTTAAAATTTGTGGTTTCTATTTAAAGTTTTTCCACTTTTTTTAAGGTTATACCTATATTTCTAGAATATAGTATATCAAAATGCAATCTTTTGTGTCATTATAATAATAGTTCCATTCTTACATCTTTTTGCTGCTTCATTTTCTAAAATTCTCTTTTGTATTTCTTCTAGTTTTTGTATTAAAAATGCATATTCTACTTGCATTTTTTTAGCAATCAATTCATAAGCAGATTTTCTATCTAATCGTATCATTTCTTCATTTTCCTCCACATACATTAAGATAGAAAGATAGATTTCTTCCTGAAACAGTTGTGTAATTTGATTTGTTTTTTTATCATCTTCTTCTATTTGATAGGTACTTACCAATTCTTGTTTATACTGATTAAGATAAATCTGCCTTCTTCTTACCTTTTGACACTCATTCCATATAAAATATTTGATTTTATTAGTAATTAGCGACATAAACAATTTCTCATCAAAGGAAAAATTTTTTTCTAAAATACCTCCTTTTTCCATAATTTTAAAAAACACCTCTGCTTTAATGTTCTCTTCATCATATTTAAATGGATACATAGAACAATATTGCCAAAACTTTAATTCTATTATCTTCTTTATTTCTTCTTGCTTTTCTTCTATATACAAATTACTCATAGGATGTTCTTTTCCGATATATAAACCTTTTTTATTTTTCTCTAAGGCCAATAAATTATAAGGATAATGTTTTACATTAGAATGCAAATTTTTTATGAAAGCATCAAATGGTATTCCCATCTTTTTTGTCCTTCTCATCAATTCTTTTTTTGTATGAAATTTTTTAGTATCATAATAGAGACAATCCATCTTTAATAAAAATGCTTTTCGATTAATGTCTGAAAAAATAATTCTAGTCATTTGAATTCTATCACCAATTAATAAGTTGAAATTTTGTGAATGAATGGATAAAGTTTCTTGTATTATGCAATTAGATGCTTTTGTTTCTTTTTGAATCTCTTTTATCTCACTTTTTGTAACATAATCCTTCCCTTGACACATCTGAATAATTTTCTCTTTTAATTGCATTTTTTCTTTGTCTGATAAAAGATTGATTTTTAGGGTTTGGACTTCTTTGTGTATAAATTTTGAATATACTGTTTTTTCTACTTTTAAAATTATTCTCAATTCTTTATAGGTTTTTGAATATTTTTCTTTCACTTCTTCTAACTGCTTTAATGTGATTTTGTCAAAATATTTTAATTCTTCTCTGATTGCATAAAGTTCTTCAGAAAACGCCTCTTGTTCAAACATAATATTGGCTTTTTGTTCTTTTGATTTCAACCTTTTATATTCATGATTGGTAATTCCTAAAATATTTCTTAATTTTCTTCCAGCTATCTTGTATTTCTTTTGTAGCCTCATAAATTGAAAATAAGTAATATTCGTTTTCTTTTCAAAATTGGCTCTTATTTCTTCTACTATTTTGTTATAATCTTCTTCTGTATAAATATGAATGATAAATGTATCCTTTGCTAAAGCCCTTTTCATATTAATATATTCTCCCACTTTGTAGATTCCTAATATTCGAAATAAATCCTTAATATTAATTCCTTTCCTCTTAGAAATTGTATCTAAGCAAGATAAATTTATTTCCATTCCATCTTTTAATTCGTATTCTTCTACAATTTCTTTTACAATTTTTGATTCCATATTTTCTCCTATTCTAGCTTCTCTAAAAAATCCCTTTGGTCTATGATTCTACTTTTTTTATAACATCTCCCTTAGTAAAAAAGCCTTTGAAGAACCATTTTGTATTAAATTTTCTAGCACTTCTTCTACCATTTTTCTTCGATTCTTTTCTTTTTTGATTTCCCTTAAATATATATTGATATAATCCTCCATATACTTTTCTATATTTTCTTTCGTATCTGTTGCCCAATTCTTATCTAATTCTTTATTAGATAACATTTCTACTAATAAATAAATACCTGACTTTTTCCAATACTGATCGCCCCTTCGAAGTTGAAGGGATAAGCAATTTAACAATAAATTTGGGTTGCTTTTCACACTTTTTATTGCTTTTCGGAATAATTTTACTTGCTGTTTTTGTATCTTTTCCCTATTTTTTTCTGGTATCTGTATTGCATTTTTAAAAAGATAAATTAAAATACCATCTGCCATATCACAATAGAAAAAACCAGGTACATGTTTTAGATTCTTTTTCTTATAAAATTTTTTTAATGCTTCAAAAATTTTTTCTAAAATATAATAAAAAGTTCCGTTTTCTACGAGTTGTTTTTCTGATGCCAAAATAAATCGTATCATTTCATCTGTAATATCATTCATGCCTATATATCCTGTAAAAATAGGAAATACACTATCAATTTCTCTTTTATTCATATAATTTAACATTTGACATACTGCCATCATATATTTTCCCTTTATCATTTGAAAAGCTAGCATATTCTTATTTTTCTTAATCGTAGAATATATATATTTTACAAGGTATAAACAACTTTCTTGATATTGACCATAAGACTCACTCATTACTTGTAAAACAATTAATAAATATCCCAATACACGTAAATCATCTTTCTTTTTTATTTGTTTAAAATCATCAATAGATAGATTTCTTTCAATTTGATTTTCTCGTGTCTTTAGAAAATGACGTATTCTTTCTAACTTATCTTCTCCTTCTGTTTTTTTATCTAAGTAATCATAAAACTTTTCTATATTTTTTACACTAAAAGAAATAAATTCCTTTGTAAAATTAGGGCAAAACTCCTTTAACATCTTTATGTAATAAGGTAAAAAATACTCTTCTCCTTTTAATAAAATAAGAAATTGAATCTCAAAAGCCTCTCTTTTAGTCAAAACTCCATGTGCACTAATATAACTAATTCCTCTAAAAGTTTCTGTCGCATGAAATATTTCATATTTCTTCAACTGATTTTGATAGTATTTTTCTACTATTCTATTTCCTTTTCGTATTACTAATTTTTCTAATTCTATTCTTTCTTCTTTGGAAAAATAAGTCGAAAAATTACAAAGTAAAACAGTTGCTATATTAGACGATAAAACCCATTCATAAAGTTCTACTTCCCTCTCCAGTTTTCCTATTTTCTCTTCTAGTTTCCATAATTCCTGATAAGCTTGCTTTATATTTTTTTCATACTGTGGATATTTTTTATATTCTTTTTCTTCCTTTTTGTTTCTCGCTAAAGACCACATTAATAAATCATGATTTTCATACAAACAATCCGTCTTTTTAGCATAAATTTGTTTTGCTTCTTCTTGATATTCTTTTTTTAAGGTTTTCTTCTTATTTTTTTCCAGTTTTCTTATGTCATAAAAGTATAAATCAAATTTAGCTTTTTTATCTCCCTGTTCATCACAAATTTGATAATATTGATCTAATATTTGATACACTTTTTCTTTTTTATCATCTTGCTTTTGATAATAGCATAATAGATATAACATATCTCTTTTTCTAAAAAAGAGATGATTACTCTGTATTCTTTCTATAAAATATAGTCTTGCTCTCGGTAAATCTAAAATTAGTTCATCCATTCTTTTTTCTTCTTTTTTTCTTTTTTTGTCCCATTTCCAAAATGGCTTTATTGGAAATAATAAATAAGCTATCTGGTGTAATTTATTGGGATAAGCTAAAATAACGCTACATACCACTGCTGTAATAGAAACAGATAAACTATTTTCTATTAAATAGCGTAAAACTTTCTCTGCTTCTTCTCCTGTTTTTGTAGGAATCCATTCTAACAACCATTTTTCTAATGCCATATGAAGACAAGCAATAACATGATTTGTTCCTATTCCTGTTCGATGTAAATTCCAAAGTTCTTCATTTCCTTTTTGTTCTACATGTTTCCCTTTATTCACCAAAATCCTTATTATTTCTGTTTCTTTTTGATATTGTTTCATATAAGCATTTACCATATAAACTATTTTCTTTATATATTTTTCTGGATGATAACATAACAATCGATAAAAAGTAGTTTGATAAGCACTAACTGGAAAATATGCACTTCCTAAATCGTTTTCTTCTTTCCAAAATATCTCAGCCATATTCCAATATAACTCTTCATTTTTATCTAAAACATTCTCTATTGGCACCATAGAAGAAGAAATCAAATATTTACAAAATTCCACATACCCATTGTCTTGTATCGTTTCATTTTGTATGGTCTTTTTTATCATATGTTCTATTAAATTTATATTTTCTTCACTGCCTTTTACCATTGTCATAAAAAGTTTTTCCATTTCTTCTGGTAACAATATATCTTTTATATCTCCTCGCTGTTTTAGTAATTTATAGATGTATACAGCTATATTTACAGCTTGTTTTGTTGCTTTTCCTGTCTCTTTATAAGAATTCCATTGATAAAGTAAAGTTATTACCTTTTGGATCATGGATAAATTATCTAATAGTTTTTCTTTCTCTTGGTCTAAATAAGATATAACATACTCCCATCCTTTTCCATTTGGTCTTACTCCTTGGGATGAAAACTGAGTATCTGGTATTTGACAAAAATTAATTAACCAATCACACCAATTATAAATTATTTTTTTGGTTTCTATCTCTAAAAAATCTTCCCACTCTAGTAATAAATTTTCATGAAATGATAGTATTACAATCCATATTTCTTTCTTGTATTCCTTACAAAAAGGTAATTTACTATTTAAAACCTCTTTTGTAAACATTAGCATATCTTCTTTGTTTTGTTCTAATTTTTCTTGATACCATGCTCTAAAATTTCGTTTTGCTTTTGCCGTGTTTCCTATTGTTTTCAAAAATATCTCTGCTTGTTCGTTTTTTCTATAACAATCATCAATCAATCTCTCTATTGCCCAATTTTCATATATATCATGTGTCATGTAATAAACATGATAGATGGAATCATATTGAATAACTTCACTTTCTATTAATTTGCTTAATGCCATTTCATCTTTCTTATTTTCCGAAATTTCTACTCCAAAATAATCTGTCTTTAAAATTTCTTTGGCAAAATAGAGTAATAGTTCTTCCCTCCTAATATTCATATTATTAGCCTTTTGTATATTAGCTATCATTTTATAATTCCATAATCTTTCTTTTAGATTTGCTAAAGCATTACTTTTGTCCGAAAAATTAGTTGATTGAATATATTCTTTTAAATAAAATGGTATTTGTAATAATTGTAATGTCATTTTTGATTTTGGTAGAATAAGATGATTGGTATGAAATATCTTTTCTAATTTTTCCATTGGTATTGTTTCAATCTCAATCGCATAATATTCCTTTTGTAGCACTTGTTCTATATAATATTGAACTTCTTTATAAGAATGAATCGTTACTCCTAAAAATATCTTCCAACCATTTTGAATACATTCTATTAGAAAATTAGTTAAAATATCTTGATTTTCTAAAAAACAAATCTTTTCAGCTGAATCAATACAAATTATTTTTTCTGATTGCTTATCATAAAAGTTATGAAACTGAAAACTATTAATTTCTCCAAAAGCATTAAAAAATTCTCTTGTTGATTTAACATTAAATTCTGTTGCTTTAAAATAAAAAAAAGGAATATCCTTCTTTTTTTCATAAATTGATTTGAATATGGCGGTTTTTCCACATCCGCTTTCTCCGTATACAAGAATAATAGGAAGTTTCTTTTCTTGCATCTTTTTTAAAATAATATTTTCTTCTGTTTTTCTTGAAATCTGTATTTTAATATTATCTTTTTCTATGTTATGGTGTACATTTTGAAACATCATTTGCGTATGAAATGACATTTGCTCTATGGCTTTTTCGATAGATTGGTCTTGTCTAAAAAATAATTCTCTAATTGTTTTATTTTGGTTTTCCATTAACTGCTTTTCTATTTGACTTGGAAATTTCCATTGTATCTCTATTCCTAATTCTTTGGCTAATACTTCAATTTCTTCTTGCATAGAAGGCTTTATTTTGTCTTTTTTGGTACTCATGCCAAATTCTTTATTTAGATATATAACTAAGATAGAAAGTTTTGGATATTTTTCATGTATTTTGTATATAAATTCTATTATCTCTCCCTTTTTATTCGATAACTTCGTACTTGGTGCATAATATTTAGACTGAAAGCCAATTTCTTTATTCTTAAATTGAATTGGCATAGTTTCAATTCCAACTTGATTATAATATTTCTCGATTCCAAATGGTTGATGATATTCATCACAAAACAAATAATATGTCATTTTCTCAAACATCTGCTCTTGTTTTCCCATATTTTTATAGTGAAATACGTCCCAATCTACCATATCTTTTTTCATCCTTATTTTCTTTTTATTTATTCTTTTTTTATGTTAAATTTATAAGTTCATATGTAACATACTATACAATATTATTTTCTAAATTTCAAGCAGACATTATTAATTTTAGTATCATTGTTATCTAAAATAATAGATGTAACATCTATTTCTTCTGATTTAATTCTTTTTTCAAATAAGGAACGTCCTTATATATCTATGCACTCTTTAATTCTAGGTGTAATTTGTCAGCTATCATTGCGATAAATTCACTATTTGTTGGCTTTCCTTTTGCAGCTGATATGGTATATCCAAAAATCTTTTCTACTGCTTCTTGTTGACCTCTTCCCCATGCTACTTCTATGGCATGACGAATTGCTCTAAAACAAACTTTTCTGTTTTTCTTAAAGGTTGCAATGGCAATAAATTTTTCCATTCCAATAAATATTTATTGGTATGATTTTAAGAGATTTTTCGTGAAATCTCAATAGAAAAATCTATAAAACCTTTGTATGTTCACAATAAAAATACTTCAACTTAATTTTCTGACTTTTATTTTTTAATTTGTTATGCTGTTTAATTCTTTTGTAACCTCATCATTATATACATATTCTCCATTAATTTTTTCATAAACTTCACCAACTTTTACATTTGGTGGTAAATTTTTTTCAGCTATAGAGTATGGTCCACCATCTCCATGCTCTGATATGCATACCGACTTTTCATCCATAATCCAAGCAAAATCATTACCCTTCCAACTCTTATTATCTAAAAATATCTTTTTCTTTTCATATAAATTATATTTCTCTAATACATTATTTTCTGGAATATTATTCTGATTTTTATTTTCAAACTTTTTTAACGCATTTTTTAATTCTTCTAAAAACTTATCTATAAAACTGCTATTGTCTTTTTCTCTATTTTCAAATAAATTTAAATCCAAATTTTTAACTCCTTTCTATTTAGTCAATTCGCTTTCTCCTGTTGCATAATCTATTGTTATTCCATTTTGAACATTATATATGTATACATTAAATTGCAATTTGCCATTATCTTCAATAGAATATGCTTCAATATTCACACCGACTTGCCAACTCATTATCTCCTTCAAAATATGGTGTCACTCTGTACAACACATTATTCTCTCTATTTTCTTTCAAATAATTAAAAACTTTGTCTTCCAATGTTTTCATTCCTTTTACATTAAAATCTCGTGTCCCTGTCATTAAATTTCTTTCGTCTACATCAATTCCACCAATATTCCAACCTATTAAATGACATCTATGATATAAATATCCTCCTAAAACAATATCTAAATCATATTGTTTTTGTATAAATCCAGATGGCGTAATCCTCGAATAATCATTTTTTTCGTCATCGCTATTTACTTTTTCCCAATTAGTTTTTATCATTGCCATTCCGTACTTTTCCATTTTGTAACTCGGAATAATAATCTTCTTCGATATTAAAATCTTTGTTACTGAATTCTGGAATATTATTGTTTATTTCAATATATATTTCTCCATTATACTGTGGTATATTTGATATTTCATAGGAAATTTTATTTTCTAGATTTTCATTTTGAGAATAATAAGATAGTCCTATAACTGAAACTATAATTACTAATAATGTGATTATAACTTTTGCTAATTTATTTGTTTTTTTATTCATACATCTTCACCTGCATATTTAATATCACAATATTAGCATTTTTACAATGTTTATAATGAATTTTCAATATTTTGGGTTATGTAAATTTTAAAAATTATATTTGACAAATTTGTTTAAACTGTGTATAATAATTATAGGAAATGGAGAAACCACAAACGTGGTTCGCCAAGTTAAATGTTTTAACACATCTAACTCGTCAAAGTTAACAGATGTGTTTTTTTATTGGTTTATTCGCTTTTGCCTAAAATTACTGCTAACGCTATAATTAAGGCAATTGCTATGATAGTTACTCCAATTAATGAATAATATAATATGTATATTGTTGCAATTAATGTTTGTATTTCTACCATAAGCCTCACCTCCTTGTTGGAGGCAAACCACATCTGCTTATTCTCATTTCCTATGTTTAATACTATATAACATTTGCATATTCTTCCATTACTTTAGTCATATCTATTGCATTTTCATATTGGTTGATTATGTTGTCGTTTATATATCCCACTCTTTTCATTTGCTTTTTATATTTTTTAATTTGTTCATAATTTTAAGAGATTTTTTCTATAATCTAAATGAAAAATTTTATAAACTAAAATTCATATATGATTTATCTATGTTATTTTGATTAATTCCAATGTATCTTAATGTAACTGATGGTGATGAATGATTAAATATTTCCTATTAGCAATTTTCTACATACAAAAAGCCCCCAATTTTTAATGATTAACATTTAAAAATATTAACCAATAAATCTTGGAAGTTTATTGTCCTATGAATATTTCATTAATTAGCCTAGTTGCTGATTTTTTACTTTTTCTATGACTATTTTCATATAGTTTATAGCCTTGTAAATTCAAAAGTATTTTCTCAAAGTCCGTCCCCTAATCCCTATGCTGATTTTAATTCAAGGCGTAATTTGTCAGCTATCATCGCGATAAATTCTGAATTTGTTGGCTTTCCTTTTGCTGCTGAGATTGTATATCCAAAAATATTTTCTACAATTTCTTGTTGACCTCTTCCCCATAAAGTCAATAGACACAGACTTTTTTTATTATGTCGTTTTGACAATTTTTTTGTTCTTTCGTTTTT
>CALXCE010000015.1 GCA_944386725.1 uncultured Clostridia bacterium
GTTATGCCTACTTATTTATCAAAAATTTTTTGAGAAATTTTAAATTTTCTATTGACTTTTTATAGCTGGTCTATTTATATATTTTTTTATAATTTCTTGTAAAAATAAAAAGAGAAAACAAAATATCAATTTGCTTTCCCCAATATACTGATTGTGTATTATTTGCTAACTGTAATCTCATACAATTCTTACTTTAATTTTCGGATATTTGCACACCCAAATTCATTTTTATCCCTTCTAGTGCATTTATTATAATATCATTTTATTCTATTGTCAATGGTTTTTACATAATTTTACATTTTAAAAAATAATAGTACACTTCTAAGGGGTGTCCCCTAATCCCTGTTTCGGGGATTTCAAGGAACGTCCCCCTAATCCCTGCTCTCTATTACTATTAAAATTCCTTCCTTTAGCTGGATATGAGCAACATCTTCTACGATTTCATTACTAACTCCTAAACTTTTTCCAAAGGATAAAGAGGCCTCCTTTAAAGGATATTTAAAACCTATTAAAGTCAATCCTTCTACTATGCTAGTTAAAGGAATTAAGGAAATATATTTTCCATAAGTTCTATTTTTATATAGGGTAATTTTATTTTTTACTAAATATATCTTATTATATGTATCTACTATTTGACATGGTATCTTTGCTACTAATGCATCATTAAGAATATGGATGTTGGATAAAGCATGATCCATTCTTTTTCCAAGAGCTCCCATAATTGTAATTGCAGAACTATTTAATTGAATAGCAAGTTTTAATGCTATATCAGTATCGGTATTATCCTTTTCCGAATTATATTTATAAAAAATAACCTGAGGTTTGTCTTGATAAAATTTTAATATTTTTGTAGAAATGGAATCAAAATCTCCTACAATATAATTTGGTATGATACTAAGTTGATATAGAACTTCTAATCCCTTGTCAACAGCAATGATATTTTGCCCGACTATTCTCCTTACAATATGTTGCCAAATTTTTTCTATTAATATCTCCACTTGCAACAATAAGAGTTTCCATTTTTATTTCTTCTTTCCTCCTTTTGTTGGTATTAAAAATAGAGCACCGACCATAATTGGTAAATAAAAAGTATATAATCTCCAAAACAGAATTGACATGTTGATAGTGCCTTGTTGAAAGACAGAATTAAACAACAAGTAAAATCCACCTTCTGCACCAAGTCCAGAACCAGGTGTCGGTATAAATGTCATAATCAATAGCAAAAATGCTTGTATTGGTATAATTTGCCATAAGGTAATGCCTGTATTTCCAAAAGCACGATATACCATATAGGTGATAGAATAGTATGCAAAGCTTTGTACTATTGCCGTAACAAACATTTTTAGTACCATTTTCTTTTCTGATTTCATAAAAAGAAATTGTTTTCTAAAGTTATCAATGCTTTTATCTAATTTTTCAATTGCATTTTCTGAATTTTTTAATATATGTATTTTTCCCAACAATTTAATAATTGGTGTTGTGAAAAACGTAATAACTTTTTTCTTTATTCCTGCTAAAATAACTATTACAATAGCTAAAATATTAAGAGAAAACCCTACAATGGCAACCCATAAATAATTTTGCATTAGTTCAGCAAAAAATTGAAATTCTATTAGAATAACAATTACTGTACTTATGACTAAGGCTGTTTGAGTAATAATAAATTTCATTGCCATAGCAGATAAAGAGTCACTTACTCTTTTCTTTGTTTTCGTAAGTTCATAAGCTTGCATTGGTTGCCCACCTGATGAAAATGGTGTTATATTATTAAATAGTTGTCCGAGCATAGATACCTTAAAAGAATTCGTAAATCTTTGATTTGGATACATCTTTTTTAATGGTCTATGTAAATTAATGGCTTCACAAATCCAATGAATCACTAAACAAACCAGACCAGCTACTACCCATTTATAGTCTACTTGATGTAATATTTGTACTATATTATCAATACCATCTACCTTTACCATATAGAAAAACAAACCAACAAAAATGATAATAATCAGTATAAAATCAAAGATCATCACTTTTTTATTAACTGGCTTTACCTCTTGTTGCAATTTTTCTATTTCCATTTTTTGTTCTTTTTCTTTTTTTAAATTTTCTGACATTTCTCTTCTCCTACAACTCTTTTACCATTATATCTGTTATACCTAAAATTATACCAGAAAGCAATAAAAAAATACACCTCTAAATATTAAACTTTTTAATTTAATCCTTAGAGGTGCTTTTCACTTTTTTATTCTATAATCAATTATTCTTCTTCTGGTGCTTCTACTGGACAAACGCCTGCACAAGTACCACAGCTAATACAAGCAGATTGGTCGATTACAAATCTTTCTTCCCCTTGTGATATACATCCAACTGGACATTCAGCTGCACAAGCTCCACAAGAAATACATTTATCTGTAATTTTATATGCCATATTTTTCACCTCCTAAACCTCATTTCATCAACTACTTTAATGGGTGTCCCTTAATCCCTTTTGTCTTGTTTTTCTAATTTTTCTAATTCTTCTAGTTCTTTTTTATGTTCTAATTCTTCTTGATCTATTTTTTCTGCCATAGAATCTTTGATTACTTTTATATCTTTTGCATCATATCTTTTGTAAAAATAATCACCTTCATTGTCTTTTATTTTAACTCTTACTCTCTCTTTTAGTGTTTCAATAGAATCTACCTCTCCTTCTCCATCTTCTGTTTTTACGATAGCACCTATGTTTGGGAGTTTTTTTAATTTTTCTTCATAGACATCATTTTCGTATTTTAAGCAACACATCAATCTTCCACAATTTCCTGATATTTTAGATGGATTTAATGACATATTTTGTTCTTTTGCCATTTTGATAGATACTGTTTCAAAATCGCTTAAAAAAGAGCAACAACAAAGTTCTCTTCCACAAACTCCATTTCCACCAATTTTTTTTACTTCATCTCTAACACCTATTTGTCTTAATTCAATACGAGTTTTATAGATAGCAGCTAAATCTTTGACCAATTCCCTAAAATCAATTCTTCCATCTGCCGTAAAATGAAACAAAATTTTACTGTTATCAAATTTATATTCGACATCTGTTAGAGTCATGTCTAATTTATGTTCTTTTATTTTCTTTAAACATACATCATATGCTTCTTTTTCCTTTTTCCTACACTCATCATAATGTTTATGGTCTCTATAATTAGCAATTCTTATCACCTTTTTTAAAGGCGATACAATCTTGTCATCTTCCACCCAGCGATTTGGTATCATTACTTCTCCATATTCTTCCCCTTGTGCTGTTTCTACAATAACTTTATCACCTTTTCTTACTCTTAGGCTTTTTGGATTAAAGAAATATATTTTTCCTAATTTTTTAAATCTAACCCCTATTATATTTTTCAAATCAGTTCCTCCCACATATTAAATAACATATTATCTATACACATATCATAATTGGCATTTTGTTTCAACCTTTTTTTCGTACTTTCCACAATATTAATACAGTTTGTGTATAAATAGTTTTCTTTTGCATGATTTAATAATAATATATTGATATACTCTAATATTTCAAAAATCTCTTCTTTTGCTTTATATAATGGCTCTGCTAATTGCAAAACAGAAAGTAAATCTTGCCTACTTAAATTTTCTATTATATTTTCTATCTTATCATATTCTGCCTGCTTATCTTTTAATGCAATCGCTTTTCCAATGCTTCCTTGAAACATAGATAAATAGTTTTGTGTTAGATGATTCATACCATAATTTGTCTCCATATATTGTTTGATTTTTTCATTTTCAATTGGTTGAAAATGAAATATCATACATCTGGATTTTATGGTAGATAAGAAAGCATTTTCATTACTTCCAATTAGAATAATAGTTGCAAATTCTGGTGGCTCTTCTAATGTTTTTAATAAACAATTTTGTGCTTCTAATGTCATAGCATCTGCGTCATTTATGAGATATACTTTTTGGTTTGATATAATTGGTTTTTCTTGTATTTTCTTTTGTAAAAAACGGATTTGTTCAATTTTTATGCTGTTTCCTTCTGGTTCTATGCACATAAAATCAGGATGATTGTTGCTTTCAAATTCAACACAAGATTTACAGTGATTTCCTTGTTCTTTTTCTAAGCATAAAATTTTTTTAGCAGATTCAGTTGCTAGCATCTTTTTCCCAATTCCTTGTGTCCCAACAAATAAGTAGCTGTGTGATGTCGTTCCATTTTCAATTGCTTTAGATAACATTTCTTTTATTGGGTCATTTCCAATTATTTTTTCAAACATCCTTTTACCTCTTTACAATCCTTTAATTCATAATTTAAATATCAATCCTATCTTTCGAAGGGTGCCAAAAATTTTTTTAGAATTGTATACTATTTCAAATTACAAATTGCAAGTCTTTATTCAACCTTTCCCCATTTACTTAATGGCCAAATTCTAATCGCTACTGTACTCTCAATTTTTTCTAATGGAATACATCCAAATGCCCTACAATCTGTACTGTGATTTCTATTATCTCCCATAGCAAAAACACAATTTTCAGGTACAACAAAATCGTCAAATCCTACTTCTGTTACATCTGTAACAATTCCTTCTTGTAAATATGGTTCTTTTAATTCTTCTCCATTGATATATACTTTTCCATCTTTTATTTCCACATGCTCTCCTGGTAAAGCAATCACTCTTTTAATATAACTTCTCTTTCCTATTTCTAAAAACTCATTAATAAACCACTCCCATGCATTTCTTTGCTTATATTGTGCTATTGGATTACTTTGGTCTATTTCAGAAGCTAAATAAGTTATTTTAGCTGGCTCTTCAAATGTTATAATTTTTCCTCTTTCAGGCAATGTTTTTGTAGTCCTTGTCCAACGGTTTAGCCATAGTCTTTCGTCTTGTATTAAAGTTGGATACATGGATTCTTGCTTTACAATAGTTGGTGTTCCTATAAAATAGCGAAATAGCATAGCTAACACTAGGGCAATAATAATACAATATATCCATTCTAATATCTCTTTAGTTTTTTCACTCAATTTAATCTCTCCCTTTGCATATACATAATTTCTTTTTTGTTTTTTAATCTTTTACTATTATACATTAATTTTTTCAACTTATCAATGAAAAAATATAGATATTTTAAAAAATACAAAAAAGACATATATACAAAAGCATATGTCTCTTATTGTTTCGTTGGTATTCTTATTACAACCTCTGTACCTTGACCAACAACACTCTTAATATCAATACTTCCACCATTCTTATCTAATATTTCTTTCGCAATGGAAAGTCCGAAGTCCTGTACCGCCCATTTCTCTAGTACGAGCCTTGTCTACTCTATAAAATCTTTCAAAAATTCGATTTAAATCCTCTTCTGGAATACCAATTCCATTATCAAAAACCTTGATATAAGCATCATTATAAACAAAACCTACATATATTTTGATTTCGCCACCATCTTTTGTGTATTTTATACTATTGGTTAAAATGTTTAATACCACTCTTTCAATATCATATTTATCGGCATAAACTGGTGGAACATCAGCAGTTACAAAACAATTTACGGTATGATTTTTCTTTTTAATTTCAATAGCTAATTTGTCTTGACATTTCTTTACTAAATCACCTAAATCAAATGATTCTTTCTGTATTGATTTTTTATTATTATCATAATGTGATAAAGTCAATAAATCCGTAACTAATTTTGCCATTCTCCTTGCTTCTGTTGCAATTACATTTAAAAATTTGTCTTGAGTTTCTTTATTATATTCTCCTTCTAATAAAGTGTCTGCATATCCCATAATAGAAGTAATTGGCGTTTTTAATTCATGGGATACATCTGCTACAAACTCTTTTTGCATTGTATCTAATTTTACATGTTCTGTAATATCTTGTATAACTGCTATTACACCATCTGGTCTATCTGTTTCATTTCTAAATGGTGCAAAAAATACGTTCATATATTTATCTTCCACTTGAATTCTTTGTTCCGTTGAAGTCCAATTTTCTAGATAAATTATTTTTTCCATGTTGATATCTAATTTAAATTTATTAAAAATATCTTCAAAGGTATTATCTTCTGGCCTAATACTTAAGAACTTTTTGGCTGCTGGGTTAATTAAGATAATTTCGCCCTTCATATTGAAAGCTATAATTCCATCTGTCATGTGAAGTAAAATAGTTTCGATTTGATTTTTCTGTGTAGACACTTCACTTAATTTTTCTTTTAATTCAGTGGTCATGACACCTAATACATCTTCTAAATCTTGGGCTTCATTCCCTTTTTTATTTTTGAAAATCTTTTTTCCATTTTTATCCTCTTCTGTTATTTTTTCAGCACTTTTAATTAATTTATTAATAGGATAAATAATAAATTTGGATAAAAATATAGCAGTCAATATGCCAACTGCAGCAAATGCAATTCCTGATATTCCTAATACCCACATCGTTTTATTTCGTAATTCTTGCATATTGATATTAGTAGCTTGTCCGTCTTGTATTTTTTCATTTAAAACATTGAGTGAATTTAGGAAAAAAATTCCTAATCCACTAATGATAATAATTCCAATTAAAAACAATATTAATATAATTTTATTAAACTGTACATTTTTAATCATTTTAATATTCTCATTCCTTCTTTATTTCAAATTGATTTTTAAATCTCAAATTGCAGTTTTTTTATTTCTTCATAGATCCTATCTTCCACTTGATTCGTTGAAACTTTCAATGCATTTTCTCCCATTTTTTGCATTTTAGATTTATCTAATATAATTTCTTCTATTGTATCATTAAGTTTTTCACCTGTTAACTCTTCATTCAAAATAATCTTAGCTGCCTTTACATTTTCTAAAACTTTAGCGTTGTATAACTGATGATTATGACTAACATTAGGAAGCGGTATAAGTATGGATGGTTTACCCAAGTTAGCAATTTCTGTTACTGTCATGGCACCAGCTCTCCCAATGGTAACATCAGCAACATTCATCACTTCTTCCATATTATAGATATATGGTAAAATTTTTATGCCATCTACATGATTAATAAGAATATGGTAGTTATCTAAATCTCCCTTCACAACATCAAATTGTTTTGGTCCAGTTGCCCAAATCATTTGGTAATTTTTATTTAGTTTGTTTTTAATAATTTCAACAATTGCTTCATTAATTTTTTGGGCACCTTGGCTTCCTCCAGATACTAAAATGACTGGTTTTGTCTCATTTAATCCTATTTCTTTTAGAATTCTATTTTTTTCATTAACACCATATTCGTGTTTCTTTATCTTTACAGGTGTACCTGTATACACCACATTTTTAGCATTTTTGATTCTTGGAATTGCATCTTGAAAAGACACTAAAATAGTATCTGTTTTTTTGGCTAACAATTTAACTGCTTTTCCTGGAAAGGCATTACTTTCATGTAACATAGTTGGAATACCTAAACTATGTGCTGACGATATAGTAGCTCCACATATATAACCGCCTGTTCCAATCACTATATCTGGTTTGAATTCTTTCATAATCTTTTTAGCCTCACCATATCCCTTGCATGTTTGATACATTTTTTTTATATTCTCAATAGAAAGCTTTTTACTTAATCCATAAGCATTAATTGTCTTTAATTCATAACCAGCTCTTGGAACTAAATCATTTTCTAATCCTCTTGTTGTTCCAATAAATATAATTTTTGAATCCTTTTCTTCTTGTTTAATCTTATTAGCAATTGCAATTCCCGGATTGATATGACCAGCTGTTCCAGCTGCCGCTATAATCACTCTCACTATTTCTCCTTTTGGTGTTTTTTGGGACAGGGACAAAAAACACCCTTTTTAATATAAATTTTACATTATAGTTATCTATATTTTGAGAAGGTGTTTTTTGTCCCCGTCCCAAAAAACACCTTTAAGATTTCGCACTGGCTCGCGATATGTTCAGCAATATTCCCATTTCACACAGTAGGATGAATAAAGCAGTTCCGCCGGTAGCTAAAGAATGGTAATGGCATTCCTGTTGCTGGCATAGATGATGTTACAACTGCTACATTAATTATTACTTGTATGACTACTAATGCTGTGATTCCAATTGCTACTAGACTACCAAACATATCTGGTGCTCTCATGGCAATTAAAACTCCTCTCCATATAAAGATAGCAAATAAAATTAAAACAGCAGCACAACCTATAAATCCCAATTCTTCTCCTATAATTGAGAAGATAAAGTCATTGTGTGGCTCTGGTATATAAAGATATTTTTGCTTACTTTCTCCTAATCCTACTCCAAATAGCCCTCCGAGATCCGGATTGCATATAAGCTTTGTATAACTTGCCAGCCATCTCCTGTTGCATCTTGCCATGGATTTAAAAATGTAATAACCCTTTGTAGTCTATATGGTTCTACCATAATTAATGCTATGATAGCAGGAATTCCAACAATACTTCCTGTTACTAAAAAATGCCAAAATTTACATCCTGCCATTATCATCATAATGGCACATATACCTAGAATAACTACTGAAGCACTAAAGTGTGGTTCTAATAGTAAAAGTCCTATAATGGGTGCTAATAAACACATATGTTTTATAAAACCTTTACCATATAAACCTAATTGATCTCTATTTTTCATTAAAATTCCTGCATAAAATATTATCATTAGTAATTTTACTAATTCAGAAGGTTGAAAAGATAGTGTCTCTGTTACATAAATCCATCTTTTAGCACCATTTACTTCCCTTCCCGCAATTAATACCAATGCTAATAAAATAAGTGCAAGCCACCAAGCATGTTTATAGAATTTTTGATAAAATCGATAATCAATCTTTGATATAAATAACATGGCAACAATTCCCAAAATAGCAAATAGTAACTGTTTTGAGAAATAAGAATAGCTATCTCCACTTTCTGCTAAAGCAGAAGGTGAGCTTGCTGATAACACCATGATTAGACCGATTGAAAGCAATAATAATATGGTGATTAATAAAGTAAAATCAAACGGATTATTTAAAAAACTTGAAAAGGTTTTTTCTTTTCTTTTTTTTGCCATTCGAATCTCTTTCCTTCCTTAATTAAATTATATCTTCAATCCAATGATACACAAAACTAAAGTAAGTAAGCTAAATATTATAACTACTTTACTTTCTTTCCATCCTAGTAATTCAAAATGATGATGTAATGGTGCCATTTTGAAAAATCTTTTTCCTGTCTTTTTAAAATAGACTACTTGTATCATAACAGAAAGCGTTTCTAATACAGGAATGAGAGCTATTATAATAAGTAATAATGGCATTTTTAAATATAATGCCATGGCTGATATCACGCCTCCTAAAAGTAAAGATCCAGTATCTCCCATAAATACCTTGGCTGGATGTAAATTAAAAATTAAAAATCCAAGTACTCCTCCTATTACAATACTTCCAAATATAGATATTTCTTTCATTCCTGCCATCATACCAATGATAGTTAAACAGGTAATAATAATAGCAGATATACTAGAAGAAAGCCCATCAATACCATCTGTTAAATTAATGGCATTGGTAGTGGCCAAAATAACAATAATCGCAAATGGAATATAAAAATAAATTGGTATATTAATATATATTTTTAAAATAGGAATATATGTCTGAGTTCCTATATGTAATCCTTCTACTAAGTAGATAACATAAATGACAGATATTAACAATAATCCTAACATCTTATAACTTGGTTTTAAACCTTTTGTATTTTTTAAAACTAATTTCTTGAAATCATCGATAAAACCTATAGCACCAAATCCAATCGTTAGTATCAATATTGGTATTAATCGATTGGCTGTTTCGTTCTGACCTTGTACACTTAGATAAATATAAGCCCCTGTTACCACTAGAATCATAGCGATAATCATAATAATTCCACCCATAGTTGGGGTTCCTTGCTTTTTTAAATGAGATTGTGGTCCATCATCTCTTTCTATTTGTCCTACTTTTAATTTTCTTAATATTGGTATAATAATAAAACCTAATATAATAGATACTACAAATGCTATGATTAATAAACTTGTTTCTATGCTCATTTTACCAAACCTTTCTATCCTTTTGTACTCTCTATTTAATTGTAATATATTGATAAATTTATTATAATGTATCAATTATCTCATTTACAATAATTCTCTCATCATATGGATGTTTTACACCATTGATCTCTTGATATGGCTCATGACCTTTTCCAGCAAGAACAATAATATCTCTTTTCGTTGCCATTTGAATAGCCTCTTTGATAGCTTGCGTTCTATCAACTACTACTTTATATTTCCCTTTCGTCTTTTTGATTCCCTCTTCTATTTGGCTAACAATCTTTTCTGGTTTCTCTGTTCTTGGATTATCAGAAGTAATAAAGGTAAAGTCAGCAATTTTTCCTGATATTTCCCCCATAATTGGTCTTTTTCCACTATCTCTATCACCACCACATCCAAACACAGATATCACTTTTCCTCTAGTATAACTTTTTACTGCTTGTAATATATTTTGTAAGCTTTCTGGAGAATGTGCATAATCTATCATAATAGGTATTTCTTTTTTATTATTAACAAGTTCTGATCGTCCTGGAACTCTTACTTCAGCTAAAGCTTCTTTTACTACTTCTGGAGATATTCCAAATTTCTGTGCAACACAAATAGCAGCTAATGAATTATATACACTAAATCTTCCTGGTATTCCTGTTTTTACTCTTTCATTTCTATCGGTTATTTTTACTTTAAAATCAACGTAAGAATTCGTAATGGTAATATCTTTTGCTAAAACATTAGCAAAATTATCAATTCCATATGTTATAATAGAATTATCTGGAAATAATCTTGGTATTTTAGTCCCATATAAATCATCTGCATTTACAATTCCTATTTTACACATTTCAAATAATTTTAATTTAGAATAAAAATAATCTTCCATATCTGGATGTTCTTTTGGACTAATATGGTCTTCCGAAAAATTGGTAAATAATACAATATCAAATTCACATCCGTCTACTCTATGTAGCTTTAAACTTTGTGAAGAAACCTCCATAACAACTACTTCTACGCCTGCTTCTGCCATCTGTGTAAATTCTCTTTGTAGTTCTAGACTTTCTGGTGTCGTTCTATCACTATCTTTTACTTTTTTTCCATTCACATAGGTAGCAATCGTACCAATTAACCCTACTTTTTTCCCTGCTTTTTCTAAAATTTCTTTTATCATAAAAGTAGTTGTCGTTTTTCCTTTGGTTCCTGTGACTCCTATCAACTTAAATTTTCTAGATGGATTTCCATAAAAATTAGAAGAACAAATCGCTAAGGCTTCTCTGGTATCTTTTGCCATAACAATTGTAATACCATCTGGTATAGCTAATGATTTTAAGTCACATCCTTCTTCTACTATCACTGCAGTTGCTCCCTTTTCAATGGCATCACTAATATATTGATGCCCATCTGTAGCAAATCCTTTTATCGCAATAAATAAATAACTTTTCATTACTTCCTTAGAATTGCTTTCTATTCCCTTAATTTCTAATTCTAAATCTCCTTTTACTTTTAATCCTTCTAATCCCATTAGCATTTCGTTTAATTTCATTTTATATCATTCCTTTCTGGCATGAAATCAGTTTAACAATCCATTTTTCTTTCAAATGGTTACTATATAAATATTTTTTTACATTATATAACTAAATTCACATTTTGTATAGTTCTTTAAAGATATTTTTTTTAAAAAACAAAATCCCCTAATATATTTTATTAGGAGATTCCTTTTTTATTCAGGCTATTTCAAACTCATTTCACAATACTTACAACGATAAATTTGATTTTTTTTGTCTGTTAGTGTAAAGATTTGATCTAGATCTTTTTCTACGGAAGTAATACATCGTGGATTTTGACATCTGGCAATATTTACAATCTTTTCTGGTAATTTTACTTTGTATTTATCCACTAGTTTATCATTTTTTACTATATTAATAGTAGCATTTGGTTCTATAAATCCTATCATATCCATATTAATTTCAATATCTTTATCAATTTTTATAATATCTTTTCTTCCCATTTTTTTACTTTTTGCATTGGTTATAATGGCAACAGAACAATCTAAATCTTTTAATTTTAGTAACTCATAAATTTCCATTCCTCTTTTTGCTTGAATATGATCTATTACAATTCCATTTTTGATACTATCTATATTCATTTATTTAACCTCCAATAATTTCAAAATAAGTGCCATCCTAATATATTTTCCATATTCTGCTTGTTTAAAATAACAAGCTCTTTTATCCTCATCAACATCAGTTGCTATCTCATTGACTCTTGGTAAAGGATGCATAATACACAAATCCTCTTTCGCACTTTTTAATTTTTCTTTATTTAAAATATAGTAATCTTTTAATCGAATATAATCATCTTCGTTGAAAAATCTTTCTTTTTGAACTCTTGTCATATACAAAACATCTAGCTGATCCATATATTCTTTTATATCTGTTGTCTCACAATATTCTATATTGTTCTTCTCAATGATATCTTTTTTGATATATTCTGGAATCACAAGTTCTTTTGGCGAAATCAATATAAATTTAATATTTTTGTACCTTGCCATTGCTGTAATTAAAGAATGAACCGTTCTTCCGAATTTTAAATCTCCACAAAGTCCAATTGTTAAATTATCCAGTTTGTTTTTCTCACATTGAATTGTTAATAAATCTGTTAAGGTTTGTGTAGGATGATTATGACCTCCATCTCCTGCATTAATGATTGGTACAACCGATTTCATGGAAGCTACTAAGGGAGCTCCTTCTTTTGGATGTCTCATTGCTATAATATCACTATATGCCCCTACTATTCTTATGGTATCTGCTACGCTTTCTCCTTTTGATACAGAACTTGAAGAAGCTTCTGAAAATCCAAGAACATTTCCTCCTAATTCCATCATGGCGGCTTCAAAACTAAGTCTTGTTCTTGTACTTGGCTCAAAAAATAAAGTAGCCAATTTCTTACCATCACATTTATGAGAATATTTCTCTTTATTGCTAATGATATCTTTAGCTACCTTAATTAATTCTTCAATTTCTTCTACAGATAAATCTTTAATATCAATTAAATGTTTCATTTTTAATTACATTCCCTTCTACAATATAAATCTATATATTTACTGCTTCTATTTTTATCAAAAAAAGTACGTTTTTGTCAAGTATTTTATTCTTTAAGTTTCGTTGTTTATCATATTCATATGGCACTACTCATATTCAATATACACTTTACTTCCTTTTTGAATGGTAATTCCTGCATTTGGAATTTGCTCTCTAATAATAACATTGTGTTTATCTAATTCTTCTGTTTCATTTTTGATTACTAATTCTATTTCAGTTTCTTTTGCTATTTTTTCTGCTTCTTCTAGTGTTTTTCCTAATAAATCTGGTGCCTGTATTTCTTCTATTGTTTCTACTTCTTCTGTATTTCCTTGATTGACTTCTAAATATGGTAAAATCTCACTAAAAATTTGTCCACCTACAGGTGCTGCCACACCACCTGCTTGAGTCATTATAACAACACAAAAAAATTATAAATTTACTACTTGTTTATCTAATACATTTTTGTTGTTTTCTATGTATTCTTGATATCTTTTAAATTCATCTTCAAATTTAAATTTTATAGTTATATTTCCATTTTCATGAATATAAATACAATCTATTAATTCCATCATTATATCTCTTGATAATTCAGTAATTCCTTTTTGATTTTTAAATTTCTCTATCCATTTATTACTACTCATACTTTGGCTTTCATACTTTTGTTTTTCGTTCTCTAACCTTTCTACGTTTTGTTTTAATCGTTCTATGTCATTTTCATATTTTTGCTTATATTCTAAATATTCCTCTCTTGTTATATCCTCATTTTTCCAATCCTTATATAATGTTCTTTTAAAATTGGATATTTTAGAAATCTCATTTTGTTTTGTAATTATCATATTTTCAATGTTTTCATTTTTAGTATTTTGATATGTGCTCTCATTTATCTGCTTTACAATTTCTTCAGTATCAATTAGTAAATCAATATGAAAATTAATAGCTTTCAAAACAGCTTTCTCTAGGTTTTCCACTTTAATAGAATGTTTTGTACATAAGTTATTTGATTTTTTTCTATATGTGCTGCAAATATAATATTCATATTTACTTCCACTTTTATTTGTACTACTTTTTTTATTCATTGCTCTTTTGCAATCTGCACATTTTAGAAAACCTGCCCATACTGATAATTCTTTTGTCTTTTGAGATGTCTTTGTATCTCGCCTGCTCATTTCCTGTGCTTTTTCAAAAGTTTCTTTATCAATAATAGCTTCATGGGTATTTTCTACCCTTACCCATTCTTCCTTTGGAACTTGCTCTACTTTATGTACTTTATAGCTTTTTGTTTTTCTTTTTCCTTGAACTGTATTGCCTATATATACCTCATTATTTAAAATATTTCGTATTGTTGAAGGTGTCCAAGTATATGTATTATCTTGTATTCCATAGTTATTATAATTCTGACCTAATTCTATTTTTTTATGTCCTGTGGGATTTAAAACACCTAAATCATTTAATCTATGGCAAATAGCAATTTTTCCTAGTCCCTCATTCACATTCCAATCAAATATATTCCTTATAATATCAGCAACACTTTCATCAATTATTAATTTGTGCTTATCCTTTGGATCTTTAATATAACCATAAGCTGGAAACGCTCCTATAAATTCTCCTTTTTTCTTTTTTGCGTTTAAAGATGTTCTAATTTTTATTGATGTATCTCTACAGTATTCATCATTTATTAAGTTTTTAAATGGTACTAAAATTGTATTTGTGCTTGCTGGATTTTTAAAACTATCTACAAAATCGTTAATGGCAATGAATCTTATATTAAATAATGGAAAAACTTGCTCTATATAATTTCCAACTTCTATATAATTTCTTCCAAGTCTAGATAAGTCTTTTACAATAACACAATTAATATTCCCATTCCTCATATCTTCTAATAACCTTTGAAAAGATGGTCTATTAAAATCAGTGCCTGTAAATCCATCATCAATATAAGTATCATAAACTATCAAATCATCATGTTCTTCTATAAATTCATTTAATAGTGTCTTTTGGCTTGTTACACTATTACTTTCTTGCTTGTCTGTTCCGTTATCTGCATCTTCTTGTGAAAGTCTTATGTATAATGCAACTGACCATATTTTTTTACTTACAATATTTTCATTAGAAGAATACTTTGATTTTCTTCCTGCCATTAGCGTTTACCTCCCTTCTTTATATAGTGTAACGTGCCCAATTACAAAAATCAGCCCATTTTGCTTTTTTGTTTTAAAATATTTAGCATACATTCATTAAATTTTTTACAATTTTTAGAATATTCCATTTGTACAATAATATTTCCACCTTTTATTTGATATGGATTTTCTGTTTTTCTTAGATATTTCATAACCTTTTTCTGCATTTCTTTAATTACCTTTCTTTCCTTGTTTTGATATTTAAGTTTATTAATTTAGAAAAAATTTATTACTTTTCCTCCTACTAAGTAAATGCCACTTAAAATTCAAAAATCGGTAATTTTGGAAAATTTTTTTAATTTTTATTTCATGCTTTGTTTATAAACAGCAAAAAAGACTGTAAACTACAGCCTTTTTTGTATGAGTCTTAAATATTAAAAAATCTAATCGCATTTTGACATAGAACTTTATTGAAATCACTATCACATAAATCCAAACTCTTAATTCTATTTATAGAATTAAAGTCTAAATGATTATCTTTTACATTCCATGGATAGTCAATATCAAAAACCAGTTTATCAATGTCAACCATAGAAAATAAAGTTTTTAGATAGTCCTTATCCCTATATAATCTTTCCTTTTCCGATGATATCAATGAATCTGGTCCAATTCCTACTATAAAATTGTCGCTTTCATTAATTAACCTGGAACTCTCCTCGCATAACCTCACACCATGTGTTAATAAAGCTCTTATATGTTGGCTAGTCAACACTTTTATCCAATCTAATGGACAATTTAAGTTACGAAGTTTTGTTAATGGAGTATTACTATCTGTATTATCATAATCCGTATGAACAATAATAGGAATATCATATTTCCGTATTATACTCCAAAACTCATAACTAACATCATATGGTGAAAATGCAGACGATATACCATGTAATTTTATTGCAATCGGCTTATCTTGTAATAGCATATCTAAATATTCTATTGTATCATATTTAGGATGTACTAATGGAACAAACAATAAGTTAACTCCAGTTTTTTTCATATGATTAATACTTGATTGTAAGAGTTTATTAGCCAAACAATATGGATTATCTTCTACTGCTGTTCTTTTTCCTCCTATCTCTTCTTGATAAAAGGAAAAATGTTGGTTTGTATATTCCCATACTAATGGTATAATACTTTTACCATTGCAAGATATTACGGGACATGGCGTAGGCATCAAAAAACTATCTGTAACACCTATTTTTTTGCATTCTTCAACATATTCTTGAAGTTTCCCTTGAAATCTAAAAAATCGATCTACTCCAATATGGCTATGTGCATCTATGATCCGTTTTTTCATCTTTAATCCTCCTTAAATGATTAGTATTATATAATTATATTGTTACTATAGCAATAAATGCTTTTATTAATATACATCATTTGGAGCTTTTTGTCAATTTTGGAAGTTTTTATGTTGACTTTGAGTTGTTTTACTGATATAATATAGGCATATTTTAGTTATAGAAAGGTGGGAGTTTTAACTTAATCTTTTAGTAATTACTTTAATATTAATCTGAAAGGAGCATTCATTATGAAAACAATTTACATTTCTGATGTCATTGCCCGGAAGGACATTGAATCCAATGTAACATTATTGGGTTGGATTTCCTCAAAAAGGGTATCTAAATACTATATGTTTTTAGACTTAGTTGACTCAACAGGTAGCATTCAGATTGTTTGCGATACCAAGCAATTTAATCCTAGCTTATATAAGGCTGAACAATCTATAAAAGTAACTGGTCAAATTTGCAAAAATACTTCAAATAATACAATTGAAGTACAAGCTAGTTCGTTAGAAATCCTTGGAGATGTAAATAAAGTATTATCTCCATCTCCAAGATCAAATTTTGATGCATTCGATATCAAATTTACGAACTATGTTCAAGAAAATAGGCATTTATTTATTCGAAATCCTCAAGTCATGGCTGCTTTAAAAGCTAGACATCTAGTTTTAGGTGCAGTTCATAACTGGTTTCGAAAAAATGGATTTATCGAAATTACAGCACCGATTCTCACACCTGTTCTTCTTTATGATGAAGACACAGGAATCCCTGCTAATGTGAATGGTCAAGATGTCTTCTTGACACAATGTGTTGGATTTTATCTTGAAAGTGCCGTTCATGCTTTCGAAAAAGTCTATAATATTGGACCTAGTTTCAGAGGTAAAGAAAGTATTAGTAAAAGACATTTAACTGAATACTGGCACATTAAGGCAGAAATGGCTTTTTGCCCATTTGATGAATTTTTTACTGTAATAGAGGATTTGATTTCTAGCATAATATCAGAAGTAGAACCTTACAGTGAAGAAATTTGCAAAGCATTAAAAACAGGTGGATTTTGTAATGATGGATTAAAACCACCATTTCCACGAATCACCTACAGAGAAGCTGTTGAACTACTAAGTAAAAATGGCTATGATGTAAAATTCGGTCAAAGTATTAACGATATTGGAGAAGATTTTCTTGCTGACTATTTTAAGTCACCAGTTTGGATTACTTATAATGCAAGAAACATTGAAGGTTTTCCCTATACTATCGTTGAAAATGACCCAGAAGTAACTTATACTGCTGATCTAATAGCTACTAAAGGATTTGGAGAAATTTTAGGTATCGCAGATAAGATACAAAACATCTCTGAACTTGAAACACGTCTTAAAGAAAAAGGAAAAGATACTAATCCTGAATATGGATGGTTTAAAGAACTCAGAGAGTATGGAACTGTACAACATTGTGGTGTCGGAATGGGTGTCGAACGCTTAATTCGTTGGTTATTTCAGTTACCACATGTTAGAGAAGCTATGCCTTTCCCTAGAAGTATGGGAAGAAAAATTTATCCTTAAGGAGGAATCACTATGAAAAGAACAACCATTTCCAACTTAAAAGTTGGCGAAACTCAAAAAATTTGCGGATTTGTCGATACCATTCGCAGAATGAAACGGAATCAATTTGTAATTGTACGTGACCATACTGGCAAGGTACAGTTATATATTGACAGCAAAGGAAACCCTGAGATAGCAAGTAAGATTGACTCTCTCACAGTAGAATCGACCATTGAGGTCATTGGGACTATTGTGGAAAATACAAATGTAAAAATTGGTGGCATTGAAATGTTACCTGAAGAAGTCAATGTTATCAGCTATGCAAGAGCCGGTCTACCAATTAGTCATAACTCTTCATTAGATGTACGGTTAGATTGGAGATTTTTAGATTTAAGAGAGCCAAAAAATCTCTTAATTTTCAAAATTCAAACGGTCATCGAGCATGCTATGAGAGAATTTTGGACACAGAATGGTTTTATTGAAATTCATTCTCCAAAACTGATGGGAACAGCCAGTGAATCTGGTAGCGAATTGTTTTGCCTTGACTATTTTGGTCAAAAAGCTTATTTAGCACAATCTCCACAGTTTTACAAACAGATGGCAATGAATGCTGGTTTTGATAGAGTTTTCGAAATCGGACCTGTATTCCGTGCTAATCCAAGTTTTACTTCACGACATGATACTGAATTTACCTGTGTGGACTCCGAAATTTCTTGGATTGAATCTCATGAAGATATTATGCACTTTGAAGAAAGATGGATTAATTATTTCATGACACAATTAAAAGAAAAATTAGGAAACGAAATACTGGAAAAATTTGGTGTTGAAGTAACTATCCCTACTGTTCCGTTTCCACGGATTGACCTTTTTGAGGCTAAAGAAATTATCAGAAAACAGGGATATTCTTCTCCTAAAAAAGGAGACCTTGACCCTGAGGATGAAAAAATTCTTTGTTCCTATGTCAAAGAGAAATTTGGTCATGATTTTGTCTTTGTTACAGATTATCCTATATCAGCACGTCCTTTTTACCATATGAGACACGAAGACAATCCTGAGCTTACTAAAAGTTATGACTTATTGTATAAGGGATTAGAGGTTACTACCGGTGCACAAAGAGAACATAGATATGATGTTCTTAAGGCTCAGATTCTGGAAAAACAGAAATCTGAAAACGATTCCAAATTAATGGAATCTCTTAAGTACTATTTGCAGTTCTTCGAATATGGTTCAGTACCTCATGGCGGATATGGATTTGGTTTAACCCGTATGATTATGAAGTTATTAGACTTACAAAATGTACGTCAGGTAACGTACTTATATCGTGGTCCTAAAAGATTAACACCATAACTAAAAAATCTATAGGCATCTATACATGACTATAGTCCACAAAATAGCGGTGACTCATTTGTCACCGCTATTTCATACATTGATAATCATACCATCATATCCAAAATAAATATCTTTATATTGTTTTTCCATTTCTTTAAATTCATTATATGTTGTATTTTCTGTTTCTTCTATATGAGTAAATATAGTCTTTTTAGGCTTTAGTTCTTCGATTATTCTCAAATTATCTCTTTTAAAATTAGTTAAACTTGTGTCATCCTTGTATAAATTTCCTAAATTCATAATCATACAATCCATATTTTTTAATTCTTCAATAATAGGAATACTAATTGCATGACATGGACAATAAAATATTTTATTATTTCCCTCAGAAATAATAAACCCTGAAGCAAATCCATTAGTTAATGGTATTCTTTTTATATTTATTTTACCAATATTAACATTGTCTTCTAAAATATTTAATTTGCAATATTCTTTACTTTCAAAAAATGGTAATACCTTATTTCCTCTCAATGATATATCTAAATCATACCCAGGCATATACACATTTATTGGATTTAATCCTTTATTTTCTCTTAATGTTTCCATTATTCTATAACCTAATGTGTGGTCTGGATGCCAATGGCTATAAATTATATTGTCAACTTCTCGTATTTGTAAATGATTTAATTCCTCATTAATGTCTTCCGGAGTATCAAATAAAATATTTTCGTCTTCTAAATATAAACTTTGACCTAACCTTTTATATGGATATCCTTTTTCTCTAGCTTCAATACAAACTCTACAATTACAACAAGCTCTAGGTATCCTAATATATCCTCCACTACCTAACATTATAAATTTCATATTCATATACCTCCTCTATAATATATATATCATACATAAGAAAAAAAATAAATAATTCTAATGTTTTTATTTATAATCTTAGCATATTTTATTTTTCATGTAGTGCAAGAATAGGTGTCTGACATACACCAAAAAAAACTCTTAAAGGCAAAGCCTTTAACTTGTTGGATTTTCAAAAAAATGTCAGATTTTTGTCCGACATTTTTTATAAGTACTTTTCGTAGCATTTCCTTACTTTCTGTAATTTTATATTAATTTTAGACAAATCATCCAAATTACAATTTCATCTGCTTTATTATAAATAAAATTATTATATTGAGATAGTTCTATAAAACTATCTGTATTAGGTTCCTTATATCTATTTTTTAATTCATCTATAATAGAATTTTTTAAATAATTAAATTCTTTATCTTTTAATTCTAAAAAATCATTTACCGTTCCATTCATTATTAATTCTTGATATCTTATTGGCTTATATTCCTCTAAATATTTACTATATAAAATTCCATATTTACTTAACATTTTGTTTTTCCCCTATACATTCAATAATTAAATTTATTCCATCTATAAATCCAACCTTATAAAACTTCTCGTTTTCGTAGCCACCAATATTTACTAATTTGTTGCAATGTTTGTCTATTTTTTCTAATAATTTTTCTCCATCGCATTTCTTTGGCATCTTTAATATTTCATTTGCTATTTTTTGATAGGTATCTTCTCCTTTTGTTATTTCTGCTATTTTCTTTTTATCGACATCATTTAGTATATATAAATCTTCTGCTCTACTATTATACCAAAAATCAATAACAGATTCTTCTAAAAATAATTTTATTTCTTCCTTATTTAACATTTTTCATCTCTCCTTACACTTAATTTTAAATTATTATATTTAATAACTATATTTATTTTAACGTACTCAATTTATAAAGTCTGCCTATTTTCAAGATTTTTTTACTTTTTTCACGTAGTGCAAGAATAGATGTATTACATCTTCCCCTAAAACCTTTGAAAGCAAAGCTTTCTAATAGTATTACTTTTACAAAAATGTATTACAAAAAGGCATACATTTTATAATATATTTTTATTGATATATCCTTACTTTTTGTATAATTATATCAATTGTGGACAACCTGTCCACCTTTTACTTTTATAATTAACTATTTATTTATAAAACACATATTCTTTTTTTTCCATATACCTTTACTCTCTGTAAAGATATATTCATTTAGGACGACTTGTCCTAATTTATATTTAATCATACTTTTCAATTCAAACTTTAGTGTGTGTTATTATTTATTATTATTACTTATTATTATTTGTGTTAAATTTTTTTACATACTGTTGTTTAATATTTAGACTACTAGTTGTTCAAATCTTCAATCTCTTGTTGTTCATATTTTCGACTACTGAATTTTTCAGTACTTTCATGAGTTTTTCTTCATTAATCTTATAATAAGTCTTCGGTGGAATATCTAAATGTCTTACTTCTATAATACCTGTGTTTACTAACATATTAGTAGCTTTTCTTTGTTTATAGGGTGTTAATTTTGTATTCTTTTCTATACTTTCTTTCGTTGCAAAAAAGAATCCATTTTTTAATTTCTTTCTTTTTCCAAAATAATTATACCTACCATATAGTTCTCCTAACATAACTGCTGTATTTATTCCGAATAACTCTATTATATTTCTATTAGTTATTATAAAATTAGTTTGTATTATATTTTTATTTTCCATAGCTTGTTCTCTCCTTTATGTTTTTTAAGAGCGGTAAAATCGCTCTTATTCTTGATTTAATATTTTATATCATTCTCGATTTTTCAATAGTTTTAATGTGTGTTGTTAAAATTACCCACGCACCTCCTTGGTGTCCTCCTTCTCCTGTTGGATTATATAAAGTTACCAAAAGTACAACCTGTGGATTGTCAATTGGTGCTACTCCTAAAAAAGAGGTTACATATTTATTCGTATTAACGCCATCTTCTGAAGTACCTGTTTTTCCCCCAATTCGATAGCCCACTACTTTAGCGTTTTTTCCAGTTCCTTCTGATACAACTGATTCCATCATACTTAGCACTTTCTCGGTTGTTTCTTTAGAAATAACTTCTCCATTTGTTTTTACTGGTATATCTTGAATCTCTCCTGTTTGACTATCTATAATTTGTTTTACTACCCTAGGTTGTATACTAGTTCCTCCATTAGCAATTGCTGATACTGCTGTTACTAATTGAATTGGCGTTATTTCAAATCTTTGACCAAAACTAATAGTAGCAAGTTCTACTGGACCTGCTTTCTCTTCTGCTAAAAAGATACTATTTGCTTCTCCTAGTAAATCAATTCCTGTTCTTTCTAATAATTTGAATTTATTAAGATAACGATAATATTTCTGAACTCCCAATTGCTGGCCAAGTCCTATAAAAACCGGGTTACAGGAATTCATCAAAGCCAATCTTAAACTTTCTGAACCATGCGGTCTATAATATCTCCAACACTTGATTCGAACACCAGCCACTTCAATTCCTCCTGTGCAAGAAAATTGTCCCTCTTGGTCAATGTCTGTCACTAATCCTTCCTCAATTGCTGCTGATGACGTGACCAATTTAAAAACTGAACCTGGTTCATAGGTGTCAGCAACCGCTTTGTTCCTCCAAACTGCTTGTAACTTTTCTGTTTTTTCCGATTGCCCCATACTATCCCATGTTTCTTTTAATTCATCTGTGTAAGCTTCATATGGTTCATTCAAATTATAATTTGGATAAGTTGCCATTGCCAAAATATCACCATTTTGAGGATTCATGGCAATAATGGTTCCACCATCTGTGCACTCATTATCAATACATGCTTCTTCTAAATATTTTTCAACAATAGATTGAATATTTAAATCAATGGTAAGAACTAAATCATTGCCATCAATTGCCGACACATAATTTTCTCCTTCTTCTCCTATCTCTCCACCTTTTGCATCAGTATGTCTTTGAATAGCCCCTTGTGTTCCTTTCAGTACCATATCATATTTTGCTTCAATACCGTCCAATCCTTGATTATCACTTCCACAAAATCCTATAACTTGAGATGCAACAGTGCTATAAGGATAATATCTTTTCGTATCTTCATCGATGTTAATTCCTGTCGTTATTCCATTTTGCTCCATCCATATCCTTAATTTATCCGTTTTTTCTTTTTCTACCTTTTTCGTAATGGTTTCAATAGAACTTCTTTTTGTTACTTTTTTCAAAACAGTTTCATAATCTAATTCAAAAATATCAGACAAGGCTTGGGCTACTTTTTCTTTATTTTCTTTATCTATATTTCCTGGATTTACGGTTACTGTTTCGACTGTACTACTAACTGCCAATGTTTTTCCTGTACTATCTAAAATTGTCCCTCTTTTGGGATTAATACTTCTATCTAAGGTCTGTTGTTGATAAGCCATAGTAGAAAGTTCTCCCCCCTGCACAAATTGAATATATCCTATTCTTCCTATTAAGCAGATTATGATAAGGAAGGTTATAAATAGAGTATTTCTCATTTTCTTTTTACTCGAAAGCTTTATTGTCATCATAAAAAAAGTCCTCCTAATCTATTTTATTAGGAAGATTTTTCTTTATTACTATTCTATTTTTATCAATTAAATATTTTATCTACCAATTGTTGAAACCATCCTTTTTCTTCTTCCGTCACTACTTCTTCTGAAGCAGACTCCACATAGTCTTTTTTCGGTAAAGTAACATACACTGTTTGTTTATTGGTTAATTTCTGCATTCCCAACTTTTCTTTTGCTAGCTTTTCAATTGTATTCAAGTTTAAACTATTTTCAATTGTAACTTTTAACTGTTCGTTTTCTTTTTGAAGAGAAGATAATTCTTTTTTCAAATTTTGTACTTCATTGAATTTTTCATTAATTTGTGAATTTCTATAACTTATGGTTAATAGTAGTATAAATATACCAATTACCACTAAAGTTAATTTTCTCTGTCTTTTTTTCTGTTCTTTTGATATTTTTACATCTTGTCTTGGCAAATCCTCTACTACTTTTAATTTTCGCTTTTTAGTTTGCTTTCTTCTTTGTACATCTGGCTCTAATTTTCGTGGGCTTGTTTCATATTCATATCTACTACTTCTCATAAGTTACTCACCTCCTCTCAAAGATTCTTAGTTTAGCACTTTTACTTCTTGAATTTTCTTCTAATTCTTCTTTGGTTGCCGTAATCGGCTTTTTGGTTATAATTTCTCCAAGAGACTTAGCACCACATACACAATATGGTAAATCACTTGGGCAAGTACATTTTCCTTTTGCTTCTACAAAGGCATTTTTTACTGCTCGATCTTCTAAAGAATGAAAGGTTATTACACATAATCTTCCTCCTTCGTTCAAGCATTCAATACAATCCTTTATGGTTTTATACAATGGCTTTATTTCGTTATTTACTTCAATTCGAATAGCTTGAAAAGTTCTTTTAGCAGGATGTCCATCTTTTTGTTTTGATATTGGTATGGATTTTTCAATAATTTTGGTTAACTCTTTTGTTGTTTTAATAGGATGTTCTTCTCTTTCTTTGCAAATGTTTCTAGCAATTTGTCTTGAAAATTTTTCTTCTCCATATTCATAAATTAGATTGGCTAATTTTTGTTCTGAATAATAATTAATTACTGTTTCGGCAGTTAGCTCTTGTGTCTTATCCATTCTCATGTCTAAATTATTTTCTCCTAGGTAGCTGAATCCTCTGTTTCTTTCATCTAGCTGATGAGAAGAAACTCCTAAATCTAACAAAATTCCATCTACTTTATCAATATTCAATTGCATTAATATCTCTTTTATATTGTCATGATTATCATGTATATATTTAACATTAGGAAATTCCTTTAAATTATCGCTGGCTGCCTCCAATGCTTCTTCGTCCCTGTCGATTCCTATCAGCATACCTTGACTTGATAATTTTTGCATGATTTTTTTACTATGCCCAGCTCCACCTAACGTTCCATCTACATAGATACCATCCGGCTTTATTTTGAGTCCCTCTATACATTCCGTCAACATGACTGGCTTATGTTTAAACACCATTTAAACACCTCTGTAATGATTTTTGTCAACGTGAAAAATTGCCTGTAATTTTTCTGTGCAACTTTACTATTTGATAATTTTCATTGATTAAAAATAGCTGGTAATTTCTAGAAAACTACCAGCTGACTTTTCCTATGTTTTTATCTTTTGGTTTTCCAATCATCTTAAGTTAAAACCTTCTTTTGTTCATTCAAAATTTCTAAGGTATTTTTAAAATCTTTAGCATTTTAAAATTTTATCTTTTGTATATTTATCTTTAGTAACTTAAAACTTTTTTCTTTGGTAAATTTATCTTTGGTATCTATATAAACTTTTTCAAGTTATATACCTAACATAGTCATATTCTCAGCAATCTCATCTGCTGAAATATTCTCATCACAATTTTGCCATGTTTGTTTATCCCAAATTTCAAGTCTTGTTCCTACTCCTATAATAACAGCTTCTTTATCTAAATTGGCCGCTACTCTTAAGTTGTTAGGAATTAAAAACCTTCCTTGTTTGTCTATTTCACATTCTGTTGCACCTGACAAGAAAAATCTCACAAAGTTTCTAGCGTTTTTATCAGAAAGTGGCAATGTTTTTAATTTCGTTTCGAAATTTAACCATTCATTTTGTGAAAAAGCAAATAAACATCCATCCAACCCTTTTGTTACGATGAATTTTTCTCCCATATCACCTCTTAATTTTGCTGGCATAATCAATCTGCCTTTTGCATCCATGGAATGCTCGTATTCACCAATTAGCAATTAAATTTCACCCCTTCCACTTTTTAACCACTTTGTACCACTTTTCTCCACTTCAATTAAATTTTAATACAAGTTTTATTATTTTGCAAGTCTTTTTTTAAAGTTTTTTATTTTTTTATAAAAATTTATTATATTTTTATAAAACGATTAATGTTGTTTGTTCTGTTTTTTCTTATTGATAGTTCGTTTTATTTTTAAATTCTAATTGCTATACTTTTTATATAAAATATAAGGAGGGAAGCCTTATGAATAATCAAGAAAAAGTTTTAAGAAAAAATATAGGAAAGAAAATTAAATTAGCTAGAGCAAAAGCAGAATATACACAAGAAGAATTAGCAGAAAAATTATCTTTGTCTACTAGATATATTAGTCAATTAGAAAGAGGGATTGCTTTTGGAAGTGCTTCTACCATTATAAACGTCTGTAAAGCTCTTAATATAAGTTCTGATTTTCTATTTAGTGATTTAATTAATAATGAAACTCCCATTCTAGAAAACATTACCGATAATAAATTTTTAGAAAATTATTTAAAATTAAATGATTATAATAAAAACATTATAGCTGTATTTACAAATGAATTGCTTAAAATTCAAAATAGAAAACAAGACCAAAAAGATGCCTAATGTGGTTCACCACTTTAGGCATTAATTTATGGTTGTACTAGTTGGCCCTGTACCTACAACATTTTCTTGTAGTGACCTCCATGTATTACACCCAACAATTCCATCTGCAACTAAGCCTCTTGACCTTTGATATGCTATTACAGCATTTTGTGTTGCGGATCCAAAAATTCCATCTAAGCCATTCGTTCGATACCCTAAGGTATTTAAATCATCTTGTGCTATTAATACATAATTACTTAAACTTCCTCTTCTGATAGTTGGATATCCTCCTGTTGAACAGGCAGGCTTTCCAAATCTTTTATCGAAATGAACCCATGTAGGTGTTAAAGAAATTGGTTCTACATAAGCCCAAACACCAGAATTATTAGCTGAATTCCACAATACCCTTCTTTGAGAGCTAGTTAAGGTTTGCCCAACATCAAATGCAACTCCTGCATAGTGTTGTGATTGTGCTCACACAGTTGAACCACCTACTGTGCAAAAGATAATTTTCAAAATACAATTCTTTTTTGCAATTGCACTTTTTATTTTATTATATCAATCTACTTATGTCTATTTTTAATTCAAATTTTGCAGATTTATCATGATAAATGTAAATTTTATCAATTAGCATGTTCAGTACTGCTTTATCTGGTGCTTCCGCTTCTATAATTTGATTAAAATAGTCTATTGTTTGTTTCATTTTTTCTTGCTTTATTTCTAAATCTTCATTTTGCAACTCTTGTAATTTCTTTTTTGTCTTTTCTATTTCTTTATACTTTTCTTCTTCTAAACTTCTATATG
>CALXCE010000016.1 GCA_944386725.1 uncultured Clostridia bacterium
GTTAAAATAATATTTTTGTATTGCTGTTTGTACTTTCATATTATTTACATTATCAATGTAAGATGCCACTTTACCTGCTATAAGCATAATAATATCTAGAACAAAAATTGATATTGTTAAACTTATAATTTTATCTAATGTTAAAGGACTTGTCCCAAAATGTGATAACGCAAATGCCTCTCCATAATCAGCCAATGAATATACTGTATTAACAATTATAGATAGTATAAAAAGTTTTTTAGCAACAACTTTTATTAATTCTTTCATTAGCGACCACCTCTTTGTCTCTCATTTCCTCCATTATGCCCAAAACCTCGTGATCTGCCATTACTTTTTTCTCTATATACATTTTCACCTAAACCATTTATTCCTTTTTCTTTAATTTTAACTTCTTCTCTTTCTAATTCGTCTTCGTCATTATTTTTTACATTAGAATTTATTTCTGTTGCTCTTACTAAAATATTATTTCCTTTATAAAATTCTTTAGTTATGATAGCTTCAGGAAATTTATTTTTTAACATATAAATATATTCTTTTATATGTTCTTCCATATTTTCTTTACTATTGTATTCTTCTAATATGAATGTTTTAGATTCCAATTCTTTTTCCAATTCTATTTTCTCCGCTTTAATTTTTTATACTATTATTATAACATACTAACTACTTAGCTTATATGAAATAAGTTTTTAAAAAAGTTTATTATTTTTTCATAAAATTTTTCTTTTTTTACCTGTATAGGTAAAGTAGTATTTTCATGTGGTTCATTATTTGAAGGAATACTATTATTAGCATCTTTCTTTTTAAATATATTATCTGGATTATATTTTTCTCGTTTTTCTTCTTCTAATTTTTCTAAATCATATTTTTCTTTTGCTAAAATTCTTTCTCTTTGATATGGTGTTGCCCAGTAATCTCTAAAAATATTTGCTAAAATTGCTTTTGTTATATCAAGCATTTCTTGTTCTTCAAACTCTTTTGTTTCATCAATTTTGTAATCATATTCTTTGTCCATATTCTCTCTATAAAAATCTAATTTTTCTTTTGAAATTTTAGCAACATCCTCTTCAGGAACATATTTTAAAATTTCTACTACTTCTTTGTATGCCATAGCATATTCTTTAGTTATCATCAAAACTCACTTCCTCTTTATTTTTATCTTTTGTATTCTCTTCTTCAACTCTGCCCGCTTCTTTCTTTGCTTGTATTGGTGTATTTATTGTAGCTTTACCTATTTCACTTGAAGTAAAGTTTTCTGTATTATTAGGTCTAATAATTTTTCCACATTCATTTATTGTAGCTTCTTCTATATTATTTTTTATGTTTTCTAATTTCGCTTGTTTTCTAAAATTATCTATTTCATCCTGAGATAATTTACTTAATTCTTCTTCTAGTAATCCAAATGAAGAATCATAAACTATTTCATTATCCATCTGTTGAGTTTTACATCCATATCTTTGTCTTCCATCAAGCATTAACATATATTCTTCATCTGATATTTGTCCAACGATTGGCTCTTTCTTTTCATTTTCAACCTTTTTTGATAATGCAGAATCATATATATAATTTTTTCTATTAACTCTAATTATATTATAAGAATGATTTTCTTCTTTTCCTTTGTTTATGATTGAAGATGACTTCATCGTTGAATCTATTCCTAATATTTTAAATAAGTTTTGAGATAATAAAGCTCTTTCAACACATGCTGCTAAATTTCTACCCTTTAGTACACTAAGTGTATCAATCCCTTCGTCTATTTTCCTTAAAAAACTTACCCTATTAACATCACCTTTCGTTCCAAAATATTCATTAACTGTATCATATACAATTTGGACAATTTTATTTATGTCTATTGATTCTTCACTTTTCAATTTCTCAAACAATTTATAATATGTCTCATCTAAATTTCCCGTAATTATACTGCAATTATCACCCATTCCTTGTTGTATTACCACTTCTCTATCTTCTTCAATAAAATCACTTGAAGCTGAAATTCTATTTCCATATTTTATTCCTGTCATTCTATTTGTACCTATAGGTCTCTTCTCTCCTTCTTTGTTAAATTGCTGTGGACTTTGTTTTGATATTCTTTTGTTTTCTTCTATACATTCTTTTTTTCTTTGAATTACTAACTCTTCTATGTTTATACCATTTTGCAATCGCTTTAATATTTTCTTTAAATTCTCCATTATTCTAACTCCTTTATTATTTTAAATGTTTTCCATTTATTTGTTTTCATATATAATCTCTTACATTATTTTATCTTCTGTTATCATATTTTCTGTCTCTTCGTGCTCTGCTTGTTTTTTTGCTTGTGTTGGTGCATTTATTGTGACTTTTCCTATTTTTGATGCAGGAATAGTATACTTTACTATTTTCATATCTTCAAAATATTGATCTGATTTTTGGTCATGGAAATACGAGATTAACTTACTTTCTCTTCTCATTTTTTTATTCTCTTTGACTTTATTAATAATTTCTTTTGCATTTATGTACTTCATTCCATCTTTATTTATTATTTTCGGATCTCTTACAATCTCAATAAATTTATCAAAGCTTATTTCTTTGTCTATTTGTCTTGATAATAAAAATAAACCTGCTATTTGAGGAATCGCAAAACTTGCACCACATACACTACCATTATATTTGTATACACCGATCTTCACTATAACTTGTTCTTTGAGTACATGGTAATAAAGTAGAGGTAGCATTTTTTATCTTTTCTATTACTGACCCTGCTTTAGATTCTTTATCATAGGGCATTTTTGCTATTGTTTCCATTAATTGATCTAATTTTACATTTCCATCGCTATCAATTCTTCCCCATAAGAAGTTTTTCCAAAATTCAGAAGAATCAAGTAATGTACATCCTTTTTTTTCAAATTCACCTATTATATCAATAACTTCTTCTGTATTTTTAGTATCTGCTGACATAGAAATTATATCAGGTAAATTCATTCTTTTATTTTGGATTTCGTTTTTCATATATTTAAGTATAGCTTCTTTGGCTTTTCCCCAATCTGTATTTTCAGCAATACCAAATAAATACAAATTTGCATTTGGTGCTACTCCACATTCTTTTCCAGTTGCTAAGCTTGCTGTTGTTTTACCATGAAAATCATCACCATAGTCTTCGCGAGAGTATTTAATGTCAGGATTATCTTTATCATGTGCAATAACAGGTTCAATTTCACCTGTATATTTATTTTCTTTAAAAATAATATGTTTAACAACTCTACCTTCAAATTCTTTTGCAGAACTATCAAAACAACTATCTATCAAAGCGATGGTAGTTCCTTCACCATTAATTCCTTCTGTATGAAGTTGTTCAATATTTACAAAACTTTTTCCTTGTTCCATAAGATTATTTGCATATTCTGAAAGATTTTCAAATTCATTTTGTTCTCTTATAAATTTTGGCATTAAATCTGGATCCTCTGGAAACTGAGTATTACCATCAAATGTTAATCTATTAAAATATTCTTGAGATAGACCACTCATATCAATATTACTCATATCTTTTCCACAAAAGCCTTCAGTTACAAAAGATACCTCCGGCCTTTTTTTCATTTGAACAATTTCTTCTGCAACAAATTCAAACTGTGATTCTATATAATTATCATCTAAGTATATTTTCTCAACTTTCTCATTTATTAAATTTTTAATATCACTAACATCACCTATAAATTTTATATCTTCTTTAGTACCAATAAATCTTTCTATGAATTCTTTTGAGGAAATTGATTCTGTTTTTCCTTCTTCTGTTTTTAATTTATACATACCAAATACAAAATTTTCATCTATTATTGTATCAAAATAATCATCTACTGATATCTGTTCTCCGTTAGGAAGTGTTATCTCTTTTTCTTCTTCTTTTAAAAAGCAATCTACTAATCCTCTCTTTTGTTCTTCACTTAAATTTCTAAATTCAGTTGTAGATTCTACTTCTTCGGTGATACTTTTCTTATTTTTAGTTTTGTCTCTATCTCTATTTTTGCAATACAGATTATAAACCTTAGCTAAAGTTTTTTTATCTATTTTTTTATTAAGGTCTTTCGCCAAAAATATATTTCTTCCATTTTTATCATATGGTAAAAAGCCATTATACCATACATAAGTTTGTATGTTGTGAAGCATATTTACACCTGTACAAGTTCTCTCATAACTTACATTATTTTCTTCAAACCATTGACTGATATCATCATACATAACTTTGGCATACATGCTTTTATGAATATTCCCATATGTATCAATAATTTCTCCATCCTTGCCAGAATATTCTGGTTCAACAAAAGCTAAATTTCTCCATCCTTCTATTCTGTTTTTATCTTTATTTTTTGAAATCTGAGCTTGCATAAAAGCAACTGCATTGATTCCATCTTTTAAAATGTAATATCTTGTCTCAGCACTACCTTTTGTACCATTTTCTATTAAGCTTTTTGCTATATTAATTTGTTCTTGAATAGATATCTTCAATTCTTCAATATCTCGACTTGATAAGATTGACAAATCTTCATGTCCTTCAAATTCATTTATAGCCTTATTTACTAAATCATTATTGTTTTTACCTCTCAGTTGTGAATACTCTGGTTTATTTCTAATAAAAGTGTCAATCGTAAATCTTTTTAATAACATACACAACTGTTCAAAATCTTCAGTATCTGTTCTATTTATAACACTTGTTTTTAAAGGATTATTCATATTTTACCCCTCATTACTTTATTTTCCTATATTTTATATAATATTTGTTAGTTATCATCTTTCTCTATTCCAGTATTATTAGTCTTTTCTGTTTTATTTATCATTTGTTTTTGCATATTTATTCCTTTATTAGATAATTTTCTATATTCTCCATTATTAGATAATCTTCTTGAAAATTCATCTTTTTGTTTTTCAAAAGAATGACTATGTTCGTTAACTGCTTCAGGTAGCATTTTAGATTTACTATTTATAAATCTATTTACAAATGGTAATCTACTTAATATATTATTAAAAACTTTTTTCTCTTCAGCTCTTTGTTTAAAAGTATTATTACTTGGATTTTCCTGCTCTATGTCATATGTTTTATTTAAATATCTTAGCATATTTCCCAATATCTGTTGCTCTTTTGATCCATCTTTTATTCCTTTTTTTATATATTGTTTGTTTCCAAACATATCTTTTCTTAACTTTAATCCCATTTTCTTAAAGTCTGAATCATCCATATATTTACTATTAGCAAATTTTAAATTTTCTAACAATAAACGATTACTATTTTTTTCAATACTATAGACAAAATCAAATCCTATATCTTCATTTTGAAAAATATCTACTATTTGCGTTATCATTTGTAAATTTTCCGGCAACTCACTTTTGGATTTTTCTTGTGTCATTGCTTGAGATATTATATCCATAATTTCATCTTTATTTTTTTCTTTATTCATGTATATTGTAAAATTCGGATCTTTTCCAAACTCTTTTTGTGCAAATCTAAAACCAATATCTTTTATATCTGATATTTGACTAATAATATTATATATTTTTTCTATTGTTTGTTCATTCATTTCTACAGTTATATAGGCAGGTTTTCCTTTTCCATGATCTGCACAACTGTATATAGATGAAACTTCATTATCTCTACAGCTAGTTAATAGATTTTTTAAATGTTCGTTTCCTTCTGACCAATTTTCTATATCTAGATCTTCATCTTCATATTCTTTAACTTTGCTTTTTGCTCTTTCAACAATTTCGGATATTGAGTTAAACTCCGTTCCAAAATCCTTTTCAGCAATCTTTTTAATTGTTTCAATTAACTCACAGAGTTTTAATTTTTGTCCTTTTACATCTCTATTATGCCATTCTTTATAAAACTCTTTGTATTCTTTATTTCTACTTAAATATTTTTCTAATGTATAATCTTTTAATCCAATAATAGTTTCCATTGCTCCATTAAATTTTGATAAGTTGGATTCTTTTATTTCTTCTATTGACATATCATCTGCTAATCTAAAAAAATCTGTATCTATTATTTTAATAGAGTTATCTTCATCATCCCACATCATATTATCATAGTGCATATCTTCAAATACTATTTTTTGTTCTGACAAACTATCTATTCCTGTTTCTGCCTTACCTATAATCTGTTGTATTTGGTTAAATGAAATTTTTGAAAATATATTTTTTAGTTTTGTTCCTGGAACATAATCCATAACATATCCAATAAAACCATTTTCATTATCTGTTAATAATTCTTTAGGGAATATACAAATTTCACTTTTTAATCCTACTAATGCCTCTATACCTTTTCCATACATATTTTTAGCATCGGCATCTTGTTTAATTATTTTATATACTTCATTATTTTTTTTATAAAGATTAGCACATTTTCCAAATCCAATTTTTTCTTTGTTTTCTATTTCTGCTAATTCTTTTGGTTTGATTAGCCTGTACAATGATTTCATCCTCTCTATTTTTTAATTCTATCTTAAATGTAGTAAACTAAAGATTTTATTTATAATATTTCTTAAATATATTATCTGGATTATATTTTTCTCTTAGCTTTGCTTGGTATTTATTTTCATTGTTTGCATATATCTGTTGCAATCTTTCTTTTTCCCTTTCATCCTTGCACCAATATTGCAAATTTAATAACGCAATAATTGCGAGTGTTTCTTCCTTTAGGTTTTGTTCTTTAATTGGTATATTAGAATTAATATTTTTATGATAACTTGTATCCTTTTCTTCTCTAAAGAAATCTCTTAATTTTTTAGGTATCTCATTTCTTTTTTCTTCTGTTATTAGTCCTAAAAACTCATCTATTTCAGAATATGCTTGTCTTGTATTTATTGACAATTCCATTTATTTTTTCTCCTTCTCGACTTTTATTTATCTTGACTTGCGGACTTTTCTTTTATATTCTGTTCTAGCGATTTTTCTTTCTGTTTGCTTTTTATATTTTCTACTTGTTCATTTATTTTTCCTGTTCTAATATCTTTTGTAGCTTCTATTGCACTATCTAGTACGTGCTTTTCTTGGCTTAATCCTCTTTTTGTAATACTACGTTTTTCATCTATTTTGTTAGAAAAATCAGGGACATATAAAAACATATCTTCATCTGCGATTTTATGAATTTCAGGGTCAGGTAAATCTTTTTTATATTCTTTGGTTAATTCTTCTTGTAGTTTAGGCAATAATCCTTCTAAACCTAATTTTTTTAAATCTGGCTCAACATCTTTCTCTATTAAACCAGGAACTGCTTGTGCTATATATTTATGTGAAGAAATATTAAAACCTTCAAATTCTATAGGATCTGCAATTGCTTTTACTAAAGCTGGAACTAAGTTATTGTCCAAATTGTAATTCCATATTTCATCTCCTATATCTTTATATTCTTGTAAAGAATTATCAAGTATACTTTGCTCTTCATCTGTTAATGATAAATCTATTGGTTTAGATGGAACAAATAATGACCTTATTTTCGAAAAAAATTTTCTCATTGGACTAATGTTTTGTAAGGATTGTATTCTTTCATTTCTTTGTATAGCAACTTCTTCTATTTTTTTACCATATTCATTCATTTTTTCAACAGATTGATTAATTTTATCTGTTAAATCTTGCATTATTGCATCTCCTAAAAAAGATGAAGTAACAAAATCATAATCTTTAGATTTAGATGAAAATATTGATATTCCATGCTCTTCAAATATATGGAACAATTCTATAATTTTATTATTCACTAAAATACCTGTATTAGGTATGTCAACATTTGCTTGTCCTAAATCATTGGCATTTTTTGCTATTTTGTCTATAGCTTCAAATTGTTTAGAATAAACCTCATTTAATTTTTTAAAAAGTTGTTCTTTGTATTCTTTTTCAAAATCTTTTACTTCTTGTTTTTCTTCTGACATATAAACCTCCTAGATAGTCTTAAGGATTATAAATCTAGTTAAGGAAAATAACCCCAATAATATTACTATTACAACCAAATTATAACATTAATTTATATTATTTTTTAATTTATACCAAAAAAATAATATAAATGTAATACAGTTGTAATATAGTTGCAACATTTATTAGGTTATTATAAATATTTTTGACTTAAATAAAAGATGCAATTATGCATCTTTATTTTAATATATTAGCATATCTTTTATTAACCTCATTCCAATTCACAATATTCCAAAAAGCATTAATGTAATCTGGTCTTTTCGTTTTATATTGCAAATAATAAGAATGCTCCCACATATCTAAAACCAGAAGCGGTTTACATCCCCATAAAGTTAAGTTTTGATGTTTTTCACATTGCAATATTTCTAATTTATTCCATTTGGAAACCCAAACTAGTAAACACCAACCAGATGCCTCTACTGCTGCACTTGCACTGTTAAATTGATTTTTAAAATTATCATAACTCCCAAAATCTTTTATGATATTTTCCATTAATTCCATACTTGGCTCTGTTGGAACAGCTGGCCCCATATTTTGAAAAAACATTTCATGCAAAATAGCACCTGAACCGAAAAAACTTAAGTCTTTTTCTAAACATTTAATATTAGAAAAATCGTTGTTTTTTCTTGCTTGTTCTAGTTTTTCTTGTGTTTTATTGGTATTATCTACATATCCTTTATATAAAATATGATAATGCAAATCTAAAGTTTCTGCTGAATAATAAGGTTCTAATGCATTTATTGGATATGGTAATTCAATCATTTTTAACATAACTAATCTCCTCCATTCTTAAACATTATATCCGCGTTTTTATAAAATATAACTTCTTTCTGTAATGAAAATGTAATATTTTTTGCTTCTTTTTTTTGTTATAATAAAAAAGAATAAATAACGATACAAAAGATTTTGGAGGATAAAATGCTTTTTTACCATTTTGATATGCTAAATCATTTTATAGAAAATAATTTAATAGGCAATTTAAAAACAGAAAAAGAAAATATCAAACAAATCATAAATTTATATGAAAATAAAAAATCGAATCTTTTAGCAATTACTACAAACATGATAGAAATAACAGATTCGATGGATAAAAACAAATTAGATAGTTTCTATCAAACCGTTTCTTTATTGAAAGAGTCATTTGAAAACATAAATGGTATTCAAACATTAGCTTCTAAGTTAGAAGAAGACTTAAACGAAACCATTTCTTTATATGACAAAAATCTTGAGAATAACAAGGATGAAATTAAGGCAAACTTAGTAGAATACAATAAAAGGCGAGATGAATTATCGAATAAAATCTTTGACTTCGAAAATGCCGATACAGCAGTTTTAAATTCCGCCATTGAATTATCTTTGAAAATTTCCAATAAAAAACGAAAAAAACAAAACATTTCCCTAAAGGATTCTACCTTAAAGAAAAAAACAAAAGTAGATATTGAACTTGAACCACATGATAACAATGTTTTAATCATTTCTGAAAAAGAACAAAAAGCTTATTTACCCTTCTTCTATTCTGAAGTAAAAAATATTTTCCAGAATTCTAATAATCAATATCAAACCTTACAAGATGTTGTTGATGATTTATATGTAGTCTCTCTAAGTAAATTTAAAAATTCTGCCATTGCCAGATTTAGAGAAAGTTTTCATTTGATTCGAAATAAAGAAAAAGGTTCTATCACAAAAGCTTTAGATTTAGGATTAGAATTAATGTTTAACTACAGTTTAAATCCTATTGTGATAGCTGCTTGTAGAAGTTTAGATGAATTAGATATTTACTTAGATTGCTTAGAAGAAAATGAGTTGTATGATTTTTCTTGTTTTGAAATAAAATTTGAAGTAGTGCCACAATTTGATAAAAATAGAAAACAAAAAAAGATACCTTTTGATTTTTAAGGTATTTTTTCTTGTTTTTTCGTACACAATAAATTTGTTATGAATCAGATTTTAAGCACAAAACTAGAAAAAAATAAAATAAATTCTGAAAAGAAAAATTGGTTTCAGTTTCAATTTATCTTTTCCCTTTTTATTATGATAATATCAATTTCTTGTGGACTTTTTTATTTCTACCATTTGAAAAAAGAAGAAAATTCTTCTAATCATTTAATTGATAGTTATAATATTTATAGGTTATATAGTTCACCAGAAAAAGAAACGAGTCAAAAAAATTCTAATGGGTTGTTTCGGAATGATTGAAATACCGAAAATTAATCTATATTATCCTGTGTTTTCTTATTTGACAGAAGACTTATTAAGAATTTCTCCTTGTAAATTTTATGGAGATTCTCCAGATGTTAATGGCAATATATGTATTGCCGGTCACAATTATGATAATGTTTTATTTTTTAGTAAGTTATCTTCCTTATCCGAAAATGATGAGATTTTCATTTATGATAATAACGGTAACCAATATATTTATTTGGTCTATGATATATACGAAGTTCTAGAGTCTGATCTTTCTCCTATTTTTGATTATGAAGAAAATGAAAAAACCTTAACTCTTGTTACTTGTAATAATTTTAATGCTAATCGTATTATTGTAAAAGCAAAACAAAAAAAGCTTTTGCAGTAAAAGCTTTTTTGTTTTATATATTTATATATTTCTATATTCTTTAATTTTTTTATAGGCATATACAGCTGATATTCCAAATATTACTACTAACATAGCTACTGGAATAGAATCTTCTATACCGGTTGAAGGTAAATTTGTATTATTGTATACACTTGAATTATTAGTATTGTTTGTCCTATTAGTATTATTAGTATTAGTGTTGTTGGTATTTGTATTATTAGTGTTTGTATTAGAATTATCAGTATTTGAATTGCTAATTGTTGGTGTCAAATCATTAAATCCATTTGTATTATTATCTTCTGCGAATACGTTGGTATTAAACATAATTACCATTACACTAATCAATAGAATTGAAAATAATTTGATTAAATTTGATTTCTTCATATTAATTCTCCTTACTTTTTTTATTAGTATTCATACAATCACTATTAATTATACCACTATTTTATGTATAATTCAAGTAATTTTTACAAAAAATACATAAATACTAAATTTCTTTCGTTTACAGTTTTAATTGTATACTTTTAAAAAAGATATGTCAATACTTTTTTTATATTTTTAATTTACATTTATGTTACAAGTTCATTACATTTTCTTTTAGTTATTTTTACACATTAAATTTGAATAAAACAATATCTCCATCTTGCATGATGTATTCTTTTCCTTCAGAACGAACTAATCCCTTTTCTCTTGCATTTGCCATAGAACCTGAGTTGATTAAATCAGAATAAGAAACTACTTCTGCTTTTATAAATCCTCTTTCAATATCAGAATGAATTTTTCCAGCAGCTTGTGGCGCTTTTGTTCCCTTCTTAATTGTCCAAGCTCTTACTTCTGGCTTACCTGCTGTTAAAAACGACATTAATCCTAATAAATCATAACTTTTTTTGATTACTTTATCTAATCCTGATTCTTCCAAACCAAGTGCTTCTAACATCTCCTTTTTATCTTCATCTTCTAAACCAGATAGTTCTTCTTCTATTTTTACACATAATGGTATTACTTCTGCTTTTTCTTTATCGGCATATTCTTTTACCTTTTTAACCATCTCATCATTTTCAGCATTTTCCAATTGTTCTTCTGAAATATTGGCTATATATAAAATAGGTTTCGTGGTTAATAGAAACATTTCTTTGACCAATTCTTGTTCTTCTTCATTAAACTCAATGGCTCTTGCTGATATTCCATTTTCTAAATTTTCTTTTATTTTTTCTAACAAGTCGATTTCTTGTTGATATTTTTTATCTGCTTTTAGATTTTTTTTCGCTTTATCTAATCTTTTATTAACAGTTTCAATATCAGCAAAAATCAATTCCAAATTAATGGTTTCAATATCTCTGATTGGGTCAATTCTACCATCTACATGTACTACATTAGAATCTTCGAAACATCTTACTACTTCACAAATACTATCTGTTTCACGTATGTGAGATAGAAATTTATTTCCTAATCCTTCTCCTTTGCTTGCTCCTTTTACAAGACCTGCTATGTCAACAAATTCAATTACCGCATGAGTGGTTTTTTGTGGAAGGTACATTTTAGTTAATTCATCTAATCTTTCATCTGGTACACCAACCACCCCAACATTTGGTTCTATGGTGCAAAATGGATAATTGGCACACTCAGCTCCTGCTTTAGTAATGCTATTAAACATTGTACTTTTTCCTACATTTGGTAATCCTACAATTCCTATTTTCATACTCTTCATTCTCCTTTTAGTTAGTGTTTTGGGACAGGTACAAAGTAACCATTTACGGATACTTTGTAGACAAGTCTGCTTATTTCTTTTTAGTCTCTATTTCTTCTAATAGTTTTTGTTCAAAATCTTTTACTAACATTGTTCCGATGTCTCCGTCTTTCCTTGAACGTACAGCAACAGTATTTTCTTCCACCTCTTTTTGACCAACTACTAACATGTATGGAACTTTTTCAAGTTGAGCCTCTCTAATTTTATATCCTATTTTTTCATTTCTATCATCAGTTACTACACGTATGCCTTTTTTTATAAATTCATCTTTTATTTGGTTTGCATATTCATGTTGATTGTCTGTAATTGGTAAGATTTTAACTTGTGTTGGTGCAAGCCATGTTGGAAGCATACCTTTTGTTTCTTCTAATAAGAATGCTATAAATCTGTCAGAACTTCCTAAAATTGCTCTGTGTATTACTACTGGTCTATGTTTATCTCCGTCCTCTCCTATATATTCAAGTTCAAATCTTTCTGGTAAAGCAAAGTCTAATTGACAAGTTGGAATTGTTATATCATGATTTAATGCTGTTTTTATTTGAATGTCAATTTTGGGTCCATAAAACGCTGCTTCTCCTTCTGCTTCATAAAACGGAATTTTTAATTGCGTTAATATTTCTCTTAATTGACTTTCGGCAGTTTCCCACATTTCGTCATTGTCAATATATTTTTCTTTATTGTTTTTATCTCTTAATGATAATCGATATTGAAAAGCAGATGCTGGAAACGCAAAGTCTTTTTGGTAGACTTCAACAATTAATTTTAGAACCTTTCCAACTTCTTCTTTTATTTGGTCTGGTCTTACAAATAAATGGGCATCATTTTGACACATTTGACGGACTCTTTCTAAACCACAAACACTACCACTTGCTTCATATCTAAAGTCATGTGCAAGTTCTCCAATTTTGATTGGTAAATCACGATAAGAATGCATTTTGCTTTTATAAATAAGCATGTGATGTGGACAGTTCATTGGTCTTAAAACCATTTCTTCATTTTCCATTTTCATAACTGGAAACATATCTTCTTTATAGTGATCCCAGTGTCCACTTGTTTTATACAGTTCAACATTAGCAAGAGATGGCGTATAAACATGTTGATAACCTAAAGCAATTTCCTTGTCTGCAATGTACCTTTCTAAAATTCTTCGAATAGTTGCACCATTTGGTAAATACATTGGAAGTCCTGAACCAACTAATGGATGCGTCATAAATATTTCTAAATCTTTACCTATTTTTCTATGGTCTCTTTGTTTTGCTTCTTCTAAAAATTCTAAATATTCCTGCAACATACTTGCTTTTGGAAAAGAAATAGCATAAATTCTTTGTAACATTTTATTTTTTTCGCTACCTCTCCAATAAGCTCCTGACGAAGATAATATTTTTATACTTTTTATCTTTCCTGTACTTTGTAAATGAGGTCCTGCACATAAATCTGTAAAATCACCTTGTTTATAAAAACTAATTTCTTCCCCTTCTGGTAAGTCTTCAATTAATTCTATTTTATAAGGTTCATCTTTCATTAATTCAATTGCTTCTTTTTTGGGCAAAGAAAATCTTTCAATTTTTATGTCTTCTTTTATAATTTTTCTCATTTCTTCTTCTATATTAGCCTTATCTTCATCTGTAAAAGGTTTTTCCACATCAAAATCATAATAAAAACCTTCGTCAATAGCAGGTCCTATTGCAATTTTTGCCTCTGGAAATAGTCTTTTTACAGCTTGTGCCATAATATGAGAAGTAGTATGCCAATATGCTTTTTTTCCATTTAAATCATCATTCACAAAAGTATGAATAACTAAATGACAATCCTCTTTTAATTCATATCTTAGGTCTTTTACTTCGCCATTTACTTCTCCACAAGTTGCATTCCTTGCTAATCCTTCACTAATTTTTCTAGCAACTTCTAAGATAGAGCTTCCTTCTTGTACTTCTAACAGTGAGCCATCTTTTAATGAAACTTTAATCATAAAAATTCCTCCTTTAGGTGTTTTTGGGGACGGGGGCAAAAAACACCATTTTTACTTTTTAATTATCCACATAGATTTTTCTGTTTTTTATGGTGTTTTTTGCCCCCGTCCCCAAAAACACCTAAAAACACTCCAATGGATAAAATATATTCTTATCCATAGGAGTGCATAATCACACGGTTCCATCCTATTTTTTACTTAATTTTAAGAAGATAACGGTTCTTTACCGTCTAGCTTATTCACTAGAAACTTGGAAGAGTTAGTTTTTCAGATACGTTTTCTTAAATCAGCTTTCAGCCTATGGCTAATTTTCTCTTTTAGTAACCTTTATCTTACTTTTTCTCTTACTCGCTTTTTACTTATGAATATAATTTTAATACGTTTTTTAAAAAAAGTCAATAGAATTTATTTACTTTTTTTATTTCTTGTTGTATAATATTAAAGTGTTTTAAAGATGTGTCCCTAAGTGCACAAAAAGGTGCAAAAAGAAACGTCCCCATTTCACCCATGCTTCCATAGCTCAGTTGGTAGAGTGCAGCCTTGGTAAGGCTGAGGTCACGGGTTCAATTCCCGTTGGAAGCCCCATAAATTGATTAAATAAAAAACCTAATTTATGCTTTTTATTCATAAGTTAGGTTTTTTATTTAATCTTTTTCGTTAAACATGTTTTTGATTGCTTTTTTGCGGATTCTTTGTATTGCATTATCTACTGATTTAACTGGAGAATCTAATTTCTGTGCAATGGTTAGATAACTTTCTCCTTTGACAAATCTATCTAGTACTTGTTTTTCAAACTTACTTAATGATTTATTTACTGCGTTTTCAACTTGTTCATAATATTCTTTTTTCATAACAGTTTCTAATGGATCTTCTATGGTTTTACTATTAAAGGTATCGATTAATTCTACACTGTCTTCTTCGTTATTGTCATAAGCAGCTGTATTTAAAGATAAATAGGAATTTAGTGGCATATGTTTTTGTCTATTAGAACTTTTTATGGCTGTTATTAATTGTCTTTCAATACAAATATTAGCAAATGATTTGAAGGTGTTTTGTTTTGTTTCATTAAAATTTTTTATCGCTTTAAATAGACCTATCATGCCTTCTTGCATAATATCTTCTTTTTCCGCTCCTATGATGAAATATCTTCCTACTTTTATATTCACTAGATTTTTATATTTTTCTAATAAATAAGATAAGGCTTTTTCGTCTCCTTGCTTAATTAGAGATACTATTTGTTCGTCTGTTAAATTATCATATTGATTCGTTGTATAAAATACATTTTCATTTTGCATATATGTTTTGAATACCTCCAAATGTGCTTTTTTTAGTATTATATATATCAAAATCTGCAATGTCAAGGGGTTTTTATCGTTTTTCTAAAAAATAAAAAGATTTAGGCAAATCCCCAAATCTTTATTTTTAATTTAGTTCTTCTTTAATCATTTTCCAAACATCATCTGTTTCCATTCCTTTTTGCCAAGAAGCAACTCCCGCTAAATTATTTTCTGTAATCAAAGAAATTTTAGCTTTTAGAGACTCAATATCTTCTATCCATATTTGTTTTTTGTTTCCATTGTCTGTGTACTCAACATAATTTTGTTTCAAATCATCATCCCATTGTTTTTCCACTCCATCTGGTATTACATTGTCAATATTCTTCATGTTAACCGTGTTACTTGTTACATTTCCTTCACCATCGGTTGTCCAAACCCTTGTATAAAATGGAACAGCTAAAATAATTTTATCAGGTTCAATTTCTTCTGTTTGTAAAAATTTGTTTAAGCTTAATTTAACCCAATCATATCCTGCTGTTGTTCCTGCTTTTGTACTAGATACTCCGTATTCATCATATGCCATAAATACAATATAATCTGCTACATCTCCTATTACATGTCTGTCAAAACACATAGACCAAGTTTCTCCTCCGTCTGGTGCTGTTACATCAACAGATGTAACTAAACCTATTTCTTTTAGTCTAGGAGTTAGTTCTATGATAAATCTAGAATACATATCTTTATCTTCCTGTTTCATATTCTCGAAATCTATATTAATACCATCTAATTTGTATTCAACACAAGCATCTACGATACCTTCTATTAGCTTTTGTCTTTTTTCATAGCTATTCATTATATCTGATGTAATAGATAAACTTTCACTTGCTGCTTCACTGTTAGAAACCATAGGCCAAACTTTGTATCCATTTGCATGAGCCCATTGAATATATGCCTCTCCGTTACTACCTATATTTTCTTTTAGATTACCATCCTCATCTAAATAGAAAAAGGAAGGTGATACTACATTAATACCATCAATGGTTGTCCCATCTCGCACTGGTGCAGAACTATAAATAGAATAATAATCCCAAGTTAAATTAATTTTTCCATCTATTTGTTTTTCTTCTGTCATTTCTTCCCTAACGGTATATTCATTTTCTAATTTGTTGGATTTCACATAACCTAACTTTCCATTTGCTGTTCGGATTCTTGTATATCCATTATCAGAAGATATGACAATAACACTATCTCCTTTTTTTATTCTATCTACTGTCTTTGCAATTAAATTGGTAGAAGATTTGACGGGTAAATCTGATGAAACAATCGCTCTTTTTTGTTCTTTATCTAAAGAGTCCATCGTAACAACCTTCGTATCTTCGATATTTTGAATCTCTATATCATAAACATCTTTCATCTCTGAAATTGGTAAGTATTCAACGTTATCTCTTGTAATAGCATGTGCGTAAATGGTTTTTTCGGAACCGTTTATCGTAATGGTATTATCCTCAAACCCAATAGCTGCTATCTTTTTATCATAGGTTGTTATAATTTGATTTGTTTCTTCTTCATCATAAATATATTTATCAAAGAAATTAGCAATATCCGCTTTTGAAAGATAAATAACATTATCTTCTATTAAAATATCATTTTTTAAATTTGCAGTAACATTCTTATTATTAATAACGAGGTTCGTTTTTTTATTGTTGTCTAATATAATATAGTCATTTGCTATAAGCCCCACAAATATTAATATAATTACCGCTATTATTGCAAAAAAGGTTCTTGTGATTATTTTTTTCTTTTTTTCTATTTCTTTCATCTTTCTTTTTGGCTCTTGTGTTTTTTTAGCCATTCTTTTTCCTTGCTCCATTTTTTATCTCCTTATTTTATTTCAATCTACTCATACTATAACATAAAAGCTATTTTTATGGAACAGATTTTAGAAAATTTTAATATTATTTCTTTTTTATAGTTTTCAGTACATCTTTTTGTTCTTTTGTGATTCGATAAGATTCAATCGCTTTTTGTATTGCTTTATTATAAGTAAATTTATCCAAATTAGCAGTCTCAAGATATTTTATAGTTTTGTCATAAAATTTAATCAAACATATAGATATTGCCCATGCAATTGCCATTTGCACATAATACTTTTGGTTTGTAATAGAATCAAAAATTTCAAAATCTTTTTCTAAATAATCTTCTTCTATATAATAATCTAAAATCATCACAACACCAAATCTAATTTCAAATTCTTGCTCTGATTTTAGATAAGTTTGTATAAAATCCCACATTTCCTTTTTATGTTTTTTAGTCACTTTTAAGCCAGCACAAAAAACATCACAAATTGCCCAATTATCAATTTTAGGTACAAATTCTTCTATTTGTTTTTGTATCGTCTTAAAATCTTCCTTAGCTAGTCCAATTAACATTCCTTGCAACATGATTTCTTCATAATATTGATTATCAATTTGTTTTAATAACTCTTTTATCTCATATTCTTTTGCTAACTCTTTTGCATAATTTCTTAAAGCTGGTACTCGTACTCCTATTATATTGCTTGTTTTTGGACATAATCTACTATGAAATTCTTTATATTTTTGGTCTGCTAGCTTAAATAATTTTTCTTTTATCTCTTGCTTCAATTTTAACAACTCCATTTTTTATAAAATTTCTTTTCTATTATAACATATCTTACTGGAAAATCTAGTTTTATTTTTTTAAGTTTCGGTTTTTTTTCATCATGTGATGCCAGCCATTTGGGTGAAGATGGTTAAATTTTATTTTAATTTGCAATCTATACTAAATCATTGTATAATATAAAAACATTAAAACATGGAGGTTTCTATGGAGATTTATTTAGATGCAAAAAATCAAATACAAGAACAAAAATTAAAAGAAATAGCCTATGGTATAAAGAATGGAAAAATCGCTTTATTTCCTACTGAAACTGTTTACGGAATTGGAACGAATGCTTTAGATGAAAAAGCTGTTCAAAAACTTTATGAAGTTAAAAAAAGAGATAAAAAGAATCCTATCAATTTGTTGGTAAGTAGCATGGCAATGATTGAAGAAATAACACAAGATATTTCTCCTCTTGAATATAAACTTATGGAAGCTTTTTTTCCAGGTCCTTTTACCATTATTTTAAAAAGAAAAAAAATTGTTCCTAATATTGTAACAGCTAATTCAGAATTTGTTGGCGTACGCATACCAAATCACACAATAGCAAAAAAACTAATTGAATTATCAGACGTTCCGATTGCTGCACCTAGTGCTAATATTTCTGGTAAACTTAGTGGTACAAACTTAAGTGATGTTATAGATGAATTTTCTGACAATTTAGATTTTGCTATTGAAGGTGGCAAAAGTAAAATTGGAATGGAATCAACAATTGTAAGAGTAATCGACAATATTCCTCATATTTTAAGGTCTGGCTATATCACACCAAAACAAATAAAAAATATTGCAGGAAACGTAATTTTGGAAGAAAATAGCAATAACATTTTACCGAGTTCAAATCTGAAGCATTATCAGTTGAATAGTAAATCTATTTTAGTATTTAGTGAAAATAATCAAAAAATGATAGATACAATAATTCATTTAAGTAAGGATTACAAATCTCCTATTATTCTTTGTTGCATAGAAAACGCAGAATTTTATTTACATGAAAATACGATTAAAAATGTTATTCCCATTGCCTCTAAATATGATTTAGAATCCTATTCTGAAAATCTCTTTTCCTCTTTAAGAAAAGCATCTTCCCTTTTCCCTGATATGATACTAATGGAAGGTATTAAAAAAGAAGATTTAGGTATTGCCATTATGAATCGTTTACTAAATGTTTGTAATAATCATTATATTGAAATATAGGAGATAATTTTTGGTATCTCCTATATTTTTAATAACTTTCTTGTAAATTCTTATTCTTCTAATATTCTTAAATAGTGATTCGCCTCTCTTAATACATGGTCTGCCAAAAGTGGTAATATAATTGATTTTATTTTACAGCTTGCAATACCTTCTGTTCCAGCTTTCTTAAAGTCTCTATATTTTATTGTTTCTGTAATGGTTTTATCGGTAACGGTTTTTATCGTTTCATTAGTCATATTCTTAGCATCTTGCAATAACTTTTTATATTCTTTTGCAAAATTATTTGCTGTCGTAATTAAATCTTCCTCTGAAGGATCTAATAAACCTCGTATAAATAAAGCATGTTCCATCATAATTTGATTCCAGAATAATTCTACTTGTTTTCTATCCTCAGAAGTAATATTCTGACCATTTAAAAGCATTACTACATATTGTCTGTATAACTTTGCTTCACGTATAATATGTTCTAGCAAAAGTGGATAATTAGCTGTAAATATTTTACAAGATAATACATCTCGTAGAATTCTTTCTTTTAAGTTAATAAATCCATCCAATAATTGCAAAGCTCTATTATTTAAATAACAAACATAATTAGCCAAATTATAATTCAAATAAGAATGCCCCTCTGGTTGTAATCTTAACTGCTCAAGCGTTATATTTGTATCGATAATAATTCCTGTAAATTCTGATGTTTTCTTTTCTACTCCAAAGGTGTATGGAGTTACGATTTCTCCAGAGTCTATGATATTTGAAGAAATCATACAATTGCTTAATCTTACCGTATCTGCTAATAATTTTTCAAATTCTCCCTTGTACCATTGTGCTTCATAAATATAATCATTGCTAATTGGCATAAAACCAGCTTGTAAAAATAAAGCATGTTCCTTCATAATTCTAGCAAAGAATATATGTAACTCTAGCGAAGCTTTCATGAGATTTTCCATCGTTTTTTATCCTCCTTAATTTATATTATTTCATTATATTCATAGTTGTATTTTTTGTTACATTTACGAACAAATTATTATCAATAAAACTTCATCAGATGTAAAAATTTAAAAAATTTATATTTGTAAAAATAAAAAACAAAATATATTGGAAAAATTTATAAGAGATTTTGTAAATAATTAAAAGAAAAAAGGAAAAAATAAAGTTTGATGGAGGTGAAAAAAATGAATAAAATAGTAAAATTAATTTTACTTTTTATAGCAATCGCTACTATTTCTTTAATAATACCAAACTTTAGTAATGCAGCAACATTAGTTCATGATGAAGAATCTTTAAATAGTGCCATATCAAGTGCAGATTCAGGTGCCACAATTACATTACAAAATGATATAACCGTAACAAAACCTATTGTAATTGCTAAAGAATTAACAATTGATGGTAATGGTCATAATATAGTCGGTTCTAATGCTTGGACATCAACATCAGGAAATCAAACCATGTTTACAGCACAATTTTCTGCTGCTAAACTTACACTAAAAAATATTAATTTAAAAAATGGACCTAAATATGGTGTACAATCTTATGACGGTGCAACTGTAATTTTAGATAATGTTTCAATATCAGGTTTCAAATACGGAGGAGTTCTTGCAAATGGTGGTAATGTTGAGGTCAGGAATTTACATTTAGGTTATAATGGTACCGGAGCAAACAATGGTATCGAAATTGATAAAGGTGCATCGGCTACGAATAACCCAACATTAGTAATGAATGGTGTGTTAACATCCGAATCAAATATAAATGTAGTTCGTCCTGCTGAAAATGGATATCTTACAGAATTTACTATAACAAATACACCTAATACAACAAATAAAGTAGTGATAGCAGGTAACAAAGTAGTTTTAACAGATTCATCTGATAATGTTATTTCTGAAACAGCCATACCAGATAAAGCCACAGCAAATGCTGATTTACAAAAAGTTATTGTAACAATAATTGCTAATAATCAAACAAATAAAATAACTGTAAATTTAAATGAAAAAATTACAGCTGATTTATTAAAATCACACATAAAATTAGAAGGAAATGAAGTAATTGATGGTTTCTATACAGATGCCAACTATGCTACTGCTTTTGATTTCAATGTTCCAATAAGTGCAGATACGTCTGTTTATGCAAAAATTTCTAAAATAGAAACCACTGTACCAGAAACAAATACTGATGTAAAAGATGAAACTCCAAAAACTGGTGTAGAAAACTATTTAGGAATTGCAGTATTAACAATATTATTTTCAACAACAGTAATCATTTCTATGAAAAAGAAAAAATAAAAGGATAGTCTTAAAAGTCTATCCTTATATAATATTTACGATAAGGATATAAAAAATACTAGGGTAAAAATGAGAAAAATATACATTTTTATATATTTTATTTTGATTTTATTAATTATATTATCAGTTGTATATATTATAAAATTTTTTTCATTGAGAAAAGATGCTATAGAAGAAAGTAATTTATTAAATATTTATGATAATGAGGTCATAAAAGAAGTTTCTGAAGAACCAAATCAACAAATAATTACTGAGGAAACAAAACAAACAGCAAACCAAGAAAGCGAAAGAATGATTAAAGTAAGGAAACTGAAAGAAGAAAACTCAGATATTATAGGCTGGCTAGAAATACCAAACACCAGTATAAATTATCCGGTTCTACAAGGCACAGATAATGAATATTATATGAATCATAATTATAAGAAAGAAAAATCTAAAAACGGATCTATTTTTTTAACAAAAGAATATGATTGGACAATACCAAGTACCAATCTATTAATATACGGACATAACTTAAACAATGGAACAATGTTTCAAGAATTATTAAAATATTCAAATGAAACATTTTATAAAGATCATTCAACAATTCGTTTTACAACTGCAGATGAAGATGTTGAGTATGAAATTATTTCTGTTTTTAAATCAAGGGTATATTATAAATCAGAAAAGAATGTTTTTAGATATTATTATTTTGTAAATGCCCAAACAGAGGAAGAATATAATCAATTTGTAGAAAATGCAAAAAAAGCATCATTATACAATATTGATGCAACAGCTAAATATGGAGATCAATTAATTACTTTGTCTACATGTTCCTATCATGTAGAAGATGGAAGATTTGCTGTAGTAGGAAGAAAAATGGCTATAGAAAAATAGAGGATAACTTTTCATATCCTCTATTTGTCATTACTTACGACCACAATTATTATTTGTATCATTCATATAAAACTTTTTCTCTGCTAACTTATCTTGAACACCTCGAAGTGCTTCTCCAAATCTTTGGAAATGAACAACTTCTCTTTGTCTTAAATATCTCAATGGATCTAATACATCTGGATTATCACGACAAAGGTCGATTAATTTTTCATATGTTGCTCTTGCTTTTTGTTCTCAAAAAGGTAATATAGTGCAACCTTTTTCATTTCAAAAATTTAGGTGTAATATTTACACCTTCAAGAAAATATCAACTTCATTATTTCTATTAACTTCAATTTTTTCAACAAATTTCTTTATCGTTACATTATTAAATTTTTTGGTATCTGAAAAGTCTAAAATTAGCTTATTTATTGTTTTAGGGAGATTTTTAGTCTTATTGTTTTCCCCTAACCTATTTAGTTCTTCTTTTAAATTATTTATTTTATTTTGATAGACATTATATTTTTCTAAAAATTCATCTTCTGTTATAATTCCTTCAACTTTTTTAGTATATAAAATTTTAAAATATTTTTCTTGGTTTTGTAGTTCCATTTTCAATTTTCTTTCATTAACTTTTGAAGGAATAGATTTTGAAATTTCGTTTTCTATAAGATCTCCATATTTTTCAATTTGTATTTCTTTAAGTCGTTTGGATATTTGCTTTAATACAATTTCATTTAGTTCTTTTTCATTTATTTTAATATCGCTATATTTACACAATTTTTTATTTCTATTATGTTCTTCGCATACAAATCTACCACTTTCATTCTTCTTTCCTAATATAACACCTTTTGAATTTTGTCTAAGCGGATTGTTATTTTTATATGTTAATTTGCAACCACAATTTTTACAATAGACCAAATCTTTTAATAAGTATATATATTCTGTTCTTTCATTTTTCACACGACTAGCTCTTTTTTGTTTTACTTTTTCAAAATCTTCTATTGAAATAATTGCCTTATGTGAATTTTCACAAAATTTCAACTTATCATTTGGTGTTACTCTTGTTTTCTTTGCTTTATAATCGTTACAATATTTATTTATAGGTAATCTTCCTGTATAAACTGGATTTGCTAATATTCTATTAATAATCTTATTAGTCCAATATTTAGCTTGTTTATTTAGATTCTGATATGCCGAAGGTGTTTTTATTTTTCGATTATTAAGCTCATTTGCTATATCAAAAGGTTTAATTCCTTTTAAATATAATGAAAATATTTCTTTAATAACATTTGCTGCTTCTGAATCTATTATTAATTGGTATTTATTGTTTTCATCTTTTTTATAACCATAAGGAACAGAGTTTTCAATAAATTTTCCTTGCTTTTTAAATTCAGTTTTTACTAATTTTATCTTTTTTGAAATATCTTCTAAATAACTTTGATTAATAATACCTTTAAGTGCAATCATATCATCTATATCGTATCTTTCTCCAGTATCAACATATTCAGTAACCGATATAAAACGAATATCATTTTCAGGAAAAAATATGTCTGTAAAATATGAAGTTAAGTTTTTATCTCTAGTCAATCTACTTGTGTCTTTAACTATAACCATATTTATTTTTTTTCTTATAATGTCTAACATCATTTTATCTAATGCTGGTCTCGAACTTAATATACCTGAATATCCATTATCTATATATTCTTCAAATATGTTATAATTATGTTCTTTAGCATATTTTTCTATTATTGCCTTCTGGCTCGAAATACTGTTTCGTTCCTCTTTATCTTCTTTAGATATTCTCAAATACATTCCAGCTTTGTAATTTTTGTTCATTTTTAAGCAATCACCAATATATCATATTTGTAATTTATATAAATATGATCTTCGTTGTCTATTTCAACACTTTCAATAACATCAGCTAATTGTTCTTTAGACCAATTTTTCACATTGGATACCTTTTTTACAACTTTTTTTAATTGAAGATCTGATATTTTCATATTGTTATTAATTATATTGTTAATTTTGTCAATTTTTTCATTTAGGTTATCTCTTTTTGCTATTTCTTGATTATACATTGTTCTAAAATCAATCTCTTGGATAACACCATTTTTATAGTCAAGATATAAAGACGATATCATTTTATTTGTTTTTTCTAATTGTTTTATTGTTTCTTTTAATTCTTTTTCTTCTTCCGTATTATCTCTATTTTTATAATATCTCTCTAGTAATTCTGTAACATCTTCACAATTAACAATATTTTTAACTTTTTTGTTTAATTCACTTATCACAATTTGTGTAACTGATTGAAGATTTATTCCTCTGTACTTTCTTATACAATATCCTTTTTTATGCAAACTGCTTGAACAATATAATCGCATAAAACTAATCGTTTTTTTATCTTTCCTATATTTAACTTTTAATTGCATTGGCTCTCCACATTCTTTACATTTTATAATGCCATTTAAAATCCATGTGTGTTTATGTGTTTTTGCTTTTTGATTTAATTTCATTTTATTTTGAACACTATCAAAAAGTTCTTTTGAAATTATTGCTTTATGAGTATTATAACTAATTTTCCATTCTTCTCTAGGAACAAATTTTACTTTTTTTGATTTATAACTTAAATTCATAACTTTGCCATAAACTGTATGTCCTAAATAAAATTCATTTTTTAGAATTTTTGATATGGTTGAATAATTCCATCCATATATTCCATTTTTATTTTTTTCAAATCCATTATAACTAGCACAATATACTTTTTCATCTGCTAACTTTCTAGCAATTTCTCCCATGGTCCAACCATTATCATACATTTGGAAAATTTTCTTTACAATCCTCGCTTCTTCTTTATTTACTAATAATTTATTTCTATTATTTTCATCCTTTATATATCCATACGGTGCTTTTGCTCCAACAAATAATCCTTGTTCTTTTCTTGCCCATACACCGCTTTTCACTTTTCTTGATATATCTTTACTATACCAATCATTAATAAGTGTTTTGAATTGGATAATATCATTATTAGAACTCTTTTTATATGTATCTACATTATCTAATATAGATATGTATCTTATATTTTTCTCTAAAAAATAAATTTCTAATAAATAATTCGCTTCAAAATTATTTCTTGATAATCTTGATAAATCTTTTGTAATAATGCAATTAATCTTTTTCCTTTCGATGTCCTCCAATAGTCTTTGAAAAGATGGTCTATCTGTATTTAACCCTGTATATCCGTCATCAATATAAAAGTCATATAATTCAAAATCGTTTCCAAGTTGTTTTATTTTTTCTTCTATAATACTTCTTTGGCTACCAATACTATCGCTTTCTTCTTTATCCCCATCTTCTCTCGATAATCTTAAATATCCTCCTACTCTAAATTTATTATTTCTCAAAATCTTACGCTCCCTTCGTAAGTTGTATAATTCAAGAAATAACTACAATGATATTATAGCGTATCATTGTAGAATTAGTCAGCCCTTTTTAATAATCTTTTTGAAGTTCTGCTAAAGCATATTTAGCAATTAGTTTTACTAATTTATCTTTGCTAAATACCTCTTTTGCTTTTCTTGAAATAACCGTATATTTTGTATTGTCTATTTCAACAATTTGTCTTTCTTCTAAATTTGATTCTTCCATGTAATACCTCCATGTTAAAGAATATTCATTACAAAAAAAGATATGTATTTCTACATATCAATTTTTTCAATATCTATTTTCATTTTTTCTTTATGATTTTCTTTCAAGTCATTTGCAAATCCTACAACTGAACTCTTATTATGAGCCTCCATTGCTCCAGTATAAAAAGTTTCTATTGTGGAAATATCAAAACAGCTTGTATTTCCTGAATTTATAAAATTATTAAAAGCTACTATTGCAAAGGCAATAGATTGATTTTTGGTTAATGTACTAGGTAATTTATTCATTTTTAGATTTACCTCCGTTCTTATAATTTTTTAAATACTTTATTTGTTCTTCATCTTCATAAAATCTTTCTACATCTGTTTTATTTTTATTTGCTCCTATTATTAATAAATACATAATTATTGTAATAAATAGGCAAATTATATATATAATCAAAAATGTTATCATTGCTATCTTATCTAGCATTTTTATACCTCCAACTTTATACTTTAACTTTATAATCAATTGTATTTTTACTCATTAAATATGACTAGCTAAATCATTCACAGGAATTACACCTATCTGCTATCAGCAGACTTGTTCTCAATGCGTGGGACGGTTTTTTCGCGCTCGTGCTATGACTAAACAAGTGTATCATTATAACTATTATTATCATCGCCTTATAAGTGGCTAACTTATATTTAAGTGTGAAGTTCTGTATCTTCATTTAAACTAGCTCCAATAATAGAACGTTTTTAATGAATCTTTATTCAATTTTCAATGTGCTGTCAAAAGTAGAAATTTTTATGTTCTACCTTTAACAGCAACCGAAAATCGAAAATCTTACGGGCAAATTTAAAATTTTTTTTAAATTTAATCTTTTGCTAATTTATCAGCAAAATTTTCATCTTTAATTACTTTGATCGCATATTCGATTAAAATACTTCGTAAATCATCATCGATTTCTTTCTTATTATCTTGTGCATATTTATTTATCATGGGCATTATTTTATTTATAACCAAAACAAGTGATGTCTCATCATATCTTGCTTTAAGTAATAATCTATAAAATTTAGTATTATTCATATCTATCAATCCTCCAAAAATCTTTTTAAACTTAAAAGTGCTCTTACCTTTAACTGATATACTGCATTTTTATTCATCTTTAGTTGCTTGGCAATTTTACCAAGTGGCTGATTTTTATAATAATGATTGACAATTACATATCTTTGTTTATCAGTAAGTTTACT
>CALXCE010000017.1 GCA_944386725.1 uncultured Clostridia bacterium
AGTGTAAAGTTGATTGTTTTTGTGTTTCCTGCTACATCAGTTGCCGTTACTTCATATGCTCCATCTTCTAAATAATCAATTCCAAACCATGAAGAATATTCTCCATTTTCATTTTGAGTAGATTGAGCCTTTCTTACTTCTGCTCCATTTAATTTTACGATAATTTCAAAATAACTTTCGTCTGTTGCATGAATTTGTGGATTTTCTGTATTTGAATATCCATTCTCATTTATTGTATCTACTACTAATGCTGGTGGTGTTGTATCTTTTACTGTAACTTCTACTACATTTGTTTCTTCTCCATCCACTACTGCTTGATTTGTAATAATTTCTCCAACTACCTCTTTATTATTTACTAATATTAAAGTTAAAGTAATACTTTCACCATTATTTACATCTACCTTCCAGATTACTTGCTTTGTTTCTTCATTATATGTACCATTGTCACTTGCTGAACTAAATGTAGTTCCTTCTGGGATAATATTTGATACTATAATCCCTTTTGCATCTACTGTACTGTTATTTACAATTGTTATGCTATATTCAATGTTTTCATCTTTTCCTACTAAATTTTCTTTTACATTTAGCGTTGTTTCTAATTGTGGCATATTAATCACAACATTAGAAAAAGTTGTTACTGGCATTCCTAGCGTTTGATATTGTAAATTTATATTTTCTGTTGCTGTTGTTTCAACTGTTTGTGTAATAGCTGTTGTTGCATCATTTGTTGTTTGTGTTGTTGTAGTTGTTGTAGTAGTTGGTGTTGTTGTATCATTTGCGTTTGCACTATTACCATCTGCTACTGTTTGAACATTATTGTCAGTTTGTGTCCCTTGTGGTTCACTTGTTTCTGTTGTAGTTCCTTGATTGGTTGATTGGTCTGTATTTTCTTGTATTCCTGTTGATTCATTATTATTGTCTGCTTCACTATTAGAATTTTCTCCTGCTACTTGTTGACCATTTGCTACTATTTGATCAGTAGCTTCTGTTGTTCCTCTGTCTTTTAAGAATACAACTGTGGCAATAATACAAATAAGTATAAGAAGTATAATTGCAATAATTGTAATCTTTTTTGAGTTGAGATTTTTTCCTCTCATTTTTGTTCCCCCTAACTAATTATTTTTTTCAATTGCCTTAATTACTAATCTCTCTTTATTTCCATTGGTACAGGTAATTAAGGTAACCTCTCTTATTTTTTCATCTTTTGTTGTTAGAATATCTACATCGTTTGGATCTGTAGTAAAAATCTCTACAATTGAATAAGTGATTGTTGTTTTATTTAAATCTGTTAATTCTATCTCATCACTTATTACTAATTCTTTGGTTCTTCCGAACATTGTCCCATCTCTATTGTTGTGACCTGCTAATGCTAAATTTCCATAGTCATTGATATTTCCACCACAAAATTTTGTAATTGATAAATTCATTGTGTTTTTTGTTGTTTCTTCTAATATTGGATATTCTAAGTTGATTTTTGGTATTTTTATGCTTCCAATTACTTTTATCCCATCTATTTTAATATCTGCATTTTCTTGTTGTTCGTTATTATTTAGCTCTTCTAATATTTCTTTATTATTTTCTTCATTTTCTTGTCTTTGCTTATATTTGAATATCATCAATATTGCTACTAATATTGTAAGGATTGCTATAATTACAAAAATCACTTTATAGAATATCAATCTTTTTTTAGTGTTTTCTTTCATGTTTCCCATGTTTTCTCGATAAACTCTTTATTCTTAAAAATACTATAATTAGTAGAACAACCCCAATTCCAAATATAGTCATTAATATAGGATTGTCATAGGTTATTGGGAGTTCCGCATTTTGCTTTGTTGAAACAACTTTTTCTATCTCACTTTGCTCAGTAGATTTATAAGATGTTAAAAATTGTATGTCATAGGTGGATACACCATTTACTTCTTTTTTCATCAATACTGCATATTTTTCTCCGTCATTTGCAGTTGCTGGTAGTTCTATGATTCTATCTTTTGCTTCTGTCCAATTTGTTGCTTTTACCATAGAATCAAATAATCCTTCATATTCTTGATATAAAAGTATTTCTTCATATGTATTTAAATTTTCACTAAGTTTTTGTTGGATTTCCATTAATCTATTATAATTTGTTGTATCTTTGGTTAATAATACTGCACTATAATAATAATTAGCTTCTTCTGTATCTGTAATTTTTATAATTCCTTGTGTTATTGTTTTGATTGTATCATTTTCTGTTATTTGTTCTGTTTTTGTTTCTGTTGTATCTACTGGTATTTTTTGTGTGATGGTTGATAACTCATTTATTTTTTCTTCAGAAATAGATTGCGTAAAATCTATTGGCATTCTTGCCATTACTATACTATCATTTACTTTTACCCACATATATGCTGTTGTACTTTCCGTAGCTATATAGGCAACTTGGTTTCCTTTATTATCTTGTTTGGAAGTAATAAAGTTTAGTGGATTATCCGCATCTCCTTCTTTAGCATTTTGATTATTTGAAAATGCGAAATAGAATTCTTGACCTAGATATTGCTCTAGATATAATATGTATTCATTTCCTTGTGTTTTTAAAATTGCTATATCATCATTCGTAGCATTTACAGTTAGATGTATCATTAAAATTGTAATAAAAATCATTACACCTATGCAAATTTTACTTTTTAAACTTTTCATACCTATCCCCTTTCTATTTTACTATTTTTAGTAAAGTCTTGAAAATCAACTATCCGTACACAAATACCTTTTTGTGTTACAATTATATTACAAAGTTTTCATTTTGTAAATACTTTTCTTACATAAAATGTCATTTTTCATCTATTAAATATTTATATTCTATGATAACGATACAATTATCCATTTATTTTCTTTATCAATTATACTGATTTTAAATATTTCGTCAAGAATATTCTTTAATCCTTTTAGTAATTAAGAGATGTTAAAATAGGTTGAATAAATTTCAATTTTTTGAAATCTCCAACCTATTTCTATTTTTTGTAATTTATTTTTTAAAATATATTTTGCAAATTAAAGGCATATTTATCTTCAATATGTTGTAGAATAAAAATGCTTTTATCTAATTCATCAATTGAATCTTCATATTGTTTTGACTCAATATAACTCTTTACGGATATTAATCCTGTTTCCACCTTTTCTAATTCGTCATGTTCAATGAAATAAGCTAATTTATCATGTCTTTCCTCCCATTGTTCATAAATCTCTTTTATTTCCTTTTGTGCTTTCTCATGATCCATTTCTTGGTTTGTCATATCTTCTCGTAAAATTATGAGTTCACTAGTCAATTCACTAACGGTTTCTTTGGTATAACTTTGTGTTACATTATTTCCAAAAACAATGGCAACTACAATAACCACACAAATAATACTTTCTTTTAACATTTCTAAACTCCTTTTTAATTTTCTTTCTAAGAAGGAGTATTCCTCATTCCCTAAAACTGGGATTTTAAGGAACGTCCCTTAATCCCTCTTGTTCTTTTTTTGACAGAAAATTTGTCCTTTACCATCTATGGTTACAATTAAAGCTTCTTCCGGCGTCATTTTGAACTTTTCAACTTGTTTTTTTAGCCAAGCATAGTTTTTCCCTATTGCTTGTAGATTTTTTTCCATAATTTTTCCATCTACTACTAAATCATATGGTATTCCTTCATACTCAGGCTGTATCTGAAAATCTTCTGGTATGGTAGCACGTTTTTCTGGTTTTTGAATAACTGTAACTTGTCCACTGGTCTCTAATATAGCATATTCTACATCGCCTAAATTCACTACATTGTTTCCTCTTAGCCTTTCTTCTAATTCATTAATCGTAAATCTTTCTTTTCTTAAAGCCTTCTCATCAATTTTTCCTCTATAAATTAGTATGGTTGGTCTACCACATATAACTTCTCTTGCTTTTAAACTTTTTATATTAATGATGGAAATAATTAAATGCATTACTAAAAGTCCTAAAATTGGGATAATTCCATTAAATATTGGTATTCCTATTTCTGTCATTGGAATAGACGCCAAATCCGCTATCATAATGGAAATGGCTAATTCAAATGGCTGTAATTGTCCTATCTCTCTTTTTCCCATTAATCTCATTACAATTAAAACAATAAGATATAATATAATGGCTCTAAAAAATGTAATTAACACAAAAACACCTGCTTTTTTCTGATTTTTCTTTTTTTATTTATTTTTTACAAATTTTAACTTTTTTATACCTCCTTTTTTGAATAAATAATTTTTTTTTGAGAATAATAATTTTAGAACCTTTGAAAAAATTGCATAATGAACTTTAATTCTAAGGAGGTTAGACTTATGTCAGAAGTTCAAGGAAATCAAGCAAAAGGTGGCGCTTCTACTGTATGGCAAATAATTGGTAGATTAATTGCTTCCGCAGTAGTGTTAGCTATTACTGCATTTTTTACACCAGGATTTACAATTAATAGTATTTGGACTTTAGCAATTGCTGCTGTTGTCCTAACAGTAATTGATTATTTAATTATCAAATTCACTGGCTTACATGCTAGTCCTTTTGGTAAAGGATTTGTAGGTTTTGCATTGGCAGCTATTATTTTATATGTAACTCAATTCTTTGTAGCAGGATATTCTATATCTTGGATTGCCGCTATTATTGGTGCTTTAATCTATGGTGTAGTTGATTACTTTATTCCTGGAAATCAACAAATGTAGCAAACACAAAAAAACCAAACGGTGTACTTTTATTAGTACTTAATCATCCGTTTGGTTTTTTATATTAAATTTTTAGTATTTTTCTATAATTTCATTTTTATTTTTATAAATACTATTTTGTGGTACAACTCCTCTAACAGAACACAATGGATAAATATTGGAATTTTTACCAATCACGGTTCCTGGATTCAATACACTGCCACATCCAACTTCTACTTCATCGCCAATCATAGCTCCAAATTTCTTTATTCCGGTTTCTATTTGTTCTTTACCGTTTTTTACCACCACTAATTTTTTATCTGATTTTACGTTAGACGTAATAGAACCTGCTCCCATATGTGTTTTATAACCTAATATAGAATCTCCTACATAATTATAATGTGGAACCTGCACTTTATTAAATAAAATAGCATTTTTCAATTCTGTTGAGTTTCCCACAACAGCACCTTCTCCTACAATCGCTTTCCCTCGAATAAAAGCACAATGTCTTACTTCTGCATTTTCTCCAATAATAGTCGGTCCATGAATATATGCTGTTGACATTACCTTAGCTGTTTTTGCAATCCAAACATCTTCCCCTACTTTATCATATTTTTCGGGGTCTAGTTTATTCCCTAATTCTAATATGTAATCACTAATCTTGCTAAGCACCTCCCACGGATAAGTTACAGTTGCTAGCAAATCTTTCGCAATTGTTTCATTTAAATTATATAAATTACAAACCTTACATTCTTCCATTTTTCTCTTCCTTTCTTGGGACATTGGGGACGTTTCTTTCTGCACATTTTTGTGCAATTAGGGACACATCTTTGCTAAATATATCTTATTGTTGTTATATATTATTTTTTATAAAAATGACGAATGTGCTGTGGAATAACCGTAGAACATCTGATAAAAATCAATTAGGGAATCTCACTTACCATGAGGGCGCTGATTGATTTCTATTAGATGTTCTCGGTTATGGAACAAACCGAGGAATGATTATAAAAAATAATATATAACAACAATTATAAACTATTCCTCATAAAGATGTGTCCCTAATTGCACAAAAATGTGCAGAAAGAAACGTCCCCAATGTCCCTCACTTTCTCCAAAAATTCTCGTACAATTCTTTTGCTGTTTTGGGACTATCTACTCCTTCTTTATTTTTGACTGGGGCAAAGTCATCTTCTCTTTTTCCTCTTAAGATAGCAATATCATCGAAAAATTCAAAGGCATCAAAAATAAAGGATTCAAATTTGTAACAATTTGGCTTTTCTGGTATAATTTCTTTTCCATTTTCATCTATATAAGAATTTTTCTTAAAAGCACTATGATACATTAGTGTTTCTTTACTTACTTTTTCTAACGCCTCTATTGTAAATAAATGACACATGATATTTGATTCTCCATATTTTAATTCGCCATTTTCGTCAATTTCTTCTGCCATTTTTTCTGGAAGTTCTGCATATTCAATTACTTTTGGATGCCCATTCATTTTACAAAAGACTCCTACTTTTTCATGAGGGTTTGCTTTTACAACAGATTTAGAAGCAATTTGAACACCTTTTTTGATGGTCATCCCTAGCAATGTTACATCTACCATTTTTAAAAGCGCATTGTCTACTCCACCAATAAATACCCATTTAATTCCTTTTTCTTTCATATCGGCTAAACATCCACTTCTTCTTAAGGAAGAATAAGTTCCTCCGTTTCCGTCTGATGCTTCTTTTATTTTCTTTTCTTTACTAATTAGAAGCTTTCCTTCTGTATCAATTAGTGGTAATTCACTTTGTGTAAATAGGATAACACTTTTTTTATCATATCCAAAATAATTATTCTTTTCTAAAAAAGCAACTGTTTCATCATGATTTTCTTTACTTGTCATGATGTACCATGGAATAATTACTTCGTATTTTTTATTGGCTTCTTTCAAGTTTTCAGCTAATATTTCAAATAAATATTTTCCTTTTCCATAAACATCTAATTTGAAAGTTCCTTTTGGTCCATTATGTCCGGAGTCTAGTTCCTTGTCCTCCTGCCATGGTAACTACTGCATATTCACGATTTCTTATTACCTTTTCTCCTAAGGTGTCAAATTCTTCTCTTTGCTCTTTTGATAATTTTGCCTTATCCAAATAAGTTATATTCTCTATTTTATTTTCTTTAATTTCAATTTCCTTTTTGGTATTGTCATAAAGTTCCATAAGTTGATGAAAATCTATTTTATTGATTTGTTCGATTAGCCTTTCTTTTTCTTTTCCTTCTAATTGATTTAATAATTTTATAACATGTTCTTGATTGTACATTTTTAGTAAATTGATTGTATCTTGTATTTTATCCATCTTTTCCCATTCCTTTCGGTCTCACTTACGCTTGATATATTATATGAGATTCTATCATATTTGCTTATAATTATCAAGTTTTTTATTTTAAACTTGTCATATTCTAAAAAAATCCCCATATATATTAACTAAAGTAATTTAAGAAACAAGCTTTTCGATTTAAGAATTAAAGGAGGTATATAGATGGAAAATACAAGATTGTATGAAGACATCGCAAAAAGGACAGATGGTGACATCTATGTGGGAGTGGTGGGACCTGTTAGAACTGGTAAATCTACTTTCATAAAAAAGTTTATGGATTTATTAGTTATCCCAAACATTGATAACGAATATAAAAAGGAAAGAGCAAAAGATGAACTTCCTCAGAGTGCTGGTGGAAAGACCATTATGACGACAGAGCCAAAATTCGTTCCTAATGAAGCAATTGAAATTACATTAGATAACAATTTGAAGTTTAAAACTAGATTAGTAGATTGTGTTGGTTATTTGGTAGATAATGCCATTGGTTATTTAGAAGATGACATGCCTAGAATGGTAAAAACACCTTGGTCTGAAGAAGAAATTCCTTTTGAAACAGCTGCAGAAATTGGAACGAAAAAAGTAATTGAGGAACATTCTACCATTGGAATTTTAGTAACAACGGATGGTTCTATTACGGATATTCCAAGAGAAGATTATATACAAGCTGAAGAGAGAGTTGTAAATGAGTTAAAAGCACTCAATAAGCCTTTTATGATTCTTTTAAATTCCAATGATCCTAGTTCTAGTTATACAAGAGAATTAGCTGACAAATTAAGCCAAAAATATAATACCACAGTAATGCCTATTAATTGTGAATATTTAACCATTGATGATATCAACAATATGTTTTCTAAAGTTTTATATGAATTTCCAGTGGAACAAATTTGTATTAAATTTCCTCGCTGGATTGATGGTTTAGATTGTGACCATCCTTTAAAAATAGAATTGTTTGAAGAAATCAAAAATGCTTTTGCTGATGTAAATGTTTTAAAAGATGTTTCTGGATGTGTGGATCATATTAAACAAACAGAAATTATTGCTAGAAGTTCAATTGAGGATATTCGATTAGGTGATGGCAATGTCAATGTCGAAATTACGTTAAAAGAAGAATTGTTCTATCAAATTCTTTCTGAAATCACGAATGTAGAAGTTACCAATGAGGGAGATTTATTTAGTATTATTTCGAATTTGTCAAAGACGAAAAAGAAATTTGACCGAATTGCCTATGCTTTAGAAGAAGTAGATGCGAAAGGTTATGGTATTGTAACGCCTTGCATTGATGACTTAGTTTTAGAAGAACCTGAAATGATAAAACAAGGCTCTAGATTTGGTGTAAAGCTAAAGGCAACGGCACCTTCTATTCACTTAATAAAAACCAACGTAGAAACAGAGGTTTCACCTATTGTAGGTTCTGAAAAGCAATCTGAAGAATTGGTAAATTATTTACTTTCTGAATTTGAAAGTAATCCAAAGGAAATTTGGAAGTCTAATATTTTCGGAAAAAGTTTGCACGAACTTGTAAACGAAGGCTTGCAAACAAAACTTTCTAAAATGCCCGAGGATGCTCAAATAAAACTTCAAGAGACTTTGGAACGTATTGTGAACGAAGGTAGTGGTGGACTTATTTGTATCATTCTTTAAAAAAAGAAGGAAGATAAATTTAAAACAAATTTATCTTCCTTCTTTTTCTATCTTTTATTTTTCAAATATACTTTTAAAATGAACTACTACTTAAATTTGGGTATGAAAATTCCTTTCCTCCTGGCGTAAACTGTCCACTAGGTACATGATCAGAATTAAATTCACGTGAACCTTTTAAGAAATATTTATATTTAGAACTTTGGCTTGGGCTTCCCCCTCCTACAACAACTGGGTCATCCCAAGTACAGTCAACTGCATACCAAGAGCCTTGTACTTGTACATAATTCCATGCATGCCTTTCTGTTTCTCCTCTTGAATTAGTACCAGTACCTATAACCATAACACAAGGTATTCCCATTTCCTCTAAAATATATTTAAAAGACCTTGCATAACCTTCACAAACAGCAACATGGTTTACTAAAGCACCATAAACATCATAAATATTCTCTCTAGAAAGACTTGTATCATATTCTATATTATCTACTAAATAATCATGAATCATTTTTATATCATTATAACTATTTCCTGTTCTTCTAGATACTAAGCTATTTTTTACATATTCTATTTCATTGATTGCATTTATAACTTGTGCTTCATTTGAAAACTCATCTGTAAAATAGTTATTTTCATTTCCACTATTAATATATACATTATATGAAACTCCACTTGCAGATGTTGTTGTTTCTATATTTAAATACATTTTATTAGGACTTAAATAAAATACATCTGGATTATCATATGTATATGCTTCTATAGCTGACTGATAATAATTTCCTAATTCATCTTGTCCGTTTGCTATATTTAAAACATCATAAAAACTATTTCCAAAATCTATTCTATATGTTCCTGTTTTCATATTTTCTTTATTACTTTCTAATGCTTTATAAATAGTTTTAGATGGTTCTTCTAATTGATTATAAAAATATTTATCAACAGTAATACTACTATAATCCATATTTGAATTACTGCTTCCACTGTGTATGTCATTTAATGGATTATTTTCAATTACTTGTGGAGTTTTGATTGTTTCAGTATTCACTGTATTTTCATTACTCGTATAATTTCCAATAAAATTTTGTGTGGTACTTGCTGTTTCCATACCAAAAATATCTTGATATATTACAATTCCAAATAGAACTATTGTACATATAATTAATATCATTACAACTGACATTATAAAAACAGTTAATCTACTTTTCATATTTTTCTCCTAAAATTAATAAGCTTATTCTTTTTTATTATAACATTTTTTTATGTTTAAAACTAGTATATTTTTTACTTTTTCTAGTTATAATATAAAAAATATTGATATTGATATTATTATATACATTTTTTTATTAAATTTTAGGAGAATAAATTATGAATTTTAAAAATATATGGAATAAATTATTTTCTTATACCCCACCTATAGAATATGATTTTAGTCTTCCTGAAACTTCAATTAATGAAGAAACTAATAAGGAGAATTATTCTGAAATTAAAAATAAACCAGAAAAAATATTTCCTAGCATAAATGTTAATAAAGAATATATGCAAACAAAATATAATACTCTAATTAATAGTGATATAGTACTTCGCGAATTCACATTAAATGCTAGAGGAAAACAGTATAATGCATTTATTGTATATATTGATGGTATGATAGATTCTAAAATTATGGATGATTTTATATTAAAACCATTAATGCTTCGAAATAGAAATAATCTATTTGATGATTCTCAAAATAAAGTTATTTCCGAAGCTGTTGCCAATAATATTACTGTTAGAAAAGTTAAGAAATTTGATTTACCTAATTATTTAACAAGTTGTCTTATTCCTCAAAATTCTATTAAACAAGTAACAACTTTTGATGAAGCAGCAAATGGAATTAATTCTGGTAATTGCACTTTATTTGTTGATACCTTGCCACTTGCATTTGATATAGAACTGAAAGGTTTTAAGCAAAGAAGTGTTGATAAACCTAATAATGAAATCATTATAAAAGGACCTCATGAAGCTTTTGTTGAAAATATACGTACAAACACTTCTTTAATTAGAAGGATTGTAAATAATGAAAATTTAATCATAGAAAATGTAGAAGTTGGAAAAATTACTAAAACTAAATGTGCTGTTTGTTATATCAAAAATATTACAAATGAAGATTTAGTAAATGAAGTTAAATATAGATTAAATAATTTAGAAGTAGACTCCCTTCTTTCTGCTGGTGAACTTGAACAACTAATTGTAGATTCTAATATTTTAGGAATACCTGAAGTTCTATCTACTGAAAGACCAGATAAAGCAACCAAATATTTACTTCGTGGTAGAGTTGTTGTTATTGTCAATGGTACTCCTTATGGAATTATTATGCCTGCTGTTTTAGTTGATTTTCTTACTTCTTCTGAAGATAGCAACTTAAAAGTTAATTTTGGTAATTTCTTAAGAGTTCTAAGAGTTCTTGCTTCATTTATTACGCTATTACTTCCAGGTCTTTATGTTGCTGTAACTAGTTTTCATCAAGAAATACTTCCAACTAGTTTGCTATATTCTATTTTAGCTTCTCGTGCGAGTGTTCCTTTCCCTATTATTGCAGAAATTTTGATTATGGAAATTTCTTTTGAATTAATACGTGAAGCAGGCCTTCGAGTTCCTTCTCCTATTGGACCAACTATCCGGAATTGTTGGTGCATTAGTTTTAGGACAAGCTGCCGTTAGTGCTGGTATTGTTAGCCCTATTTTAATTATTATAGTTGCTATTACTGGTATTGCTTCTTTTGCAATTCCTGATTTTTCTTTCGGATTTCACTTAAGATATTTCCGCTTCTTATTTATTTTGCTTGGTTTTATGGCAGGATTTTTAGGAATTGGTATAGGACTATTTGTTTATATTTCTATCCTTTGTAGCTTACAGTCATTTGGAGTATCCTTTACTTCTCCGTTTGCACCATCTTCTGAAAGTAAAGGAAATGGATATTTATTACCACCTATTTGGAAACGTGAATACAGAGCTCCTTATATGGCAACAAAAAGAGAAAAAGATCAAGCAAAAATATCTATGAAATGGAAATATAATCCAAAACTCCATCCAAAAAAATAAAAAGAGGTGATTTTATGCCAAAATCAAAAATAGGTACAATAGAAGCGATTATGCTAGTATTAACAATTGTAGTGGCACACAGCGTCCTTTCTATGCCTACCAATATTTTAAGTTCATATAAGTCTGCAAGTATATTAAATGTAATATATGTAAGTATCATTGCAATTGCAATCTCCTACTTTATTTATAGATTGTTTAAAAATTTTCCTTCTATGGATATTGTAGATATTTCTGAATTGGTGGGTGGAAAGGTTTTTAGAAATTTAGTTGGTATTGTTTTTATTGTATATTTTATATTAAGCGCTGCTCTTATGCTTCGTAATTTTTGTGAAAGCATACAAATCCTTTATTTTCCTATGACTGACATTACATTTATAATGTCCCTTCTGGTAATTGCAATTTGTATGGCAAACAAATTAAACTTTAGTGCCACTGTTAAAACTAATGTAATTATACTTCCTATTGCTTTATTCGGTGTTTTATTTTTATTTTTTACTAATATCAATAGATTTGTGCCTGAAAGAATGTTTCCAATTTTAGGAGAAGGTGCCTTTAATACTTTCGTTCTAGGACTTACAAACCTTGCCTCTTTTGGTGGCATCGCTTATATTTATTTTCTACCACCTCTTTTAAAAGACAGCACTAAATTCAAAAAAATAACTTTAATTTCAATTGCCGCAACTGCAATTTATCTAATTTTTACAATTGCTACACTTTTATTTATATTTACCTTTTTTACCAATGTAAGTGAAATATCTCCTCTTTATACTGCTACTAGATATATTGAGTTTGGAACGTTTTTCCAAAGACTAGAATCTGTATTTTTACTTATTTGGATTTTAGTTTTTGCTTGTTATTTAAGTATTGTATGTAAATTTTCCATGAATATTTTTCAAAAGATTACTGGTATTAGTAATCAAAAACCTTTAATCGATATATTTGGCCTTCTTATTTTAGCAATTAGCTTAATCCCTAAAAACCTTGCTGTATCACAAAGTTTTGAAAGTAAAGTTTTTCCTTATTTAATGATTGGTATTGTTTTGGTTTTAGGTATAGTAATTTTACTTTTTGCAAATATAGTAAAAAAGAAACAAATTTATAATGCAAATACAGTAAATAATACAATATATAATAGAAAGGAGCTCCCAAATGAGTAACTGGATTAAAAACATTTCTATTTTTGTGGTTATATTAGTTTTCATCTCAGCCTTTTCTAGCTCCTATTCTTCTTTGAATATAGATAACCTAACATATGTTTTAGCAATTGGAATAGATGCTTCTGATGATAACAAATTAGAAGTTAGTTTTCATTTTTCTAATCCTATTCCTGCTGAGTCTAGTGCTAGTGAAAAAGCAAATCCAATTATCAATACAGTTATAGCATCTTCTCTTAGTAATGCTATCAATTTGGTTAATGGTTATCAAGGAAGGCAATTAAATTTGTCACATTGTAAAGTTATTATCTTTTCAGAAGAAATCGCAAGTAGAGGAATTTCAGATGAAGTTTATACTTTAATAAATGATACGCAAATAAGGCCTTCTGCAAATATTATAGTTAGTAAGTGTAATGCTAAATATTATATGAATCAAATACAACCCGAAATTGAAAACTTACTTTCTAAGTATTATGAAATTTTTGCAGAATCAAGTAAATATGTAGGACATATGCCTAATGCTACTATTGGAGATTTTTTTAACAGTTTAATTTGTAAGACTTGTGAGCCTTATGCTATATTACGGTGGAATTAATGAAGCTAATTCGAAAACTACTAGTTCTGAATCTTCTGATTTTGGAGATGATAGTAATAATGATTCACAAAAAGATTATAATATAAAAGCAGGTGATTCTTCTGTTGAAGGCGAAAATAAGGTCAAAAATATAGGGGTTGCTGTTTTTAAAGAAGATAAATTAGTAGGTGAACTAAATGCATTAGAGACAATGGCATTTCTAAGTATAAGAAATAAAGTAGATAGATTTTTGGTTTCCGTTCCAGACCCTTTAAACAATAATGAATATTTAGATATTTACCTTACTCCTAAAGGCTCTACATCGGTTGAAGTGGATACATCAACATCTTCTCCTTATGTTAAAATAAAATGTAATTTTACAGGTCAAATTTATTCAATGTCCGAAAATTCAAAATATCTATCCAGCGACGTTTTAGAAGCTATCTCTAATTCTTGTAATAGCTACCTAGAATCTATGTTTTTAGATTATTTATATAAGACTTCTAAAGACTTTAAATCTGATATTAATGGTTTTGGTAACTTTGCCGCCAAAAATTTTACTACTACCAGTGAATATGAAGATTACAACTGGCTAGAGTCCTATAAAGACGCTTTTTTTGATGTTACTGTCCAAACCTCTGTAAAATCAGGTATGCTAATTAATGAAACTTAAAATTTTTATTTAGAAGGTGTGTTTATGCAAACATTTATTTATGATTTTTTATTTATCATTACTAGTATTTTTGTATTATTTAAAGTAATTGGATATGGTATTTATGAAATAAAAGAAATGAAAAATAAGCTAGGTGGAATTTCTGTTATTACTTTTTCTTTAATTGTTGTTATTTTATTTATTATAATGATGATAATAAAATAAGGAAAAGAGGAAATTAATTTTCCTCTTTTTCTAATTCAAAGTCTATTTCTCTTAGCTCCTTACTTGCACGTAAAACTCTTATTCTTATTTTGTCACCTATTTTATAAGTTTTCTTAGTAATTTCTCCAATTAATATTTTTCTTTCTTCATCATAAATGAAATATTCATCACCTAAACTATCATATCTAATCAATCCTTCTATTGTATTATCTAGTTCAGCAAATATTCCAAATGATGTAATGGAAGAAATGATTGCATTATATTCTTCTCCTACTTTAGATTCCATAAATTCAGCCATCTTCATTTTCTCCGCTTCTCTTTCTACTTTGGTTGCTATTTTTTCTCTTTCAGAAGATTGTTTAGCTTTTTCTTCTGCTTGAACTTTATATCTTTGTATCCATTTTTCTGGAATGTCATAATTGTTTTCTAAATAGTTTGAAATCATTCTATGGATGAATAAGTCGGGATATCTTCTAATTGGTGAAGTGAAATGACAGTAATACTTGCTGGCAATTCCAAAGTGTCCTTTGTTTTCTGCTTCATATCTAGCTACTTTTAGAGTTCTTAAAATAAGATTTGATACTACTTTTTCCTTTTCTTTGCCCTTTATCTCCTCTAAGATTTTAGCAAATTCTTTTGGATAAATGTTGTCTTTGTTAGCTTTTATTTTTAATCCAAAGTTAAATAAAAATTTATTGAGTTCTTGTATTTTTTCAAAGTCTGGGGCTTCATGCACACGATAAATAAAGGGTGCTTCTAGCCAGAAAAACTTTTCTGCTACGGTTTCATTGGCTATTAGCATAAATTGTTCAATTATCTCATGAGCAAATGTAGTTTCATATTTTGAGACATTGATTACTCTTCCGTTTATATCTAAATCAATTTTACTTTCCGGAATGTTCAGATTTAAATAACCTTGCTCCACTCTTTTATTTTTTAAAATAGTAGCTAATTCTTCCATTAATTTGAATTGTAAAATATATTTTTCATATCTTTTCATTGTTTTGGAATTTGAATTATCCAAAATTGCTTGTACGTCTGTGTAGCTCATTCTCTGGGCTACATTAATAATACCTTTTACAATTTCAGAAGATACTACATTTCCTTTGGTATCTATCTCCATGACACAAGATAAGGTAAATCTATCTTCTCCTGCATTCAAACTACAAATCCCATTCGATAACTCTCTTGGAAGCATAGGAATGACTCTCCCTAGCATATAAATACTAGTTCCTCTTAAATATGCCTCTTGGTCTAGCAGACTATTTTCTTGTACATAATAGCTAACATCTGCTATGTGTACTTCTAATCTATAATTTCCATTATCTAATTTCTCTACTCGAACGGCATCATCTAAGTCCTTGGCATCTTCTCCATCTATTGTAAAAATTTCTCGGTTTCTAAAATCTATTCTGTTTGGAATATCTTTTTTGTCTACTTTATTTGCAAATTTTTTTGCTTCTTGTACCACAGGTTCTGGAAATGTAGAAGGTAAATTATATTCTTTGATAAGTGATAGCATATCTACTCCTGCTTCATTTACATTTCCTAATACTTCAATGATTTTTCCTTCTGCCTTTTTTCCATTTTGAGGGTATTTTGTGATTTTTACTAATACCTTATGGCTATTTCTTGCTTTTCCCATATCTTTCTTAGCTATATAAATATCCGTTCCGAAATTTTTGTCATCTGGCACAACAAATCCAAAATTTTTATTGTTTTGGAAAATTCCCACAATGGTATCTTTCTCGTGTTTTAAAATCTTAACCACTTTTGCTTCCGCACTTTTGACCTTGTTTTCTTCTTCGATAATTTCAATTAAAACTCTATCTCCATTGAGTGCATTTAAAGAATTTTCTTTAGCAATATAAATTTCATCTTCTTGATCTGTTAATCTTACAAATCCAAATCCTTTTTGATTTTTTCTGTAGATACCATCATAGTACGTTTTTTCCACTAGCCTATATCTACTTTTTCTATTTTTTTGTATTTTTAAATTCAATTCTAAATTGCCAAGTACCTCTAGAAAATCTCTGTATTCTTTTTTTGGTACTCTCATAATCATGGCAATCTCTTTTGCCTTCATGGGTACATAATCTTTTTCTTTCATAAGCTCTAGAATTTTCAGTTCTTGTTCTTCCATTCTTTATAAATTCCTCCCCCTTTTGTTTCTTTTGTCTCAGAATTCAAAAAAAGCGAGTTTTTTAGATAAAAACCGCCCTTTTCTTATTTCTATGCCATATATAATATTCCTAATACTATGGTTAATATTGCGAATATTATCGCTAATATAATTGTCCATCTTTTTTGTTTTCCTTCTTTAGTTCTTGCTTTATTTTTTTCAAAGAAGTTATTGGTTGATGAACCTGTTATAGTAGATGATAATCCCGCATCTTCCTTTGATTGAATTAATGTTAAAATAATTAATACTAATGCTACTATAAAGTAAATTACAATTAGTATTCCTTTTGCTATTTCCATTTATATTCCTCCCTACGGTTTCTCTCTCTTTTTAGATACTTCGATATTGTAACACAGATTTTTCCAAAATGCAATTCTTTTTATGAATTTCTGGAAATTTTTGGACTGTGTTATTCATCTCGTAAGATACACCATGTTCCAATTTGCTCTGGTAAATCTTGAAAAGTTATTTCTTCTTTCGTAATTGGATGTTTAATAGTAAGTTCATAGGCCCATAGTGCAATTTGTTTTCCTTGCCCCCTTGTTCCATATTTTTGATCACCAAAAATACTATGTCCAAAATGCGATAATTGTACTCTTATTTGATGATGTCTTCCTGTATGTAAATTAATTTCTAACAAACTCAAATTTTTCACTTTGTTATATTTTAAAACTTTATAATCAAGCTTTGCTAATTTAGCATTTTTCTTATTTTTATTTACCACTTTGCTTGTATTATGTCTTTCGTCTTTATACAGATAGTCTTCTAATGTTCCTTGTTTTGATTCAATTTTTCCATCCACCACAGCTAGATATTTCTTTTTAAAAACTTTTTTTCTCACCTGGTCACTCAATCTAGAAGCCGCCTTTGAAGTTTTAGCAAAAACCATAATGCCTCCAACCGGTCTATCTAACCTATGAACTAACCCTAAATACACATTTCCTAGTTTATTGTATTTTTCTTTTATGTATTGTTTTACAATTGTTAGCATATCCTCATCTGTTGTTTTATCGGCTTGTGATGGGATATTTGGCTTTTTTTCTACTACAATGATATGGTTATCTTCAAATAATATCTTTAAATTCTGCATTCATTTCTCCTTTGGGTGTTTTTGGGGACGGGGTCAAAAAACACCCTAGCTTTCCCACCTGCCATAAATTCCACATGGCAACACTAAATTTGAATTCTCCATGGGAAGTCCAATTTCTCCACTTTCTAATTTTCCTTTATGTTTTTTGCCTATTGTTACACTTAAAATATTTTGTAATACTGTGCTTGATATTCCTGTTGTATAGGAGTTGATTAAAAAGAATAATGGTTGTTTTGATAATACTTGTGTGCATAATTCTACTAAATCATATATGTTTTCTTCAAATTGCCATACCTCTCCTTTTGCCCCTCTTCCATAAGATGGTGGATCCATAATAATAGCATCATATTTATTTCCTCTTCTGATTTCTCTATTAACAAATTTTATAACATCATCAATGATAAATCTTACTGGTCTGTCTTGTAAGCCAGAAGAAATGACATTTTCTTTTGCCCAAGTTGTCATTCCTTTGGAACTGTCTACATGACATACAGAGGCCCCTGCTGATAAACAAGCCACAGTTGCTCCTCCTGTATAAGCAAATAAATTTAATACTTTAATTTCTCTTTTGGTAGCATTTATTTTGTTTATCATCCATTCCCAATTAACAGCTTGTTCCGGAAAAAGCCCTGTATGTTTGAAGCCCATTGGTTTAATGTTAAAAGTTAACATTTTATAATGCACTTGCCAAACTTTTGGCATCTTTTTCTTAAATTCCCATGAGCCACCACCGGTTTTACTTCTATGATAAGTTGCGTTTATTTCTTTCCATTTATTAGGGAAACTTTTATCTTTCCATATAATTTGTGGATCTGGTCTTGCTAAAATAACATCTCCCCATTTTTCCAATTTTTGACCTTCTGCCATGTCTAATATTTTGTATTCTTTCCATTCATTTGCGAGTTTCATATTTTTTCGTAGCTACAAACTACTATTCCTCCCTTGTTTTAGAATAGTATTATTTTACCATATTTTATTAATTTTTCCAAGGATATTTAAATATTCTGTAAAATTTTCATGAAACTACATATCATTACAGTATTAAGAGTAGCAAACATAAAAAAAGCAATCATAGTGGTTGTTAGTAATTTATGTCTTTTTATCTTTTTGTATAACCTGCTTGTCCAACTTGATCCTCTCGTTTCTAATCGGTTTAATTTTGTATTGTACCTAACTTGAAAAATTTCATCTTTTGCATATTCCATAGCAAACTTCCCCCTTATATTTATTTACTATTATATGTATATGCATGAAATATTTTTTTATTCTTATTTTTTGATATTTTTAACAACATATTTGTCTCATTTGCAAATTATGTTGATTCTTGGTACAATATAGTTATAAAAATTTGAAGGAGTGATTCCATGAAATGGCTAACTGCCGTGATTGTATCTAGAGAAAATATTATGAAGTTTTGGGACTGTAAAGTAAGTGATACTGCTACTGATGTAATCGTTCCCAATAATACAGTTTTTTATTTCTTTAGTACACAAAAAGCTGACTTGAAAATTTCTCAGTTGAAGTTTTTAGATACAGCTTTTAATGTTTGGGTGGATGAAAAAATTTATGCATTAGCTCTTGACCACAAGCTTTATTGTTGTGGAAAAAAAGAGAATTCTGCATTAATCATAACCATGCCAGATAAAACAATCGTTTGGGAAAATTTTTTCAGCGTTCGGCAAAATTTAAATTTTGAGTTTGTTGATTAAATCATTCTCCAAACAACTGCCTAAAAGTAAAACTTTTGGGCAGTTTCTTTTATGTTATATGTTTTAAAAACAAAAAGTAGTTTAATGTACATAAAGTGCTTAAAATTTGATTTTTATAAAAATTCATGCTATAATTAAGGTAATTGAATAGAATATTCTATTCAAAATGTAGGAATTTTAAAAAATTATTTTAGGAGGACGTCTTATGAAAAAAACAACAAAATTTTTTGTATTATTCCTATTATTTACTGTAGTAATTTTGGTGCTTTATTTAACACTAAATTTACTGCCTTACCTATGGGAAGGTATAACAGCAATTCCTATTGCAATTTATATTGTCTACTTAGTAGGCAGTGTCATTGCACTAATGGCTGTAATCGCTGTATACCGGAAGATTTCAACAAAACTTTTTATAGGTATAGCAATCTGGCTAGCTGTTAGCCTGCTGTTAGTTGTTGTTGCAAGTGTAATCATTAACTGGATTACAATATTCTCTGTTTTGCAAAGAATACTGCCAGTTGAGACAATTGTTGGCTTCTTAATTTGCTTCATTTTTATGATTCTTTCTGGAGCCTTCTCTGGATTGTTTAAACGTAAAAGTGAAAACAATAAAGTAAGCAAAAACAACAACGACTCAAAAAGCTAAGCAGGAGAAATCCTGCTTAGCTTTTTTTTATTTACTTTATATATTCTTTATTTCTTTTGCCAATTCTCTGCTTATCCCCTTTACCTCTAAGAGTTCCTCTATACTAGCCTGTTTTATCTTCTCAACGCTACCAAACTTTTTTAGTAAAGCCTGTTTCTTTACTTTTCCAATTCCAGTTATTTCATCAAGTTCAGATTTTGTTATTTCTTTATTACGTAATTTTCTATGATAGGTAATAGCAGTATCATGTACCGTATCTTGGAAATTTGTTATTAAATTCATTAACTTTTCTGATATTTCTAATTCATTTCTGTTCTCATCCATAAGAGCCCTTGTTTGATGTTTATCATTTTTTACCATACCAAATACAGGTATATTTAAATGATACTTTTCTATTGCTTTTTTTGTAGCTCTTATTTGGGTAATTCCTCCATCAGCAAAAATGACATCTGGCAAAGCACCAAACCCTCCCTTAGGATTTTCAATTGAATGTTTTAACCTTCTTGTTATAACCTCTTCCATAGATTTTGGGTCATCTTGTCCATACACAGTTTTTATTTTAAATCTTCTTGATAAATTCTTTTTAATGACTCCATCTTGCATCACGCACATAGCAGCTACCATATATTCTCCTGCTATATTCGAAATATCATAGGTTTCTATTTTTCTAGGTAATCTTCCTAATTTTAAAACTTCTTTTAGTTCTAATAAAATCTCACTCTTATCTTTTTCTTTATTTTCTAAAGTTACTTTTGCATTATTTTCTGCCATTTCAACAAAACGTAATTTTTCTCCTCTTTTAGGGCTTTTAATTTCCACTTTTTTGCCTAAACTTGTGGATAACCACTCTTCAATTGCTTGTTTATCTTCTATTTCTTCTCTGATCATAATTTTATTTGGAATATTTGGATTATCTAAATAATATTGTTTGATAAATCCAGATAGAATTTCTTTATCTTCCATATCTTTTAAATCGGTATAAAAATAGTGCTCTCTTCCTATCATTTTACTACCACGAACAAAAAAAATTTCAATGCATATTTGTAACTCTGATTTTGCAATTCCAATTACATCGATATTGTTTTCCGATATATTGGATACTTTTTGTTTGGCTGATACTCTTTCAATTGCCTGGATTCGATCTCTTAAACTTGCTGCTTTTTCAAAATCTAGATTCTTGGAAACTTCTTTCATTTGGCTTTCTAATTCTTTTATAATTTTGTCTGTTTTTCCTTCTAATAAATCTATAATTTCATCGATTTGCTTTCTATATTCTTCTGGTGTAATATATCCCATACATGGTGCTAGGCATCGATTAATATGATAATTTAAGCATGGTCTTTCTCTTTCTTTTAAAGTTTTACATTGACGTATTTTATATTTTTGCTTGATAAAGTCTATCATCTCTTTTGCTGCCCCAGGATTAGCATATGGTCCAAAATACTTTGCTCCATCATTTATTACCCTTCTTGTTAGAAAAACTCCTGGATAATCAGATTTGACATCTATTTTGATATAGGGATATGTTTTGTCATCTTTTAATAAAACATTAAATTTAGGTCGATTCTTTTTTATTAAATTGCACTCTAAAATTAATGCTTCTGCTTCATTATCTACTACAATATATTCAAAATGATCAATTAGACTTACCATTTTTTCAATTCTAGCTGTTTTATCTGTTTTTCTGAAATATTGTTTTACTCTGTTTTTTAAAGAAATTGCTTTTCCCACATAAATAATGGTATCATTTTTATCTCTCATTACATAGACACCTGGTTTGTTTGGCAATTTTTTTAATTCTTCTTCAATATCAAACATCATATCACCTATAAAAAATTCTTTTTTGAAATTATACTTTTTTACTGATTTGGTTTTTATAAAACTAAAAGCCTATGTTTGGATATATTTTCCAAATTTTAGGCTTTATTTATATGTTTTGTTCAATCATTATTCACTGGGTTAAGTAGATATTGTTGTATTTCCAATACATCTTCCTCAGTTATCTTTCCATCTTTATTGGTATCTGCTCTTAATTTTTGATCTTCTGTAAATGTTACTTGGCTGTCCATATATTCTTGTATTTTTACTGCATCTTCAATAGTTATTCTACCATCATTATTGATATCTCCTAATCCGTATGGTTTTATTTCGTCATATTTATAATCATCTAATTTTCCTTCAATTACATAATTTGAATCAGTTGTAATAGCACCAGTGTTACTATTTACTTGACTAGGATCTGTAATAATGCCCCCGCTTTGCAGTTCTTCAATGATATCATATAATGTAGGATTTCTATATTTTTGTTCTGCTTTTATAATGGCTATTTCTATTTGTTCTTCTACTCCTGCTTTTTCTGCTAATTCTTTTGCTGTTTTTGCTTCTTCTATTACGCCATTATCACTTGTTAGAGTTCCTATTGTGATACCTGCTAATATTAATAAAACAACAATGGTAATTACTAATGCAATTAATGTTATCCCTTTACTTTTCATTTTCATTTTCCTTTCTTTTTCCTTTGTTCTTTACTCTTTTATTAAATATTAGTATAGCATATAGCATCAATTTTTTCAACAAATGTAAAAGAATTGTAATATTTATATTTTAATATACTAGCATATATAAAGTATCTCCTTCCAATACTAGTTGTTCTTCTGAAAATTCCGTATAATCTTTATCTATCATTTTTTCTGTATATATTTCAATTGGCATTCTTACTTTTTCCAGTTTTCTTTCACAATAAAAATTTATCGCTTGTGAAATGCTCCATGAACAGGCAAGTTTTCTTTCTGTTAAAGAACCTATTGGTTTAATTCCAACTGCATATTGTTGTGGATTTTTATCATAAGCGTAAGCAAACTTCGTTATGGTATTTCCTGTTTCTTCTTCATATTTTTCTAAAGTATATTTTATAGTTTTTCCCATATTTTCTTCCACTCGGTTAGAAGCAATATGTTCTGTTATATTTTGCATGATGAATATATTATTTATGATAAAAGATACAATTACCAAACCATAAATAAAGTTTGTTCTTTTCCCTTCTGAAATATTTGTACTTTGTGCTAACAAAATAATTAAAGAAGCTCCCCATATCATAGTTAATGGTTCATTTACTCTTCCACATATTCCTGTATTAAACAAAAACATTGGTATGATACATATGGTAAATGATACCATTAATAGTAACACATATTGCATAATCATTTCTTTTTTGGTTTTTAATAAGATAAGCGAAATGAAAGCAATCATTAATATGATGTTATTTATGTTATCTGGAAGCATATACATGGTTTTATTCCATAATTCATCTAAATATTCTATTACGGTTTCTCCTCTTAGTATAACCGCTTCCATATCTACCAAATGCATCATTCTATCTTGATTACTATTTAATAATGTTTTTCCTAATTTTATTGCTACCATACAAATTGCTAGAACTATAATTACTATTATTGCTAGCTTTACCATCTCAATAAAAAATTCTTTTTCTTTTATTTTATATTCTCTTTTATCTACCATTTGTTTTACTATATATACCAATATGGCAAGAACAGGAAACATATTTAATAGTCCTTGATAGCAAAATACAGCTAATAATAATACGAAAAATATTTTAAGATATTTGTGTTTTGGGCTATCTATCATTAATTTTACAGCCATTACATTTAATAATATACCTAGGCACATAACTGCCGATTCAGGAAATAATAAATATTCTAGTGTAAATTGATTTAATATTAAGATAAAGCAACTTGCTAATAACATTAGTTTTACTATGTTTTTTTGTGGTTTTATGATAGTTTCTAATATTTTATCCATGCTATAAATTGCTGTTGCTATTAGTATGATTCCTATCCAATCCATTCCTATGATATAAATTGGAATTGGTATGTGTAGTATGCCAGCCAAATAGCAAACTATTGTTGAGATTAATCTTCCATCTAATAAAAAATATTGTGATGGATATTCCATATATCCTAAATCATATAAAACATAAGTGTCTGAAGAATAATGCATTTGTAAAAAATTTTGACAAAATAATAAGGTTATGCCTACTATGATTAGATATCTTATTACATTTTGTTTGTTTAATTTATGAATTAATTTTTTTAGCATTTTTTTATTTCTCCTTTGTTTTGTTTTTCTATTCCTATTTATATTATAAACGAAAAGAAAAAGCAAGCAGTTTAACTTTTTTATTAGAATAAAAAATATGCATAACTCTTGACAAATCTGGAAAAACTATGTAAAATAGTAGTTGAGTTTAAAATTAATATATTGCGTTTGTACAATAAAAGCTTTTAGAAGTTACTTTTAGAGAATAAGGGTCTTAGGCTGTAAACCCTTTAAGGTCAACCTAAAAAGTGAAACATATTGGAGCATTTCAAAATAAAGTGGAAAATCATTTGATTTTCAAGCTGGGTGGCACCGCGGAAAAGATTATTTCGTCCCTGCATAATTATATGCATCGGACGTTTTTTTGTATGATTTAAAAAATGAATGTGACTCAAAGATGTGTCCCTAATTGCACAAAAATGTGCAAAAAGAAACGTCCCCAATTGAACATAGGAGGTTTTAAAATGAACGAGTATAAAACTCATACTTGTAATGAAATTAGCTTAGATGATGTAGGAAAAAAGGTTAGAATTGCTGGGTTTGTGGAGACCATACGTGATTTGGGTGGTCTTGTATTTTTGGATATTAGAGATATGTATGGTATTACACAAGTAGTTACTTCTGGTAAGCCTGAAGATGTTGATTTTGCATCACATATTCCAATTGAATCTTCTGTTACCGTTTTTGGAGAAGTAAAGAAAAGAGATGAAGAAACTGTTAACCCAAAGTTAAAAACAGGATTAGTAGAAATTCGTATCGAGGAAATTGAAATTTTAGGTAAAAGAATGAAAAATTTACCTTTTGAAATAAATAGTAACCAAGATATTAGGGAAGATTTAAGACTTCAATATCGTTTTCTTGATTTAAGAAATGATAAATTGAAAAATAATATTATATTAAGAGCACAAGTTCTTCAATTTTTAAGAAACCAAATGATAGAGCAAGGATTTTTAGAAGTCCAAACTCCTATACTAACTAGCTCATCACCTGAGGGTGCAAGAGATTACTTAGTTCCTAGTAGATTACATGCAGGAAAATTTTATGCACTTCCTCAAGCACCTCAACAATTTAAACAATTACTGATGGTTTCTGGAATTGATAAATACTTTCAAATTGCACCATGCTTTAGAGATGAAGATGCAAGAGCAGACAGAGCTCCTGGAGAATTCTATCAATTGGATATGGAAATGTCTTATGCAACTCAAGAAGATGTTTTTAATGCAATTGAACCAGTTATTTATAACACCTTTAAAAAATTCTCTAATAAAAAAATAATTGACACTCCTTTCCCTAGAATTTCTTTCAAAGAAGCTATGGTTAAATATGGTACTGATAAACCGGATTTAAGAAATCCTTTATACATTATTGATTTATCTGAATTCTTTAATAAATGTACTTTCAAACCTTTTATCAACAGAACGGTAAGAGCTATCAAAGTAAAGGGACATCTATCCAAAGGCTTCCATGAAAAAATGTTAAAATTTGCGACATCGATTGGAATGGGAGGACTTGGCTATTTAGAAGTACAAGAAGATTTAAGTTATAAAGGTCCTATTGATAAATTTATCCCAGATGATTTGAAAAAGGAATTATTAAAATTAGCTGATTTAGAAAAAGAAGACACCATTTTCTTTATTGCAGATAATGAAAAAAGAGCAACAGAACTTGCAGGACAAATTAGAACTGAACTTGCAAACAGATTAAATTTAATTGATAAAAATGTATTTCAATTTTGCTGGATTGTTGACTTCCCAATATTTGAATTAGATGAACACGATAAATTGCAATTTAGTCATAACCCATTTTCAATGCCACAAGGTGGCTTAGAAGCTTTAAATAATGAAAGTCCATTAGATATCCTTGCTTATCAATATGACCTTGTTTGTAATGGAATTGAACTTTCTTCTGGAGCGGTTCGTAATCATAATATTGAAATTATGCTAAAAGCTTTTCAAATGGCAGGATATACGGAAGAAGAAGTAAAATCTAAATTTGGTGCTTTATATACAGCATTTCAATTTGGTGCTCCACCACATGCTGGTATTGCTCCTGGTCTTGATAGAATGTTAATGCTTTTAACGGATTCTGATACAATAAGAGATGTTATAGCATTTCCTTTAAATAGTAAAGCTCAGGATTTAATGATGGGGGCTCCAAGTCAAGTAAAACGTGAACAATTAAGAGATATTCATATTCAATTAGATTTAGGAAAAAAGGGACATTCTTAAACCCTCCTAGCTGGGAATGGGAGACACCCCTTGACCCATTGGCTTAAGATAATAT
>CALXCE010000018.1 GCA_944386725.1 uncultured Clostridia bacterium
TCAAATGCTATATCACTATGTGCAAATGTTCCTCCATTATTTCCAGACTTTGATATAATACCAATAGCATTTGTTTCCTTTATCCATTTTTGTGGCGACATATAAAAACTATGTTTACCTGCTTCATTCTCAAAGGTCTCGAATTTGTGACCTTTGAATTTTACACATATATAATCTTTTTTGATTGATTATTCTCTATATAATTCTAAATTTCTTTTAATTTTAACTATTATTATAAAATCAAAAAAATGAAGTTGTATTTTTTTACAAATTCATTTTCTAAATATGTGAAAATTTTATAATTTACTAAATTGCTTTTAGGAGGAAACCTTTTCTATTACTACATTTTATATTTTCGTCATAAGAAAATATGGTTGTAATTACTAATGCGATTAATGTGATTCCTCTTGTTTCTTTCATCTCCAAATTTAATTGATTCCTTTCCTTTTGCATTTTTACATTCTCTTTTACTTTCTTCATCTTTTGAATTCCTCTCCTTTTTTTATTATTCACACTTTTTTATAAATTATTTCGATTTGCCATAATATGTACGCAATTATTTTTGAGTGCATATTTAGTTTGTTTTTAATTATAAAATATATCTTTTAACAAAACTGTCATCGAACTTTTAGAGTTTTCTCTCGAAAATTTAGATTCCGAAGACGAAAAATTAGTAAAAGAAAAACGTAAAAAACTTTATTCTTAAATTTTTTCTACATTATATACTTATTGTTGTTTTATCTTTATTTATTTATATATTTTTATTTTTAAGTAAATAGCATCAAAAAAGCCTCATAGATACTCTATAAGACTTATATTAATTCATTTTTTATTTCAATGTTTAAAAAATTCTTAAAATATCATTATACGTTACATACAGTGATAGTGCAATCAAGATAGAAAATCCTAATAGCTGTATATTAATTTCTGTTTGTTGTTTCATAGGTTTTCTTCGAATCGCTTCAATCAATAATATCAAAATTTTTCCTCCATCTAATGCTGGAATTGGTAGCAAATTAGTCACACCTAAAGATAAAGAAATCAATGCCATCATTTCAAAAAACTCTCTTACACCGTCTGTCTTAGCTACTACTTCAGAAATTCCAACTGGTCCCATCATTTGGTCTACTCCTACATTTCCTGTAAATAATCGTTTTAAATTATCAATAATTGATACTAGAAATTCTTGTGTTTGCATACCTCCATTGATACATCGATTGATAAAAGTATCTTCTGCTTGTTTTAAATTAACACCTAGATAATAAGTAGATACATAATCAGGGGTCAGCTCTATGGTAATTTCATCTCCTCCTCTTTTAACAGTAAGTATCATGGTATCAACATTTTTTTTGCCAATTTCTTGTATAGCAATATTTCTGTCTCCATTAATATCAACTCCATTTACTTTTAGTAGCACATCATTTGCTTGTATCCCTTGACGTTCTGAACTACTTCCCTTTTCTACGGCTATAATTTTACATTCTTCATCTAAATAAATTCCTGTCACTTTAGATTTTACTTCTGTTGGTTTTATAGTATATTCTACGATTTCTCCATTTCTTTCAATTTTTATATTGATTTCTTCTCCTTGCGATTTTTCTAATACTTTATTTAAGTCTTTTTTGCTTTTTATTATCTGTCCATTACCTTCTATAATTTTATCTCCTGATTGCAAACCAGCCGTCTGAGCAGCATATCCATCCAATACTTCTTCTATTTGGTTGGAAATATAAGTTCCTGAAGATGTTGTTAATATAAAATATACAAGTATAGCAAAAATAATATTAACAGTAGCTCCCGCTATTACAATGGCTATCCTTTTAGGAATGCTTGCTTTGGAGAAAGACCTTTCATCATCAGATGCTTCATCTTCTCCCTCCATACTATTAAATCCACCAAGAGGTATTAATCTTAAGGTGTATTTTGTTTCTTTTCCTTGTTTTTTCCATATGGCTGGTCCAAAACCAATTGCAAACTCATTTACTTTTACGTTACAAAGTTTGGCAACCATAAAATGTCCTAATTCATGAATTGTAATTAAGACACCTAATAATACAATAATTTTAATTGTTGGTATTAAAACTGTTATCAATTCTTTCCTCCTTTTGTCTGGGACATGGGGACGTAGATAATGTCCCAAATGTTACAAAGAGAAACGTCCCCAACACCAACACTATAGCAAGGTAAATAATGCATACGCAAATGGTGCTAAAAATATTAAACTATCAATTCTATCTAACATTCCTCCATGTCCTGGTATTAAATTGCTGAAGTCTTTGATATCTACAAATCTCTTTATGCTAGAGGCTGCAAAGTCTCCTATTTGGCCTACTAAGCTCAATATGATTCCAATTCCTGCTATAAATAGATAAGAATAATTCATTCCCCAAAATGTGTTTACAACATAAGTATAAACTAACATTAGTATGATAGCACCTACGGTTCCTCCTATGCATCCTTCAATTGATTTTTTTGGACTTACTTTACTAAATTTGTGTTTTCCAAAATGTTTTCCAATAAAATAAGCAAATATATCAGTTCCCCAAGCTGCTAATATAGCATACCATATTAATATTTTTCCATTTTCCATTCCATTGATAAATGCTACAAACATTATAAAAAATACTACATAGAAAATCCCGATAAAGGTATAGGCAATATCTTTAAAGTTAGTTCTCATATCAGTTGCTATAACTTGTGCAAATAAAATCATTAAAATAGTTGGTACAGCAAGTGTTACTACTGTATTTAAGTATTCTTTCGGTACCATATGAATACAGGCTATGCTAAAACAACTAACATATCCTATCCAATTTACTGGTTTTGCTACTTTTTTTATGCTATTAAAATATTCATTCATTGCAAGCAATGCTATGATAGCCAGTGCAATATCTACTACTATTTTATTCCCTAGTAAGAAGATTATTAATACTAGTGGAAATCCTAATAAACCTGAAGTGAATCTTTTTATATCCATATTTTTTCCTTTCTTGGATGTTTTTTGGACAGGTTGCCTTTTCCCTTTCTAATTTGCTCCAAATTTTCTTGTTCTTTTTTGGTATTCTATGATAGCATCATCTAAGTCTTCTTCATTAAAGTCTGGCCAATGTTTATCAATAAATAAAAATTCTGTATAAACTAATTGCCATGGTAAAAAATTACTTAGTCTTTGCTCTCCACTTGTTCTTATTAATAAATCTGGATCTGGTTCTCCTTTAGTATATAAATTATTCGATATTAGTTCCTCTGTTATGTCCTCAATTTGTATCTCATTCTTTTTTACTTGATTTGCTATTTTTTTTGTTGCTTTTATTAATTCATCTCTTCCACCATAATTTAAGGCTATATTGAATGTAACTCCTGTATTATTTTTAGTTCGTTCCATGCATTTTTGAATGCTTTTTTGCATTCCGATAGATAAAGCGGAAATATCGCCTAATATTTTGACTTTAATATTTTCTGTGTCGGCTCTTTTGGAATAATCATCTAAATAACTTTGGAGTAACATCATTAATGATTTTACTTCATCTTCCGCTCTTTTCCAGTTTTCTGTTGAAAAAGCATAAACGGTTATATATTCTAATCCAATCTTATTAGCATATCTTACAATTTTTTCTAAAGTTTTTGCTCCTTCTTTGTGTCCATAACTTACTGGAATGCCTTTAGCTTTTGCCCATCTTCTGTTACCATCCATGATAATCGCAATATGTTTGGGCATGGTTTCTTTCTTAAATTTCATTTTTCTGTTTTCTCCTTTTGGAATATGGGACATTATCTACGTCCCTATGTCCCATGTCCCTTCATTTATTTCGGTTTTGTATGTATAAAGCTAATTCCTTCAAAAATTCTGCCTTTTTCCCATATATTTCTAATTCTTCTATGGCTTCTTCGGTTATCTTATTTAAAATTTCTTTTGCTCCTTTTAAACCATATTGGGAGACATAGGTACATTTTCCCTGCTCTTTGTCATTTCCTACTGGTTTTCCTAGTATTTCTTCATTTCCTTCTTCGGATAAGATGTCATCTTTAATTTGAAAGGCTAATCCTATTTTGTCTGCATAATTAGAAAGCTTTTGTAATTCCTGATCTGTACAATCAGCAAGAATTGCTCCCATTCTCACACATAATTTTAATAATGCTCCTGTTTTATTTGTATGAATATATCTTAATTCCTCTGCTGTTATTTTTTGCTTTTCTAATTCTGTGTCTATGTATTCTCCTGCAATCATTCTATCTGTGGCTTCTGAAAATTCCTTCAATATTTTTAATTTTTTAGGTAACTCTTTCGAATCACTATGCATTAAATCTTTACTTAGTACTATATAAGCATTATTTAATAGTCCATCCCCAGCTAATATGGCTGTGGCTTCATTAAATTTTTTATGGTTCGTTAGCTTTCCATGTCTAAAGTCATCATTATCAATTGCTGGCAAATCATCATGAATTAAAGAGAAATTGTGCACCATTTCAATTGCCACAGCATATGGTATGCATTTTTCTATATCATTTTTAAAAAGTTGATAAGTTGCTATTACTAGGATTGGTCTTAAGCGCTTTCCTCCAGCCATTAAACTATATTCCATTGCTCTATTTAATATTTCTTCTGAACATTTTTGCTTTTTTACATATTTCTCTAATTCTTGATTAATTTGTTGTTGATATTTTTTTAATTCTTCTTTGAAATCCATTAAATACGCTTTCCTTTCAATTGTATTGTTCGTCATCCAAATTCAAAATGTAAAATTCAAGGTAAAACGGTGTTTTTTGCCCCGTCCCCAAAAACACCCTAGACTGACATTACCTCTTTTTCTTTTGCTTCTAATATTTTGTCTATTTCCTCAATGTTTTTATCTGTTATTTTTTGAATTTCATTTTCTGCTTGTTTTAGTTCGTCTTCTGTCATCTCTCCTTCTTTTTGAGATGCTTTTGCTATATCGATTCCTTCTCTTCTAATTGAACGAATGGCTACTTTTGCTTCTTCTGCCATCTTACGAACATCTTTCACAATCTCTTTTCTTCTCTCTTCATTTAGCTCAGGAAAAGCTAGTCTTATTACTTTTCCATCATTATTTGGGTTGATTCCAATATCAGATGCTAAAATAGCTTTCTCGATTTCTTTTAAAATACTTACATCCCATGGTTGAATTACAATTAATCTTGCCTCTGGCACAGAAACTCCTGCTACTTGATTAATTGGTGTTGGTGTTCCATAATAGTCTATTTTTACTTTATTTAAGATAGCTGGATTCGCACGTCCAGCTCTTATTTCTGCTAATTTTTCTTGATAAACACTAATTGTTTTTTCCATTTTTTCTTTTAAACTTGTATAATCCATGATTTTTTCTCTCCTTTTATATTTTACTTATTTTCATTCTTTCTTTTTGTTAAACGAATCAAAATTAGTATATTGTGCATTTTTGTTAAGTTATTCAAGCTGAGGGCGTACAATGGTACGTCGAAGTTTGAACAACTTAGCAAAAATGTGCAAGATGCTGATTTTCATTCGTTTAGCTAACGATAGTTCCAATCTTTTCTCCTTTAACAGCTCTTACAATATTTTCAGGGTCTGCAATACCAAATACTAGCAATGGCATATTATTATCTCTGCACATAGCTGTTGCTGTAGAATCCATTACTTTCAAGTCTTTTTCTAGCACCTCCATATAAGAAATTTCTTCATATCTTTTTGCTTTTGGATTAATTTTTGGATCTGCTGAATAAACAGCGTCAATTGTTTTAGCTAATAGAATAATATCTGCTTTTATTTCTGTTGCACGAAGTGCTGCTGCTGTATCTGTGGTAAAATATGGATGTCCCGTACCTCCTGCAAATATGACAACTCTTCCTTTTTCTAAATGTTTCTCTGCTTTTCTTTGAATAAAAGGTTCTGCAATTTCCCTCATTTCAATGGCTGTTTGCACTCTAGTATAGATTTTTCTTGCTTCTAATGCATCTTGCAGGGCTAATCCATTCATAATAGTAGCAAGCATTCCCATATAGTCTGCCGTTGTTTTTTCCATTTGATGTCCATTTTTTCCTCTCCAGAAGTTTCCTCCTCCTACTACAATGGCAACTTGTACTCCCATTTCTACGATTTCTTTTATTTTGTCACATATTTTTCCGACGGTTTCTACATCCACTCCTGTCTTTTGTTTTCCAGCTAAGGCTTCTCCACTTAGTTTTAATAGTACTCTTTTATATTTTGTATCGTGCAAATTTTCCACTCTCCTTAAAATATATTTTTGCCAAGGCTATTTTATCATAGATTAGAAAAAAGTACAGTATTTTTTTAATATTTTCTTAACTTTTTAGTAAGTTTGCATAGTAAAATAAACAAAAAAAAACGAAGCCTAGTTAACTTCGTCTTAGTAAATATAAACTATTTTAATTGATTCATAACTTCTTCAGCAAAGTTTTCTTCTTTTTTTTCGATACCTTCACCTTTTTCAAATCTTGCAAATTCTATTACTTCTGCGTCTTTTTCACTTAATAATTGATTTACTTTCTTGTTTGGGTCTTTAACAAATGCTTGGTCTACTAAACAAATTTCTTCATAGAATTTTCCTATTCTTCCTTGTACGATTTTTTCAGCAATAGCTTCTGGTTTTCCTTCATTCATAGTTTGTGCTTTTAGTATTTCCATTTCTTTAGCTACTCTTTCTTCTGGCACATCTTCTTTTTTTACATATTCAGGTCTTGCAGCAGCAATTTGCATACAAATATCTTTTGCTACTTCCCTATTACCTTTTTTCATGTTAACTAAAACAGCAATTTTTCCATCTCCATGAATATATTTTTCTACTAAACCTTCTGATTCAAATCTTGCAAATCTTCTGATATTCATATTTTCACCAATCGTAGCTATTTTGTCTACTAGTACTTCTTTTACTGTTTTTCCTGTTACTTCGATAGATTTTTGTTCTAATAATTCTTCTACATCTTTTGGATTTTTTTCTACAATTTGTTTTGCCACATTTATAACAAATGTTTTGAATTCTTCGTTTTTACCAACGAAGTCTGTTTCTGAATTGACTTCTACAACAGCACCAAGTTTTCCATCTTCTGAAATGTAAGCTTCTACTAATCCTTCTGCTGCTATTCTTCCAGATTTTTTAGCTGCTTTGGCAATTCCTCTTTCACGTAATAATTCAATTGCTTTTTCCATATCTCCATCTGTCTCTGTTAAAACTTTTTTGCAGTCCATCATTCCTGCACCTGTTTTTTCTCTTAACTCTTTTACTAAACTTGCCGTAACCATTTTTTAATTCCTCCCTTTTCTTTAAGACAAGAGACATTCCTTACCTTTGGGCTATCCCATTAGGATTAAGGAATGTCCCTTACCCTTATTAAATTTATTTTTTAAGATAATTCTCTATGCTTCTTGTTCTTCTGTTGTTTCTTTTGCTTGTTCTGTTTCCTCTGCTGCTTCTACTACTTCTTCAATACTTGTAGGTTCTTCTGTTTTTACTTCTTGTTCTTCTTCCATTTCCGGTTCGAAGCTTTCACCTTGTTTACCTTCAATAACGGCGTTTGCCATGACATCAGCAATTAATTTTACAGCTCTTATCGCATCGTCATTTCCTGGTATTGGATAATCTAATTCTTCTGGATTGCAGTTAGTATCTACTAATCCTACTACTGGAATTCCTAATTTTTTAGCTTCTAAGATAGCAATTCTTTCTTTTTTAGGGTCTACTAGGAAGATAACTCCTGGCAATTGTTCCATTTCTTTAATTCCACCAAGGTTTCTTTCTAATTTTTCCATTTCTTTTTTCAATAAGATTACTTCTTTTTTAGGTAATACATCAAAAGTTCCATCTTCTTGCATAGTTTCTAAATCTTTTAGTCTTTGTACTCTAGCACGAATTGTTTCAAAGTTAGTTAACATTCCTCCTAACCATCTTTGGTCAACATAGTACATTCCACATTTTAATGCTGCTTCTTTCATACATTCTTGTGCTTGTTTTTTAGTTCCTACAAATAGAACTGTTTTTCCTTCTTCTGCCTGTTCTTTGACAAAGCTATATGCTTCATCTAATTTTTTTGATGTTTTTTGTAAATCGATAATGTGAATTCCATTTCTAGCTTGGAATATGTATTCAGCCATTTTAGGATCCCATCTTCTTGTTTGATGTCCAAAGTGAACACCAGCTTCTAGTAATTGTTTCATTGCAACTACTGCCATTTTCAATTCCTCCCTTTTTGTTATTTCTTCCACAAAGTTTCTACGTTTTTTAGGACCTAAACTTTTAGGCACTTCCCTTAAAACTCTCTTTGTGTGATTAATACGCTCGTTATTGTATCATGTTTTGGCAATAATTTCAAGTGTTTTATAAAATTTTATTTATTTTTATGATTTTCGTTGTGGGTTTCGACATCCATTTATAAAACAGCACCAATCATTCCTGCATCATTGCCTAAAATAGCGGTTTCGATTTTAATATCTTCTCTTCCGACCTTTTCTTTTAGCCTTTCTAATAATACATCTTCAAAATATACAAAACTTCCACCAATTCCAATTATTTTTGGTTCAAAAATATTAATTAAATTTAGAATTCCTGTACTTAAATTTTCAATATATTCTGATATTACATTTTCAATCGCTTCATAATTTCTATTTTCTGAATTATTCCTTCTAATGATTTCTAACAATTCTTCTCCGCTTGCTGTTTCGTCTAAATTTAAAGCATTTCTTAAATTATCTTTAAAAACCTTCATAGAGGCATATCTTTCAAAACAGCCTCTTCTTCCACAATTACAAGAAATTCCATTTCTTTGAATTACCATATGTCCAAATTCATAACCAGGTCTTATGCCAGCGGTTAATAATTGATTATCAATAAAGGCTGCTCCACCAATTCCAGTTCCCAGTGTTAAAAATATACTTCTATCATACCCCTTTAAACAACCATAGGCATTTTCTGCTATAGCTGCACATTTTGCATCATTGCGTATTTTAATTGGTAAATTCACCTTTTCTTGCAATCTTTCTATAATAGGATAACCTTTTAAATCTAAATTTCCTCCAAATAAAATAACTCCATTTTCTGACCAACCTGGCATTGCTATTCCCATTTCAGTAATATGATACTCTTGCATCAATTGATTAGCATGTTCTGTGATATATTCTTCAATTGATTTTTTAAAATTCTTTCTCTCTCTACTCGTAAATCTTTTTTCAATTTTCTCTATAATCTTTCCTTTAGTATCCACCACAGCTATTGCAATATGGCTTCCACCTATATCAACTCCAATTTTCATTTTCATCATCCTTTCTTTCTTAGGAGCAATGGGGACGTTTCTTTTTGCACATTTTTGTGAAATTAGGGACACATCTTCTTATAAGTATAATTTTTCAATTGTTGTTATATATTATTTTTGCAACACCGCGTAAGCGACCAAACGAGCGATAGCGAGTGCGATTGGAGCAACTGACCATTTTCTATTTTGGTAGTTGCGACACACAAGGTGTAAAAAAAATAATATATAGCAACAATTATAAACGATTCCTCATAAAGATGTGTCCCCAAATGCACAAAAAGGAGCAAAAAGAAACGTCCCCATTGCCCCTATACACCATATGCTGAGAACAAGAAGTTACCCATATATACTTGTACACATGGTACTAATACAACTAATACAAAGAATATTAAAACAGCTCCAACAATAGCGTATACAATTTGTGGTAATGCTTTCACTATTTTTGTCATGATATTATCTATATCTATTTGCATGTATTCTACCAGTTTTTCCATCATTTCGCTTAAATCTGTTTGCATACCTATTTTCAACATTTCTGTAATCATTGGTTTGGCTAGCCCTGATTTTTCAAATGGCTCAATCCAAGAAGAACCAGTTAATATGTTATTAATAGAAGTTTCTATGATAGATAACAACACATAGTTTTTAACTACATTTTTACTAACTTCAATTGAATCTTGTATTCTCATTCCATTTTTCAAATTCAATAGCATTGCCTTCATTAATCTGGAAAAGTCTATCGCAAATATTAATTCTCCAAAAATTGGCATTTTATACTTAAAATAATCAAAATTATATTTTCCTTTTGGTGTACGAATATAAAACAAGATAGTCATCACAATCGCAATAATGATAACAACTGGAATATACCAATACTGAATTGCTTTATCCACAAAGTCTGCAAACCATAATGTAATAGAAGGTAACGTTTCTTCTGTTCCTAACTCATCAAATACATTTTGAATAGCTGGAATAGCAACTAACGTTCCTACCACCAACATAACCAATAGCAATACAAACTGTATGATATTAGGAATTAAGATAGACCTCAATTTTCTGTTCAAAGATTCTGTGTCATCTAGATACTTAACAGCTTGTTCTAGCGAATTTGTAAGAGAACCTGACAATTCTCCTACCTTTATCATATTGACATAGATATACGGAAATACATTCGAATAATATTCCATGGTTGAATACATACTTTCTCCTGCTTCTACACCAGCTAGAATGTCTTCTAATATACCTCGAAAAGATATATTATCAGTACTTTGGATAATGGTATCTAAGGCATGAATATTATTAAAGTTTGCCTTTTTTAATAAATAAAAGTTTTGTGTAAATACTACTAAATCTCTTTGGGTTATTTTTTCATTTTTTGCAAAATATAGATTGATTTTTTCTTTCGTACTTAGAGTTTTCTTATTATTTCCTAATTGTGTAGTATTTACATTTTTCATGATTTCTTGTATATCTGTAACATTTTTCTTTTGTTTTTTTGGTTTTTTTCCTGAACGGTAAGAAACTTGTTCAATCGATATTGGTAATAAATTACTGTTTTTTAGTGATTTTATTAAGTTTTGTCTGCTAGGTGCCTCTACTTTATTTCTTACAATAACACCTGTTTTTGTTACAGCTTTATACATATAAGTAGGCATTTTTATTTCCTCCTATCTTTATTTGTCACGTTTTATTTTTAATTGCATGATAGTTCTATTTAGTATCTCTAAATTTTTCTCCTCAATTTGTGATTTTGCTTGATCTAATGTAATTTTGTCTTTGACAAAAAGTTCTGCTAAAGAATTAATTAATCCTATGCTTCCCTTATCTGCGTTACTTTGTATGGCATCCTCAATTTCTGATACACTTAATTTTTCTTTACGAATGATACCTGCTACTATATTATCAACTACCATGACTTCTGGGACTAAAACTAATTTTCCATCCGTTCCTGGTAATAATCTTTGTGATACAACCAATTTTAATAATGCAGATAACAAGTATTTTACACTTGCTTGATCTCTTACCTCATAGAAGTTTATCATTCTATCGATGGTTTCGGCACAAGATTTGGTGTGTAATGTACCAATTACTAAATGTCCAGATTCTGCCATTTCGATGGCTGCTTCCATTGTCACTTTATCACGAATTTCTCCAATGACTAGTATATCACAGTCCTCTCTTAAGGAATTTTTAACGCCATCGCTAAAAGTTAAAATATCTTTACCTTTTCCTACTTCTTTTTGGACAATAAGTGATTTTTTAGAATGATGTTTATATTCTATTGGGTTTTCTATAGTTAGGATTTTTTTGTTTTGATTTTCATTAATATGATTAATTAACGCATTCAAAGTTGTAGTTTTACCAGAATTTGTTTTACCAGTAACTAGGATTAAACCTTGTGGTTGATAGGTCATTCTTCTTACAATATCTGGTACTCCTAATGATTCATAAGACGGTAATTCATTTTTAATTAATCTTAAAGTACATATTGGAATATCATCTGATAAAGAAATATTGACTCTTAAACGAATATCTTTATATTCGTAGGACATATCTAGTTTTCTAGTATTGTTAAATACTTCATCTTTATCTATATTTCCCTTCACTAAATAATCATAGAATTCATACATATCATCTGGTGTTAATATTTTACTTTTTGGTACAGGAACTAGCGTTCTTGCAATTCTAAGCATTGGTTTATTGTCGCATATCAAGTGAACATCAGAAGCATCTAATTTCATAGCTTCATCTAATATTTCATCTAAGTTCATAATTTCCTCCTTTGTTATTGCCTAATAAATTAACAATTTTTTGTTTAATTCTTCTATTGTTGTATAACCATCTACTACCTTCCTAAGACCATCGATTATAAGTGGTTTATACGATTGTTCTAAGGCTAATCTTCTAATTTCTAAACTTGATTTTCCTGCCATAATAGCTTCTTTAATCTGATCGGTTATATCTAACACCTCAAAAATTCCAATTCTATCATAATATCCTGTGTTATTGCAGTATTTACATCCAGAAGCCTCATAAGTTGTCCCACTTAAATCAAACGCAACATTATATTTTTCACCGATAGTTGTTATGATTTTCTTTTCTTCATTATTAAATTCTCTTTCTTTTTTACATTTAGGACATAGTTTCCTTACCAATCTTTGTGAAATAGCTGTTGCTAAAGTACTAGAAATATCATAATCAGAAAGTCCCATTTTCCTTAATCTTGTGATAACTTCTATACTATCTATGGTGTGTATAGTAGATAATACATAATGTCCTGTTTGTCCTGCTTGAATCGCTATTTCTCCGGTTTCCGTATCTCTTATTTCTCCTACTAGAATAATGTCTGGATCTTGTCTTAATACGGTTCTAAGAGAATTAGAAAAAGAAGTTTTATTGGCATCAATTTCGACTTGATTTAGTCCTTGAATTCTAATTTCCACAGGATCTTCTATGGTAGTTATATTGATTTCAGGACTATTTAAATAATCCATAATACTATATAAAGTCGTAGTTTTACCTTCTCCTGTTGGAGCCGCTATAATAGTTATACTATTCTTTTTATGAATACTCTTTTTTAATTGTTCTTCGGTTCCTGGAAATCCTAAATCAAATATATTTCTTATATTTGTATTTTTCTTTAATAATCTTAAGACAAATTTTTCACCATATACATTTGGTTGTGAAGATACACGGATATTGTAATCTTCGTATAATAAAATCCTACCATCTTGTGATTCTTGTTTTTCTTGATGCATGTTAGAAATGGCTTTTAATCTTCCGTATTATTTGTTGTTGCTTTTCTTTTTTAATTTTAGCCGCTGTAAATAATTCACCATCAATTCGATATCTTACTCTAATTTCTCCAGCCATTGGTTCTATATGAATATCGCTGGCTCTTCTTTTAATTCCTGTTTTGATAATGCTATCTACTAGGGTAATAGCAGTATCATTTTTTTCAGAAGAAACTTCAAAATCAGCTGTTACTTCACCCTCCATGGATTTTAATATTCTATCAATATCACTTTCAAAAGTAATATAACTTTCCATAACTAAGCCTTTATTTAGTAACAACAATTTAATAGTATTCATATTTTTGATATTGACAGTATTGGCAAAACATACTTTTATTTTTCCTGCGTTTACTTCAAAAGGAACTACTTTATTTTTTTTAGCTATATCGATTGAAAAGTAATCGGTTAGTTTTACTTTAATTCGATTACTTGTTAAAAGAATCCCCTTTTCTCCAATAATATCCCCAATTGCTTCTATTAAGATATTTGGCTCACATACATCTAGCTGATATAAAATATCTCCTATCTTTCTATCTGGATGTTCTTTTTGATATTGCAAAGCATTTTCAATATCTTTTTCTTTTACAATTCCTCTTTTTACTAGTTCCACTCCAATTGGTTGTCTTTTTCTTACCTCCATTTCATACTCCCTTCTTTTTCATTCCTTTGTATCCTTCTTATTTATTATACTATAAACTTAATCATTTTTGTGGTTTTCACTTTAATTACATAAATTTACTAATTTTTTATATTAACTTTACGTTTTTAATGTATATGTTACATTTCTTTCTTTATCTGTTCCTATTTTAAGTTTCACTACTACTACATTCTTCCCGTTTTGTATCTGATAATCAAATGTACAGCTTTCTACCTCTTTACAAATTTTCACTTTGTTTCTGTAAATCCCCTTGTTTTCTGCAATAAATGTATATTGCACTCCATTATCAAAAACAATATAATTTCCGTTTTGTAAACATTCTAATACTCTTATATTGCTGTGGTTTACTTCATCTGTAAAAAAGCTATTAAATTTCGTATATTCGGTTAATGGGTCAATCGTATCAGATACTTCATCGATATTGCTATAAAAATAACCACTAATAACAGAGATCATAGCTATTACGATTACCATAACAACGATATATATTGTTAATGAAATTAGCGTGATACCTTCTTGTGATTTCATCCTAACTCTCCTTTGCTATTATAGTAGAAAGTTCTACTGCTTGGGGTTCCCCTTTAAACATATATTGAATAGTTACTGTTACTTTTTTGACAAGTCCTGATGTTTTACCTTCTGCAATATCTGCATAATCTACAACCGTTATGGTTCTATAAAAACCTTCTTCTATTTCCTTTTCATCTTCTGTTTTAATATCTTGCATCGTTTCATTCTTTATTTTTTCAATTTCTTGTACAGCAATAGCAGTTGCTTCTGCCTTTAATTCTACTTCTTTGGAAGAACTATTAAAACTATAAGATAAGGTTGTAATCACTGATACAAATATAAATAATACAACAACAGATATCGCTATATCAATTCCCGTATATCCTTTCTCACTTTTCATTTTATTTTTATCCTTTCATATTTGCCAATTTAAATTTGGAAAAGAATTGTTATTTGGCTAGGCAAACGAACTTTAAATTTATGAGGCGTGCTTCTGCACGTTGATTAAATTTAAAGTGAAGTTTAACAACGCCAAATGGCAATTATTTTTCAAATTTATCGGTAATTGCTAACAAACAACACCAACATCAACATCAAAATATTGAATGTGCCTAAAAAAAATCCAATACTTAATTTATTTGCAACTTGTTCTTCTGATTTTTTATTTCTTCTTTTTCTTTCTTTTATTTTATACATTAGAATATAGAAGAAAATAGATAAAAGTGTAAATATAATGGCGTTTTCCGTAACATATTCACCAGTAAAAATCACCATAGTAATTACCATTAATAAAATTCCTGTGACATAACTGTTTTTTGCATATCTTTTTAATGTTATTGTATCTAAAAGTAAAACAATTATGTAAAAAATTAAATATATGCCATATCTATATATATTAACTTGTTCTACTATGCATAGATATACCATATACATAATAGATATTACAATTCCATAAACCAATACTAATTTATCCATTTTTCTGTTTTCTTTATCGATTCCTGCTATAATGACAATAAAAGTTAAATACAATACCATAAAACAATAATCTACTATTTTATTGATATTTAATGTATCTACATCAAATTTTATTAAAAATGCCATAGCCAGAAATATTAATCCAGAAATTATTTCTAGAATTGGATATCTTGGTTTTATTTTTTCTTTGCAATATCTACATTTTCCTCTTAAAAACACATAACTAAATATTGGTATCAAATCCAAAAAACCTAATTTATGATTACAATTAGGGTAATATGAATGTGTATGTATTATATCTTGTCTTTTTGGAATACGATAGATGGCTAGTGTGTAAAAGCTTCCAAACAGTGTTCCGGATTATAAATATTAGTATGTAAAAAAATAGGTTCATAACTTTTTCCTTTTCGTGTTTATTTTTAAATTTAGCCATACACACGTTGTGTGCGTATGGCTGTTTATGATTTTTATATAATTATTCCTCTTCTGTTATTTTAGCTGTTGCTGCATCTATACTATATGTTTTTGATCCATTTGTAAATATTACTTTTACTACTTTTGATGTTTCTGTTGAATCTGTCTCATCAACTAAGTTTAATGTTCCAGCATTACTATTATTTTTTGTTACAACAGTTTGTATATTTGCTGCATTAATTGTATTTGGTGTCCCTGTTCCAGATAATTTATTCGCTACGATTTCTGCTAAAGCTAACTTTACGGCTTCCATTTTCTCTGCTTCTGTATTTGCTGTTGCTGCATCTGTAGCTTTGGTTAAGATACCATTTTGTCCTGTAAGCATAGCAATTGATACCCCTGCTAAAATTAATAAAACAATGATTGTGATTACTAACGCAATTAAAGTAATACCCTTTTGATTTCTCATCATGTTTTTTCCTCCTTTTTCTTTTGATTTATAAAAAATATATTTTGTTTTATATGAATTATCATAATATTCATATAATGTTAATAACTTAATTATTTTGTTCCCTTATCTTGGAAGAATTGTCCACCAGATGTGGTTGTATTTTCTGTTGTTGTATTGGTTTGGGAACTTGTCGTACCTGATGTTCCAGAATTTGTTGTACTATTTCCACTTCCCCCTGCTTGCGTGCTTCCTGTTGTTGTGTTTGTTCCGTTTGTTTCGGTTGTCTGTGTTGTTTCATAAGAAGAAAATGGATTTGCTTTTCCTGGCTTATAATCTTGTATTTTTGCATAATTATTTAGGTCTGTTGAATTTACTTCATAAGTCATTATAATTTGGCTTTCATCAATCGCTTGGCTATCTGCTAATTCTTGTTTTACATCCTCTGGTGTAGTGTAAGATACAGCATTTGGTATGGTTTTTGTGATAGGAACATATTCATATAATAAAATTCCTAATAATAAGATAATAGCCAAACATAATAACAATACAATAATTAATTCTTTGACAACTTTTTTAGCCATTTTCTATCGTTCCTTTCTAGCAAATTTTTATTGTGCTACATTTGTATTGTTTGTATTATTTGAGGTTGCATTTGTTGTGTTAGATGTTGTTGTGTTTGTACTGTTTGTCGTATTTGTGCTGTTGGTATTATTGGTTGTATTATTTTCGTCTTCTGCTGTTCCTAAATTTGGATTGCTAGTTTGTGATACATCTTTGATTGCAATGTCTTTACATACAAATGTTGCCGTTAAGTCTTCTCCTGAACTTGATGGTATCATTTTAAATTCTTCTATTTTAAATCCTAGGGTACTATCGTTTTCAATATCAGATATAAAATCTGTGATTGAAATATAACTGCCATTTACTGTGAATTTTAAATTATAAGTATCATTTGTCGTACCTTGTACAATGTCCATTCTCATAATAGCACCTTCACTGGTTGCATGATTTCCTAATTTAACCCATAAGGTTTCTACTTCATATCTTTCCATTTGACTAGCTGTTTGTATATCACCTTCTGAACTAATGGCTGTCATATCTTCATAATCTTTTTTTGCTTGTTCTAGTTTTTTACTACTTTCTTCTACCGTGCTAACTGCTTGTTTATAATCTTTTTCTGCTAATTTGCTGGCTTCTTGAATTTTTTCATCCAATTCCTTATTTTCTTTTTGTATTCCTATATAGCTAAGCACCTGTACATCTCCTATTTCAAATCCATTTAGGATAATGAACATGCAAAGAACTAGTAATAATCCAATTAAAATTAGCATTAATAGTTTTTTCATGGCAAATCTCCTTCTATCTCAACTGTGACTACATTATTATCCTTTTGTCCAGCAGTTGATATAACATTTGTTAAAATAACATCTGTTTTTATTTTTGCTTTTAAATACCCTAGTTGTTCATATTTATCCGATTGTGCTTTAATCACAATATGGGTATCGGTAGTATTTTCAATGGATGTTAATTGAACATTTTCAGGTACAATTGACATGATTTGATTTAATAAATTTGGTATAGCATTTCTTGTCTTATTTTGACTTGTCATTTTATTGTTGGCTTCTTCTAAATTCTCTAACATGGTTGTATATTCATTCGTTTTACTATTTATTTTTTCATTGTCACTATTAGCAAGTGCAATTTGTTCATTTGTAGAAATAATTGATTCTGCTGCTTCTTGTTCTTTATTTTTCATTCGGTTTGCTAAAAGTGCTGAAAATCCGCTATATATTACTACCAATAGCAAAAGTCCAATAGCAATTCTCATTAATCCAATTTCTGTCTTATCGAATGGTTGACCTAAATCCCAAGTAAACATGCCACCTAAATATTTCTTTTCTTTTCCTGTTTTATCTGGATTTATTTCTATTTTTAACCAATTAGGAATTTTATCACTAAAAGTTTGTCTTTTAAAATTCATTCCTGTAATTCCTTCTCCCATTCCCATCATTCCTAGGGAAATAGCAGAGTTAACTTCTATATAATCTTTAATGCTAATATCTCCGATAGTTTGAATAAAATATGGTTTTAAAATTTCGCAATCTACGTTTTCTAAATACTCTTGGAAATATAAATCAATATTATTAATAAGTGCTGCAGTTCCTGTTAGATAAACTTTTTTGATTGTATCTCCATTTTCTCTAATGATATTTCTTACTTTACCTACTATTGTATATAGTGTTGGCATGATATCTTCTAAATAGCTTGATTGTTCTTCTTGTAGTTCTTTTCCTTCTGATGTGTATATTGTTGTATTTTTACAAATTTCATAGGAGTTTAAATAAGAATTTTCTTTTAAGTTTATTTTCGTTAAAAAATCTCTACTTCCTTCTTCTATTTTATCTATATTATAAATTTTGTTTTCTAATATTGTCGTTACTGTTGTACTTTCTTCTATATTAACAATGATAGAATCTTGATTTTTATCAGTATCAATTAAGTTCGGAATAGACATAGATATAGGAGATATATTTGATAATTTATATCCTTCTACCTGTTGAATTTGTTTGTTTAATTCTATCTTATTGTCTGCTATATGAATCACTCTTAATTTTTCTTTATCTTGTTGATTTTCTACTACAGCATATCTAGTTTCAAATACATTTGGATTGTATCCTTTATCAGAACAATATGATTCAAACTCTGTTTTAATCGCTTTTTGTAAGTCACTTTTTGTTAACAAAGCAAACATATCAAAGTAATTGTACATTTCCTCTGATAAATTGATACTAATTGGTGTTTTTTGGCTGTATGTTTCTTGAATTACTTGTTCGATTGCTTCTCCAATTTTTTCATAAAATTTGATTCCAAATGCGTCTACTTTTATTTTGTTGTGGTCTTTGGAAACTTTTGCATATTTAATTAGATGCTCTTCAATATATAGCCCTAGGCAACTCGCATTCGCCATCGTTTTCTCCTTTTTCAATTGATATATTCTTATTTTTTACAAATTTATAAAATCCATACTTGAATATTTTACACAATTCTTCAAATATATTTATATTTTATCTTTATTTGCCAAAAAGTCAATACATTTAACATAGTTGTAACGAAAACGTAACATTTTTGTAATACTATATTTTTGTTTTATTTTTTTTGCATTTTACAGATAAAAAATCCATCTGTTTTTTCATTTTGATATATCTGTAATTTTTCTTCTATTTTGAAGTTTTTATTGTTTTTTATAAATTTATTGATAATTTCCTCATTTTCTTCTTTTAATATACTACAAGTTGAATAGACTAACTCCCCTCCTTTTTTTAAATATTGGGAACAGTTTTCCAATATGGCTTCTTGGATTTTAACAATTTTTTCGATATCTTCTTTTTTTCTTTTCCATTTTATATCTGGCTTTCTTTTTAACACACCAATCCCTAAACATGGTACATCTAATAAAATTTTGTCAAAAAATTCAAAATAAGTTTCTTCGTATATGCTAGCATCTTTTACTTCTGTTTCAATTATTGTAATCCCTAATCTTTTTGCTGTTTTCTCTACTAATTTTATTCTATGTTCATGTAAATCCCAAGCTTTAATCACTCCTTGATTTTTCATTAATTCTGCCATATAGCTAGTTTTTCCTCCTGGACTACTACACGCATCTAATACTTTTTCATTTGGCTTTGGATTTAAAATTTTTGGTATATAACCTGCTGCTTCATCTTGAACCGTGAATTCTCCATTTTGAAAAGACTTTAGTCCTTCTATATTTTTAGCTTCTTCTAAAAGTAAGAATCTTTCTGTATCTCCTTCTTTTACTTTTATTTTTTCTTTTTCCAATTCTTTCCTAAGTGTTTGTCGATTTGTTTTTAACGTGTTGACTCTAATAGCTAATTTAGGCTTTAAATTAGAGCATCGACAGATATCTTCTACTTTTTTTAGTGTATTTTGTTTTAATAGTTCATCTACAATCCATACTGGCATCGAGGTTGTTTTTGATATTCTTTCTACATTATTTTTAATTTTAAAAAATTCTTCATAATCTTTTTTCTCTACTTTTCTAAGAATAGCATTTACAAAATTACTACTTGCTTTGTGTCCATATCGTTTTGCCAAATTCACACCTTCATTTACGGCTGCTGACTTTGGAACCTTATCCAAAAATAGAATCTGATAGATGCTCATTCTTAGAATATTTAAAATCCAAGGAGATATTTTCTTTATTTTAATATTCGAATATTTTTTGATTATTTCATCAATTGTTAATCTCCAAGAAATGGTACCATAAACAATTTCAGAAATAAAACCAATATCACGTTGGTCTATTTCATAAGAATTTTTTCTCGTTTGCTTTAATGCTTCATCTAATGCAATATTAGAATAGGCATCATTTTTATCAATATCATACAATACTTTTAACGCTATTTCTCTTGCTCTATCAATCATTTTTTCTTTTCCTTTCCTTCGTATATAGGGACGTTAGGACATGGGGGACTGGGACATGGGGACGTAGTTTTTGTCTGGGACTGGGAGATGGGGACATGGGGACGTAGTTTTTGTCCTTTCAACAGTTAACAGCTTATTATATATTATATTATTTTATATTTAAAGGACAAAAACTACGTCCCCATGTCCCCCATGTCCCATATCCCAATTTCCTATCTCTTTGTTGAATTATATAATTTTTTAATAAAAATTTCCACTTCTTTTGCATATTTTTTCTAACTTCTGGAAAAGATACTTGTAAAAGATTTTTTGGGAGGTCAATTATGGATATAAAAAAACATTTAATGATAACAGGTAATTCTACTGTCTCTTGGAAAGACGCTATTGTAAAAGCAATTGCAGAGGCTTCTAAAACTATTGATTACTTATCAGAAGTAAAAATTTTAGAGCAAAGAGCTAGTATCGACGGAGACAAAATATTGGAATATTTTGTAGATTTAGATATTAGTTTTACTGTTGACTTAAATAGAAATAAAAATTAATAGGAGGTATGTATGAGTACAAACCCATTAGAAACAAAACAAACTTATCAAGATTATGTGGATAAAAAATCGCCTAATTCCCCTATTTGGAAGAATTGCTTTAATGCTTTTTGGGTGGGTGGATTAATTTGTACAATTGGACAAGTTATACTTAATATATGTAAAGAACGAGGATTTGATACCCAAACTTCTAGTACAATTGTTTCCATTTTATTAATAGGATTTTCTGCTTTTTTAACAGGTTTAAATTTGTTTAATAAAATAGGAAAATTTGCAGGTAGCGGTTCCTTAATTCCTATCACAGGATTTGCCAATTCCATTGTATCTCCTGCTATGGAATATAAATCAGAGGGATATGTTATGGGTGTTGGTGGAAAAATGTTCACTGTTGCTGGTCCTGTTCTAGTATTTGGTATATCTGCTTCTATTTTGGTAGGAATTGTATATTTAATATTTAACACACAAAGTATGACTTTGGTTTAAAACCGAGCTGAAAAAAAAGAACAAAAAAGGACAGGGCTTTTTTGTTTTAGATAGGAGATGATGTTTTGGAAAAGTTAGGAAAACAAACTATAAAATTTAATGCCCCACCAACTATTTTAGATTGTGCTTCTATTGTTGGTCCAAAAGAAGCACAAGGGCCTTTGGCTAAATATTTTGACCAAACTTTAGATGATGAATTTTGGGGTGAAAAAACTTGGGAAAAAGCAGAAAGTAAAATTATAAAAGAAACAGTAAATACTGTTATTTCTAAATCTGGGGTACCAGCTAGTGAAATTGATTGCATGTTTGCAGGCGATTTATTAAATCAGTGTATTTCTTCTAGTTTTGGTTTAAGGGAATTAAGTATTCCATTTTTTGGCGTGTTTGGAGCTTGTTCTACTTTTGTAGAATCTATGTGCTTAGGTGCTATAGCTATAGAAGGATTTGCTAATCATGTTTTGTGTGCTACTTCTAGTCATTTTTGTAGTGCCGAAAAGCAATTCAGATTTCCATTAGAGTTAGGAAATCAAAGACCACCTACTAGTCAATGGACTGTTACTGGTTCAGGTGCAACTATTTTAACAAAGGAGGGACAAGGTCCTTATATTACCCATATTACTCCTGGAAAAATTGTCGACATGGGTATTAAAGATGCTAACAATATGGGAGCCGCTATGGCACCAAGTTTTGCTGACACTTTAATTACTCATTTCTTAGATACAGGAAGAAGTCCTAGTTATTATGATGCTATTATTAGTGGTGATTTAGGACATATTGGAAAGGAAATTGCAATTGATATTGTCAAATCACAAGGTTATAATATTAAATCAAACTATAATGATTGTGGTGTTTTAATATTTGATAAAAATGCACAAGACACCCATTCAGGAGGTAGTGGTTGTGCTTGCTGTGGTACTGTATTTTCAGGTTATTTATTTCAGCAATTAAAGACACGAAAGATGAAAAAAATATTGTTAATTGCAACTGGTGCTTTAATGAATTCAACAAGTTCTCAACAAGGAGAAACCATTCCTGGAATTGCACATGCCATTAGCATTGAAGTTTAAGAAGGATTAAGGGACGTTCCTTAAAATCCCTGAAAGTGGGATTTAGGGACACTCCTTTATTCATATAAAGAAAGGAGCAGAATTTATGGATATAGATTGGACAAATGTTTTTGATTGGATGATATTATTGAAATGCTTTGTAACTGGTGGTGTGATTTGTATTATTGGTCAAATTTTAATTGATAAAACAAAGCTTACCCCAGCTAAAATATTAGTTATCTTTGTTACAGCAGGTGCCATACTTGGTGGTTTAGGAATTTATCAATATTTAGTTGATTTTGCAGGAGCTGGTGCTACGGTTCCTCTTACAGGATTTGGCTATAATCTTGCTAAAGGTGCCATCGAAGGAGTGCAACAAAGTGGTTTAGTTGGTGCTTTTACAGGTGGTGTAAAAGCAGCTAGCGGTGGTATTGCTGCTGCTGTGTTCTTTGGCTATTTGGCTTCTTTGATTTCAAAACCTAAAATGAAAAAGCAATAAAAAAAAGCATATTTATGCTTTTTTTGCTATTTCAGCAATTTCTGCAAATGCTTTTGGATCTGTTACAGCGATTTCTGCTAACATTTTTCTATTAATAGTAACATTTGCTTTTTTTAATCCTGCAATCATTTTGCTATATGTTGTTCCGTTCATTCTTGCAGCTGCATTAATTCTTGCTATCCATAATTTTCTAAAATTACTTTTCTTATCTTTCCTTCCTACATAAGCGTATGATAAGGATTTCATAACTGCTTGGTTAGCATTTCTAAATCTATAACTTTTTGCTCCATAATATCCTTTTGCTTGTTTTAATACCTTTTTATGTCTTGCTCTTGTTGTTCTAGCTGTTTTTACTCTTGCCATTTATTTCACCTTCCTTTTCTAGCTTAATTACCATAAGGTAATAATTTTTTGATTGTATTTTCACATGTTTTATCAGCATATGCATTTTGAATTTTTCCTGATTTTTTTTGTCTTTTTGTCTTATTTGCTAATAAGTGTCTTCTGTTTGATTTGGTTCTTTTTACTTTTCCAGTTGCTGTTAATGAATATCTTTTCTTAGCAGCTTTATTGGTTTTTAATTTTGGCATAATGATAACTCCTTTCGTTTCTTACTTTTATATATACAGATATTTTATTTATCTGCTCTTTTAGCTAAAATCGTAAACATATTTCTACCCTCTAATTTAGGTGGCTTTTCAACAGTTGCAATATCTTTTAAAGCTTCGATGAATTTATTTAGTACGACTTCTCCCGCTTTTGAGTTATTTACTTCTCTTCCTCTAAATCGAACGGTTATTTTTACTTTGTTTCCATCTGTTAAAAATTTTCTTGCATTTTTACATTTGAAACCAAAGTCATGTTCTTCAATATTAGGAGTTACTCTTAACTCTTTTATTTCAAGAACTTTTTGCTTTTTCTTTGCTTCTTTTTCTTTTTTAGCTTGCTCAAATTTGTATTTTCCATAGTTCATAATTTTACAAACTGGTGGATTAGCATTTGGAGCAACTAGTACTAAATCTAAATTTTTGCTTTCTGCTTTTTCTAAAGCTTCTTCGAATGCAATTACTCCTACTTTTTGTCCGTTATCCTCAATTAATTGCACTTCTTTGGCTCTTATTTGCCTGTTGATTGGTAATTCTTGTTTAATTGAAAACACCTCCATAAAAAAATTTGACTTTGTTACAAGCCAAATCAAAATAAAACTCGAGCTAATAGCTCTATTTTTATTGAATTTCTACCTTTTTCCTTATTTAGATAAGGTGAGAAGTTTGACTTCTTCTTGTAACGAGTATTATTATACCTTATTTAATGAGGTTTTGTCAAGTATTTTTTTAAATTGATAGTGTAATATAAATGGCAATAATAAATTTCCGGTTTATTATGCACATAATTCACTTAAAATTTTGTTGGTACTTTTATAATTA
>CALXCE010000019.1 GCA_944386725.1 uncultured Clostridia bacterium
TAACTAAATTTTATCTTTATGTTTCATCAAACCAATTTATATCATCGGATTATTTTCCGAAACTTCTTGACACTAATGAACACAACTTGTGTACTATTCCTGGTCATTTTTATATGTTTGTTAATCCAAAATAGATTAATACTAGAATTCCTAACATAATTCTATAATATCCAAATACCTTGAAATCATGTTTTTGTATGTAGCTCATTAAAAATTTAATAACAAATAATGACACTAAGAAAGAAACGATCATTCCTACTAATAAAATAATAAGTTCCATTCTTGTAAAGGCTAATCCAAATTTAACTAATTTTAATAAGCTAGCGCCTAACATAGTTGGAATCGCTAAATAAAAAGTAAATTCTGCTGCATTTGGTCTTGATAACCCTATTAACAATCCTCCTATAATAGTTGCACCAGAGCGTGACGTTCCTGGAAATATAGCTGCTAATAATTGAAATACTCCAATAATAATGGCATCTTTATAACTAATCTGAGAATTTCTTTCTTTTAAATTTTTATTATTTCTCTTTTGATTGAAATTTTCTATTATAATAAATGCGATACCAAATATAATTAAGGCAAGGGCAATACAAAACGGATTATAGAATAAAGCTTCAAACACCTCATCAAAAAATACTCCTATCACTGCTGCTGGCACACAAGCCACTAAAATTTTGGTCCATAATATCATAATATCTTTATTAAAATAAGATAATAGTCCTGTTGATTTAAAAGCTTTCTTTTTATTTCTCGTAATTGGCCATATTTTATTCCAGTACATTAGTACTACTGCTAAAATAGCCCCCAATTGTATCACGACTTGGAACATACTCCAAAATTCTGATGATACTTCTTTAAATTTCACAAATTGTTCTACTAATATTAAATGCCCTGTACTACTAATTGGTAGCCATTCCGTTATCCCTTCTACGATTCCAAACAAGATAGCTTTTATGATTTCTACTAACATTTTTTCTTCCCTTCATTTAAAGTATATATTTATTGAGTTTTGCTAAGAAACTTTATCATAAATAACTACTTTTTATATACTTCTTTTAATATATTATAGATTGTATCTTTTATAAACTCTGCCGTAGTAACAGGTGCTACTTTACCTGGCAAGGCCAAAGCCCAAATTAATTTTAATCCTTTATCTTTTGCTGCTCTTTTATCAATTCCTCCTGGATTTGATGCCAAATCAATTAATAAACAATCATTACTTATATATTGCAGTCTTTCTGGAGTTAATATTAGGTGTGGTACAGTATTTATGATTATATCGTATTGTGACAAATTTTCTCCTAATGTATTGATATTTGTAACATTATGTCCATATGCTTTAATCCAAGCCAAATCCTCATCTTTTCTGGCAGCACAAGTAACTTTAGACGATAAGCCCGCCATTTTTCTAGCTAACACTTTTCCAATTCTTCCAAACCCTAAAATCAAAATATTACTTCCATGCAAAATTTTGTTGGTATTAGAAATAGCAATTTCTATCGCTCCCTCTGCTGTTGCAATCGTATTTAATACGGCTAGTTCCTCTCTTTTCATAATGTCAATAATTTCAATATATTCATCGTTAGCCAACTCATATATTTCTGGCGTAATAGTTCCTGCTATTAGTATTTTTGCATTAATAACATGCATTAATTCTCGAATGGATATATTTTTATCACTAAATGGTGTATTAATATCTTTTCCATTGCTTGAAAATGGAATTGGTCCTATAATAATTTCTGTATCTTGAATGGCTTTACTTAATTTTTCACAAAAAATAACATTTTCTATATTCTTTAATTCTTCTGCTTTTTCTAGTCCATAAGTATATATGGTATTTCCTTCCTCTGCTAACATTTTTGCTAATTTTATAATTCTTAAATCTCCACCAATGATTGCAAAATTCGTACTCATAAAAACCTCCTTATCTATGTTTAGTATATTAGAATTTGTAATTTTTATGAATTTAATATAAAATTTTTTATAAGTTATAGGGTTAAATGTTACTCTTATTCTTGTATTTCTCTGTGAATCTCTTGTTCTTGTATTTTATTTTCTCTTTCCTCTCTCTTTTTTCCTTTGCCAGAAGAATTCTTTTTTAGTAATTTAATATCATTGTAGCTTAAATTTCGTGTTATTTCACTCATTTCTTCTAAATGTTCTTTCGCTTTTATTTCTTTTTCTTGTAATTTTTGAGTTCCTTCTTTCACAGGCTCTTCTAAATTAAATGGTATCGAAATTTTAGCCATAATTGGTATAAAAATTGGCTCTTTTTTTACTTTTTCTACTATCTTTTTTGAGTTACTATCAATGGCTGTATTAATATACTTGATAGCCGTATCTTTATCTCCCTTAATTAAATAAATTTTAGCTAATTCATAGTATCCATCTGCTGACAATTCTTCGTCTTCAATAATTTCTAAAAATCTTTTTTCTGCTTCTTCTAAGTCCTTATAAATTAAGGCAATTTCAGCTAAGGAATATTTAGCATTATATAATAGAGAATTAATCTGAGCTGCTTTTTCATAACATATTTTAGCATTCTGAAAGTCATTTAACATGGTATAAGCAATTCCTAAATTATAGTTTAATTCATAACTTACCGGATTATATCTTAAAGCATCTTGATAAATATTAACCGCCTCTTTATACATTTCTTTTTCTATTAAAATCTCTCCTAATAACTCGGTTGCCTTGTACATCTCTGGTTTTTTATTTAATAGATGAAACAACATTTCAGAGGCTTCCTCTTTTTTATCTAAATGATTTAACAATTCTGCCACTTTGTAATAAGAATCATAATCTTTTTTATTTAAATCGATAGCTTGTACATATTCATCAATCGCTTTTCGCATACCACCTTCTAGTTCATAAATCTCAGCTAACATTCTATGGGCTTTATAAGAGTTTGAATTTTTTTCTATCAAATCAAGCAATGCTTGTTTCGCTTTTTTATTATCACCAAAAAATAAATATAATTTGGCTTTTTGGATATACACCATTTCAAATAATGTAATATTTCTTTTTTCCAATATCATAATGCCAATCGGAAGTATAATGGATAAGATATATTTTAAAATGATGAATAACATGTTGAGTTTAACTCCAAATAATACCTCTACAAAATTAAGTGCAATTCCGATAGCTTCTAAAACTAAGATAACTACATAAGTTGTGTCATTATTTCGGATCATACGAAAAAACATATATACAAATATCGTAAATGAAACGAATATAAATATTAATTGTTCTACTACCATTTTGTTTTCTCCTTCTTTTTTTACCTCTATATTTTATTTCATTTTTCGTCATTTGTCTAGTTTTTATATAAATCTTCATAAATTTTATAATCTCTTAATATTTTTCTTACATAATTGTTGGTTTCTTTATAAGGTATGTTTTCAATGTCTGTTCCATCTTTTTGGATAATCCCTTTTTTAATCCACCCATCCACCACTCCTGTTCCTGCATTATAAGCAGCTAACGCTACTTCCTTATTTTGATACTTTTGCATCAGAGTAGATAAATAACAAGTCCCTATTTCAATATTTTTATAGACGTCACAAAGCTCTTCTCGAAGATTGTCAAAGTTTATTTCAATATCATTCTTTTGTGCAACATCTTTTGCTGTTTCTTCCATAATTTGCATTAACCCAATAGCATTTCGATTTGATATAGCATTTTTATTAAAATTACTCTCTGCTTTTATCACAGCAAAAATAAGATTTTCTTCAACATTGTATTTTTCTTCATATACTAAAACTACTTCCTGATATGTTTTTGGATATAAGATTTTTAATAAATTATCCTTAAACAAAAAAACAGATACAATTAAAATAAATAGCAAAGTAACAACCATTATTTTCTTGTTCTTCAATCTATTTCTCTCCTTTTCGTTAGGGCAATTGCCCTATTTACAATCATACCAGTTTTTAGCTTCTGATATGTCAGCTATTAACGGTACAGTCAAACTAATTGCCGATTCCATGCTTTGTTTCATAATTTCTTTTATTTCTTCTTTTTCTGTTTCGACTGCTTCCACCATCATTTCATCATGAACTTGTAATACAATTTTAGATTGTAATCCTCTTTTTTTGATTTCTTGATATACTTTTATCATGGCAATTTTCATAATATCTGCTGCGGTTCCTTGTATTGGTGTGTTCATGGCTGCTCTGGAACCAAATTGCCTTACCATGTAATTATTAGATTTTAGTTCTGGTATATATCTTCTTCTATGAAATAGAGTTTCTACATAACCTTTTTCGGTAGCTTCTTTTGTAATGTTTTCCATAAATTCTTTGATTCCTGCATATTGGTCTAAGTATTCTGTAATATATTGTTTTGCTTTTTTTCTGGAAATACCTAATTGTTCTCCCAAGCCAAAATCACTAATCCCATAGACAATTCCAAAGTTAACTGCTTTTGCATCACTTCTTTGTTCTTTGCTTACCTCCTCCATTGGTGTTTTAAACACTTTAGAGGCTGCTTGCTTATGGATGTCTTGCCCTTCTTTAAAAGCTCGTATCATATGTTCATCTCCTGATATGTGAGCTAGTACTCTTAATTCAATTTGAGAATAATCGGCGTCCACATAAACTTTTTTCTCTTCTGGTCTAAATACTTTTCTTACTCTTTTTCCTAATTCAAACCTGGTTGGTATGTTTTGAAGATTTGGCTCGGTTGAGCTAATTCTTCCAGTTGCTGTTATCGTTTGATGGAAAAAGGAATGGATTCTCTTTGTTTTGGGATTAATGTATGGTTTTAGTCCTTCTACATAAGTAGAATTTAGTTTCATTAATTGTCGATAATCTAATATCTGTTGTATAATTGGATCTTCTTTCTTTAACTTTTCTAAAACATCTACATCTGTTGAATAACCACTTTTCGTCTTTTTGATCACTGGTAATTTCATTTTCTCAAATAGTATTTCCCCTAATTGCTTGGTCGAATTAATATTGAATTCTTCTCCTGCCATTTCATAGATAATTTGGGTTATGGTTTCTAATTTTTGGGTCAATTCTTTTCCAAATTCATTTAATTCTTCTTCATCTACATACATACCATTCCATTGCATATTTGATAATACTTCAATCGTTGGCATATCAATTTCATAAAATAATTTCAAAGCTCCTATTTCTTCTAGTTTTTTCAAGGTAATTTCTTTTATTTTAAAAATCCCATAACTATACAGAGCATATTTTTCTTGTTCTTTCTTGTTGTTTTCTACTTGATTCGCTTGCATCGCATCAAATAAATTGATTTGTTTTTCTTCCTGTTCTTGACCAATCCATTCATGAACATCAATATTTAGGTATTGTTCAATTAGCCTTTCTATTTCTAGCTTATTATTAGTCGGATTTAAAATATAACTACTAATTGCAATATCATATTCCATTCCTTCTAAATTAATTTCTAATTGTTTCAATAAAATATATGTCTTAGTTAAATTAATGCTAATTTTTTTTATATCTTTATTTTCAAAAATTGCTTTAAAATCTTGCATATCCTCTTCACTTTGAACACTTATATAAATCGCTACTTGAGTTTTCTCATCAAAAATACTAAATCCTACTATTTTTTCTTTTATGATTTTTTCTGGTTTTAAATCTTCAATAGTATGAATATAGAAAATCATTTGCTTTTGTTCTTCTATTAATTTTATGACTTCTTCTTTTGATTTATCTACCATTTGGAATAAATCTTTTGATTCTTCTTTGCTTTTTTCTTCTCCACGCAAAGAAAATCGATCAATATAACGATTAAAGTTTAACTCTTTAAATATTTCTAATACTTTTTTCTTATCCCATTCTTCTACCTTAAAATCATCTAAAGTATCTTGAATTGGTACCTCTAAATTAATCGTTCCCAATGTTTTGGATAAAAATGCTAATTCTTTGTTATTTTCTATATTTTCTTTTTGTTTTCCCTTTAAATCCGCTTCTCCCTTTTCTACTTTTTCATATAAATTCTCAATAGAACCAAATTTTTGTATTAAAGATAGTGCTGTTTTTTCTCCCACTCCTGGTACTCCTGGGATATTATCTGAAGCATCGCCTTGTAAACCTTTTACATCGATTAATTGCTTTGGTTCTAACCCATATTTTTCTATAATTTTCTCTCGATTATATTCATCCGTCTCTGTCTTTCCACCTTTCGTGTGAGGAATTCGAATGGTTACCTTATCGGTTGCTAATTGAAAAGTATCTCTATCTCCTGAAAGAATAGTTACTTCTAGCCCTTGCTTTTCTCCATAACGAGATAAGGTTCCGAAGCACATCATCTGCTTCATATCCTTCCATTTCTACAATATCAATATTCATTGCTCGCAAGATGTCTTTTATAATTGGCATTTGTTCTACTAGCTCTTGTGGCATACCTTTTCTGGTTGCTTTGTAGCCCTCGTAAAGCTTATGCCTTGCTGTTGGTGCTTTTAAGTCAAAGGCAACTACTAAATATTCTGGATTGATATCTTCTAATAATTTAAACAAGATGGCTAAAAAACCATAAACGGCATTGGTATAGGTTCCATTTTTGGTTGTTAACATTTTACTTCCCATAATCCCATAAAATGCTCGGTTCATAATACTGTTACCATCTACTAATACTAATTTATCCAAATTTTTTTCCTCCTTGTTTTCTGATTTATAATCCACATTGCTAAACTTCCCACAATAAGAATAAAGGTAAATGGTATTCCATTTTGCCATCCTTCGCCATAGGTCAAAAAGATACTATTAGCAAATTCACTCATGATAGCTATTTGAGGAATCCATTTGATATTTTCTGCCCTTTGCCACATTAAAAGTGGAAATAACCATATGATATACCATGGCTGAAAACTGGTAATCAATAAAAATAAAAACGCCATAATAAAATAATTTGCTTTTCTCATTTCTTCTCGAAATCGTATCTGTTTTTTGTTTAATAAAATAACACAAGTAAAGAAATAGATAATTGTAAAAGCTCCGAGTAGAACATGATTTACTGTAGATACAGATAAGGTTGGTTCTTTAAAATATTCGATGATAATAACATAAAAGCTCTTTGCTACCTTTTCTTGCTGAGTTAATAATCCACTTAATACTTGTCCATCTTGTATATAAAATAAATAAGGAATCATCAAAATAATTAAAAATAGAACTCCATATTGAATACATCTTCCTAATCTTTTTAGTGGCTTTTCTTCTCTAAAATAGTAAATAACAATAAATGGTAATAAAATAATAGCAAAATACTTAATAGCTGTTGCCATTGCTAAGAAAGCAACACTTACTACTAATTTTTTCTTCTTTACTAAAAAATATAATGCTATTAAAATAAATAATATTACAAACATATCATTATGAACACAAGCAATTCCTTCTATTAAAATAAAAGGATTTAACCCATACAATAAAGGAAAGATTTTTTTGTGTGATATTTTATAAATTAGGTAACAATTGCATAAATGTACTAACACGTTTACTAATTTAAAAACAAGTAAACCAAAGTCTATATTTCCAAAAGATAAGCTAGCAACCATTTTACAAATTAATGTCCAAATTGGACCATACACAACCGTTGAATCTGACCAATAATTGCCATACCCCTGAGCCAATACTGTATCTGTTTGTAAATATTTGCTATTTTCTCCTTGTTCTACAAAATCTTTTATCGTTGTATAATAAGGATTTTGATGATAGGTACTATCTAATCTACCAATTCCTAGATAATAAAATATGTCAGAAGATAGAAAAGGTAGTACAACAGCAAAGATAAGTGCTATGATACTAATGAATAAAAACATTTTCTTTGTATTTTCAAATATATCTTTTCGATATTTTATAATAGTAAAGTATAAGACAGCCAATATAACCAATATAAAAATGTATAATAGAGTCTGTGTTACTCTATTTACCTGTGCATCATATAAAAATTGAAAGTAAGGTTCAAATTGAAAAACTGTTTTCTTTTGTACTAAGTAAATGATAGATGGCATAGCAAATAGAATACTTGCAATGATAAATAAAATTTTTATTAAATTATTTCTTTTGTTTTCCTTTGTTTTAATCAATTTACCTCTCCTTTTTTATCATTCTAAAAATATGATGAAAGCTGATACCTCTCTTCATATTACGAAGTCAACATCTCTTTCTTTAAATATTTTATAAATCCTTCTAATCCTTCCACAATATCATCATAAGTTTTATTAAAGTTTCCTGTATACCATGGATCTGCAATGTCTCTCGGATTTTTTGAAAAATCTAATAATTTAAAAACTTTGTTTTCTTTATCTTCTCCAACAATTCTTTTGATATTTATGATATTTTGTTCTTCCATACCAATTATATAATCAAATTCATCATAATCTTGTCTTGTTATTCTTCTAGCAACATGATTTCCATATTCTATATTCATTTCTTCTAACTTATTTCTGGTTCTATAATGGATAGAATTTCCTAGCTCTCCATTGCTTGTTGCTGCTGAATCTATATAAAATTTTTCTGCAATCCCCTCTTTTTTTACCATATCCTTAAATACGTATTCTGCCATTGGTGACCTACATATATTCCCTAAACATACAAATAATACTTTTATCATAAATTCATCTTTCCTCCTTCAGTTTTATTTGATTTTCCCATTTTCAACTGTAATAATCATCTATAAATTAATATTTAGTGATTATAATTGTATCTTTATTTTTACCTACCATCATAGTGTTCATCAATATCTTTTCCAATATTAGGATTATTAAATCTAAAAAACTCAGGATCTCTTTTTTCAAATTCATCATCACTAAATACACGTAATATTCCTTGATCACCATCTATTATATATTTTCTTCCATTCAAATTAAAAACTAAACATCTTATATATCTTGTTGCTTTATCATCTTCTCCTTCGATTTTTTTCCAAACTTTTTTTCTTTTTTCTGGTCCGTGTTTAATATCAATAATTTCTTTCATATATTCGAATACGCCTTGTGAATCAATATCATATTTTTCAATTAGAACTTTTATTGCATTCTTTAAAAATGTAATATCTTCTGACTTTTCTTCTTGATCAGCATCTTGAGATGCTATATCTTCATCTATTTTTTCTATAGAATATTTACTTTTTTTCTTATTAAATTGATCTAAAGCTTTTTTAAATTTACTATTTTCATCTTCCCAAACTTTTATTCCTTCTGCTGTTAATCCTGTTTTTAATCTAGTAAGATCTTTTATATTATTAAAATCATCTAAATCTAATGTGATACTGTATTCTTTACATGTTAATGCAACAAAATAATGTGTAACCCCCTTGTCCCACAAAATACATGTATTGTACCCCTCGTTACTTTTTAGTAACTCATTAAGTGATGTTACAAGGTACCTAGATAACTCAAAACATACTCTTCTATTATGTTGCTCACGATTTTCTTCCCATTTTGAATCAGTATCTCTTCCATACCAATCGGGTAATAAAAGTGTATCATCATCACTTTTCTTGATATAAGATATAAGGTTATCATCGTATGTATAATCCTTACATAATTTTTGATAAAGTAATAAAATTTTCTCCTCAGTATTAAAAATAGACTTTTTTTCTAACTCATTAATCCATGTAGAAGTACTTTCTGGTATTTTCCACTCATTTTTATCATATACTACTTCTTCATTTAACTGCCCAACATTTTTATATGTTCCATTTGGATTTAATACTATTATGTGTTTTCGTTGTGAATGTGTGCTTAATAATTCATTAAATCTGCATAGTTTTTCAACATCTGTAATCATACACTGCCCTCCTTATACGTCATTTATATATCCATTATCCTCCATAATAGGGATACTCTTTTTTAACTGGATTGAAAACAAAATTTTCTTCTAACTCTCTTCTATCAACTATGTTTAAAGTTTTTTGGACACTATCCATTAAGTATGTTTTTCCATCAATTTCAAAAGTAAAACATCTTGCATATCTTTTTTCTGGAATAACTTTAACTTCTTTCCATAATTTTTCTATTTCAACTTCTTCTTGTTCAACTATTAACCTCATGTATTCAAAAATTCCTTGTGAATCAATATTGTGAGATTTTAATGCTTCTAGGACATCTTCAAAATATTGAATAATACTGATATTTTGTTTTTTATAGTTTTCTTTTGCATTTTCAATTTCAACTAATTCAACTGGTCTATTTTTATTAAATTTTTGGACTGCTTTTTGTAATTTGCCAGAATTATCTCTAAGTATTTTTATTCCTCTTATTGTTAATCCTAATTTTAATCTTGTAAGATCTTTTATACTATTAAAATCATCTAAATCTAAAATAGCACTGTAGTCTTCACCAGTTAGCCCAACAACATAGTGTAAATTTTCTTTATCTCCAACTATACAAGCTTCTAGTTTATTATTGCTATCTAATATCTCATTTATTGCTTTTGCATAAAATCTAGCAAATTCATAACATATTCTTCTATTATGTTTTTTTCTGTTTTCTATCCATTTTTCACCAACAATTCTTCCATACCAATCTACAGCTATATATTTAACATTGTTTGGATCTGATGTATCTTTTCTAAAGAAAAATAGAACATTTGCATCATATATATAGTTTAAACATATATGATTATATACACTTAACATTTTTTCTTCAAAACTAAGTGTATTATCATTTTTTAATGATTTTACTAATTTTTCAATAGACTCATCCATTGTCCACTTTACTTGATCATATTCAATCCATTCCTCTGTTAGTTCTGTATTAGGCTCTAATATTATTTTATAATCTCCTTCTAATGATTTACAAATTTCATTATAAAACTTCTTAATATATTCGTCACGCATTAAAACATTCTCCATTTTACATATTTTTCTTTTTAAAAAAATCATTATAAGCAATAACATCGTATTTGATTCGTAAACTATCATCATTTTCTTTTATTTTACCTTTATTTAATAAATTACGATAAACATTTACATCTATTAATTTTTTATATACATTTTCCAATTGTTCTTGTTTAACTCCAACTCTTTTCAATATTTCATAAGCATTTTTCTTATTAATTTTAAAGAATAAAGCCTCATCTTTTAAAAGTTCTTTTATTTTCAAGTTGATGTCACAATTTTCATTTTTGCTTTTTAATGTTTTAATCATTGCTTCATTCATTATATTAATAACCATAAACTCGTTCACTAATATTCCTCCTTATCATAATCTATACTATACTCTGCAAATATATCTGTTTTTTGTTGCCAAATATTTGTATAAAACTTTTTAGCTTTATTAGTTTATCAAATTATTCTTTAAACAATAAGGAACTACTTCATTTTTTAAAGTATTTGATAGTATGTCAGTACCATCTTTAGACTCATACCATTTAAATTTTTCAATTTCTTCTGAAGTAGTAAGTTCACCTTGTAAGTTTCCATTATATTTAAACACATAAAAATGAATGGAAGTTTTACCATCACTGGTCGCTATTTCGTCAAATTCCATTATTAATTCAAATAAACTATCATCAAAAATAGCTTTATTCCCAAGTTCTTCATGGCATTCTCTAATAGCTGCTTCTAATGGGCTTTCTCCTTCTTTCATTTTGCCACCTACCATTTGATATGTTGTTCTTTTTCTTGGTTTATCTATTAATAATTTATTATTTTCTGCTCCTCTACAACTTATTATTTCTTTTTTAATCTTTTGTGATATCTATCTTCCTCTGAAAAAACACAACCACAATATTTCTGCATATACAATCCAAGTTCTCGTGCCTTTGCTTGTCCTTGTCTAAATCCAAATCTAAAATCTCGATAAACAAATTTCAAACCATATTCTCTTGCAATTTTATCCCCTAATTCATGAATAAGTTCGTGTTTTTGATATGGGCTCACCAAAAGAGTAGTTGATATTGAATCATATCCATTTTCTTTTGCATATTTGGCTGTTTGCTCCAAACGCACTGGATAGCAATAATCTTGGCATCTACTTTCTAGATTATTGACTACATTTTTACAAAAATCTCTTAATCCGTAATTTTCTTCAAAAATCGCCTCTACTTCTATTAAATTCGCATATTCTTTTAAGCAATCTCGCCTTGCTTTATATTCCATGTATGGATGAATGTTTGGATTAAACCAATACACTGTTGGTTCTATTCCTTCTTCTCTTAAACTATCAATACAATACACACTACATGGTGCACAGCAAGTATGTAATAATAATTTCATTTTTTACCTCATTTACTAATTAATATATTGTTTATATAAATTCACACTATAACAATTATAATATACATATTTGTATACAGGAATTATAAATATAAGTACAAAATAAATAACAATTGTTATGATTATAACAACTTTATTTTTAGAAAGTTTTTGATTAAATATTATACGATTATTTTTAATGCCTTCTTCTTATCTTTATCTACTTTTATTAATTTTTTCTTTTTACATATAGCATATAATATACAACCAATAGTCAAAATAATAATTAATACCCAAATCATATTTTTATTTCCCCTTTATATATTTTCCATCTCATATCCTAAATGTCTGTAAGCTGGTGGTAATACTTGTCTTCCCCTTAAAGTTCTTGCTATAAATCCAATTTGAATTAAATATGGCTCATAGACATCTTCTATTGTGTCTATTTCTTCTCCTATACTAACTGCCAAAGCTTCTATCCCAACCGGTCTTCCACCATATTGAACAATCATAGTTTCTAATAATTTTCTATCTATTTCATCAAGTCCTAATTCATCAATTTCTAATTTATTTAGGGCATGTTTGGTTATCTTCAATGTGATATTGCCATCTCCTAATACAATGGCATAATCTCGTACTCTTTTTAGTAATCTGTTGGCTATTCTTGGTGTTCCTCTCGATCTTCTTGCAATTTCTTTGGCAGCTTCTTCTTCTATTTCTACTTCTAAAATTTTACTTGACCTTTTAACAATAGTTGTTAAATCTTCTATTGAATACAGCTCTAACCTATGGATAATTCCAAAACGGTCTCGTAATGGTGTTGTTAAAGCACCTGCTTTGGTCGTTGCGCCTATTAAGGTAAATTTAGGTAAATCTAGTCGAATTGACCTACTACTAGGTCCCTTTCCAATGATAATGTCTAACGTATAGTCTTCTAAAGCAGGATATAATATTTCCTCTACACTTTTACTCAATCTGTGAATTTCATCAATAAATAAGACATCAAATTCTGAAAGATTTGTCAGCAAAGAAGCTAAATCTCCTGGTTTCTCGATGGCTGGTCCAGAAGTTATCTTAATATTAGAATTCATTTCATTGGATATAATATTGGATAACGTTGTTTTTCCAAGTCCTGGAGGTCCATATAATAAAACATGGTCTAAAGGCTCCCCTCTTTTTTTAGCAGCTTCTATGTAAATTTTCATATTTTCTTTTACCTTATCTTGTCCAATATACTCATCTAATGTTTTGGGTCTTAAAGATTTTTCAAATTTTTCCTCTCCCTGTCCTTCTAAACCTGGAGCCACTATTCTTTCTTCCTCCATAGATTTAAATCTCCTTTCTCATTTCAATAAGTTATTGATACTAATTGAAATGGATATATCTAATTCTTTCTTCATATCGTTGTAATATTCTTCTAATAATTCTCTTTCATCTTCTGATATTTCTTCTAAATTTATTTCTTCGCCATCTTTTCTTCTGTACCATTTTTCATCATCATAATACCTACTAGTTTAGTTCCTAAAATTTCTTTTTATTTTCTAAAACTCTTTCTTAGTCTTGTGATTGATATCATCTATAAATTTTTCTATAATTTCTAACATATTACTATTATTTTTGGTATAGGGTATAGGGTTAAATTCTTTTACTTTTTTAATTGCTTCTTCTAATTCTCCTACTGATTGAATTCCTATTATGTTTCCATTTTTATGAAACTTTTCAACGATTTCTTTTTGGTGATTATTAACATGTTCTCCATATTCATGTAATCTTGGTACAGCGATTACTTTTTTTCCCATTTCAATTGATGTAATAATGGAGCCTACTCCTCCATGTGTAATGATTAAGTCTGCCTTTTTTTGTAATTCCTCTAATTCCTTGTTAGAAATAAAGTCCAGTATTTTTATACTTTTTGAGTCGTATTTTGTGTAACCTGCTTGTACGATTACTTCTTCATTAATTACTTTATTTTGTAATAATCGTTCTATTTCTTCTAATAATCGATGAAAGCTATTGTTTTGTGTTCCTAATAATACTAAAATCATTAATAAATTGAACCTCCATATACTGCTTTTGGATAGATTTCAAGCATCTCTTCCCATTGTACAATAAATAAGTCCGCTATCGGATAAATAAGCCTTCCTGTTGCTGTTTTTTTATGGGTATTGGCAAAAGTCTCTATATAAATTATTTTGCTTCCTAAAATTTTACCTAAATAACACATTGGTCCTGCTGTATGAGTTCCTGTTGTTACAATTACTTTTGGATGTATTTTAAAATATAGATAAATGGTTTTTAGGCAAAGATAAAAATAAGTAAAAATATATCTAAATAATTTTGCTCTTGTTCCATAGGGTAAAAAATATAGTCTACTTCCAAATTTTTCTTTTAAATTTTCACTTACTTTGTCTTTTTCTGTTACAATAGAATAGTCATACTTTTCAAATAATGGTGATAGTTGCATAAGTTCATTTAAGTGTCCACCTGTACTTGATATAAATAGTACTTTCTTTTTCATTTTATCTCTTTCCTTCTAAAATTTCACATGTCTATTATATCCTTTTTTTTGCTATCTGTCTAGTAAAATACATTTAAGTTTCGGTTTTTTTCATAAATTCTTCGGTTCCCTACATAAACTTAAAATGTAATTTATTATTTTTTACTACCAAAGTGTGTCGCACTCGCTATCGCTCGTTTGGTCGCTTACGCGGTGTTGCAAAAATAATAAATTATATTTTAAGTTGACAATAGTGTATGTACATTCATCATTTATTCAAAAATAGAAATAAGGAATTGAACATGAAAGAGGCTCATTTTCCTACTATACAATTTCTTTTCAAAGTGGAATGAACAAGATACTTTCAAAAAATCAACCATCTTCACCCCCAATTGCTGGTATCACATGATGAAAAAAACCGAAACTCAAAAAATACAGAATCAAAAAAGACTTCTCAATATATTTTTATTGAGAAATCTTTCTATTTTTATTTTAGTCCTTTATGCTCTTGGATGAGCCTTTCTATAAACATTTTTCAAACCCTCGTCTTGAAATTGCATATATACTTGTGTAGAAGAAATGTCAGAATGTCCAAGCATGGTTTGAATTGCTTTTAAATCTGCTCCATTTTGTAGAAGATGTGTGGCAAAAGAATGTCTTAAGACATGTGGTGTAATATCCTTTGTGATATGAGCTTGTTCTTTATAATATTTAATAATCTTCCAGAAACCTTGTCTCGTTAATCTGCCTCCATTAATATTAACAAATAAAGCTTTTTCTCCTTCGGTTTTTACCAAAATATCTCTTGCTTCTTCCACATATTCTTTTAATGCTTTTAATGACATATTTCCTAGTGGTATGGTACGTTCCTTGTTATCATGTTTACAAACTACATATCCTTCTTCTAAATTAACATCTTCTATGTTTAAAGAAATAATTTCTGTTACTCTCATTCCTGTTGCATAGGCAAATTCAAGCATAGCTTTATCACGAATCCCTTTTAGATCAATATCTTTTGGTTGGTCTAATAATAATTCTACTTCTTTTGCTGTTAATACACTTGGAACTCTTTTTTCAATTTTGGGTGATTGAATGTTTGCAGTTGGATCTACTTTTATTTTATTTCTTTTTAATACAAATTGATAAAATGAACGAATTGACGCAATACATCTAGATATACTAGATGATTTTTTGCCTTGTTCTTGTAATTCTTTGATATAATCTTTTATATCTTCTTCTTTTACTCTGTTATAGTGAAGTTCACATGCTTCTAAATATCTTTTGAATTGTTTCAAATCTCTTTTATAAGATTGTAATGTGTTTTCTGATAATTTCTTATCATTTTCCAAAAAATTAAAAAAATACTTTAACTGTCTTTCCATTTATTTCCCCTACCTCTTATTATAATTTTAAATAATCTATTAACATAAACTATATATGTTATATCAAAGAATTTCAAAATTGTAAATACATTTTTTAATATTTTTAAAAATATTTTATAAATCCTTTCATCATGTTTGTCGATAAAAAGATTTCAATGGCAGACGATACCACTAGAAGTAGCAACATAATGAAGGAAAAAATAGTATGTCGTACCACTTCTATTTTTACATTTTCTTTATTTCTATCTTTTATAATAGATTTATATAACTTAAATCCACTAACGGCTAATGCCAAAATGGCTGGTATCATTATAATATTTTGCAATAGCAATAAAATTAATACAAATAATATTCCTTGAGGCAACCCCATAATCGTAATGCAAACAGCAATGGTATAACCTAAGCAAAAACCTCTATATAATATTACTCCAAAAACAACTGGTATTCCTATTACAGTTGTTCCAAAAAACCATAAAACAATAGCTAATAAAATATTTTGCCCTACACTAGTTTTTAACAACTCAATATAATCTAAACTTTCTGTATTTTTCATTTTGTCGATAAATGTATTCATATAAGTCGTAATTTCTGACTTTTGTGTTTCTTCTACATTATTTACAAAAAGAACACCAAGAAATATTCCTATGATAAATAATAGTGTTACGAGCATATATTCCTTTTTATTATTAATAACATGATCTTTTATGATATCTAATATTTTTATTCGTTTGTTTTTCTTCATAAATTTTCTCCTTATCTTTATACATAATGTGTATTCGATAAGGAGTTTTTTAGAACTCTTTTTTGCATGGATTTAGGGACGTTCCTTAAAATCCTTAAATCCCTGTTTCTATTTTTCCATAGTTTCCTCCACCACCAGAGTGAATTTGCATTTTTCCTTCTCTAGCATTTACAATATAATTTGCCACTTTTTCTCCTACCACTGCTTCGATATCATCTTTGGATAATTTGTGTAAGATGTTCATTTCTGTTTCAAAAATATCTAATAATTTGTCTATAGTTTTTCCTCCTACGCCTGGAATAAATCCAAGTGGTACTTGATAAATGTATGGTGGTCTATTAGTTGGGCTTTTGGGTTTCATTTTATCTTTGATTAATTCAATCCTATCAAAAACACCAAAGGTCACATTTTCCCCTCCACACATTGGGCAAGTTTTAACTGGCTCTTTGGTTTCGATTGATTTTTCACAATCATCGCAATAAGTTCTATGATATTTCCCCAGTTTAGGATCTAAACCATAGTTGCTAAGTATTTTCCTTCCCTCTTCATTTTTTAATGCTTTTACAATTTCTTTAAAAGAAATATCTTCTACTTGCATTTTGTTATACTCTCTTGCAATTTTAGGTAAAGAATGAGCATCGGAATTGGTTAAAAATGTTCTTGTTTCTAATTCTGAAATCATATCTGCTAAATAAGTATCAGAACTTAGTCCTAATTCTACTGCAAATATTTTATCAAATTTTTCTTTGAATATATTTTCTAATCTATCGGTGCAATTCCCATAATAGCTTTTATGTGGCGTAAATACATGTGCCGGTATTAATATTCCATTATAATTTTCTACAATATCTATTAAATCATATCCTGATAAATCAGATCTTTGGGTACTCAACGTAATATTTTTTAAGTGATGGCTTAATTCCTTAGAAAAATCTTTAATATCTCTTAAATGTGGGAAGAAACATATATTGTGGGCACTTCCACATTTTCCATTTCTTGCTATTTCTGATGTTTCTACTTCACTTCCTAACAAAATACACACTTTATTTTTATAAATAATTCCGCCATCTTCTAGTTCATAAGCATCTCCTGTTTTCAAAAAGTTTTCGATATCTTCTATCACATAAGGTGATGCACAATCGATAATACCAACTACACTTATTCCTTTTCTGTTAGCACATTCTTTGGCAATATTTGCAAAATTTAAAGACTTTGCTGCTGTAATTTTAATTGGTTTTCCATTTTCACTTCTTCCTATGTGTACATGTAAGTCTGCAAATATTTCGTACATTTTTTCTTCTCCTTTTTAGAAAAATTACCATTAAATATTCCTATTCTAGACGATTGGTTTCTATTGTTGGATTATCGTGTATATGTGCCATAATTTTCCTAGCTGTTTCTTCGCTAAATAGTGGTCTATTGGCTCCTTCTACTTTGCTAAGCATCTCTTCGGCTATTTCGTTGTTTTGTTGTGCGATTAATTGATCTATTTTAGGCTCAAATTCATAGATTATCTTTTGAATAAATTTTGTTAATTCTTCTGTTTCATTATGTATCTTGACAAGCCTTCTTAAGGCTGGCATACTTACTAAATCATTCATTTGTATTTTTTCTAGAAAATTAACAAATTCAATAAAAGTATGTAAATAACGATTATATTCATCTTTCAAATTTCTATGTTCTAACAATACCAGTGCCTCATCTGGTTTGAAACCGATTCTTTCTGGTCTATCTAAAAGCATTCCTCCAAATTGATCTACCAATTCTAAAATATCACTTTCTCTTTCTCTTGGATTGCTATTACTATAACGATTAATTTCTTCACAAGTTTTACAAAATTTTTTTCCAAATCCAAGTGTTTCTAAAAATTCAGCTCCTTTTTTTGCATAGGTATGTACACTTTCTATATTTCTAGCATTGTCAACTTTTTTACAATTACATAGTAAACATGCTGTTAATACAAAATTTTTATCTACTTCGATTTTGGAATAGTTTAAAAATAATCTTGCAATTTCCGTTTTAAATATAACAGATTTATCAAATAATATTTTCTTCTTTTTCGACAAGTAATAAGCAATTTCTATTTTTAAACCTAGATCTTCTTCTTCTAAAATATAATCAGCAAAGTTTTCCAATTTACTTCCTCCTTTGAGTTAGTGATGCATTTATTCGCATACAATTTTATTATAGCGGAAATGACAAAATAATTCAATATTTTTACAATATGTAACACAATTGTAATGTTTACAATTGTGTTATGGCATTTCTTGCTAGTTCATCACATCGATTATTGTATTCGTTATCACTATGTCCTTTCACTTTATTAAATTTGATTTTATGAGTTTTAGTTAAATCATATAATTCCTGCCAAAGCTCTTGATTTTTAACAGGTTCTTTTCCTGCTGTTTTCCAGTTGTTTTTTACCCAATTATAAATCCATCCTTGTTGGAAGGCATTTACCACATAAGCACTATCACTGTATAATTCAACTTCACATGGATATTTTAAAAGCTTTAATCCCTCTATAACTGCTGTAAGCTCCATGATATTGTTCGTGGTATCTTTTTTTCCACCAGATATCTCCTTTCTATTTTCTTTATACATTAAAATAGCTCCCCAACCTCCTGGTCCTGGATTTCCTGAACAGGCTCCATCGGTATAAATGATAACTTTTTCCATAAAACTATCCTTTCTATTTGTTTTTTTTTCTTTTTTATGATACTATTATAGCATAAAGAAAAAATTGAAATCAAGAGAGGTTTTAGAATGGGTAAAGTTTTAGGTATTGTTGCAGAATACAATCCTTTTCACAATGGACATTTATATCATTTAGAAAAATCAAAAAAAGATACTGCTTCCAACTATACAGTTGCAATTATAGGTGGGAACTTTACGCAACGTGGAAGTGTTTCTTTAATTGATAAATGGTCAAAAGCAGAAAGTGCCATTCAATGTGGTGTTGATTTAGTCATCGAATTACCTGTTTTATATGCCACTTCTAGTGCTGAAAATTTTGCAGAAGGCGCAATTAAAATTCTTGACTCTTTAAAAGTAGTTGACTATATTTCTTTTGGAGCTGAAACAGCCGATATAGAAATTTTAAATAAATGTGCCGATGTTTTATATCATGAACCAAGAGAATACAAAACCTTATTATCGCATGAATTGAAGAAAGGTATCTCTTTTCCAAAGGCTCGTGAAAATGCTCTAATGATGTACTTAAATGATATTCGAACATTTGCCAATGTTCTTTCCTCTCCCAATAATATTTTGGGAATTGAATATTTAAAAGCTTTAAAAAAATTGAAAAGTAATATACAACCTATTAGTATTTCAAGATATGAAGCTGGCTATAATGATTTAAGCTATACAGGAAACATAGCCAGTAGTACAGCAATCCGAAATATGATTAAAAATGATGGTTTTCGTGCCTTAGCCAATCTTATGCCAGCACCAAGCTATGCTACTTTAGTACAAAATATAAAAGCTGGACATATTGTTTCTGATATATCTAGTTTTGAAAAAGAAATTATTTATATATTAAGAAAAATGGATACACAAGAAATTGCACAATTACCTGATGTTTCTGAAGGTCTAGAATTTGCCATAAAAAATGCAGCTAATTCTTGTAATAGTATGATTGAATTTTTAAATATTATTAAATCTAAAAGATATACAACTACCCGTATTCAACGAATTTTGTTATATGCCCTACTTGGAATTACCAAAAAGGATATGGATATTTCTAAGAAGGTTCAACCTTATGTTAGGGTTTTAGGCTTAAATAAAAGAGGTAAATTTCTTATTTCTGAAATTGCTAAAGCAAATCCAAAACTTGAAATTATTACTTCTGTAAAACGATTTACAGATGGGAATTCCAATAAGAATCTAATGACTATGCTAAATAAGGATATTTGGGCTACTAATGTTTATACAATTGGTTATGAAGAGGATTCTTGGAGTAATTTAGATTTTACAAAAAAAATTGTGACATTGTAAAATAGAATTGATTCCACCTATGTTATGCCAGAGGTGGTTAATATGGTAGAATCAGCATTAATAATTATTACATATCTACTTTTCTACGGATTAGTAGCAATGACTATCATAAATGTTGCCTTGTTAATCATCATCTGTTGGTTACTTCATAGGCAATAAAAAATAAACCATTCTGCTTTGGCGAGTGAAATGGTTTATTAATCATATTCTCGGCAACACACTTTGTGTTACTCATTTTCTATCTTTATTATACAGTCATTTTTTTATTTTGTCAAATGTAATTTTGCAAAATTATTATTATTCTCTGATTCATTTATGATAATGTCTTAATAATTCATTTTATAAACTGTCTCAACCCAAAAATTAATAAACGTCATTGGTGCCAACGAAGTAGTTATCTACAACTTTTTTGGCTCTCTTGACGATTGATACAAATATCAATCAATTTATTAAAGTATATCATAATTTTTATAAATTGCAACACTCTTTCTAAAATTTTAACTTTTTATGTGTTAAACATACATATAATTATATTCTAATTAAAATTGGAAAATAATTTTACAAAATGTACAAACTTTTGTTTACTTATTATCTATAATATGTTATACTTGAAAGGTGAGGTGATAATATATGAATACTGAAATTTACATCAATATAAAAGAAACTGAAAATTTATTAAAAAGTATCAATAATTCTGATGCTATTCAGTTTTCTGAATGGACTAAAGAAAAAGCTAATTTAAGATATAATGGAAAACTTCCTAA
>CALXCE010000020.1 GCA_944386725.1 uncultured Clostridia bacterium
GGATTCCATATTCTCCATCTGTAACTTTATTTCCTCTTGTTGCTTTTCCTCTCATTCTACCTTTTTGCATTTTTCTATGTTTTGTTCTTTTTGGCATTAATGGCATTATTGGTCTCCTCCTTCCACTTTCTTTTCTGGAAGAACTTCTCCTTTATAAATCCAAACTTTTACACCGATTTTTCCATAAGTGGTATCTGCTTCTGCAAATCCATAATCAATATCAGCTCTTAAAGTTTGTAATGGAATGTTTCCTTCTTTATAGAATTCAGTTCTAGCCATATCAGCTCCACCTAATCTTCCAGATACAGCAGTTTTAATTCCTAATGCACCTGATTTCATAGATTTTTGCATACATTGTTTCATAGCTCTTCTGAATGAAATTCTTCTTTCTAATTGTCCTGCAATGTTTTCTGCTACTAATTGAGCATCTAAGTCAACATTTTTAACTTCTACAATGTTTAAATTAACATCTTTTCCAATTAATTTAGCTAATTCATTTTTTACGGTTTCTACACCTGCTCCACCTTTTCCAATTACGATTCCTGGTTTTGCAGTATATAGGTTAACTTTGATTGCTTTTGCTGTTCTTTCAATCTCAATTTTAGAAATTCCAGCAAGATATAATTTTTTCTTTAAAAATTTACGGATTTTTTGGTCTTCTACTAAATAATCTGCAAAGTTTTTAGAATCTGCATACCATTTAGAGTTCCAGTCTTTTATGATTCCAACTCTTACTCCTGTTGGATGTACTTTTTGTCCCATCTGTTTTCTATTCCTCCTTTTTGTTTTATTCTTTCTCTTTTAAAACAATTGTAACGTGACTTGTTCTTTTTCTAATTCTTACTGCTGAACCTTTTGCAGCAGGTCTAATTCTTTTTAAAGTTGGTCCTTGATTTGCATAGATTTCAGCAACATATAATTTTTCATGCTTCATATCATGATTGTTTTCAGCATTTGCCATTGCTGATTTTAACAATTTCTCTATTATTTCTGATGCTGCTTTTGGTGTAAATTTTACGATAGCTAAAGCTTCATCTACTTCTTTTCCTCTAATTAAGTCTGCTACAATTTTAACTTTTCTAGCGGAAATTCTAGCATATTTTAGAGTCGCTTTTGCTTCGTTTTTAACTAATGTTTCTTGCTCTTGCACTTTTCTTACCTCCTCTTCGCTAATGACAGGGAACATTCCTCTTTCTTGATAAGAGGTTATGTCTCCCTTTAAATCAATCCTTTTTACTTTGTAGTTTTTTTGTCTCCTGCATGACCTTTAAATGTTCTTGTAGGAGCAAATTCACCTAATTTATGACCAATCATTTCTTCTGCTATATAGATTGGAACATGTTTTCTTCCATCATGTACAGCAATTGTATGACCAACCATTTGTGGATATATAGTAGAAGCTCTTGACCATGTTTTTAAAACTTGCTTTTCTCCAGTCTCGTTCATAGCTTCTACTTTTTTTAGTAGTTCAGGTGCTACATATGGTTTTTTCTTGCTTGATCTTGACATTAAATTTTTCCTCCATTTCTTTAAGGTTTACAACTTCTCTATGTTTGAGTTGCATCAGCTATTCGTAAAGCTCGTTACTTGCTAACGACTAGCCTATCTTCTCTTAACAATAAACTTATTAGATTGTTTCTTTTTATTTCTTGTTTTGTATCCAAGTGCTGGTTTACCCCAAGGTGTCATTGGTCCAGCGTGTCCTACTGGTGCTCTACCTTCACCACCACCGTGTGGGTGATCTACTGGATTCATTACAGAACCTCTAACAGTTGGTCTAATACCCATATGTCTTTTTCTACCAGCTTTACCAATTTTAACATTTTCATGATCGCTATTTCCGATTACTCCGATGGTAGCTCTACAGGTTGCTAAAATTAATCTCATTTCTCCTGATGGAAGTCTTACGTGTGCATATTTTCCTTCTTTTGCCATTAATTGCGCACTTTGTCCAGCTGCTTTTACTAATTTTCCACCTTGTTTTGGATTTAATTCAATGTTGTGAATTAAAGTACCTACTGGAATTGAGCTAATTGGCATACAATTTCCTGGTTTTATATCAACCGCTTCTCCAGATATTACTTTATCTCCATTTTTTAATCCTTGTGGAGCTAAGATATATGCTTTTTCTCCATCTTCATATTGAATTAATGCGATATTCGCGCTTCTGTTTGGATCATATTCAATTCCGATTACAGTTGCTGTCATATCGTCTTTTCTTCTTTTAAAATCTATGATTCTATATTTTTGTCTATTTCCACCACCTTGGTGTCTTACTGTAATTCTTCCATATGAGTTTCTTCCTGCATTTTTCTTTTTCTTTGCTAATAAAGATTTTTCAGGAGTTTTCTTTGTGATTTCTTCAAAATCTGAAACTGTCATATTTCTTCTAGATGGTGTGTATGGTTTAAAATGTTTCATTCCCATTTTCTTTTTCTCTCCTTTTTATTTATTCTCCTGGTTTTTTCCAGATAATCATTGTTTTTAAACTTTAGTACAAAATTGATTAAAAGTGATATATTGGCATTTTTGATATTGATTACAAGCTGAAGGCGTACGTTGGTACGTCGAAGTTTGCAATCAATAGCGAAAATGTGCAAGATGTTGCTTTTAATCGATTTTTAAGCACCCATAAACTCATCAATCGAATCTTTATACTTTTTAGAAACTTTTGTTGCTTTTCCACCTTTTGCTAGATACGTTACTTCTTCTGGATTCGTATCGATTGTTACAATAGCTTTTTTCCAATCTGAAGTTTTGCCTGTGTGGTATCCAACTCTTTTTTGTTTACCGTTTACATTCATAGTATTTACTTTTAATACTTTTACCTCAAAAAGCTTTTCAACAGCTTTCGCTATTTCAACTTTTGTTGCTTTTTTATTTACTTTGAAAGTGTATTTTCCTTCTTGTAATTCGTCATTACTTTTTTCTGTAACAACTGGTGCTATAATTATTTCTTCTGGTTTCATGATTGTGCGTACACCTCCTCTAATTTTTTACACGTTTCAACTGATAAAATTAGATTTGTATATTTTAATAAATCAAATACGTTAATGTTATTTAGCGTAATTGTTTTTACGCCTTCTATATTTCTTGATGACATGAAAACATTTTTATTGTTTTCTGGAAGAACAATTAATGTTTTTCCTTCTACTTTCAAGTCTGTCAAAGCTTTTACCATTGTTTTTGTTTTGATTTCTTTTAATTCTAATTTATCTACTACTGTTAATTCCTTTTCTGATACTTTGGAACTTAAAATTGATTTGATTGCCAATCTTCTTTCTTTTTTATTAACGGTATATCTGTATGAACGAGGTTTTGGTCCTAAAGCAATACCACCTTTAATCCATTGTGGACTTCTTGTTGAACCTTGTCTTGCTCTACCAGTTCCTTTTTGTCTCCATGGTTTTTTACCACCACCAGAAACTTCCGCTCTTGTCTTTGTACTTTGTGTACCTTGTCTTTGATTAGCTAAATAGTTTACAAGTACGCTATGTACGATGTTTTCATTTGGTTCGATTCCAAATACATTTTCAGCTAATTCTATATCACTTACTTTTTTACCTTTTAAATCATATACGTCTACTTTTGGCATCTTATGTTTCCTCCTTCCTTCTATTTCGTAACCTTTACGGTTGATTTCACTTTTAGAATCGCTCCTTTTGGTCCTGGAACGCTTCCTTTTACTAGAATTACATTTTTATCCATGTCTACTTTCACAACATCTAAATTTTGTATTGTTACAGTAATTCTTCCCATATGTCCTGGTAGTTTTTTGCCTTTAAATACTCTACCTGGTGTCGAAGTAGATCCCATTGAACCTGGTCTTCTATGATACATAGATCCATGTCCCATTGGTCCTCTGTGTTGTCCATGTCTTTTGATAACACCTTGGAATCCTTTTCCTTTTGATGTTCCTTGTACATCGACTTTTTCTCCAGCTGCAAAAATATCTGCTTTTACTTCATCTCCAACTTTATATCCTTCGATAGAATCTAACCTAAATTCTCTTAGATGTTTTTTATTAGCTAATTTTGCTTTTGCAAAATGTCCTGCTTCTGGTTTATTGATGTGTTTATCTTTTACATCTCCATAACCTAATTGGATTGCATTATATCCATCGGTTTCTACTGTTTTAATTTGTGCTACGATATTTCCAGCAGTTTCTAAAACAGTTACTGGTATTACATTTCCTTTTTCATCAAAGATTTGTGTCATACCAATTTTCTTTGCAATAATTCCTTTTTTCATTGTTTTCCTCCTAACTATTGGCTGGCATTACTTGTCAGCTTGGTTTTTGTTGTCTACATTATATGTAGTATATTTATTTTCTATAATTTACAACTTAATTTCTATATCAACACCAGCTGGTAATTCTAATTTCATTAGACTATCCACTGTTTTTTGTGTTGGGTAAAGAATATCGATTACTCTTTTGTGTGTTCTCATTTCAAATTGTTCTCTTGAATCTTTGTATTTGTGTGGAGAACGTAAAATTGTCACAATTTCTTTTTGTGTTGGTAATGGAATAGGACCTGAAACCTTTGCTCCTGTTTTCTTAGCAGTATCTACTATCTTTTCAGCAGACTGATCTAAAACTACATGGTCAAATGCTTTTAGTCTTATTCTAATTTTTTCACTTGTTGCTACTGTGTTTGCCATTGTAATTTTCCCTCCTTTTTAAAATAAATTTTTGTTTTAATTTCTACCTCAAGTGCTATACAGCTCTTTTCTAGAATTAAAAAATTACCGTGGCAAGTTAAAACGCACTCTGGTGTTTTGGATATCGCCTATATAAAAACCCAAAATATGCATGATAATTCTGGGATAAGTGCTATTTTCTTACCGCCTGGTCATTGCCATGACATACTCCACTGAAGTTCCCTCCACCTTACGGAAATGCAAAGTGTAGCCACATTCAGCTTCATCGCTTAATTCATGCTTATCTATTATACAATGCTTTGTTCCGTATGTCAATAGATTTTTACAAAATTTTAGAAGCTTTGCGCTCAAATAATACTTTTGCATAATTTGTTACAATGTAAGACAATAAATTAGATGCTATAAGACTATTATATAAAAAATAAATTGTGAACTCTTTTTAAAGTATATACATCTTTTTAGTATCCACTCTAATGGTAAGGTTTCACAATTTATCTTTATTTTTTATTTATTCTATATTTTTATGTTTCGCACTTCTAATGATTATAATTATTAGAAATACTATGAATACTCCTACTAGTGCTATTGCCATATTTTTACCTGTTTTAGGCAATATTTTGTTAGATATAGTAGTAGTATCACTCTTATTTAAAGAGCCGGATTCTTCGCTATTTTCAACAATTTGTACTTCTCCAGCTATTTTTCCTGTTATTTTTGTTCCATCTTTATATGTCACTTCAACCTTTGGTATTGTATAGGTTTGCCCTATAACTGCAGTTGATGGCACATCAAAATAATACCACGTTCCTTGATTTGTACTTTGTAATTCAACTGTTATATATTGTTCTGAATCTGTAGTACTAGCTATATATCCTGTAATAGATTCTACATTTTCAATATTATCAATATACATCTCCACCCAAACGCCTTGATTTTGTTCTACTGTTTTTGATTCGTCTGTTATTTTTCCTATAACTTGGCTATAATCATAAGTTTCTTCTATTACTTTAAATTCTCCTGTTGTTTTTCCTGTTATTATCGTTCCATCTTCATATACTACTTGCACCATTGGCATTATATAAGTTTGCCCTATAACTACAGTTGATGGCACATTAAAATAATACCAAGTTCCTTGATTTGTACTTTGTAATTCAACTGTAATATATTGTTCTGAATCTGTAGTACTAGCTATATATCCTGTAATAGATTCTACATTTTCAATGTTATCAATATACATCTCCACCCAAACGCCTTGATTTTGTTCTACTGTTTTTGATTCGTCTGTTATCTTTCCTACAACAGTATCATTACTTACTTCATTCGCCCTAACATATGGCATAGTTATTATTATACTTGCTAATACTAAAAACAAAATACTTATTATTCTTTTTTGCATCTTTTATATTCCCCCTTTTTTTATTTATTTTAGCATATATATTATTTAATATCAATAGTTTTACGTTAATTATTAATGTAAATCATATTTGTATTATTTACTTTTCTTTAATGATTTTATCAATTGATGTTTCTCTCATTTCTTTTATTAATTTACAGCTATTATCTAATTTAGCTTGTTCTTCTTTATTTAAATCTAATTCTAATAGTTCTCTTACTCCGTTACTGTTAATAACAGCAGGAACACCTATATAAATATTATCTTGTCCATATTGTCCATCTTTTAAATAAGTAGATACTGTTAAAATTGCATTTTCATTATCCAATATCGCTCTTACTAATCTATTTAATGCCATACCAATCCCATAATAAGTTGCTTTTTTCTTTTCAATAATTTCATAAGCTGCATCTACAACCCCTTTATGAATTTTTCTTAAGTCTTCCATTGGATATCCATTATCTCTTATGACATCTTTAATTTTTTTGCATCCAACATAAGCATGTTCCCATGGTACAAAAGATGAATCACCATGTTCTCCCATAATATAAGCATGGATGTTTTTACTTGATATTTTTAAATAATCCGCCATTAAATAACGAAGTCTAGCTGTATCTAAAACAGTTCCTGACCCAATCACTCTATTTTTTGGAAGTCCTGATACTTCGCTCACTACATATGTCATTAAATCAACGGGATTACTTGCTACTACTATAATACCATCAAATCCACTAATCATAATACTATTGGTTATTTGCTTCATTATTTTTGTATTTACTTCTGCTAACTCTAATCTAGTTTGTCCTGGTTTTTGAGCAATCCCTGCTGTTATAACTACAATTTCCGCATCTTTACAATCTGAATAATCACCTGCTTGAATTACCATTTTTTGAGGAGCATAAGGTAAACCATGTGACAAGTCCATTTCCTCTCCAATTGTTTTTTCTTGATCAATATCAATTAAAACAAGTTCTTCAACTCCTCCTCTATTTAGCATAGAGTATGCCATACTCATCCCTACAAAGCCTGTTCCTACTAAGACAATTTTTCCTTTTTTCATCTTTTCTCTCTCCCTTCTTTATGTACACATAAAATTATATCACTTATTTTCATATTTTCAATGCATTTTATTTTACTTTTCCCATAAATTGTGATATAATTCATAAAAAATCAAAGTAAGGAGTGCTATTGAATATGAATTTGAATTCAGATAATGCTACTACTTTGGCTGAAAATAAGGTATTAATCTTATATATATTAAATCTTATTAATGGAGAATTTAGGCAAGATAATTTATTTAAAATTATTACCTCTATTAATAATATTAATTACTTTTACTTTAAACAAGTATTAACAGATTTAATAGATTCCAATTTAGTAGGTACTTATACCAAAGAAGAAGAACCAGTTGTTAAAATTACCTCTGAAGGAAAAAACGCATATATTCTTACCAAAGATGTACTACCAGGAATCATGAAATTAAAAGCAGATAATATTTTTGCTAAGGAATTTCCTAGTATAGAAGAAGAATCTTCTGTCATTGCAGAATTTATTCCTAAAAGTGAAAATGAGTATATCATTAAATGTAAAATTGTTGAAAACAATGAAACAATATTTGAAGTAAAGACTTTTGCTGGCTCTAGAGACAGAGCCAAACGTATTGTGGATCATTGGAAACAAAATGCAACTAGCATTTATCCTCAAATATTAAATTTATTATTACAAGATGACCAAACCAAAAACAATCATTAGTCCATCTATTTTTCTTATCGTATCATATTTTAAAAAAACATAATAAAATTTTAAATGCCAGTTGAAATAATTATCACAGTAATTTTAAATTAATTTTATTATGTTTTATTTTTACTTTAAATGGCAAAACTAAAATAGTAAGCACAAAATTACAAATATAAATGTCTTCACCATAATTTGCATAAAAAAATGATAATTAATACATTGAATTCCTACGTTGTTGATTTTATCAAATCCCCCTACTAATTTTTCTATTTCTTCTGGAGAAGATATCTTTTTTTCCTCCATATATTCTTTGGCTAAGTATCTTGCCTTTATCATAGCATCATTTTCCAAATAAATTCTTACGGTATAATAAATTATACTTAGTATAAGAAAAATAGCTAAAAACATCATTTTATAAGGCAATATTTTTAAAATTAGTAAAACGCATATAGCTATAAAATAGATGATATAGATATTAGAAAATATAAAATTAAATAACAAAAGTTTCCTATTTTGAATGGAATGTAGACATTCATGTGCAATCGTCTGTATTCTTGTATAGCTCTTCTGTATATTGGCAATTGAAATTTTATCTGTTACTGCTATATATAAACTTGCCTCTGTCTCATCATTTTCTTCTATTTTTACCTTTTCATTTTTTAGTTTTTTTAGATATTCCTTGCACATTTCTATATTACTTGGATACGCTTCTGCTAACTTGTCTAATTCTGCATCTTTACCTATATTCTTTAGTTCTTTTTTATGATATCCAAAAACATATGCTAAAACCACCATTGCAATCAAAGTTATAATTCCTATGATAATAAATTCCATTTTTATTTCCTCTAATTAAATGAAATGAACCATTTATTGTATCACATCTCTAATAGCCTCTCCAATTATTTTGTTAACATCTGCAATTACGATATTAAATTTTGTTTCTGCTTCAAAAAATTTTTTTGCTTCATCAATTTCTATCAGCTCAGCATATAAATCTTGCATTTCTTTATATTTTGCCTCATCTTGCTTTCCTGTTTGCATAGCCACTAGTTGAGTTTCATATCTTTTTTGTTCAAATTGAGCCATTTTTTCTTTTAATGATGTATTTAAGTTTAAAGCTTGTTTTGCCATTTTGTAATTCATATATTCTTCTGATTGTTTAATTTCTTGTGCTAATTGATTTGCTGTATCATAAATATTCATTTTTACTTCCTCTCTTTTCTTAGGGATTTGAAGGAACGTTCGTTATTCCCTCTTCTAAAACAACTTCTGCTGAGGTTGGACAAATATGCACAAAGGTATTTCCATCATTTACTTTAATTTCATTTCCTTCTAAGTCTTGGTAGATAGTCTGTTCATCTCTGGCACTTTTGATACATTTTATTTTAATAGCTTTTCCTTTCGTAATGTAATACCCATCAAAGGTTCCTATGTTAGTTAACCCTTGTCTTCCTTTATTTTCTGTATCTGTTAAAGTATAATTATTACAGAAGGTTATGATAATATTTTTAGTCGTTATTACTTCTTTTGTATCCCAGTCTGCTTGTTCTTTTCCTCTCGCATATCTTTCGTATACTTGTTTTTCTTCGTCATATTCATAGTTTACGGTTTGGAGTTGAGAATGTGGAATGGTTACACTAACTGCTCCTTGTCCCTCTTCTAGATTTACTTCTTCTGTTACATAATTTAATACACTTTCTTTGCTAGAAGTAGTTTTATATTTTTTGTTTTTAATAGATGCTAATAATTTTGCTGTACTAGTTACCGCATTATGTGGTGAAGCTTTATCTCTTACTCTCCAAAAAGTGGTTCCGTCTTCTGCAATTCCATCAATTTCATTAATACTATATTTTTTAATATCCTTGTCAGCTTGTGGGCTTTCCCCAAAATGAACATAGATAGCATCATTTTCCATAGCATAATCAACAAAATAATGTCTTGCACTTCTAACTGGTCCTATTTTTTCGACTTCTGTACCTTTAAATAATGCCATTAATCGAGTTTCTCCACCTTCTACTATGATTTCATATACCAGATAAGCTTCTTGTAAGCCTGCTTGTGGCCATGCATCACTATGATTATCGATCATAACTGCAATTGGTCTATCATTTCCTTGAAAGATTTGTACTGTTTTTTCTTCTACAATTGCTGTTATTCCATTATTTTCTTCTGATACTGATGTTTCTTCGTTTTCTTTGTCTTTTACTATTTTATAAGCCAACACACCTCCTGCTACTATAATTAGAATAACTAAAATAGCAATTAATATCTTTGTTCCACTGGTTTTCTTTTTTCTTTTTCTCATATGCGCTTTCCTTTCTAATCTCTTTTAATTTTTAATTCTAGCAATATTTTCTCTTCTTTCGTTCTCATAATTATCTTGTCCTCTTCTTGGATGTGATCATATCCCAGTAAATGATAAAATCCGTGAACTAGCATATAACTAAATTCTCTTTCAAAGCTATGTTCATATTCTTTTGCTTGCTGTTCCACTCTTTCTATTGAAATAACAATGTCTCCAAGAATATCTTCATACGCAAAATCTTTTTTTTCTACCTTTTCGCTCAACTCGTCCTTTTCAAACATAGGAAAAGAAAGTACATCAGTTGCTTTATCAATATTCCTATATTCCTTATTTATTTTTTGTATATTTTCTGGTGTTGTTAAGGTAATAGTAATAGATAGTTTGGAATTTTCCAGTTTTTCTTCTTTAAAACACTGTGATATTACTTTCTTTACAATTTCTTCATATTCTCTTTTTTCTTCTATATCTTGGTATATTATCTCATACATATTATGCAACTTCCTTAACTTTTATGTATTTTCCTACTGACTTATAAGAATTCCTTATTTGTTTCATAGCTCCGTAGTCTACTAATTTTCTTTTATAATAAGTTAAAATTTTTGAATAATCTGTTTTTCCCTTTTGTAGTTTTTTCATATCATCTTTCATAAATAATATTTCTTTTTGTTTGATATATTCTATAAAATCGGTTTCTTTTAGTTTTGAAATTTCTTGATAGCGACTCCAGAATTTTTTGTATTCATCTCTAAGTTTTGGAGAGTCCCAATACACCTTGGTAGATAATAATTTCACATTATAATCTTCCATTAAATTAATTAGCATAGAATAAGCTCTTTCTCTTTTGGCCGCCATTTTCGTATCTTGTACTAATATTCTAGCATCTTTTAGTAATTTTTCATAACATTGTTCTGCTACAATTAATGGTAAACTATGTGTAAATAATTTTCTACTAATACCAAGTAAAACCATATTTTTTTCTATATTGTCTTTGGTATCTAATTTTCCTACTGCATAAGACTCATATTTTTCATATTCAGATACGATATCTTTTATACTTTCATCATAATTTGTTTCTATTTTTAAAGACAAGATATTTTGAATATATTCTTCTAATGTATAAAAGATTTTCGTATAAATCCATTCTTTCGTAGAATCATAACTATTGGTGTTGTCTGCTACTTTAATAGAATAATTTTTTAAGATAGATTTATACAAAGAATCCATTTTTGACAGATAGAACTTATGATATCTTTCCAATAATTTTTCTTTACCATTAACTTTGATACCTTCGTAATCTAATTCAATTAGATATTTTTGCTTTCTATATTTATATTCAATATATTCACTTTCTTTTAAACTAGTTACCTCATAATATTTGGATAAAGCATTTTTTTCAAAATCAGTTGCAGTGTTGTTTTTTACTTTTTTGTAGATGGAATCCATCACATATTTGTCAAGAGCCCCTAAATAAGCTTCATAGGCAAAATCATATTTTTTTTCCATTTCTTCCTTGTCATAGTTTCCATCATCTATTGTATAGTTTTCAAAAGCTTTGATAACATTGTTTCTTTTTATTGAAATTAACATTCCATTAATTCCTATTTTTGTAGGTATTAAAATTTTCGTTAGTGTGCTTGTTATCTTATTAAAAAATGTTTTGTCTGCACCAGTTATTCTAAGGCTTCTTTCTTCCATTTAAATCCTCTTCCTTTCTCAAGGCTTTATCTAATTTAGAAAAGTCCTTTCAAAATACAATCTTCTCTTCCGTCCCTATATTTTCTAAAACTTCATATGTAACATAAACATCAATACTATCTTCTTTCTCATAGGTATTAATATTTGTACTTACAATAGATTCTTTGTTTTCAATTTCTTTATCCAATTCTTCCTGTAATTGTTGTATCCCTAAGGTTTTCGCTTCTTCCATTTTATACGTTTTTTGCTGTTCTTCTACTTCTTTATTGGTAGTTTTGATAATAGAAATTGGTAAATAGAAGTTCGAAAATAATTTCATTTTGTTTTCCGTTTCTATTGTATCATAAATTTTAAATTTTGAAACCCCTTTGTGCAAATTTATTTTAAAATTATTAAATTTTATTGTATATTGATTTTGAATATTTCCTGTTTCTTTTCTTTCCGTAATGTTATATGGTATATTTTTATATTTCGTGTACCACACTTTTGCTTCTATCTCTCCTTGTGCATGAACATATCGAATTCCTGTATATTTTCCCTCCATCCATCCATTAATCAAAGTATCTCCCACATTTACCGTATCTCCGACTTTTACATTTGCAGTACCAGCTTGTGCATTAATTTTCGTTATAATTCCTGCTTTATCAGAAATGATACTACAATATTCTTCATCGTCTATAATTTCCGGCTTTTCATCGGCTTTTACTAACCTCACAATAGCATTGGTTCCTTTTAGTTCAATTCCTATCCATGCAACATCACTTCTTTGTAATCTAATTTTATTAATAATTTCTTTCGTATTAATTTTAGTTTTCCACTCTCCTGTTTTTAATCCCGCTTCTTCTATATCTTTTTCTATATTTTCCAGTTCTTGCCCATTTTCTTCTATGATATCCACATTCCATACAAAATGTGAGGATAACAAAGTTAAAAATATTATCACAATTAATAAAATAGCAAATATTTTTCTTTTTTTATAACGATGTAGTAAAAAAGGAATTCCTCTTTTACTTTTTATTTTTAATTTACATCTCGTCTTTTTTGCTATGTTACAAATTTTTTTAAAGTCATGAATGTTTACTCTAAAATCTAATTGTACCTCTTTTTTTCTTTTTAAATGCCAGATAGCAATCTTATTACTTCGGCACATATTAATAAATCTTTCTATATAATACCCTTCTATCGTAATTCCTAAATATCCAATTATATAGCTAAATAATATCTTTATTATCATTAATATTTAAGTCCTCTCTATTTTAATCTACCGTTCTTTCAATATCCATACTTTCAATCTTACCAGTTACCTTAATATCATCATTTGTCATATTCTCTAAATTCAAATTGAAACCATTAATATTAATAATGCCAATATGAGTATTAATTCTAACGAAAAATTCTTCGTATTCTAATATTCCTTTAAAATTCTCAATAATCATTTCATCAAAACCTGTTATGATGATTTTAGGAATATCAGAGCAAACTTCTTTTGGTAATTCCAATATTTTGTCTAATTTATTATAATTTCTTTTTTTCATAAGCCTTCCTCTCTGTCGCATTGGGGACGTTTCTTTTTGCTCCTTTTGGTGCAATTGGGGACATATCTTTGCCAAATATATTTATTGTTGTTATCTATTATTTTTTATAGAAATGACGAATGTTCTGTGGAATAACCGTTAGAACATCTGATAAAAATCAATTAGGGAATCTCATTTATTATGAGGGCGCTGATTGATTTCTATTAGATGTTCTCGGTTATGGAACAAACCGAGGAATGAATATAAAAAATAATAGATAACAACAAATATAAATTGTTTTTTTATAGAGATGTGTCCCCAATTGCACCAAAAGGAGCAAAAAGAAACGTCCCCAATGCACCCATTATTTTTCAAATTCATCTAGTGATTTAAATTCGTATCCCATGTTTTTTGCCTCTTTAATGATAGTATCTAAAATGTTTGTATTGGTTTTTGAATTTCCATGTAAAAGCATGATTTCTCCATTGTGTAAATTGTCTAGCATTTTCTTTTTAGCACTTTCTTCCTCTGGTTGACTATCTTCATTCCAATCTTCATAAGCAAATGACCACATAACAGTTGTATAGCCTAATCGATTGGTTGCTTGTAATGTATTTTCACTAAATTCACCTTTGGGTGGTCTAATGTATTTCATTTCATAGTTGAATTTTTCATTGATTACTTGATGTAAATCCATGACTTCTGTTCTAATTTGTTCTTCTGTTAAATCCGGCATGCTTTTATGGTTGACGGTATGATTTCCTAATTTCTTAATGTCTATTTTTTAGCGATTCTTGAACCGCTTCTTAATATTTTTATTTCATCCTAACGTTAGTATGCTTTTGAAAAATGAATTTTATTTTGATATTTTTTTCTTTATCAAATTCAATCCTTTCAATTAGTTTTTCTAATATCATTTTATTTGGCTTTTCCATTTTTAAGAACTCGTTTGCAATTTGTTTTATTTCTTTAAAATTTATTTTCAGTGATTTTTTGTTGTTTTCTTCAAGTTGTGTTTCTGTCTCTTTTATTTGTTTTATAATTTTATTTCGCTCTTTTTGCTTTTTTTCATAAATAGTTTTAAAATCTTCTATTTGTATAACTTTATTTATTTTATCTTGATATATTTCTTCAATTGTATTTTCTATATTTTTTAATGTTTGGTTTAATTCTTGTAGTTTTGTTTGTAATAAATTGCTTTTACTTTTAGCCTCTTTTTCTGCTTGTTCATATATCTGTTTTATTTCTTTTTCTGATAAATCTATTTTTTGTATTTCTTCTTTTATCTTCTCATTTACCACTTCTTCTATTAAATTTGCTGAAATTTGTTTATTATCACATAATGCACTATAATTATTTCTTTTAGAGCAAATAAAATAAGTTGCTCTCCAAATACTACCATTTTTTCTTTTTTCTTCTCTACATCTTAAAGTTGCTTTGTTTCCACATTCTCCACAATATACTAAGCCTTTTAACTGATGGTCATATTTTCTGTTTCTTGTTTTTGAATATCCATTTAATTTATCTTGAGCCTTATTCCAAGTTTCAATATCTATAATTGGCTCATGCATATTTTCTAGGACAATATGTTCTTCCTTTTTTGTGCATCTTACTTTTGCTATCTTATGACTTACTTTTTGAAATTTTCTTCCTACTACACTTCCGAAGATAAACTTCATTTCTTAAAATTTTTCCTATTTGTGCCCTTAACCACACATATTTTCCATTTGGATTGCTACTAGGCTTTTTCATATATGTAGGTATTTTTAAATATATTGCTGGTGGCTCTATTTCTCTTCTATTTAGTTCATCTGCTATTTTTATTGTTGACATTCCTTTATTGACATACATATCAAATATTTCTTTTACAATTCTAGAACTATATTCATCAGGTACTAAATGATTTTTTATTTCTGTATCTTTTTTATATCCATAAGGCGGAATCCCTGCTTGATATTCTCCTTTTTCTATTTTTCTTTGTTTTACACTTTTTATTTTGTTTGATATGTCTTGTGCATAATAGTCATTAAAACTTAGCTTGAAAGTTAAAAATTGCAATCCGTCCGGCTTTATTGTATCTACATTGTCTCCAATTGCTATGTACCTTATATTGTTTGCCGGTAAATATCTTTCTAAATAATATCCTGTATCTATATGGTCTCTTCCAAATCTTGATAAGTCTTTTGTTATGATACAGTCTATTTTTTCTTCTTCTATATCTTTTAGCATTTGCTGAAATCCTGGTCTGTTAAAATTCGTACCTGTAAAACCATCATCTACATATTCTCCTGCTTCTATTAGTTCTTCATGACTTAATATGTAATTATCAATAATGTCCCTTTGATTTTCTACACTCTCGCTTTCTCTGTCATCTCCGTCTTCTCTTGAAAGTCTTATGTATTTTGCAGCTCTTATGTTTCTATAACTATTTACTCTATTCAATTTAATTCACCTCTCTTTTTTAGTTCAAATAAGAATTGTTATTTTAATTTGAACTTTTCGAGAGTAAATAGCCTATCTAAAGCATACTTGGATTATAACGTGCTCTTTTATAATTGTCTGCCTTAAATAAGCATTTATTTTTCGTTCATAGTTATATGATTTATATATTGCTCTTTTAATAATTCTATCAGTATGTCCTTTAAATTTTCTGTCCCATATTCAAGTTTAATATTTACATTTTGTCCGTTTTTCATTTTCACTTTACTCCTTTTTAGTTTTGTTTAATCTTATGAGAAATCTTTAAATTTATGCCTCTACTATTAAGGTCTGTTAAAAAATATAAAAATCGGACAAATTTTGGAAATTTATTTTTAAATTACAAAAAAGAGATATCATTTTGATACCTCTAACACATATATTTTACATACTCCATACGCATAAATTGGTTTATTGTGCTTATTTCTGTCCTGTATAGCAATTACTTTTATTGCCTCCACATCTAGTCCTGTTTCTTCTTTAACTTCCTTTATTGTATTTGATTTAACACTTTCTAATACATCACACCAACCACCTGGTAATGACCAAGTTCCATTATTTTCGTGGGTTAATAGAATTTTATTATCTTTAAATATAACTGACCTTGTATCAATTTTAGGTGTCTGATAGCCTATTTCGTTACAAAATAAATCTTTTACTTTATCTATACTAATATTTGTCTTTTCTACTATCATTTCTGCTGATATTTCTCTTAATCTTTCATATCTTCTATATCATAGGCATTGCTTGTATATGTTAATCCAGCTTGTGCTAAACTTTGAATTTCTATTGCCCATTTTAACCATTTTTCCATTTATAATCATCTCCATAAATTACTATATTTAGTTACGATTATAGCATAAAGGACAGATAATTTTCAACTGAATTACCTATCCTACTTATTGTAAGTTGTATTATTCGTATTTTTGTATAATAGTATTTAACTTATCAACATTTTCTTGTGAAAAAAACTCACATCCATATAGCGAACTCTCCCCTATATTTATAGCTATTCCATAGTCTTCAGAATAATTTGAATTTTTTCTTGTTTCCTTTTTCATTTCATCAATAATATTCTCTATTTCAATTAGATCATCTTTAGAAACACTCCCGTCTCTAGAAAACTTGTCTTTTGGTGCTCCTTCTTTAGTTAATTCATCAACTATTTTGCTCTTATAAACATCCCCATTTTTATTTACTTTTATTACCATCTTATATGGATAATCATAAGTTGTTTTTTCTATTAAAATTTTTCTAATATCTTTTTTGATATTTTGATTTTCATGTTTTATCCCCCTTCTATAAACTATAAAATATCCTGCTATTAAAACAATAATAATTAATAATAATACCAAAATAATTTTTAATCCTTTTTTCATATCTATCCCCCTTTTAATTACTATTTTATTTGATGCTTTCCAAATAAGAAATTTTTTTACCTTTTCTTTTTGCATACTCTATTTCTGATTTTGTACTTTCTCCAATATATCCTCATAAAAGGCAGGAAAGAGATACAGAGTGTCTCTCCTAAACACATAGAAAAACAAGTTTTCTACGCCTCTGCTTTCTATAAAATAATACAGAGAAAATACAGAGTTCCCACTTCGGTATATTAGTCATTTTTTAATATTTTCCAATGTCCTGTCTTTTTTGACCCTTCTCTTTCAATATATCCTTTTTCTTTTAATTCTTTTATATTTCTTTTTATTGTTGGTTCAGAAACTCTTAATTTTATAGCAATATCTTTTTGTTTCATATTAGGATTTATTTTTAACAAATTTAAAGTATCATTTAAAGTATCATTTAAAGTATCATTTAAAGTATCATTTGCTAAATTAATTAAATCTTTTTCATCCAATTTTTCATCTCTTAATAGTGGAATTGTTACTCTAAACATCTCTTTATCTTCAAAAATAGGCGGTTTTCCTGAATACAAATATGAATTTTTTGTAATTTTTATAAAACCACTACCTAACTCATCTGCATATCCTATTTCTCTAAAAAATTTTGCAATCGTTGGATTTTTTGCAAATGGTGTGTAATTTTTTATAGTAAGTAATCCATTTGTTCTAAAAGAATTTGGATTTTCGCATATTAATTTATCTTTATAAATAATTACTCTACTTGTATGACCATCTGTTATATCTCTATGCATAAGAGTATTTAAAACTATTTCACGTGCCATTACATTTCTTGGGCTCACTCTTCTTGCATTTTCATCTAATGCAAACCTGTCCATTGTATATTTTGCTATAAAATCAATTAATCTATCATACATATCTATTAAATTGGTTTCTACAAAATCTCTATCATCATATCTGTCTAAATCATCTACTCTATATAAAGCATCTGTTCTACAATAAGGATTAATATTTGAAATTACATCATCTTTCCCAAATAGCATGACTCCTGCAAGTGTTACGCCTCGTTTACCTGTTTCCTTATCCACTTTATATAATCCTGCACTTTTTAGCAATTCTAAATCTGTCATATCCATCCAAATATGTCTTTTCTTTACATTTGAATTAGCTAACTTTCTTGCTTTCTCTATTAAATCAGATCTTAAATCATCTTCTACTGAAACATATGGATAAATTGTATCTTCATCAAATATTTTTCGTTTTTTATTGTGAATACTAGCAATTAATGGAATATTATTTGATATATCAAAATCACCTTCATAATTACGAACAAAGACTTTTCCTTTACATTTATGAATTTCTGTTGATTCTTCAATATGTGTATATAAAAGTATTTTTCCGTCTATCTTTATTTCATGTAATTCTGATAAAATAGTTGGGGTTATAACTTCTTTATTATTACACTGTGTTGTATAATCCTTTTTAATTCTCTCTATTAATTCCTCTTTTATTCCAATAATCTCTTTTTTATCATTTGCTCCTAAAATGATATATCCTCCAGTTGTATTTAAAAATGAACATACAGATTCAAACACACTTTTAGGTAATCCATTAGTAGCTTCTTTTAATTCTGTATTAACATTTTCGCCTAATAAAATAATATTTTTAATATTTTCTTCCATAAAGGCTTGTCTCCTTTTTCTCGTCGATATTTTGAATTTATAATATCACAAATTCCTTTTTTATACAATTAAATTTGAAAAATCCATATTATTTGTTCATATATCGAAATATTTAACTTTTCATTCATACATTTTTCAAAAACTTTAATTGTTTTTATTTGCTCTAAATAGGCTATTACTCTAGCATTTTACTTTTATATCATTTCCGGACATTAAGCAAATAGGTGTATGATTTCCTACAATATGTCCCTCTTCAATCATTTGTTTTACTAGTTCTTCTTGAGTATTTACATAGTGTGCCGTTATAAAAAATGCTGCCTTCACATTATTTTCTTTTAAGGTTTCTAATATTTTTGGAGTATACCCTGCTTCATATCCTTCGTCAAAAGTTAAATATAAATTTTTCTTTTCTTTATTTCCTAGACATATTCCATTATTTTCTTCTAGTATTTTTTTGTTTTCATTACCTACGTCTGGTTGTTCGTGATTGTCGTTTCTTTTTATTCCCCATCCTATTTTTTTATTACTTACAGTTGTTGCATTTGTTGGCTGGGTATCTTCTTGGTTAGATATAGAAATTCCAGTTAGTATGCATATTATCAAGAATGTAGTTACCACTATTATGATTGTTGCTTTTTTTGGCATTTTATACACCTCTTTTTTATTTGTTTTATTTTACTTCTTTTGTCCTTTTTAATTTTATGAGTAAGTTTTTTAAATATTCCATTATTTATGCATGTTATAGAACATAAAAAAGAGATATCATTTTGATACCTCTAAATAAGAAATTCTTTTTCCTTTTGCTTTTGCATATTCAATTTCATTTTTTGTACTTTCTCCAATATAACCGCCAACATTTATTACATAAATCTCGTCTGACATATTTATTTTTTGTTTATGCATTTCGTCTAACATTTCCTTAGTTTTTTCGTCTATCTCCTCTTTCTTTATATTATTAAAAAAATTAGGTGTTAAGACAATATTTCCATCTAATGTAAGTTTCTCTTGAACTTTCATAAATTCATCTTTAAATTTAATTGAGCCACATAGAGTTATTATTTTATATTTATGCATTAATTCTAATCACTCGCTTTCTTTTTTATTAGTTCATTATAAAAGGCAGGAAAGAGATACAAAATGTATCTCTCAAACACATAGAAAAACAAGTTTTCTAGTCCTCTGCTTTCTGCAAAATAATACATAGAAAATACAGAGTTCCCTCTTCGGTATATTGTTAGTTTCCAATATATTTCTTTAACTCTTCTAGTACTAACAATAGAATTTTACTTCATCTTCTCCGTATTTTTCTCTCCATTTTGAAACTATTTTTTAATAATATAATGGTACTATCTCAAGTAATCTATTTAATTCTCTTTCAGGTATACGTCCATTATTATTAGCTAAAATACAACCTCCACTTTTAGTTAACCATACTTTTGTTGAATTTGG
>CALXCE010000021.1 GCA_944386725.1 uncultured Clostridia bacterium
ATTAGTGATACAGAATATCAAAAAGCTTATACTTCTAATTATACACAAGATGTAGTAGTAAAAGATTTAGTTGGAAATGAAAAAGTTGTTAATATTTCAGTTACAAATATCGATAAAACAGCACCAGAAATAGAAGTTAAATATTCAACAACAGAACCAACCAAGAATGGAGTATTTGTTAACTTAATTTCAAATGAACCAATCCAAGAGATAGCAGGTTGGAGAAAAATTAGTGATACAGAATATCAAAAAGCTTATACTTCTAATTATACACAAGATGTAGTAGTAAAAGATTTAGTTGGAAACGAAAAAACTGTTACAATTACAATTACAAACATTAATAAAGCGGACTAGTAATAAAAGAGGTTTATTTAAAATAACAAAATGAACCAAATCAAAAGAATTAAAAATCAAAAGTACTCTATGCATCTATAGAGTACTTTTGGTTTTTATACAATATTTAATACAAAAAAACTACTAAAAAATATTTTTTAGTAGTTTTAAAATTATTTATTATATATTTTTTATTAAACCATAATATTCATAACTGTTAAAAATAAGGCATAAAATAACGTTTTAAAAGACACACGAATTGTAGTCCTAGTTATCTTATTGATTATCATTAATCTATGTTCTTTTCTTACCGTTAATGCAAAACAATTTTGCACAGGTACATATTCTTGAGTATCCATATAATCAACTCCTTGTCTATCGTAAATTAAAAATTTTAGCTTAAGTTTCTTAAAAAAATCATCGTATAAGTAAATTATAGATTAAAATATTACATTTGTCAACAAAAAATGTAATAAAAATGTCATAAAAATGTAAAATTTTTTTGAAAAATAAGAAAATCAAACAAAAAATTGCTAAAAAGGAAGATCTTCTTAGCAATTTGATTTCTACTTTTCACTGATTTTTGCATATTTTTTTAATTTCTCATAAACTAAATAATTAATTGTGCCGGCAGGAAAATGTCCATCACGATCCTTCTTGCCCGCTGGCACACCAGTTAAAACTTCAATCCCTTCTTCAATTGTAGACACAGAATAGATGTGAAATAGTTTATTTTTAACAGCTTCAATAATTTCATCTGATAATTGCAAATTATCTACATTTTGTACAGGTATCATAACACCATGAGAACCATTCAATCCTCTTACTTTACAAACTTGGAAAAATCCTTCAATTTTTTCATTTACTCCTCCGATTGGCTGAATTTGTCCTTTTTGATTAACAGACCCGGTAACTGCAATTGATTGGTTAATTGGTATACCAGACAAGCTAGATAATAATCCATATAGCTCTGTACTAGAAGCACTGTCACCATCTACCCCATTGTATAATTGTTCAAAACAAATACTTGCAGTTAAGCATAGAGGAATATCTTGTGCAAACATTTCGCCTAAATAGCCTGTCAAAATTAAAACTCCTTTCGAATGAGAAGGACCTGATATCTCAACTTCTCTTTCAATATTAACAATACCATTTTTACCAGTATAAGTATTTACTGTAATTTTAGCAGGTTTTCCAAAGGTGTAGTCTCCAATTGTCATAACAGTCAAACCATTTAATTGTCCAACTTCAAAGCCAGAAGTATTAATTAAAAGGGAATTTTCTTTTATCATTTCTAGATATTTGCTATCATATTTTTTTACTCTTTCAATTCGCTCTTCTAAAGCTTTGTCAATGAATTTAGCAGTTACTACTTTAGACTTAGAAAGCTTTGCCCAAGTAGCAGCTTCACCAACTACTTGTATTAAATCATCAAATCGAGTAGAAACTTTGTGGTGGCTTCCTGCTAATTTAGAAGCATATTCTACTAAACGAGCCATACCAGATTTATCAAGATGAGGCAATCCTTCATGTGCACAAAAACCATGAACAATCTGTGATAGTTTTTGGAGATTCTCACTAGTAATTAAAGCATCATCTTCAAATTCTACTTTTATTTTAAATAATTTTTTAAAGTCAGAATCCATAGCCAAAAGAGTTTGGTAGATATTAGCATTTCCAATTAAAATAACCTTTAAATTCAAAGGAATTGGTTCGGGTTTTAGCGATACTAAAACCATGGAAGAACGTTGGTCAGCTGTATTTTCAATACTTATTTCTTTTACTCTTAAAGCTTTTTTTAATGCCTCATAACACATAGTATTAGCAAGTAAATCTTTAGCTTGGAAAATAATATAACCACCGATTTGCTCTTTGCATAAGACCTGGTTTTAACATAGTATGATCTGTCTTCAAAGCACCATAATAGTTTTCATATTCTAAAGCACCGAAAATATTGTGATAAGAATAATTAGAGTCCATGATAACTGGTGCACCTTCACGATTGGAATTATCAACAAATAGATTAACGCGATAATTTAAACAAGGGTCAGGCTTTTTGAAATTAGGAGTCTGAACTTGTTGTGGTCCGAGTCTGTTTATTAGTTTCATCTTCTAAAAAAACAGGTACATTTTTTAAAACGTCTTGCTTTACATTATTTAAAAATTGATTAATTTTCTTATTTCTTTTGTATTTTGATTTTAAGAAATTAATATGAGCATTAACTGTAAGTAGGGCAACATTAGATTGCCATTCAGAAATCTTTTTATCAGATTGACGTTCAATTTCTTTAATTTGATTAATAGCATCCATAATCTGTTCTTGCACTAATATAGATTTTTCTTCGTATTCTTGTTTAATTGAGGCATCTAATTTTTCAAATTCTTCTTCTTCTATCGCTTTGCCATTTACTACTGGCATCATGTAAATTCCGTTTTGAGCAGCTTTTACCTGAAAATTATACTTAGAAGCCTCTTGATTTAGTTTATCTAATAAAGCAGAACGCCTTACTTCAAATTCTTGTTTAATTAAAGCTTTTTCTTTTTCAAAATCATCATTATTGAAAGTTTTTTGAATATCTTTTCGGATTTCTTTGATAAATCCATTCATAGAATTTCTAAATTCTTTTCCTTGTCCAGCAGGTAATTCAACAGCAATTGGTTCATTAGGATTATCAAAATTATAGATATAGCACCAATCAGAAGGGGTTTTCTTTTTTGGAGCAATTCGGTCTAAATAATTTTTGGTATACATAGTCTTGCCAACTCCACTTGGACCTTCCAAATATAAATTATATCCTTTTACATCTACTTGTAGACCGAATTCTAATGCTTTTATTCCACGGTCCTGTCCAATTCCAGACTGAATTGGCTTTAATTCTTCTGTGGTATCAAATTTAAACAGACTAGTACTACAATTCATTTTTAAATCATGATAACTTAATTCGTTTTTATTCTTCATTTGTTTCCTCCAAATTTTTTCTTAGTATATCCAGTTTAAGGTTATTTTATATTAGTTACGAAAAAAAGTAAAGAAAATATGTAAAAAAAAATAAAAGAAAAACACCTAAACTGAACCACTTGTTCAAAAACAAGAAAAACTATTGCAAAAAAACACAATAAAATATATAATAAAAGCGATTAATTTAAATAAAAACTTAGGAAGGATGTTAAAAATATGAATAAAACGAAAAGAAAAATATTTGAAACATCAATGAAACTATTTGCAGAAAAAGGATATGATGCCACAAGCATTGAAGAAATAACAGCAACGGTAGGAGTAGCTAAAGGAACCTTATATTATCACTTTTCTAGCAAAGAAGAAATCTTTAACTTTTTAATAGAAGAAGGGATGAAACTCTTACAAAACAGTATTGATATCAAAACAGCTAGATTTTCCAACTACATTGATAAAATTAAATCAATTGTCTTAATTCAGATAAAAATTGTAGTAAAATATGAAGATTTAATTACAATACTACTTAGTCAATTTTGGGGACATGAGGCAAGGAATCAAAAATGTCAAAAACATATTTTTGAATATATAAGCAAAATAGAAAATATAGTAAAAGAAGGAATGGAAGCAGGACAAATTAAAAAAGGAAATCCACAAGCGATTGCTTCTGAAATATATGGATTAATTTGTTCTAGCTTAGTATACAAAACAAGAAACAAAGAGGAAATAGACATTATGAAATTGTATAAGGAATTTGAATGTACAGTAATAGAAGGCTTAAAGTTAGTTTAAAAAAGAATAAATCTTCTAAACTAGATTTGTGCCACAAGAAAGGAAATGAGAATTAAAATGAGAAAACCAATTTATAAAGTACCAAAATATGAAAATTTAAAAGAAATGCTTGAAAAATCAGGACAAATATATAGTGACAGACCAGCTTATTTATTTAAAACAGAAGAACTAGGAAAATTCAGAAAAATAACTCACAAACAATTTAGAGAAGAAATTAATTGTCTAGGAACAGCTTTAATTGATATGGGACTAAAGGATAAAAGGATTGCCGTCATATCAGAAAATCGATATGAGTGGGGCTTAGCTTATTTAGCAGTAGCTACAGGAACAGGAGTTATCGTACCATTAGACAAAGCATTGCCAGATAACGAAATAGAAAGTTTGATTTTACGTTCAGAAGTGGAAGCGATTTTTTATTCTAATCAATATGATACAATTATGAATGAAATAAAAGCAAAAAATAACAGCAATATAAAATACTTCATATCTATGGACTTAGAAAAAGAAACCAATGGAATCTATTCTCAATCAGAATTAATAAACAAAGGAAAGAAATTAATCGAAAATGGGAATCGAGAATTTTTAGATGCCAAAATAAATAATGAGGAAATGGGAATTATGCTGTTTACATCAGGAACTACAGCTATGTCAAAAGCAGTTATGCTATCCCATAAAAATATATGTACCAACTTATTTGACATTGCTTCTACCATTAAAGTAGATGAAAATGATGTATTTTTATCCTTTTTACCATTACATCATACATTTGAATGTACTACGGGATTTTTATACCCTGTTTTGTCAGGCTCAGCTATCGCTTTTTGTGAGGGAATTAGACATATTGCAGACAATATTAAAGAATATCAAGTAACAGCAATGGTTTCTGTTCCAATTCTTTTTGAAGCTATGTACAAAAAAGTAATGAAGGGAATTGAGAAAAAGGGGAAATTGGAAGCTGTACAAAAAGGAATAAAAATTAGTCAATTCCTATTAAAATTTGGTATTGACATTAGAAAAAAAATATTTAAAGAGATACACGACAATTTAGGAGGAAAAGCAAGAGTATTTGTAGCAGGAGGAGCAGCTTTAGACCCAGAAGCAGAAAAAGGATTTAATGACCTAGGATTTGCCATGTACCAAGGATATGGTTTAACAGAAAGCTCACCAGTTATTGCAGCAGAAGATGACAAATATAGAAGATTAGGTTCTATTGGAAAAGCATTTCCAAGTCTAGATGTAAAAATAGTAGAGCCAAATGAAGAAGGAATTGGAGAATTAGTCGCTAAAGGACCATCTATTATGCTAGGATATTACAATAACGAAGAAGCAACGAAAGAAGCCATTGATGAAGAAGGATGGTTACACACAGGCGACTTAGCAAGAATTGATAAAGATGGATATATCTTTATTTCTGGAAGAAAGAAATTTGTGATTGTTTTAAAAAACGGAAAAAATATCTATCCAGAAGAATTAGAAACTTTAGTGAACAAAATAGAAGGAATCAAAGAAAGTTTTGTATATGGGAAACCAGAAGATGATGGCGATTATAAAATATGCGCTAAAATTGTTTATGACAAAGAGTTAGTAGGAGAAATTTATGGTACTTTAGAAGAAGAAAAATTAAAGGAATTGATTTGGCAAGAGGTTAAGAAGGTAAATAAAACCATGCCAGCTTACAAATATATTAGAGAAATCAACATAACGGATGAAGATTTAATAAAGACTACTACACAAAAGATAAAGAGGTTTGAAGAAATCAAAACTGTATTGTAATATTTTTGTAATATTAATGTAATAAAAAAATAAAATAAAATTATACAAAACCTCTTGTAGTTTTTTGTTGCTTCATGTATAATAATAAAAGAAAAGGTAAAAAGCAAGCATGCGTAAGATAAAGGAGGTACATTACAATGTCAAAATCAGGCATAGTAAATGTGAGAATGGTTATCACAGAAGAAAAAATATTATGTAACATAGATAAAATACAAAAATTAATCAATCCAAAAAGCAAGAAGCAAATTGTGCAATTAGAAGATGATTCTTACTTTAAGGATTTAACTGAATCCGTTAAAACATATTTAATAGAATACCCGAAAAAGAAAAATTTTCCTGCTAGTGTATATAAAGCAGCTTACGGGTTAGTAGAATTTGCAACCAATCAATTTGAAGAAAACACAAAAAAAATAGAAGAATTAATTAGACAAAGAGAACAAAACATAGCATTAGCTGGACAATTAAAAGAGTTATTAGAAGCAACCGAAGGTAAAGAAAAAGATTGGAAAGACCGAGTGAAGAAGGCAGAAGATATTTTTTCAGAAGATATTATAGAGACACTAACAATTATAGGAAAAGCAAAAGGAAAAACATCAGAAAATTATCAAGATGCTATCAAATTATTAAATGCTAGAATTAATAATTTAGAAACCAATTTACATATAGAAATTGATATGGAACGAATAGAAGATAGGTCAAAAGCTTTAAGCTATATTGGAATTGAAATAGCAGATGCACTAAAATCAATTCCAACTCCTATTGAAGAACCAGAAGTAAATATAGTAGCAGAACCTAAGCAAGCTGTAGTAGAAGAACAACAGCAACAATATGTACAAGCTACAACATTTGAAGTAAAACCGAGCTTATGGCAAAGAATTAAAAGTAGTAAATTTGTAAAAGCTATTAAAGCAATTACTAGAATAAGAATTGTATTAGATTATTCTGATGCACTTCCAGAAGGTAGAGGAGAAAATAATCAATAAATAATTCCACATTCAGGTCAAACCTGTAATGTGGAATTTGACTTTTATGGAAAAATATAGTATAATACAAAATAGTAATTAGCAATACATAGATATTGCTAGAGAATGAGATTTTATTATTAAGTTAAAACCCATAAAAGTAATTTAACGAAAAAACGGATTATTTGAATTAAGAGAAAAAATAATGTGAATAATGATAGGGAACGGATTTATAAAAAGTTTATATTATGTAAGTTAAGAGATAAAAAGGCTACATAATCATATAAACTTTATTATTATCATGGGCAAATAGATTATTGCATTCGATTATCTTTAATCCGATTTTTTCAAATTTATCCATTTTACAGATGGATCATATTAGCTACTGTTTGACTAATTATAAAATTAGTTATAACGTTAAATTAATAAAATCAAATAAAAGAAAAGAGAGGAGATTTTATGACAGAAGAAAATTTAGACAATAAACCAAAAAGAAATTTTGAGAAAAGAGAAAAAACAGCCAAAAGAAATTATCAAGGAAGAGAAAAAACAGCAAGGGATAAAAAGCAGGAGGAAGCAAAAGTAACCGTACAAAGTAATCAAGAAAGAAAAAAAAGAAATACTAGCAGAGGAAAAAGAACAAGAAAGAATGATAATATTTTCAGAACTTCCAAATTAAAAATCATTCCATTAGGAGGATTACACGAAGTAGGGAAAAATATTACTATTTTTGAATATGAAAATGAAATAATTGTGGTAGATTGTGGGCTATCCTTTCCAGAAGATGATATGTTAGGAATTGATTTGGTTATACCAGATATTACTTATTTAGAAAAAAATGTAGATAAAATAAAAGGATTAATTATAACTCATGGACATGAAGATCATATAGGAAGTGTTCCTTATGTATTAAAGAAAATTAATATACCAATTTATGCACCAAGATTGGCTGCTGGATTAATCAGAAATAAATTAGAAGAACACAAACTATTAAGAAGTACAAAATTAATAGAAGTAATGCAAGGGCAAACAATAAACTTAGGCCAAAATTTTAAAGTAGAATTTATTAGGAGTTCACATAGTATACCAGATTCTGTTATGTTAGCAATTAATACACCAGCTGGAACTGTTTTGCATACAGGAGATTTTAAGGTAGATTACACTCCAATTGATGGAAAATTAATGAACTTTGGAAGAATCGCTGAAATTGGAAACCAAGGAATTTTAGCACTAATGTCAGACAGTACGAACAGTGAAAGAAAAGGGTTTACTATGTCAGAAAGCTCCATTGGAGAAGTATTTGACAAATTATTTCTAAATTGTACGAAAAGAATTGTAGTGGCTACCTTTGCATCCAATGTGCACAGAGTGCAACAAATTGTCAATTCGGCAGTAAAATATAACCGAAAAATTGCTATTTGTGGTAGAAGTATGATAAACATGATAGAAACAGCAAAAGAACTTGGTTATATTAAATGTCCAGATAATTTATTTATTGATATTGATATGATAAGTAGCTATACAGATGAACAATTAGTTATTATCACAACAGGAAGTCAAGGGGAGCCAATGTCTGCTTTGACAAGAATGGCTGCTGGAGACCATAGGAAAGTGAAAATAACGCCAAATGACTTAGTTATCATTTCGGCAACACCAATACCAGGAAATGAAAAATTCGTATCTAAAGTAATCGATGATTTAATGCAAATTGGTGCAGAAGTTGTGTATAGTTCTTTAGAGACCATACATGTTTCAGGACATGCGTGCCAAGAAGAACAAAAATTAATATTGGCATTAACAAAACCTAAATATTTTATACCAGTACATGGCGAGTATAGACAATTAATTGCACACAGTGAAACGGCACAAAGTATGGGAATTGATAAGGACAATATTATCATGTTATCCAATGGTAGAGTGTTAGAAATTAATCAAGAAGGTGCCGAATTGACAGGATCTGTTCCAAGTGGTAGAGTATTAGTAGACGGATTAGGAGTTGGAGATGTTGGAAATGTTGTACTAAGAGACAGGCAACATCTATCACAAGACGGACTAATTGTAATTGTATTAACCATGGACTCTTCGACAGGAGAAGTTGTAGCAGGTCCAGATGTAATATCAAGAGGATTTGTTTATGTAAGAGAATCAGAAAACCTAATGGATGATGTAAAATCTGTTGTAAGACATGAGATAAAAAAATGCGAAGAAAGAGGCATTACCGATTGGGCAACTATAAAATCAGCAACGAGAGAAAATTTAAGAGATTATATTTTTATGAAGACAAAGAGGGATCCAATGATTATCCCAATTATAATGGAAGTTTAAATTTGACGAAAGGATAAAAATATGAGTTATTTAGGAGAAATAGTATTAAAACAAATAATAGAAGATTATGAAAATGGAACATCTTTAAAAGAAATAAACAAAAAATTACACATACCAATTCGAATGATTAAACTTGATTTATTCGAGTACGGAGGAAAAAGAGGAAAAAAGATTTTATTGCAAGAATTGGAAAAAGAATTTCCAATGATTAAAGAAATCATAGAAAAGTATGATCAAGGAAAAACGTCAAAACAACTTTCAGAACAATATCACACGCATGTGGAAAAGATAAGTAATGCTATACAACAATACAAAATGCTAACAGGTAAAACTTTACGAAAAAACTCCATACGCAATTATAGAGATGATTTACAAATAGATGAAATAATAAAGGAATTTAGAAAAGGAGAAACATTGTCTAAGATAGCAAGTGACCAAAAGACTTCTGTAACTGCAGTTAGAAATAGAGTAAATAAATATATACAAGAGAATGGAAATGAAATTGTAGAAGAACGTAAAAAAGCTATAGAAGAACGTAATAATAATAGGCAAAAAGCAATACACAACTATAGAGATGATTTACAAATAGATAAAATAATAGAAGGATTTAGAAAAGGAAAAACATGGTCTAAGATAGCACATGAACAAAAGGCTTCTGATACTACAATTAGAAATAGAGTAAATAAATATATAGAAGAGAATGGAAATCAAATTGTAGAAGAACGTAAAAAAGCTATAGAAGAACGTAAAAAAGCAAAAAACTATGGAATACCATATACAACAGGAAAAATTAAAAAAGTATGTAAGAAGGGTGGATCTTATGCAAAAATAGTTGAGAGTAATGATGCTAGGAATACAACGACAACACCAATAAAAAATGATGTAATAGATTTATCCATGATAGTTAAATATTTTAGTTTAGGATTTAGTTTTCGTCAAGTAAAGGAGTATGCTAAAAAAAGAGGTTATGAAATTAATGAAAGAGATATGGAAACTGCTCAAAAAATAGAAAGCGGAGAACAAAAAGTACTATCTGGAGCATCGATTGCTCAGATAATAAAAAAATACGGATATTCTTATGAAAAATTAACTAAGATAGCAGAAAAAAAGGGATATGTGGTTTTAGAAAGCAGATACATTTCTGCTAAAGCAAAAATTAACAATAGAAATAAAGAAGGAGAAGAAAAATAATGGCAGATTATAAAGAATTAGCAGATCTAATATTTCCAAAAGTGAAAAAGATTTCTTATTATGAAGAAAAATATCCACAAAGAAACTTAAAAGAAGGAGCAATTGTAACAAGATTTGCCCCTAGTCCAACTGGATTTGTACATATTGGAGGATTGTATCAATCCTTATTAGCGAAAAAATTAACAGAGCAAACAGAAGGGGTATTTTTTCTAAGAATTGAAGATACAGATCAAAAAAGAGAAGTTGAAAATGGAATAATAGGAATCGTAAATGCTCTAAGAGATTTTGTTATACTACCTGACGAAGGAATGATTTCTGAAACAAAAGAAAAAGGAAACTATGGACCTTATAAACAATCTTTAAGAAAAGAAATCTACCAAGCCTATGCAAAATACTTAATTGAACAAGGAAAAGCTTATCCTTGTTTTTGCACACCAGAAGATTTAGATGCGATAAGAGCAAAACAAGAAGCTGCTAAAATCAGACCAGGTTATTATGGCGTATGGGCTAAATGCAGAAATTACACGGTAGAAGAAATGATAGAAAAAATTAAGAACGGAGAAAGTTATATCATTCGTTTTAAATCTTTAGGTCGAGAAGATAGAAAAATTAAACACCATGATTTAATAAAAGGAAATATAGACTTTCCAGAAAATGACCAAGATATAGTAATTATTAAAGCAGATGGATTACCTACCTATCATTTTGCGCATAGCGTAGACGACCATTTAATGAGAACCACGCTTGTTATTCGTGGGGATGAGTGGTTATCTTCTATTCCATTACATTTACAATTATTTCATGAATTAGGTTTTAAAGCACCTAAATATGCTCACATTGCACCAATCATGAAAAATGATAATGGAAATAAAAGAAAATTAAGTAAAAGAAAAGATGCCGAAGCAGCAGTCAGCTATTATGAAGAAGAAGGAATTCCAGCAGAAGCTGTAAAAGAATACCTATTAAATATAGCGAATTCGAACTTTGAAAATTGGAGAAGAGCTAATTTAAATAAATCAATCGATGAATTTGAACTTCAACTAAATAAAATGAGTGTAAGCCGGTGCCTTATTCGATATGATAAAATTATTAGATGTAGGAAAAACAGTTATATCAAGAATGACGGCAGAAAAAGTATACGAGGAAGCTTTTAGCTGGGCTCAAAAACATGATAAAGAATTAGCTGAAATGTTAAAAGATAAAGCATATGCTTTAAAAATATTTGGTATTGAAAGAGGAAATAAAAAGCCAAGAAAAGATATTGCAAAATGGTCAGAAGTAAAAGAGCAAATATCCTATATGTATGACGAAAAATTCTATGATACTCTGCGAGAATATCCATTTCAAGTAATCCAAGATAAAGAAGATATTAAAGAGATATTAACTTTGTATCTTGAAAAATATTATAATGAAAAGGATGACAAACAAACTTGGTTTGATAAAATAAAACAGTTAGCAGGAGAAATGGGATATGCCAAAGAAGTAAAAGAATTCAAGGCAAATCCAGGCAAGTATAAAGCCCATGTTGGAGATGTAAGTACTGTTTTAAGAGTAGCTTTAACAGGTAGAACGAATACACCAGATATGTATGAAATTATGCAAATTTTAGGGAAAGATAGAATGACTAAAAGATTTGAAAAAACAAAACAGCAATTATAATTTAGAATCATAATAAAATTTCTTAAGGAGAAAATTTTATGAAATATGTGATAGGAGATATTGTAAGAACCAAAAAGCAACATCCTTGTGGAAGTAAGCTATGGAAAATAACAAGAGTTGGAGTGGATTTTAAATTAAAATGCCAAGGATGTGGACATGTGGTAATATTGCCAAGAGAGAAAGCTTTAAAGGCTATTACAAAGAAAATAGAAAAGGGGACGACATGATAGTCGTCCCCCTCTTTAAGGTAAAAAACTGTTATTTTCTCTTAGCTTTTCGTCTAGCTATCCGCTTTTTCAAGCGCTGATTTCTTTTCCTAATGCGCCTAGCCTTAGCATAACGACGTTGTTGAAGATTTTTAGTATATTGATGTCGCTGTTTTGACTTTACTTTATTAAAGTGCCGTATACGAGATATTGAACGATCTTTTTGTAAATAGAAAGAAGAATCATCCAAATTGTATAAGACATCCAAGTAAGGACTTGAACATTCAGATATTTTACAACCATCGATATAATTACAGTTTTCTCTCATAATAGAGAGCACCTCCTAAAAAAATTTGGGCGATTAAAAAAATAATCGTCGAATAGTAAAAACTATCAATAATATTATATACAAATTCTAACGTAAAGTCAAGATAAAATTATACAAGAGGTGTACATAAGTGCTCTAAAAAGTTATAAAATTTTAATGATTTCATTTTGTTCTATAAAATTCCAGACACCTTCTTGATAAATTTTTCTTTCCGAAGAAAAAGGTAGGGTTGTCACATCACCAAGAGGATTTAATTGTTTTTGTAGACTTTTAACAGTTGCATCAACTTTAGTTTTAGGAATCTTATCAGCCTTATTAGCTAAAATTAAACAAGGTAATCCACAAGAAATAATATAATGATACATTAATCTATCATTCTCAGTAGGATTATGTCTAATATCTACCAAGAAAATAATTAAAGAAATTTCTTTTCTATTAAATAGATATTTTTCAATAAATTTTCCAACTTGTTCTTGTTCTTTTTTAGACATTTTACTATAACCATAACCAGGTAAATCAACAAAGTAAAAACTATCATCAATATTATAAAAATTAATTTGACGAGTTTTACCAGGTTCACTACTAGTTCTAGCCAATTTTTTTCGGTTTATCATTGTATTAACAAAACTTGATTTTCCTACATTAGATTTACCAACTAAAACAATTTCAGGTAAGTTATTTTTTGGATATTGCATTGGGCTAACAGCTGAAATTTCAAATTTTGGATTTTTAACTAACATAATAACAATTTCCTTCCTAAAATCATTCTATTTTACTTTGATTTTTTCTAATCCACCTATATAAGGTCTTAAAACTTCTGGAACCACAACACTACCATCTGGCCTATAATTATTTTCCATAATAGAAATTAGCATACGAGGGGGAGCAACTACGGTATTGTTTAAAGTGTGAGCAAAGTAGTTTCCATTTTCACCCTTGATTTTAATTCCTAATCTACGAGCTTGTGCATCTGTTAAGTTAGAACAACTGCCAACTTCAAAATATTTTTGTTGTCTGGGACTCCAAGCTTCCACATCACAAGATTTCGCTTTTAAGTCTGCTAAGTCACCACTACAACATTCTAAAGTTCTAACTGGAATGTTCATACTTCTAAAGAATTCTACGGTATAAGACCACATTTTGTCGTACCATTCCCAAGATTGTTCTGGTTCACAAACAACAATCATTTCTTGTTTTTCAAATTGATGAATTCGATAAATGCCACGTTCTTCAATTCCATGTGCACCTTTTTCTTTTCGAAAGCAAGGAGAATAAGAAGTTATAGTATATGGCATATTTTGCTTATTTAAAATTTGGTCTTTAAACTTACCAATCATAGAATGTTCGCTTGTACCAATTAAATACAAATCTTCTCCTTCGATTTTGTACATCATAGCATCCATTTCATCAAAACTCATAACACCAGTTACTACGTCAGAACGTATCATGTAAGGTGGTATGCAGTAAGTAAATCCTTTGTTAATCATAAAATCTCTAGCATAAGTTAAAATAGCTGAATGAAGTCTTGCAACATCTCCCATTAAATAATAAAATCCATTTCCGAGCCACTCTTCTAGCACTATCTAAATCCAATCCACCAAGAGTTTCTAAAATTTCTCCATGAAAAGGAATTTCATAATCTGGAACCACTGGATCACCAAATTTTTGGATTTCAACATTTTCACTATCATCTTTACCAATTGGAACGGATGCATGCATAATATTAGGAATTTTCATCATCCTAGCTTTAATTTCTTCGGCATATTCATTTTCTAATTTCTCGTTTTCTTGTAATCTTGTATTTATCTCATTTACTTGTTTTTTTACATCTTCAGCTTCTTCTTTCTTTCCAGCTTTCATTAAACTACCAATTTGATTACTAAGAGTTTTTCTTTTTGCTCTTAAATTGTCACCATTTAACTTAGCTTCTCTATTTTTAATGTCTAAATCAAGAATTTCATCCACCAAAACAAGTTTATTTTCTTGAAACTTTTTTTTCATATTCTCTTTTACCACATCTGGGTTTTCTCTTAAAAATTTAATATCAATCATTATTTACCTCCTTATGTCCGATTGGGGACGCTTCTTTTTGCTCCTTTTTGCATATTAGGGACATATTTATATTATCTAATGAGGCAATTATACTATATTTTCTGACAATTAGCAAGAAATTGGGAAAAATAAAAGAAAACATAAATAGAATTATAATTTTTTCAAAAATCTTTGAAATAGGGAATTTTTTGTATCATCCAAATATTTTAATTTTAAAAATTTTAAAAATCCACAAATAGCAAATAAAACAAGAAAAAATATCAATGTCATTAAAAATTGTTTTAATTTTTGCTCGTTCGATAATGTATAAAAATAGATTAAATAATTTGCAAACATATTATATTCCACCTTTTAGTTGTTTACCAATATTTTACATGGAATATTTTACCAGACAAAAAACGACAAGTCAATACAAAATATTTAAAACAATATAAAAAATACACAAAACATTACAAATTTTTTATGAAAAGAGTAATGGATTTTATGACTTCTATAGATTCCATAATTTGAGCTTCGGAATATTTTGCCAAACACTTTTTAGTTTCGTTAATTATACTATCATCAAAACCAAATAAAATATAATCGGCAGAATGACCACTTAAATCTCTTAATTTTTTAATACTTTTATAAACTAAATTACCTTTGCCATCTTCTACTAATCCTAAAAACTGCCCAGAAACGCCAATTTCTTTTGCTAATTGTGTTTTATTCATATGTAATTCATTTTCTCTAATATATTTAATTCTTTTACCTCTTTCTATTTGTTCTATACTACGATTCCTATTCATCTTAAATTCCTCCTTGTACTTTTTGTTCATTTTATCGAATAAAAACAACAAAAAGATAGAAAAATATTTTATTCTAATATAGTATTTTATGAGATTTAATGGTATATTATGAATATAAGAATAAAAAGGAGGAATACTATGGAATCCAAAGCTATGAAAATATTAATCATAGAAGATGACATTGATGATTGTAATCAATTTATGAATTGTATCAAAAATCGAAAGGACGTAGAATTAGTTGCACTAACAGATTCTGATAGGGAAGGTCTAAAATATGTAAAACTAAAGCATCCAGAGGGAATTGTATTAGATTTAGAATTAAATAATAGTACAACTGGAAATAACGATTCTTTGCAATTCTTATCAAACTTAAGAAAATTGAACTTGAATTATCAACCAATTGTCATAGTAACTACACATGTTAATTCAAAAAGAACTTATAATATTCTTCATAGAGAAGGGGTAGACCTTATTTTATATAAAGACCATCCGAACTATTCATGTAACTATGTTTTAAATAAGTTTCTTAACTTAAGGGAACTGTCACCAAAACGAACGATAGACACATTAAAAGAAGAGTTACAAGAAAATGAAAACAAGATATCAGACTGTATTTATCATGAATTAGATTTAATAGGAGTAACAGCAAAATTAAAAGGCAGACAATATATTCATGATGCAATATTATATTTGATACAAAATGAAAATAGTAATACCAATGTTATTCAACATCTGACCAAAATTTATAAGAAATCAGGTAACACAATTACAAATGGAATACAAAATGCAATTATACATGCTTGGAGAGTTTCATCGATTGAAGATTTAACAACTTATTATACGGCAAGAGTAAATTACGAAACAGGAATTCCAACGCCAATGGAATTTATCTATTATTATGTAGATAAAATAAAAAAGATGATCTAGTATAAAATACTAGATTTTTTTATTTTTCGCCATTTTTCGTCATCTTTTTTCATTAAAAAATACCGTTTATTTGTAAGTAATAAATGGTATTTTTTTATTATCAGCAAAGAGATGAACGAAATAGAAAAGGTGGTGATTGTATGTGGGATGATTTTTGGAGATGGGTTAGCAAATGGTTTTAATTATATAGACAGGTGTTAAATGCAAAGATAGTCAATATAATTCGAAAATTTATATTGATTATCTTTTTTCTTTCCTATATAATAATTAAAAATATAGGAGAATTAACAAATATGAATAATAAAATGAATTTAGAAGAAATCAATATATTGATAAGTTGTTTAGAGATATATATCATTAGTATTCTAACTTATTATATTGCTCTAAAAATGATTGATTTACAAGAAAAGACAAGAAATAAAGTATTGTTAATCATAATATGTGGGATTATTGCAATAATTTGTGCATTCATAAAATTTCAAACGAATTCATTTTATAGTATGATGTTCTTAGCTCTAATAGTATCGCTAATTTTTTCAAAATTTCAAAAAAAAGATATAACTTATTCTATCATGATAATAGCACTTTCATTAAGTATTAATTATATTTTATTATTTTTATCAATTTTAGTAACTTTTTTACCTAATTATATTATGAAAACACAAAGTGAATATATAGAATTTATCAGTTTAATGGCTTTTTATGTAGTTTTTGTGTATGGATTTACTAAGATAAAAAGATTTAAAAAGCGGATTCATATTTTTAAAAAGTAAATTAGAAAATGAATATTTTGATTTAATTGTTTTGAATATAAGTATTATTGTTTTATTTTTTGCTATAATCATATCAAATTATAATATAGAAATCACAGATAAAGTAGGTATTGGATTTATAATTTGTTCCATTATGATGTTTGTTACCATTCAAAAATCCTTACAACTATACTACAAACAAAAGTTATTAATCCAAGACCTAAACGAAACCAAAGAAGAACTAGAACAGAAAAAGCAAGAAATAAAGGAATTAGAAAAAGAAAACTTAAATTTTAGTAAAATAAGCCATTCCATTGCACACAAACAAAAATCATTAGAATATAAATTAAACGAATTAATGTTAAAAAATGAAATAACGTCTGATATGGATTTAAAAGACAGACTAAAAAGTATAACAAAAGAATTACAACAAGAAACAATAGTAGAACTAGTGAAAACTAACATCCCAGAAATTGATGATATATTATCCTATATGCAATCAGAATGTAGCAAAAACAAGATAGACTTTCAAATTCAATTAAGCGGAAATATTCATTACATGATTAACAATTTCATCGACAAAGAAAAGCTAGAAATATTGTTGGCAGACCACATAAAAAATGCAATCATTGCGATTCGCCATTCTGACAATAGCAACAAAAGCATTTTGGTAAGATTAGGTATGATAGAAGGAATTTATAGTTTATATGTATACGATTCTGGTATTGAATTTGAAGTAGATACGTTAGCAAATTTAGGCAAGAAGCCAAGTACAACACATGCAGATGATGGTGGAACAGGCATGGGATTTATGAATACCTTTGATACTTTGAAAGAATATCAAGCAAGCTTAATTATTAAAGAATATGGAAAACAAACGAAAGAAGATTATACAAAAGCAATTATCGTAAAATTTGATCATAAAAATGAATATAAAATTTGTACTTATCGTGTAGAAGAAATAAACAAGAAAGAAACAAGTAAGAATTTAATTGTAGAGAAGCTTTCTTTTTAAAAGAGAATAAGTCCAAGTCTAATATGCATATCAATAGAATAAGTATGGATAGGAGGTTTGGAAAAATGAAAAAGATGAAGAAAACAATTAACTCTAGCAGATTATTAAAAATAGAAATCATAGTAACAGTGTTTGTTTTACTTTTAGGAACATTATTACATTTTGTTTATGAATGGTCAGGAAAAAGTTTATGGATAGCAAGTTTTAGTGCAGTAAATGAAAGTGTATGGGAACATTTGAAACTGGTTTTTTATCCTATGTTAGTAACTGGAATAATTGAATATTTTTTTGTTAGAAAAATAGCAAATAATTATATTGAAGCAAAAACAATTGGAATATTTTCGGCTATAAGTTTTATAGTGATTAGCTTTTTTACTTATACAGGAATTATTGGAGAGAATTTTTTTGTTATGGATATTCTAATTTTCATAATTAGTATTATTTTAGGGGAATGGATTTCCTATAAGTTAATGAAAAGAAAAGAAGAAAGCATGATTCAATCTAAAGTTTTAGCAAGTTTTATTATAATTTTCCTATTATTTTGTTTTATTATTTGTACTTATTATACCCCAAGAGTAAATTTGTTTAGAGATCCTATAACAGGGGAATATGGGATAAATTAACAATACTTTGAATTAAGAGAAGGGTTCTTCATTTTAGATTGACTAACATACAATTATAGTATAGTAATTTAAAATTAGTGTCAAGAAGTTTCGGAAAATAATCCGATGATATAAATTGGTTTGATGAAACATAAAGATAAAATTTAG
>CALXCE010000022.1 GCA_944386725.1 uncultured Clostridia bacterium
GTAATCATTATAATCCGATAGCTCAAAAGGCTATCGTTTTTTAATGCATAAAATTTTACAATTTTCATATACTATTAATACATTAGTGTCCATAGCTTCTATGCTATGTTAGTCATTAATATAGGAGAAAATCTAAAATATTGATTTTCTCCATTTTATTTTTATTTTCTTACTGGTTAATATTGTCTTTAATTTATCCTTTAAGAAATTCAATAATATATTCTGCTATTTTCTTATGTCCATTATGATTTGGATGTAATCCATCAATGAAATCTGCTTTTTCTAATACATCTTTCATAGGAATATACTTTATTTTTTTACTCTTACATAATTTTTCTAATTCTGCATCATAATTTAAAATAAGTTTTAAATCTCTATCATATTCCGAAATAATATCATTATCATAATATTTATTAGGTTTCCACAAAAATTTTTCATCACTTTCTATTCGTGTTAGCCCTAAAATTATTAAATTACATCCGCTATCTGTAACAAACCTTATAATTTTTTGAATATTTGCTTTATAGCATTGAATACTATTTTTTGTCTTTCCATTAAAAACTTGAGTATCGTTGATTCCAATAGAAAGTATAACTGTATTTGAAAATTCTTTATGTAAAAATGTTTGTAATATACTATCAATTTTATCTAATATATCTGAACTAGTGGCTCTTGGAAAACCTATAATATGGACATAATTATTACATACTTTTGAATCATCTTTATTAACTATATAATTCTTAAACATTGTCGCCCAGCCTCCACTTTCAAAGTCTCCAATTCCATATGTAATGCTATCTCCTATAATAATATAATTTGTATTCATAAATAATTCCTCCACTTTTTTGCTTCCAAACTTACTTCTTTATTACTATATATATTATTTACTAACATATTTTTGATTTCTACTTTTTGGCTTATCCGGTATTGTCATTTGCAATTTATTTTGCTCTAACAAAGAATTTATATAATTGTTTTTAAATTTATATACATCTTTATACCCAAAATACTGTGCAATTTCTTTTAATGATTTCGCTGTTTTGCATAGTTCTAAAATTTTTTTCACTTACTGCTAACTTACTGCTTTTTACTTTTGCAGTATCATCATATTATGTATTTTTTATACATTTTCTTCTTATGAAATAGTAAAATTGTTAGTTATACAATATCTTAAATTTTAAGAAAATTCAATAGTTTTATAATTCTTTTACTTAATTCAGTTAAACATATAATAAGTGAACCGTTCTTAAGGTAAAAAAATAGACTTATCAAAACTCGAAAGCATTGATAAGTCTATTGGTGGGCAGGGAAGGATTCGAACCTTCGTACTCAAATGAGAACAGATTTCTTACTACTATAGTTTTCACTACCATTATAAAATGTTTGTAGTCTGGACTTTCTCTTTATCTTTTTTAAGATACCAGGTATAAAGTCTCTACACTCGAAAATTTCTTTTCTAGCTCGGGATTGCCATCAGCCTTACTGTTAAGGTTTCCCCGAATTAGCCCGGTGTTCATCACATAATCACTTATGTGAGCTGCAAGTTTAGGTTTTGATTTAACCAAAGACCACAGTCTGCCGCCTTTAGCCACTCGGCCACCTACCCAAATATAAAATAATTATGGTGCTCCCTCAAGGATTCGAACCTTGGACCCACCGGTTATGAGCCGGTTGCTCTGACCAACTGAGCTAAGGGAGCGTGCCTATTTGCGTTTAGCACAAATAAAAGTATAAACTATTTTATTCTAAAAGTCAATACTTTTCCAAAAAATTTCACTATAATTCGTGACCAACTTTGCTCCCTGCTGAATTAATCGATTCGTTCCAACAGAATTAACAGAATTAATGTTTCCTGGCACTACAAATACATCTCTCCCTTGTTCAAGTGCAAAATCTACAGTAATTAAAGTACCGCTTTTTTCCTTTGCCTCAACCACAAGAATCCCTTCACTCATTCCACTAATAATTCGATTCCTAGCTGGAAAATTCATCTTTTCTGGCTTCGTACCAAGTGGATATTCTGATAAAATCGCTCCTCCTTTTTCAATAATTTGTTTTGCCAAGTACTCGTTTTCTTTCGGATATACTATATCTAATCCGTTTCCAAGAACTGCGACCGTTTTTCCACAGTTCTTAAAATTATCCACATGTGGACAATTCTTAACTTGTGAATTATTTTCTCTTTCTTGTGGATTATTAAGTTCTTCCTGTGGATTGTTTTCCTCTGCTTGTGCACAAACAGCTCCTATATGTGCATAACTATCCACACCTTTGGCTAACCCACTAATAACATTGATATTTTGCTTTGCTAAATGGTAAGCAAAATATTTAGCAGCACCTTTTCCATATTCAGTAACTTCTCTACATCCTACAATTCCAATTGATTTTTTGTTTAAAATAGTTTTATCTCCTTTGCAATACAAACTAATTGGTGGGTCGTAAATTTGTTTTAAAATGGTAGGATATTCCTTATCATAGATGGAAATAATGTCTATATCGTTTTTTAGCATAAATTCCATGTGTTTTTCTACACTATTCCTGAGATTTTTATCTAACATATTTTTAATTGTTTTTTCTCCCATTCCTTTTGTTTTTAATAATTCTTCCTTTTTTAAAAAATAAATTATTTCTGGATTTTTATAAAACTTTAATAGTGCTTCCTTTTTCTTACATCCTAAGTTTGGTATTAACGATAACCAAATCCAATATCTTTTCTCTTCTAGATTTTTCATTTCAACTTCCTTTCTTTAACACTGTCTTATAATAGTGTAGCTAACGGCTAACTTAAAAAGGGCATTATGAATCATAATACCCCCTAGTTTTATTTATCGTATCAAAGATTTATGTCTAAATCTTGTTTAAAAAGTTGAATTTTCGTTATTTTGCTCTTTCGCAGCCTTAATCACATTATTCATTAGCATAGCTATTGTCATTGGTCCTACTCCCCCTGGAACTGGCGTGATATAACTTGCTATCTTCTCTACATTTTCAAAGTCAACATCTCCTACAATTTTTCCTGCTTCATTTCTGTTAATACCTACATCGATAACAACTGCTCCTTCTTTTACCATGTCTTTTGTTACAAAATTTGCCTTTCCTATGGCTGCTATTAAAATATCTGCTCTTTGTGTATGCTTTTTTAAGTCTTTTGTTCTAGAATGACAAATTGTAACTGTCGCATTTTTAGCTAAACAACACTGTGATAATGGCTTTCCAACAATATTACTTCTTCCAATAATGACTACATCTTTTCCTGTTAAGTCAATCTTGTATTCTTCTAACATTTTGATAACACCATAAGGTGTACAAGAAATAAATGTATCTCCACCCATGACTAGCTTTCCAATACTAGATGGTGTAAAACCATCTACATCTTTTCGGTAAGAAATAGCTTTAAAGGCTTGATTAATATCTAAATGTTTTGGTAATGGACTTTGTAATAAAATACCATTTACCTCTTTTGTATTATTAAGTTTTTTAATTAATTCATTTAACTCTTGTTGTGTAATCGTTTCTTCTAAAAGATATTCTTCATATGCAATTCCTATTTGATTACATGCTTTGCTTTTATTTCTTACATATACTTTGGAGGCAGGATTGTTGCCTACCATGATAACTGCTAATTTAGGATTGATTCCTTGTTTCTTTAGTTCTTCACATTCTACCTTTAAATCTTCTCTTATTTTTTTTGCTAAAGCTTTTCCATCAATTATTGTTGCCATTTTATTTTTCCTCCCTTTTCCATCTATTTTACATCATCATCTTATACTCAATATCCTCCATATAAGGAAACATCTCTTTTACTCTTTTTAAAGTTAGCATTAACATTTTAGGTTGCGGATTTTTCTTATGATCTGAGAGTAACTTTTGTGTATAACAATTTTCCGCCGTTTTGAAAAGTAAATAGCGATTTCCAACATAAGTATAATAGATTTGATATCCATTTCTTAAATCTTCCCACATTTTTTCAAAGGTATAATTCTCCATTTCCTCTCCTTCCTCTTTATTAACTTATACTGTATAACTTATTTCTACTGGTACTTTCCAAAACACTTTTTTAATGAAGCATTTCTCTGAATTCTGCTTCTGTTAAAATTGTAATGCCTAAATTTTGTGCTTTGGTTAACTTACTTCCTGCTTCCTCTCCCACTAATACATAGTCTGTTTTTTTAGATACTGTGCTTGAGGTTTTTCCACCATATTTTTCAATTAAGTTGCTAGCTTCTCCTCTTGTATAATTTTCCAAGCTTCCTGTTAAGACAAAAGTTTTTCCTTCAAATCGACTATCAATATTTTCTTCTTCTTTAGCTACCATATTGACTCCTGCTATTTTTAATTTTTCAATTAGGTCTTGTGTCTGTTTTTGGCTAAAAAATTCTCTGATACTATTTGCTACAATTGGTCCTATATCATTTATCATACTTAAATCTTCTAATTGTGCTTTCATCAAATTGTCTATATTTTTATATTTCTTAGCTAATAGTTTAGATGCCTTGGTTCCCACATGGCGTATTCCTAAAGCCGTAATAAGTCTATATAAATCGTTTTCTTTGCTTTTGTTAATACTATCTATCAAATTTTGTGCAAATTTTTTACCATTCTTTTTTAAAGAAGCAATGTCTTCCAATTGCAAAGTATAAATGTCTGCTATATTTGTAATGAGTTTTTTATCTAGTAATTGTTGTATAATATTTTCTCCTAGTCCATCAATATTCATGGCTTCTCGAGATACAAAATGAACTAGATTTCTAAATAGCTTGGCTGGACATTCAATTCCTGTACAACGAATGGCTGCTTCTCCCTCTTCTCTGACAGCTTGTGCACCACATACAGGACATAGTTTTGGCATTTCGAATTCAACTTCTTTACCTGTTCTTTTCTCTTTTTTAACTCCTACAATTTCTGGTATGACATCTCCTGCTTTTTGTATAACAACCGTATCTCCGATTTTTAATTCTTTTTCTTTAATAAAATCTTCATTGTGTAATGTTGTTTTAGAAATAGTAGATCCTGCTACTTTGACTGGTTCTAAAATTGCCATTGGTGTAATAACGCCTGTCCTTCCTACTTGACATATGATGTCTTTGAGTTTTGTCTCTTTTTTCTCTGGTGGGTATTTGTAAGCTACTGCCCATCTAGGTGTTTTTGCTGTCGTTCCTAATATTTCTCTAAATTTTAAATTGTCTACTTTTACAACAGCACCATCAATCCCAAATGTTAACTTTTCTCTCTCATCACCAATTTTTTGAATGGCTTCTTCTATCTCCTTCATATTTTTGCAGTAAATACGTATTGGATTGACATTAAAACCTAGTTGACATAAATATTCTAGCTCTTCATAATGTGAATTAAATTCTTTTCCTTCTATTTTTTGCACATTAAAAATGTAAATATCTAATGGCCTTTTTTTAGTTATTTTGCTGTCCAGTTGTCTCAATGAACCAGCTGCTGCATTTCTAGCGTTTGCAAATAATTCTTCTTCGTTCTCTTCTCGTTCTTGATTCATTTTTTGGAAGTCTTCTTTGGCTATAAATACTTCTCCTCTAACTGTTATATCAATTTTATCTTTTAATTTCATTGGGATAGTTTTTACTGTCTTTAAATTTTCAGTAACATCTTCTCCAACGAAGCCATTTCCTCTGGTTGCTCCTCGTACAAATTCTCCCTTTTTATATTCTAAGGCGGCTGACAGTCCATCAATTTTAGTTTCTACGACATAGGTCACTTCAGAGATAGCATTTTCTTTTGCTTTTTGTTCTATTTTTAGAATATATTCTTTCACATCTTCTATACTGAAAACGTCTTGTAAACTTTGCAATGGTACTTCATGTGTTACTTTTTGAAATCCTTCTTTTACATGTCCTCCTACTTTTTTGGTTAAAGAATCTTTGGATTGAAATTCTGGAAATTTTTTTTCTAAATTTCTTAATTCTACCATTAACATGTCATATTCAAAATCAGATATTTCTGGTTTGTCTTCATCATAGTATTTTCGCGCATGATATTCTACTTGTTTTCTTAATTCTTCAATTCTTTCTTTTGCCTGTTTTGTATTCATCTTGTCACCTCTTGCTTTCATTTTTCTTATTATATACAATTTAGACAAAAAAATAAAGGAATTTTTAAAATTCCTTTAACTTTTTATATCCTATTCTGATTTTGCAAATATAATTAGTCTAGCACTACTATCATCCGTACAAGTTGATAAAGTAACTTCTGGCTTTCCACCTGTATCTTTTTGATAGAAAGAAGTATCTTCTGGTGTTGTTTCAAATTTATTATAAATGGTATAAGTCAACTTTGTTCCTGATGTGTCTGTTATGTATATTTTATCTCCAATGTTTAACTTTTTATTATTGGAAAAGAATAATCCATTTCTATAGTTGTGCCCAATAATAACACTGTTTCCTGCTTGATTTAATCCCGTTCCATATAAAAACGCTACTGATGTTTCAATTGAGCTTTTGGTTACTTTTTCTAATACTGGATATTTAAGGCTAATTGCTGGGATTTCCATGGTTCCTAAAACACCGAATCCTTTATATGTCCATGTTTTAGAAGAACTAGAAGTATCGGCATCTTTTATGTCGCCAAATGAGTTCACATCACTAGAGTTTGTATCATCTGATACTTCACCATCTTCCATTTCTCCTTGAAAATTATCTACATATTCTGACGTATCTTTTGTAATGATATAATTTTGATAATAATCATAAGCCAAAAATCCTAATAATCCAACAATAGCGATAATTACAATAACTAATATTACGGTTAATACTTTGCTATATTTACTCTCAAACATTACTCTTACCTCCGTACATTCTATTTACCACTATATTAATTATACCACACATATTATCAAAAGTGTATAGTTTTTAAACAATTTTTTCTCCCAATTTTTTTCCACCTAATATATGAAAATGTAAATGCATAACCTCTTGTCCACCATCTTTACCACAATTAACAATCACTCGATAACCTTTTTCTTTAAATCCATGCTCTTCTGCAATTTGGTTAATAGCACCATAAATTTTGCCAACTAACGCTTCATCTTCTTTTTCTAAATGTGCAAGAGATTCAATATGCTTTTTAGTTATAACCAATATATGAATAGGAGCCGCTGGATTAATATCTTTAAAAGCCAATATTTCCTCGTCTTCATATACTTTCGTAGATGGAACTTCACCTTTTACTATTTTACAAAATAAACAATCTTCCATTTTTTATCCTCTCCTTTCAAGGATTTAGGGACGTTCCTTAAAATCCCTTTCCTCTTATTTAATTAATACTGCTTTGATTCTTCTTACTCCTGATGAACTGGATTCTTCTTTTTTTATTTTAAATCTTCCTAGTTCTTTTGTGTTATTTACATGAGGTCCTCCACATAGTTCTTTCGATACATTTCCTATCGAATATACGGTTACAATGTCTGGATATTTTTCAATAAACATGCATTCTGCCCCTGATTTTATTGCTTCTTCTTTTTTCATTTCTTGCTTTGTCACAGGTAATCCTTCTTGAATCCACTTATTTACTAAATCTTCTACTTGTTTCTTTTCTTCGTCTGTTAATTTATGGTCACAGTTAAAATCAAATCTCATTCTATCGGCTGTAATGTTTGAGCCTCTTTGATGTGCATCTTTTCCTATTATTTGCTTTAAGGCTGCATTTAATAAATGTGTTGCCGTATGATAGCTAATAGTTTCTTGCGTCTGTTCTGCAAGACCTCCTTTGAATTTTTGCTCTGAACCTGCTCTTGATTTTTCTTGATGTTTTTTAAATAATTCTTCAAATTCTTCTAAATTTACTTCATAGCCATTCTCTTTTGCTAATTCTTTTGTTACCTCTGGTGGGAATCCATAGGTATCATATAGTCTAAATAGTATTTTACCTGGAATCATTTTTGTTCCTGTCAGTTTATTCATTTCTTTTTGGAACTCTCTTTCGCCATTATTAAGCGTTTTTACGAATTTATCTTTTTCTTCTAAAATGACTGATTTTATCGTTTCTTTATTCTTTTCTAAATCTGGATACATTTCTTTTAAATTATCCACATTGATATCAATTAATATTGATAATTCTTCTAGATTTATTTGTAATTTATTCATATGTCTTATCATTCTTCTAATTAATCTTCTTAAAACATATCCTCTATCTAAGTTACTTGGTCTTCCACCATCAGAAATAATCATCATACTAGAACGTAAATGTTCTGCTACAATTCTTCTACTTTCAATATAATCTACTTGTTGTATTTCTTCTAATTTTTTCATAACTGGAGCAAATAATTCTGTATCAAATGGTGTCTCTTTTCCTTGTAATAACATTGCCATTCTTTCTAGTCCTAACCCAGTGTCTACATTTTTTTGTTTTAATTTCGTATATCCATTTTTATCTTTGAAATATTCCATAAATACATTATTCCAAATTTCAACATATTTACCACAGTCACAAGATGGCTGACAGTTAGGTCCACATGCTGGCTTTCCTGTATCATAAAACATTTCTGTGTCAGGTCCACATGGGCCTTCTTCTCCTGCAATCCACCAGTTATCTTCTTTTCCATAATAATAAATATGATCCTTAGCTATTCCTGCTTTTTTCCAAGCTTCTGCTGAAACTTGATCTTTTGGGCAATCTTCATCACCTGCAAAACAAGTTACTGATAGTTTTTCTGCTGGTATGCCTAATTCTTTTGTTAAGAACTCAAAACTCATGTTAATTGATTCTTCTTTAAAATAGTCTCCTAGAGACCAGTTTCCAAGCATTTCAAAATAGGTTAAATGTCTATTGTCTCCAACTTCATCTATGTCTTTTGTTCTAACACATTTTTGATAGTCTGTAAGTCTAGTTCCCTCTGGGTGCTTTTCTCCTAATAAATAAGGCACTAATGGTTGCATTCCAGCAGTTGTAAATAATACAGATGGGTCATTTTCTGGAATTACTGGTGCTGATGGAATTATTACATGTCCATGGTTTTTGAAAAAGTTTAAGTATTTATTTCTAATTTCGATTGCTTTCATAAAATTCTCTCCTCTGTTTTTAGCTTTTATATGATATAAGCTTTTTATGCTGTTTGATTTATATCCTTTTAAAATTATACTTTAAAATAGTGAAAAAATCAAGAAAATGAAGTTTTTTTCTTGATTTCCCTTTTTCTTTTTTATCATATAACTACCATCTTCATTTTTTAAGAATGGTAATTCACATTATATTTTCATTTTAAGTACAATTTATTACCTATAAACAGAAAATCATAAATAAAAAACAAGTTAAGACTATTTCTTATTTATAGTAATTAACTTGTTTTTTTTATTTATATATCCATCTGACTTCCTAAAAAAGTTGCAGCAGATTGAGCCACCTTTTTTTCTATATCATTCATCTTACCATTTGGCTCTTTTGACATTAAAATAACAGTACCAATCGTATCTCCATTGGAAACAATTGGATATACCACTTGTGCATTATTTTTTCTTTCATGATTGTCATTTTTCGTAATTGGCATTGCGATATCACTATTTTCTTTACTTGTATATACTTCTTTATCTTCCATCAACTGCTCTAGTTCTTTACTGACATCTTGTTCTAAAAATTCTTTTTTTGAACCTCCTGATACTGCTATGATAGTGTCTTTATCAGTAATACATGCTATATGTCCTGTTGTTTTCGACAATGTCTCAGCATATCCTGCTGCAAATTCTGAAAGCTCACCTATTGGAGAATATTTTTTCAATATTACTTGACCTTCTCTGTCTGTAAATATCTCTAATGGATCCCCTTCTTTGATCCTCAATGTTTTTCTTATTTCCTTTGGAATAACAACCCTTCCTAAATCATCTATTCTTCTTACAACTCCAGTTGCTTTCATAATTTTCCTCCTCGTAATATTTTTTGTTTATAATTTTATTATGACAAATAAGGAAAAAATTATGCATTTAAAATTAAAAAAACGAAATTAAGATTTTATAGATAAGCTTACTTTTAGGAAAATCTTAACTTCGCATAACTAATTTAATTCAATTGCTTTAATTGTCCAACCTCATAGAATTTTAATAATTCTAACAAATCCTCTATCTCCTTCTTTAATCTTATACCAATATCTGTATCTCCTACTGTTTTTCGAAAAACTCCTGTTTTTTTAACAACAATTTCTGAAATGATATCTCTTTCTTCTTTAATTGCTTTTTCTACTGACTCAAACGGCTTATTCTGGCTTAGCAATAACCCATAAGAATTATATGTTAATATATATCCCGCATTTCCTGTTTTTACTTGATAGCTTTTAGCAAAGCCTCCATCAATAACTAATAATTTTCCATTAGCACGAATTGGACTCTCTCCATCTTTTGCTTTTACTGGTATATGTCCATTCACAATATGTGCTTCTTTTCCTTCTAGTCCGAATTCTTTTAAGATTTTATCACATATTTCCTCTTGTGCAGACAAGTAATAGTAAGAATTTTTTTCTTCTCTATGAGTTTCTTTATCTTGTATAAAATAGCTTTCAAAAGTTGCCATTTTACTTTTACCAAAAAATGGTGAGTCTGGTGAAATCCATAAAAACCACATAATATCCACTAAATCTTCACTTTGGTTGTCTCTACTAAAGTATACCTTCTTTATGGTTTCATTTACTAAATCAAAATATTTTTTTCCACTTACTTTTTTTCCTAAAAATTCTACTTCTTTAAAATCTCCATTTTGTTCCATAGGAATACAAGCATGAAATAATAAATTAGAATTGAATATCGTGTATAATTCTCCCTTTTGATAAATGAAATTCATATGCTCATTTAATTTTTGACTATGTTTAAAAGATTCACAAAGTCTTTCTACAACTTCATCTTCTTCTTCCGTTAATTGATATACATCTTTTGGATTTAAAGTTGGAAAATTCGTATCGTTTAAATCATACTTTTTTCCATCTAACACAACATAGCCTTTTTTTAAATTCATTTTGTCTAATAAAAGGCGATTTTCTAAATGATATTCTGGATGCTTTTGGATTAATTGTCCCTCTAATTTAAATTGAATTACTGTAATAGCTTTATGAATTTTAGCAATCGTTGCCTTATCACGGTTATCATATTTATTATCATCATATACTTTTGGCATAAAATTTAGACAGTCATCTTCCTTATATGTCTCTATAGCAAAGGTTGAAAGAGGTCTAATATTAATTCCATAACTATCCTCTAAAATCGCAATATTATTATATCTAGCACAAATTCTAACAACCGTCGCGATACTAGCTTTATTTCCGCAACCTGCTCCCATCCAACAGATATCATGATTGCCCCATTGCATATCAATACTATGAAATTTTTTTAGTTTTTCAATAACTAAATCAGGATATTTTCCTCTATCGTAAATATCTCCAATGATGTGTAAATGATCTATTGCCATTCTTTTAATTAAATCAGAAATAGCAATAATAAAACTTTCTGCTTGTTCTAAATCAATGATAGTTCGAATGATTGCTTTATAATATCTTTCCTTATCTTTTTCATTGCCAGCTTGTGAATGTAGTAATTCATCAATTACATATTCAAACCCATTATTGATGGCTTTTCTTACTTTTGATCTGGTGTATTTAGAACTAACTTTTTTAGCCACTTCAATTAAACGATGTAAAGTAATGGTATACCATTCATCTAAGTCGTTTACTTCTTGCCCCATTAGTTTTAGTTTCTCTTCTGGATAGTAAATTAATGTTGCAAGTGTTGCTCTTTCTTTTTTCGTAATGGAATTTCCAAAAATATCATCAATTTTACTCTTAATAATTCCCCCTCCATTATTTAAGATATGAACAAATGGCTCATACTCTCCATGAATGTCACTTAAAAACATTTCGGTTCCTTTTGGTAGGTTAATAATGGCTTGTAAATTAATAATTTCTTCCGCTACTTCATTAATATTCCTATATTCTTTGCTCAGTAATTTTAAATATTTTTCCTTATTATACTCTTTTTCCATTTTATTTCTCATTCCTTTTAGTTACAAACTTGTTTGGAAAAGAATTGTTATTTGGCTAGGCGCACGAGTTTTCAATTTATGAGGCGTACTTAAGGTACGTTGATTAAATTGAAAGTGAAGTGCAACAACGCCAAATCGCAATTATTTTTCAAACTAACTTATTTCTTCTTTTTTCGGTAACAAGCTTATTTTATACTTATCTAAAATATATCCTATATCTTTTGCAAATTCCTTCAACATAACAATTTTGATTGTTGGATCTTTTCCTTTTAAATAGTCATCGATAATTTGCTTTAACTGTTTCATGTTTTTCATTTCTGGTTCAATTTGTTTGGTATATCGATCAGCTCTATCAATAAGCTTTTCCTTGATTAGAACAATATCTTCATTGCTCGCACAAGAAATCCTTTGGAATAATTGGAATGGGTCATAGTATTTGAAAATTGGAATCTCCATACATTCTTTGTCAAATTTCTCATAAAATTGTTCCATTTTCATCGGAATACATTTCATAATTTCATCTGCCTTTTCTTTATACATTTTATCTAATAGTTGGTCATTCAACATATTAAAATGTTTTAAAATGTCTTCCATATCTTCTTCTACTTCTTCGATTGCAATTTTTCCTAGTTCTTCTTTCGGATTTGAACAATATTGAGAAGATAAAGATGCGATATTCATTCCATTAAAAAATACATTTTTTAATGTTTTTAAGTCATACTCAATTAGTCCCTTTCTAGAAAAATAACTAAAGTAAGCAAATAATTTTACTGTATCAATTAAGCTTAATTTTCCTTCTTTTACGTCATTTATTACTTCTTGAATTACGCTATCAAATTGATCGTCTGAAATTTTCCAGTATTCTTCGGTTAGCAATCTCTTATAAGCTGGCAAGTTTTCTGTATCAACAATGTTTCTGATTGTTTCCATGTTTTCTTTAAATAATTTCATATCAAAAATACGTGTTCTGATATAATATTCTATAAATTTAAAGAAACGATATTCAGATTTGAAATTGTAATAGTAGTTGTTATCAAATTCTTTGATATAGAATTGTCTATTATCCATTAATATTCTGGAAGATACTAAGATAGACTTATATTCTTCATTATCTTTAATGTTAACAAACTTGTCTTTTGTTATCTTACCTGCTTTAATTTCGAAAGATACCGCTATCGTAAATATTAACATAGTTTGCATGACTCTATGATTGGTATTTGGATAAGACTTATTTACCATTTCATATATTTTTTTGAAATCATTTAAGGCATGTTTTAAAATTCTTAAGTTTCTCGTTCCACTTTTATTAAAAGTAGATATAATGAGTCTTGTGTTTTCTCTTAAAAATCGAATTAAGTCTGGGTTATTTTCATATCTCATCAAAATTCCATTGATGATATAATCAAATTTTGGTGCATATTCAAAGGTTTCACCAATTAATTTCTCTTTGATTCTTTCATAGTCATTGGCTTTATCAAAAACATGCTCGATTTTATCTTGAATTTTTTCAACCATTGGCTTATCCGCTTTATTTAATTCGTCTTGCTTATCTAAAAGATATGTTGCTATAAAAGTCTTCATTTCTAGATTAGAACTTTTTAATTTAGTAGAAAGTTCTTTTTCATTACAAATAATGATAGTTTTGATATGATCATGCTCCACAAAATTATTAATATATCCTAAAATATCAATAACATCTACATTAGCTCTTTCTAAATCATCAAAACATAATACTTTATCATCTGTAGAGAAAAATTTACTATAGTCTACTTTATCTCCATTTTGTGTGACACCAAAAAAGTTAGCCATGTCAATTCCTGTTTTCGCATATTCTGGAATGGTAGTTTGTCCGTTGGCATCCATAAACTTTCTTAAATTTTTATCCATTAATTGAGTAGTTTCAATAAATATTTTTTTACTAATTTCCTCTAGATTGGAAATTCCATATAAGGACATATAAATAGTTGTATATCTTTTTCCATTTAACTGTAGGGATTCGATTTTTTTTCTAATTTTATTGTTCCAAAAATGGGTTTTTCCAGAACCCCATTCTCCATTTATCATAATAGCATAATCTGTATAATCTGACCTTATATAGTCTAGTATACTTTCTACTAAATCTTCCATTTCTTCCTCCTTAAGACAAAAGGTACAAATAACACCTATGCCTCTCTTGTCTCATTTAATCTTTTGCTATTGTCAATATGCCAATCTTCTCAGGCTGTGCTTGTATCAAAGTCCTACTACATTCATTAACCGTACTTCCTGTTGTATAAATGTCATCTATTAATAATATTTTTTTACCCTGTAACATTGTTCGGTTGCGTAATTCATACACTCCTTGTATGTTTTTTTGTCTCTCCTCTTTATTTAATTTACTTTGCTCTATAATATTTTTTGTCTTAAAAAGACATTGATTATTATATTCTATTAGTGCATTTCTCGCTATTTCTTTGGCAATTAATTCACTTTGATTATAGCCTCTTTCTTTTTTTCTTTCTTTACTAATTGGAACCGGTATTATTATATCATAAAATTCCAAAATTTGAAAGAAGTTTTGATTTTTTAATAAAAATTTCACAATCGTTTTGTATAAGTAAGATTTATCTTTAAATTTATAATTTAAAATAACTTTTCTTATCATTCCCTGATATTCAAAGATATATAGATGTTCTTGAAAATAATAATGAGTATCTTGATTTTTTTCGATTTTAAATTTTGCTTGTGATCCTAACTGTTTTTGACATTTGTTGCATAAAAAATTTGAATTTAATTTTCCACATATTCCGCATGTTGGTGGATAAATAAGATTTAAAATAAAGGGTACAAGTTTAAGATTTCTCATATTTTTGTCGCTTTTTCTTTGCAATTTTAATTCTGCCTCCTATTTTATTAAAAATCAGGGAGAGTGTAAAACACTCCCCCTGCAGACAAACTCAAGCATTCTTATATTTTAATCTGAGTTTGTAAGAAATCATCGCAATAAACTCACTGTTCGTAGCCTTACCTCTATATGGATTGATAGTTTTTCCAAAGTATTGGTACAACGTAGCAGAATCACATCGAGTCCATGCGGATTCAATAGCATGTCTTATTGATCTTTCAACGCGACTTGGCGTCGTGTTGAATGTTTGGGCAACTGACGGATAAAGGCTCGTTGTCATAGCCTCAAGATATGTTTGATCCTTAATTGAGAGCAATATTGCCTCTTGCAAATAGTTATGCCCTTTGATGTGTGCCGGAATTCCCAGTTTATGAAGCTCTTCTGCAATGATGTCCTCCAATTTGGATACGTTGTTGACTTCATTACTAACCTGGTTTATCGGTACAGTAGATGCTACGCAATTATTACTAAAAATAGCCATAGCAAGCAAGGTCTGTTGTTCTTCAGAAAGATCCTGATTTTTGCTGATCAACTCATCAAAAATATTGGCTCTTTCCTTAACATCAACAGACAACACTAGCGCTTTTATTGTCCGTTCCAATTCCTCAGGTTGTAAGTCTGTCTTGATTAGCTTTTGGATGATTCCTGTTTCTGCGTTCATTATGATCATGAACCCCTTTCTACATATTACTAAGCGCAATTATATCACGCCCGTAACTATATTATAATGCATTTAATATAAAATTGCAAGTCTCCTAATTTTATATTCCAAACCAGTATTTCTTTTTTTTACATCAACATTTTGTATCATAAATTCTACTACTTTCTCCATTCCCACAATAACTAATAATTTTTTCGCCCTTGTGATTCCCGTATAAAGTAAGTTTCTAGTTATTAATATTGGCGATGTTGGTGGAATAGCCATGATAACTACATCAAATTCACTTCCGCTGTGATTTATGAATGGTTATGGCATAGCTATGCTCAATTTGGTCTAAATCAGAAAATGCATACCAAGCTACTTTTTCATCATCAAATTTAATTTCTACTCGCTTTTCTCTTTCATTAATTTCTGTAATCGTTCCTATTTCTCCATTAAATACGCCACTTCCCATTTCTTTTTTATCAAAAATCTCCTTTTCCCAGTAGATGTCATAATTATTTTTGATTTGCATAATTCTATCACCTACTCTGAAAACAACTCCCATACTTGCTTTTTCTGGTAAGTTATTGATGTTAGGATTTAATTTTTCTTGTAGAGCTTTGTTTAATTCTTTGGTTCCAAGTATTCCTTTTTTAGTTGGAGATAATACTTGTATGCTTTTAAAAAAGTCGTAGTTTCCGTAATTTTGTAATCTTCCTGTACATAGTGAAATAACTTCTGCTAACATTTTTTCTTGATTCGTTTCCTTGATAAAAAAGAAATCGTCTTTCAACTCTTCTTGTTCCTCGTTTTCTCCTTTTTTCAAAAAATCCTCTCCTTGGTTAATTCTATGGGCATTTAAAATAATTTTACTTTTTGCTGCTTGTCTAAAAATTTTATCTAGATGAATCGTTGCAATTTGTTCAGAATGAATGAAATCTTTTAAAACACTTCCTGGTCCAACAGAAGCTAATTGGTCTACATCTCCTACTAAGATTAATTTGGTACCTTGGTAGATACATTTTAGTAAGTAATTCATTAAAAACATATCCACCATTGACATTTCATCGACAATAATTAAATCTCCATCAATTGGTGCCCCCTCATAATCTGAGGTATTTTTATAAAGGCTATCTTCGTCAATTTTCCCAATTTCTAATAATCTATGTAAAGTCGAAGCTTCTTTTCTAGTAGTTTCTGTCATTCTTTTGGCTGCTCTTCCTGTTGGGGCACAAAGGACTACCTTTTTTCCTTTTTCTTCATAGATATCAATTATTGTCTTGATGATAGTAGTTTTCCCTGTTCCTGGTCCACCAGTAATAATGGCCACATTGTTTTCATTCACTAATCTTACCGCTTCTTTTTGTTTGTCAGACAATTCAATATTAGAATTTGCTTCTACTTTTTTTAACTCTGTTTCGATATGTAATACCTTTTTTACATTTTTTGCTTTCTGCAATCGGTTAATTCTAAAAGCTATTTCTTCTTCCGTATGGTAGAAAGCATACAAATATACATACTCTTCGTTTTCTCTTTCCTCAATTACGATTTCATCTTTTGCCTTTAAACTGATTAATCCATCTTCTACATTTTCTGCTCCTACATCTAAAAGGTTGATAACAAATTCTATTAGATTACTTTTTAATACACAAGCATGTCCATTGTATGTACTTCGAATTAGTCCATATTTAATACCACTAATTACTCTTTTTTCATTATCATAGTTGATTCCTAAATCCAGTGCCATTTTATCAATTTGTTTGAAATCTACTCCTTTTGTAATATCAATTAAAATATAGGGATTTGCTTCGATTTCCTCAATTGCATTACTACCGAAATAAATCAAATACTTTTTTAGCATGTTCTGCACCAATTCCAAATCTCTCTAGAAATCCCACAATTTGCCAAACTTCCCAATTTTGTATAAAATCTTCTGACATCTCGATTGCTTTATTTTCTGAAATTCCTCTTACCTCTGCTAATCTTTTGGGCTCATATTTAAAAACATGGATAGTTTCTTCTCCAAACTTTTTTACAATTCTTTTGGCTAAAGCTTCTCCTATTCCTTTTATATTTCCGTTTGCTAAAAATCTTTCTAAGGCTCCCAATGTTTGTGGCATCATTTTTTCAAATGTGTCTATTTTAAATTGCCTGCCATATTCTTTATGTTCTACAAATTTTCCAAATAATTTTAATGTATCTCCGCTATTAACAAATGGCAAATAACCCACTACTGTAGTAGTTTCATTTTCTGTTTCAAATTCAGCTATGGTATAGCTGTTTATTTCATTTTTGTATATGATATCTTGTATTTCTCCTATGATTTCCATTTATTTCTCCTAAAGTTTTTTTATTATAGCTATTATTTTATCATAAATTTACCAAAAAACAAAGCATATAACAATATTTAAGTTTCGGTTTTTTTCATCATGTGATGCCAGCCCTTGGGGTAAAGATGGTTAAATTTTTAAAATTACCTTGTTCACTTCACTTTGAAAAGAAATTGTATAGTAGGAAAATGTGCCGCTTTCATGTTCAATTCCTTATTTCTATCTTTTGAATAAA
>CALXCE010000023.1 GCA_944386725.1 uncultured Clostridia bacterium
AAATTTTTAATTTGTTAGACATTTTGTTAGACAGGCAAAAAAATAACAACTCTCAATTTCTTGAAAGTCGCTATTTTACTTGGCTGGGCTGGCTAGATTCGAACTAGCGCATGCCAGAGTCAAAGTCTGGTGCCTTACCGCTTGGCTACAGCCCAATATTTATTTTAAAAAATGGGGTGGAAGATGGGACTCGAACCCACGGTCTCCAGTGCCACAAACTGGCGCGTTAACCAGCTACGCTACATCCACCATTGTTTATATGCATTTTTTCGTTAAGCACATATAATATTTTAACCTATCTCTACCCCATTTGTCAACTATTTTTTCAGAAAAAGGTCTATATTTTTTCAAGAAGTTTCTCCAATTGGAACAAAAATGTCCAAATAATACGACATTACTGTCCTAATGTACTTGAATCTATTCCATATTGCTTATACATCCATGTCATATAATCAAAAGGTTCCAAAGTTTCTGGCAATCCATAATCTACTCCATAGGTTTCAACTCTAAGCGAAGTTATTTTTGGTGGATTGATAGGTGTACTAACTTCTGTATTTCCAGTTTCTCCTGCATTCTCTGCTGTGGTTACCTCTACTTCTTCTATTTGATGTACAATGTCTAATCCTTCCATTACTTTACCAAAAGCTGTATAATAGCCATTTAAACTTGTACTTGCTTTTGTTACGATAAAGAATTGTGAACTTCCTGAATTATAAGATTCTTCTGTTAATGATGAAGAATAAGAAGTATAATCACTTCTTGCCATCCCAATAACACCTTCTTCAAATTTCAATTTGTTATTTTCTACTCCATTAGCAATAAATTCACCTTTGATAGTATATTTGGTATCATCTCCATCATCTTTTAAATCTGCTGTTGTGGCAGAACCTTCTCCTGTTCCTTCTTTATCTCCACCTTGTATCATAAAATCTTTTACAATTCTATGAAAGGTTAATCCGTCATAGAATCCTCTGTTAGCAAGTGTTATAAAGTTTGCCACTGTCTCTGGTGCATATTCTGGATATAGTTCAATTTTAATGGTTCCAAAATTTTCTACCTCCATAGTTGCTACTGGATTTTTTACTTCCATGGTTGCTTTTTTGTAATAGCCATATCCTAGCGTTGCTATTAATACTATTACCAAAATTAAAGCAATTATCCATATAATATTTTTTGTCTTCATTTTTCATTTCTCCTTTTTTCCTATTCTTTAACAAACATAGCTCGAACGGCTAACTTAAAATACAAATTGGTCTTGCATTCTCTTTAAAGATTGCTTAATTGCTTTTGCTCTTACTTCTCCAATTCCTTCTACCTCATCTAAACTTTCTGTATCAGCTGCCAGTATATGTTGAAATGACTTAAAAGCGTCTATTAGATTTTCTACAATCATAGATGGCATTCTTGGTATTTTGTTTAAAATACGATATCCTTTTGTATAAACACCAACTTCATCATAATTGTCAAAGTTTTCATAACCTAATAGTTTTGCTATGATATTTTCATTTGATAATTCTTCATATTCTAACAACTCTAGTTTTTCAAGGATTTTCTCTGGTGTCTGTTTTTTCTTTGTAGCTACCATATAATCTTTTATAATGAATAATTCTTCTTTTTCTAAACCTCCAATTAGTTCTTCCAACTGCATTCTTACTAATCTTCCATCACTACCTAATTCATAAATTTGTCTTTGTATTTCTTCTACAATTCTCATTACCATTTCTGCTCTTTGGATGGCTACCAGCACATTTTCTAGCGTTACAATGTCATTGAATTCATATTCATTTAATAAACTTAATTTGTTGTCAAATACTTTTTTATATTTTTCTAATGTTTGTATTGCTTGATTTGCTTTATTTAATACAACATCTGTATCTTCTAATACATATCTATCATTCCCTTTAAATACAGTTATAATGCTTCTTCTTTGTGATATACTGATAACTAATTCGCCTGTTTGTTTTGCGGTTCTTTCCGCTGTTCTATGTCTTGTTCCGTGTTTCTAAAGTTAATATTTCTCGTGATGGTATTAATTGAGCATTGGCATATAAAATTTTCTTTAAATCTCCACTTAAGATAATGGCACCATCCATTTTAGCAAGCTCATATAGTTTTGCTGAAGTATATTCTTCATTGATGATAAATCCTCCATCTACTATCTCTTTTAAAACTTGACTTTTGTCAGTTATTAATAACAACGCTCCTGTTTTCGCTCTTAATATATTTTCTAGCCCATCTCTAATAGGCGTACCTGGAGCAATTAATTTTAGAATTTCCGTAATATTGTCTTCTTTTCCTGTTCTCAAAATTACTCTTCCTTCCTTAATTATACGTCTTTCCACTATTTCTATTTTTTATCCAGTACTTTTTTCATTGCCTCGTTTACATTTCCAACGCTTATTATATCTAATTTATACTTATCTTTCAAGTCTTTTTTATTACTTTGTGGAATAATGCAGGATTTAAATCCTAATCTTTCCGCTTCTTTTAATCTTTTTTCAATTAGGTTAATTCTTCTAACTTCTCCTGTTAAGCCAACTTCTCCAATAATAACCATATCCTTTGGAATTGGTTTATTTTTAAAACTAGAAGCCGTTGCCAAAATGATTCCTAAATCTAAAGCCGGTTCGTTAATTCTTAATCCTCCTGCTACATTTAAGTATACATCTTGTGAACCTAACATTAGCCCTGCTCTCTTCTCTAATACAGCAATTAACACCGCTAATCGATTATAATCAATTCCATTAGCAGTTCTTTTAGGATAGCCAAAAATAGTTTGTGATGTTAGGGCTTGTAATTCAACCAAAATTGGTCTTGTTCCTTCCATGCTTGAAACAATGCAAGAACCAGATGGATTATCCTCTCTTTCTGAAATCAATATATCCGACGGATTTGTAATTTCACACATTCCTTCTTCTCGCATTTCAAACATACCAATTTCATTAGTAGAGCCAAATCGATTTTTTACTCCTCTTAAAATTCGGTAAGAAAAATATCTTTCTCCTTCTAAGTATAAAACAGTATCCACCATATGTTCTAATACTCTTGGTCCTGCAATATTACCTTCTTTCGTAACATGTCCAATGATAATAGTCGTTATAGCTCTTGACTTACAAACTCTCATCACTTGAGAAGTAATTTCTCTAACTTGACTTACACTTCCCGCTGCCGCTGATAATTCTTCTGAATACATAGTTTGAATCGAATCGATAATAACTAATTTAGGATTTATATTAATAATAGCTTGATTCACTACATCAATATCAGTCTCCCCCAAAAATAAGATATCCTCATTATTGATATCCAATCGATCTGCCCTCATCTTAATTTGTTCAGCTGATTCCTCTCCAGAAACATATAAAACCTTTCCTTCTCCTTTTACTTTATCACAAATTTGAAGAATTAATGTAGACTTACCAATACCTGGCTCTCCTCCGTAACAAAACCAGTGAACCTTTCACTAGTCCTCCTCCTAAAACCCTATCTAATTCTCCAAAACCTGTAGAAGTTCTTATCGTTTCCTTCGCTTCATAGGAATTTAGCTTTTGTGGTATATTACTCTTTGAATCTTTTTGCTTTAAACTACTATTTTTACTTTCTACTACTTTTTGTTCAAAAAAACTATTCCAACTATTACAAGCTGGGCACTTACCAAGCCATTTAGCAGATTCGTTTCCACACTCATTACAAACAAAAATCGTTTTACTTTTTGCCATGTTCATTGGGGACGTTTCCTTTTTCACATTTTTGTGCAATTAGGGACACATCTCCGTTCCCCCTTTCCTTTTCTATTTGATTTTATTTCATTGCTATTTCTACCATTCTTTTGCTCAATCCTGTTAATCTTGCGATTTGTACGTTAGAAACTCCTCGAATACCTTTTAATCTTCTTAAATATTCATTTCGTTTAGCTACACTATAATTATTTAGTTCTTGTATATTTTTCAACTTTAAAACTTCTATTAAAAGCCTTTTTGCTTGCTCATCATCTAATTTTTCAATCATTTCATATTCCATAAAATCATTCAAATTATCTTGCTCTATATTTGCTTTATGAAACTCAATAAAATATTTAATCGCTTCTTGTTTATCTAAATTAAATAACAATAATATTTGCTTCTTATCTACTATTTTGCTTTTTTTTGTATATTCTTGATAACTACTCCATTGATATTCTTCCATTTTTGCAATTCCGCTTTTATTAGGATTCTGATGAACATAACGACATAAATTTTTTAAATATTCCTTCGTTTCTACGTTTTTACTTAAAAATCTGTTTTGAAATAAATGTCCTACCCTCTCATATTTTTTGTTCCAATAGGATGAGTAACTTACTGTCAAACTTTGCAATGTTCTTGAAAGATTTTCATTCTTGTCATATAGTATTAAATGAACATGATTTGTCATCAAACAATAAGCATATAATTCATATTGGTATTTTTCTTTTGTGTTACAAATTTCTCTAAAAAATTTGTAGTAGTCTTGCTTGTCTAAAAATATATCTTGTTTTGCATTTCCTCTTAAAATCACATGATATACTTTGGTACTACTTTTTTGTCTTGCCATTCGGGGCATTCAATCACCTCTTTATTTTTTATTTTTGTTTCCTCGCCCCAATGGAAACAAAAAAAGTATAGCATATTTTTCTTGAATTTGCTATACTTTTTTAATTAATTTACTAAAAATTTACAATTATTATATTACATCTACATCGAACATTTAATCTTAATAGATATGTCCCTAATTTCACAAAAATGTGAAAAAAGAAACGTCCCCAATTACCCCTTGAATAGAAAATCACGTACCTTTTTCCATGTAATTTCTTGATGTAGAAATTCATTTATTTCATCTTCTATTTTTTGTTGATATGGCGTTAGTTCAACTTTTATTTCTTTGTTCCAATCTATATCTTGTAACCAAAATGCTTTAAATTTATTCCAAAATCCTACTTTGACTGGTAAATTTTTTCCTACTTGTCTAATTGTTCCAGCATTTTGTATATTTTGTTGTTCTTCTTTTCCAGAGTTTTCTAATTCTACTCCTCCAAAAACACCTGATACCTTATTCACTTCTCCTAAATCTGCCATTTTTATTTCCTCCTTTGTGATTTTATACAAATTATCATTTTAGTTATACTATATAATTTTAGAATAAGCAAGCAATTTGGCAGTTTTTAATATTAAATCTTTGTTACGCATTTGTTACATTTTTGTTACATTTTCTTACATTTCTAGTAATATATGGTCAGTATCCGTATCCATACATTTGGCTTTTATGATTTTGTTTTCTAGATTTTCTTGGCTTTTCATAAATGCTAAAATATAGTTTTTAGTATGACCTTGGTAATAACCATTTTTTTCTTCTTCAAATAATACTTCTACTTCTTTTCCTAGATATTTCTCATGATATTCTTTTTCTTTTTTATTGGATAATTCAATTAATTTTTGACTTCTTTCTTCTTTTATCTTCCCATCTACTTGTCCTGTCATTTGTGCTGCTTTGGTTCCTTTTCTTGGAGAATATTTAAATATATGCATTTTATAAAATTTAATTTCTCGTAAGAATTGATAGGTTTTATCAAACTCTTTTTGAGTTTCTTGTGGGAATCCAACAATTATATCAGTTGTTAAGATAACATCTTCAAAAGCTTTTCTTAGCCTTCTTACAATTTCCTTGAATTCTTGAATGGTATATCTTCGATTCATTCTTTTTAGCGTTTCATCACATCCACTTTGCAAGGATAAATGAAAATGATGACATATTTTTTCTAAATTAGATAATCTTGCTACAAATTCTTCTGTAATTAGAAGTGGCTCGATTGATCCCAAGCGAATTCTTTGTATTCCTTTTATTTGGTTGATTTCTTCTAATAAATCAATTAGTTTGTATTCTTCTTTAAAGTCTTTTCCATAAGATGCAATATGAATTCCTGTTATGACAACTTCTTTTATACCTTTTTGTGCAATTTTTATTATTTCTTCTATTATTTTTTTTGGTTTTCTGCTTCTTACTCTCCCTCTAGCATAAGGAATAATGCAATAAGAACAAAATCTATCACATCCGTCTTGTACTTTTATGACTGCTCTTGTCTTCTCTGTGTAAGTAGTTTCACCTAATTCCACATATTCTTTTTGATGCATTACGTCTCCTATTTCAGTGTGTTTTTTATTCTCTTTTATATATTCCTCTATTATTTTTACAATCTCTTTTTTTTCATTATTACCTAATACTAAATCAATTTCTTCTATTTTTTCAATTTCCTCTTTTGCCACTTGTACATAACAACCACATGCTACTACAATAGCTTTGTGATTTAGCTCTTTAACTCTTCTTAACATTTGCCTTGATTTTCTATCAGACATATTTGTTACAGTACATGTGTTTACAATATAAATGTCTGCTTTTTCTGTGGATTCAACTATTTTATATTCTTTTTGGAGAAATTGCTGTATCATGTTATTTGTTTCATATTGATTGACTTTACATCCTAATGTGATAAACGCTACGGTTTTCATCTCTATTTTCTCACTTTTCCTTCTAATATATCTAAGTTGTCTAATGCTTTTCCTGTTCCTAATGCCACACAAGATACCGTGTCTTGTGCAATCATGACATTAATTCCTGTTTTTTCTTGTAAAAGCTTATCTAGTCCATCCACTAAGCAACCTCCACCTGTCATATAAATTCCTTTGTCACTAATATCAGCTGCCAACTCTGGTGGTGTTCTCTCTAGCACAGAGTGAACAGCGTCAACTATCATCATGGCTGGTTCTATTAAGGCTTCTAACATTTCACTTGAATGGATGGTAATTGTTTTTGGAAGTCCTGTTATTAAATCTCTTCCTCTGATATCCATTTCTGTATCTTGTATTTTAGGAAATACACAGCCAATGTTTACTTTTAAATCCTCTGCGGTTCTTTCCCCTATCATAATATTATGTTTTTTCTTAATATATTTTACAATAGATTCATCAAATTTATCTCCCGCAACTTTTAGAGATGTGCTTACTACAGAACCTCCCAAAGATATTACAGCAATGTCAGTGGTTCCTCCTCCAATATCAACTACCATATTCCCACATGGCTTAGATATATCAATTCCTGCTCCGATAGCAGCTGCAATTGGTTCTTCAATTAGATATACTTTTCTAGCACCTGCTTGTGAAGCTGCATCAATAACTGCCTTTTTTTCCACTTCTGTTACTTGAGAAGGGATACAAATCATAATTCTAGGTGCAAAAAGAAACTTTCCACAAACTTTTCCTATAAAATGCTTTAACATTTTTTCTGTTACGGTATAGTTAGATATAACACCATCTCTTAAAGGTCTAGTTGCTACAATATTTCCTGGTGTTCTCCCAAGCATTCTTCTTGCTTCTTGACCTACTGCTAATACTTCACCTGAATTATTGTCTACTGCCACAACAGATGGCTCTCTTAATACGATTCCTTTTCCTTTTACATAAGCAATTACCGTTGCTGTTCCTAAATCGATACCAATATCTTGTCCTAGACCAAATTTAAACATCTCTCTCTTCCCTTCTCGTTTATTTTTTCTTTTTTGTTACAAATTTATTACAATTATATTACAATCTTTATAATTTAGCAAGACTTTTAATTGATTTTTTTGTTTTTTTATACTATAATACTTACAATATATAACAACATTTAAAAGAATGACATATTTAGGAGGTAATTATGGGCCATTTTCAATTTCTTTCTAAAAGTGAACATGATACAAAAAATTTCGCTAAGCTACTAGCTTCTCATTTAAAAAACAAAGATATTATTGTTCTTACCGGTAGCTTAGGCTCTGGCAAAACAAAATTTACAGAAGGTATTTTAAGCTATTTTGGTTTAGAAAACGAAATTTCCAGTCCAACTTTTACAATTGTTAATGAATATCAAAAAGATGGTATCAATATCTATCATTTTGATGTGTACCGTTTAGAGGATTCTTCTGCCTTTTATGAAATTGGTGGAGAAGAATATTTTGAAAAAGGTATTTGCTTGATTGAATGGGGAGAATTAATTGAGGATGCTTTACCTGAAGAATATGTTCATATTACTTTTTCTAGAGACAAGAGCGATGAAAATATTAGAATTTTAAATATAGATACTAATTTAAAAAGATGGGAGGATTATTTTGAAAATATTAAGTATTGATACAGCAAGTCAAATTTGTGGTATTTCTATTTTAGAAAATTCAAAATTAATCTGTAAGTTAGATCAAAATACTGGAAGAACACATTCTGAAAATTTAATGCCCATGATACAGCAAGCATTTAAACAGACTAATCTAGCTTTAAAGGATATGGATTTGCTTGTTTGTGATAAGGGACCTGGTTCTTTTACTGGTATTCGAATTGGAGTAGCAACTGTAAAAGCATTTCATGATAGTTTGGCAATTCCTTGTATTGGAGTTAGCTCTTTAGAAGCACTTGCTTATTCTGTGAAACAAGAAGGTTTCATGATAAGTATAATTGATTGTAAAAATAATAATTGCTATTTTGCTATGTATGCACTTAAGAATTCCATCTATACTGAACTCATTCCTCCAACTGCTGATACAATTGTGAATGCTTTAAATTCATGCAATCATTATATATTCTCTCATAATTCAGAATATCTTAAAAATGCTTCTATTACCTTTGTTGGTGATGGATCTGAAATTTACAAAGAGTTTATTCTCAATGAATTTGAAAATTGTATTTTGGCTACTCCAGAAAATAACTTTTTAAACTCGTATTATGTAGGATTAGCTGGTTTCAATAAATGGAAAGAAAACAAATTCGATGATATATTACCTTTATACCTAAAAAAACCTCAAGCACAAAGACAGCTAGAAGAAAGATCTAAAAATATTGAAATCACTTCTATGACTTTAAATGATTTGAATCAAATCTCTAATATTTTAATTTCTGATTTTGATTCCTTTTGGAATAATACTATACTAAAAGATGAATTAAAGGCAGAAAATTCAAATTATATCGTCGCTAAATCCAACCAAGAAATTGTTGGATTTGCTGGTATTAAAGTTATGGTAGATCAAGCTGATATTATGAATATTGTAGTAAAAAAGAATCTTCGAAACCAAGGTATTGGCACCTTATTACTAAAAAAATTAATTGACTTATCAAAGGAAATGAAATTAGTTTCTATTACCTTAGAAGTATTGGAGGAAAATTACTCTGCTATTCATTTATATAAAAAATTGGGATTTGAACAAATCGGCACGCGAAAAAATTACTATCAAGATAAAAACGGTCTTATTATGGAAAAAAAATTAGTTTGAGGGGCATTGGGGACGTTTCTTTTTGCTCCTTTTGGTGCACTTAGGGACACATCTTTATATAAGTATAGTTTATATTGTTGTTATATATTATTTTTAATAGAAATGACGAATGTGCCGTGTAATGACCGTAGAAAATTTTATTAAATCAGTTAGGGAATCTCACCAACCATGAGGGCGCTGACTGATTTCTATTAGATTTTCTAGGTCATGTAACAAACCGAGGAATGAATATAAAAATAATATATAACAACAATAAAATATATCTCTAACCAAGATGTGTCCCTAATTTCACAAAAATGTGAAAAAAGAAACGTCCCCAATGCCCCTTACTCATACCATTCTAATTCCCAATCAGCTAGTATTACTGTATCTCCTTCACATACTCCCATTTCTTTTAGTTTATCCTCTATTCCCATGCTCTTTAAACTTTTTTGTAAATAATACATGGATTCGTTATCTTCTATATTAACTCTGCCCATTAATCTTTCCACTGCTTTTCCTGATACAATAAATACGCCATTTTCTTCTTTAATTGTCCATTGATCTTGCTTTTCTTCCAAGGTATAGACTACTTTGTCTTCTATTTCAATTAAATCTTCTTTTGGCAACGTTTTTAAAGTAGTTGCTACATAATCTATCAATTCTTGCACTCCTTGTCCAGTTGCTGCTGATATTTGATAAATTTTTAAGTTTTCTTTTTTTGCTAGTTTTTCTACCTCTTTAACTAAAGTTTCATCTTGCATAATATCCACTTTATTTGCCACAATAATTTGCTTACGTGTGGATAATTTTTCGCTATATTTTTTTAGTTCTTGATTAATTGCATAGAAATCTTCAACTGGATTTCTTCCTTCTTGACCAGATACATCTAAAAAATGTAATAATAGTCTTGTTCGTTCTACATGTCTTAAAAATTGGATTCCTAGACCTACTCCTTCACTTGCTCCTTCTATAATTCCTGGAATATCTGCTATAACAAAGCCATTACCATCTTTCGTTTTTACTACTCCTAAATTTGGCTCTAGGGTTGTAAAGTGATAATTTGCAATTTTCGGTTTTGCATCGGTTACTGCTTTTAAAAAGGTAGATTTCCCTACATTCGGAAATCCTAATAACCCAACATCTGCTAGTAATTTTAATTCTAGTATTACTTCTTTTTCTTCCCCTTTTTCCCCATCTTCTGCAAATCTTGGAGCTTGTCTAGTAGAAGTTTTAAAGTGAGAATTTCCTCTTCCGTCCTCGCCCACCTTTCAATATAAGCTCGGTCTGATTTGGCTCAGACAAATCTGCTACAACTTTTCCCGTTTCTACATCTTTAATTACAGTTCCAATTGGTACTTTCACATATAAATCCTCACCATATTTTCCGTTACAATGACTCCCACTTCCATTTTCTCCATTTTTAGCTTTGAACTTCCTATTATATCTAAAATCAATCAATGTATTTTTGTCTTTGTCAACTTGAAAATAGATATTTCCTCCGTTTCCTCCGTCTCCTCCATCTGGTCCGACCAGTTGCTACATATTTTTCTCTATGAAAGGATACTGCTCCATTTCCACCATCTCCAGATTTTATTATTATTTTCGTATAATCGGTAAACATATGTCATTCTCCTTTTGTTTCATTTTTTATTTTTCAAAATAATCTAACTTCATTGCTTGTTTTACTTTTTTCATAGTTTGTTTTGCAATTTTTTGCGCTTTTTTGGTTCCTTCTATTAGAATTTTATCTACTTCTTCTGAATGTGCTTCATAATAAGCTCTTTTTTCTCGAATTGGTTTTAGTGTATCTGCAATATTTTTAGCTAATTGTTTTTTACAAGCTACACAGCCTCGTTTTCCTGCTTTACATTCTTCACATACTGTTTTTACTTCTTCTTTAGTGCTAAATAGATTATGATAATAAGCTACCATACATATGTCAGGATTTCCTAAATCATCTTTTTTTATACGATTTGGATCTGTTACAGCACTCATTACTTTTTTAGTTATTTCTTCTTCACTGTCTGATAAGTAGATAGCATTTCCTAAAGATTTTCCCATTTTTTCATTTCCGTCTAATCCTTTAATTCTTTTTTCACTGGATAATATAGCTTCTGGTTCTACTAATACCTCTCCATAAATGCTATTGAATTTTCTTACGATTTCTCTACATTGCTCAATTAGTGGCAATTGATCCTCCCCTACTGGTACATATTTTCCTTCAAATGCTGTTATATCTGCTGCTTGGCTTACTGGATATCCTAAAAAACCATAAGTTACACTTTCACCAAATATTTCTCTTTTCTGTGCTATTTCTGTTTTTACGGTTGGATTCCTTTCTAATCTTGCTATGGTTACTAGATTGGAATAAAAAACTGTTAACTCCGCTACTTCTGGTATCATGGATTGAATATAAATTGTAGTTTTGTTAGGGTCTATTCCGGCAAGACAAATAATCGATAGCTACTTCCTTTACATTTTTTCTTACTTTTTCTGGATTGTTAAAATTATCGGTTAATGCTTGTACATCTGCAATTAGTATATATGGATCATATTCTCCACTTTCTTGTAATTCTACTCTCTTTTTTAGAGAGCCAAAATAGTGTCCTATATGTAACCTTCCCGTTGGTCTATCGCCTGTTAATAATCTTTTTTTCTTCATAGCTATTTTCTCTCCTTTACTTGGATGTTTTTCTATGTTTTCTATTTTACCATATTTTTTTAACTTTGTACACAAAAAAGTTGATATAACACGAATATATCAACTTATACATTATAATATAATTCCCCTAATGGTCTTTCTTCATTAAGTCTTTTAATTGCTTCTGCAAAAAATGGTGCTATGGATAATACCGTTAGATTATCAATTCTTTTTTCTTTTGGTACAGGAATGGTATTGGTTACTACCATTTCCTTAATTCCTGAGTTTTTAATTCTTTCGATAGCTGGCCCTGATAAAACTCCGTGTGTAGCACCTGCATAAATGGCTTTTGCACCAAATTTTTGTAACACTTTTACTGTTTCCATCATAGAACCTGCTGTATCTATTTCATCATCAAATATAATTGCATTTTTATTGTTTACATCTCCAATGATGGTAGTAGCAATTGCTCTATCATCATTTCCTTCTCTTCTTTTATCCACTAAGGCAATTGGACAATTGAAAAATTGAGAATATTTATATGCCTTTTTTGAGCTTCCTGCATCAGTTGCAACAATTACCATATCTTCTAATTTTTTTTCCTTGAAATAATCCTCTAATAAATACTCTGCCGTTAATCTATCACAATTCACATTAAAATATGCCTGTATTGCTGGATTATGTAAGTCACATGTGATAACTCTTGTTGCACCTGCTGCCTCTAAAATTTGTGCCATTAATTTAGCAGTTACTGGTACACGAGGTTGATCTTTCTTGTCTGATCTAGAATAAGGGAAATATGGTAATATGACATTAATATTTTTAGCAGATGCTCTTTTTATAGCATCAATGGCTATTAATAATTCCATAATTCTTTCATTTACTGGTGGTTTTGTTGTTTGTACAATATATACATCTTTTTGTCTTACGGTTTCTAAAACCTGTACAAAATTATTGTCATTTGAAAATTTTTGATGATTTATTTTTCCCATCTCTAATTTCAAACAATCACATATTTCTTGTGTAAATTCTTCTGCCGTTGGGCAAGCAAATATTTTAATATTTTTCATCAATTATTTCTCCTTCTAATCTTCATTTTTTTCTTTTTCTCCATTATACTCATTTACTAAATATAATGGCCTATTCTTAGTCTCTTTAAAAATTCTTCCTAAATATTCTCCAACAATTCCAAACAATAATATTTGAATTCCTGAGAAAAATAATATCAGCAATATAATTGCTTGAAAGGCATGTATCGCTTCATGAACCACAAAACTTTTCACGATAACATATATAAAATAGATGAATAATACAATAAATGTTGGAATTGCTATAAAAGTAGAAATTCTAAGTGGAGATGTTGTAAAAGAAGTGATTCCATCAATTGCTAAATCCATTAATTTAATGTAATTCCATTTAGTAGAACCTGCTACTCTTGGCTCTCTGTTATATAAAACTTCTTTCTTTTTATAACCAATCCAGCTAAACATACTTTTTGTATTTCTTTGTGATTCTCTTAATTTCTTTAAGGCATTTACACATCTTCTGTCTAATAATCTAAAATCCCCTGTATCTCGTTGAATTTCTACTTTTGTCATACTTTGTAATACCTTATAGTACATTTTAGATGTAAATTTTTTTAGCCAAGTTTCTCCTTTTCTTGATTTTCTCTTTGCATAAACATCATCATATCCCTCTTCCCAGTATTTTACTAATTCTGGAATTAATTCTGGTGGATCTTGCAAATCTGCATCCATAAAAATAACACAGTCTCCTGTTGCATAATCTAAACCCGCTATCATTGCTATTTCTTTTCCAAAATTTCTTGAAAGATCAACATAACATATTCTATTATCTTCTTGTCTCAATTGTTTAATAATTTCTATTGTTTTATCTTTACTTCCATCATTTACAAAAAGAAGTTCAAATTCATATTTTTCCATGGTATCCATCAATTTTTTTATTCTATCATATAATGGCGGTAAAGCTTCTTCTTCATTGTAAGCTGGTATAATAATACTTATTTTTTTCATGTTTTAGTCCCTTCTTCTTCCTTGTTTTCTCTTTTCCTTTTAAAAGCAAAGAATTTACTAATAAAGAAATTCAAAATAACAACTATTACCGTAATTAGAACTTTACTAATCATCTCTGGCATTGGTGTTTGAAATAATGCTAAACCTCCCAAAAATTCAATTATCATTGTAAAGGCTCTACCTAGCATAAATTTTAGAAATTCTTGCAATTTTTCTTTTACAGTGTCTGCTTTCGAATGAAATACTAAATCTTTGTTAGTAATATAAGCAAATAATACAGCTAATAGAATCGCTATTAGATTTGACAAATTTTCATTCCATCGCCATATATTATTTAACACATAAAAAGAACTTAAGTTTACAAGGGTTGTAAGTATGCCAAATACAATATATAGAATTACTTCTTTGGTCCATACCTTTTCTACTATTTTTTTTATCTTTTCCATGATTCGATTTTCCTTAATTAAACTTATTTCTGTTTTATTTCAACCACTCTGGATTTTCTAAATACCAATCGATTGTCTTTACAATTCCATCTTCAAATTTTGTTTTTGGTTCCCATCCAAGTTCATTTTTTATTTTCGTTGGGTCGATTGCATATCGATAATCATGTCCTTTTCTATCTGTAACATGTTCAATCAAGTCTTCTGATTTTCCTAATCTTTGTAAAATTAATTTTACAATTTCTATGTTTCTTTTTTCGTTATGTCCACCAATATTATATCTTTCTCCTGCTACACCTTTATGAAATACTAAATCAATTGCTTCGCAATGGTCTTCTACATATAACCAATCTCTAATATTTAGACCTTCTCCATAAACTGGTAATTTTTCGTCTTTTAAAGCTAACTTAATCATATGTGGAATTAATTTTTCATTATGTTGATATGGTCCATAATTGTTAGAACAGTTTGTTACATTAACATTCATTTTATAGGTTTCTTTATAAGCCAATGCAATTAAATCTGAGCTTGCTTTTGATGAAGAGTAAGGACTACTTGGCTTAATTGGTGATTTTTCTGTAAAGTATCCTTCTTCTCCTAATGAACCATAAACTTCGTCTGTAGAAATATGTACAAATTTATTATCACTTCCTTCTCCCCATTTTTGTTTTGCCGTTTCTAATAAAGTATGGGTTCCAATTACATTGGTTTGTGTGAATATAAATGGATTTTTAATACTATTATCCACATGAGATTCTGCTGCAAAATGGATGACTCCATTGATATCATATTGGTCAAAAATTTCCTTCATTTTTTCAAAGTCACAAATATCAGCTTGTACAAATGTTATTTTGTCCTGTACTTTTTTTAAATTATCCATATTTCCCGCATAGGTCAACTTATCTACTACAATTACATTATAATCTGGGTGTTTATTTACAAAATATTCAGCAAAATTAGCTCCTATAAATCCTGCTGCTCCTGTTACTAATACATTTTTACTCATTTTTTACTTCTCCTTCCAAATTTTTACCGTTTTTTGATACATTTTAAACTTGTCCGCTCTAAGGAGTGTCCCCAAATCCCTAAAAGTGGGATTTTAAGGAACGTCCCTAAATCCCTTTAAACAAATCTGTTTCTTTTAGTTCTTTTAAGGATGGCCATTTTGCATCTTTTTCAGAGGTTAATAAATCAGATACTTTCATGTCTCCTAAAGGCCAATCAATTCCCACGTCTGGGTCATTCCAAGCTAGTCCACCTTCTGCCTCATGATTATATACATCATCACATTTATAAGTAAATTCTGCTTCCTCTGACAATACTAAAAATCCATGGGCAAATCCTTTTGGTATCATAAACATTTTTTTATTTTCTTCGGAAAGTATTACTCCTTCCCATTTTCCATAAGTTTTACTTTCTGGTCTTAAATCTACCGCAACATCAAATACTTTTCCTTTGATGACTCTTACAAGTTTTGCTTGTGTATTTTCTTTTTGAAAATGCAATCCTCTTAAAACTCCCTTTTTTGATTTTGATTGATTATCTTGTACAAATTCATAATCTAAACCAATTTCTTCAAATTCAGCTTTACTGTATGTTTCCATGAAATATCCTCTGTTATCTCCAAAAACAGTTGGTTCTATTACATATACTCCGTCAATAGAGGTTTCTAGCTTTTTAAATTTTCCCATTATTTTTCTCTTCCTTTCGTTTTTAATCTATTTGAATATATCATATAAATCTTATAATTTCAATATTCTAATATAAAATTTCTCAGTTTTCGAATTATACTGAATAAATACTTAAAAAACGAAGAAATGAGGTTATTAACCCCATTCCTCCTCTTCTTATGGTTCTTTTTTAGCTAAGCTCGATTAATGTTGCAGTTAATGCACTTTCGTACATATTCTGTAACACATGATCCAAATTCTCTGTGATTTCAACAGAAGCTTTTTCTTCTTCTGTTAAGTCGAACTGCAAACCATTAATACGATTGTTTAGCTCGTCACTGATAGACATGTAGCGATACGTGTTCTCTGCCAAATCAGCAGGATATGCCTTTTTTAAAGAATCATATACTCTTCTGTCAAACCATTCACGTTCTAACAAAAGACCAGTTCTTTCATAGACCATACCAACTAATTTGATGAATCCCAATTCCTCAAATCGAGCAATTTGAGTTCTCAATTCTTTGCCATCAATGCACTTTCCACTGTGCTTTATGGTAAAAATATCAGAGAATCTCTCTTTTACATCTACCATCTCATTACGGAGAACCTCATCTAAGATGCGATCCTGAAGCAAGTGAACTCTTAAAGCATGATAAAAATCATGCTCAATGTTCAGATAATCAAACACCTCTATGCGCGTTTTCTCTCCGATAACACACTTTGGTGCGTCTGCCAGATGAAAGTTTATCACTTTCATAGCAGTGTCTCTGTTTGTTCGTTTCAAGTCCCTAGGCGATGGAAAAACCATCCTGGAAATGTCTGTTTGATCTGGTAGCTCCTCAAAATGAGAAGGCTGTCTTGGACCTATATAGGCCCTAATTGCATCTGGTAAGAGAACCCACGGAATTAATTTCCGAAATGTTTTGGTTCTTCCTATGGTGGCAAGAGCCATAAAAGTAAGTGCTGCGTGTTGTCTTGTAATCATAAGATTACTCCTTTCTTTAGGTTGCGACTCAATAAATCTTGAATCTTTTTTTACTTTGCCTACCTTTATATTATACCATTTTATGTTAAAACCGTCAATTTTATGCTAGTTACGATAGTGTAAAATGGTTTCGGAATATACAAAAAGAAAGTCCCTTGATATAATAAATAAAACAAAAAAACAATAT
>CALXCE010000024.1 GCA_944386725.1 uncultured Clostridia bacterium
TAACTCTCAAAATCCAGTTATATCAATGTACTTGTGAATGTAGTCACAATCTTAGAAGGCCTGTGCTCTATCCAACTGAGCTACTGACCCATTTGTTAAATAACAATAATTATAATAGCACAAAAAAAGTAAGGTGTCAAGGTAATCCTACCCAAAAATTGAAAAAATCACATAAAAATCTTAAAAATTTTAAAATATCATGTTAACAAATCCTAATAATCCAAAAATGATAAAAGTAATGTTAGACAAAAATTCAATAAATTCTTGTTTTAAATAATTACCAAGTAACTTACCACAAAAAATAGCAATAAAGTTACTTGCTACCATACCACAAACAGAACCTAAAATCAAAGGAAATTTGGAATTTGGATATTCAAAGCCAAGGCCCAAAGAGGCCAAAAAAGTTTTATCTCCTAGTTCTCCGACTAATATGCAAAAAGCAACCATAATAATACAATTCAATTTTAAACAAGAAAATTTTTGTAAAAAATTAGACTTATAAGAAATATTATCATCTTTAGTGTATGTTTTATTTGGTAAAAATCCAATCAGACCAAATAATATAAAAGAAATATAGGTAAAAATTTTTAAATAAAGTTGAAAAGTGCTGCTTGAAAAATAAGCTATTCTACTACCAAATAAAATAGCAAATCCATGGCTAAAAAAAGTACCAATTGCTACACCTAATAATATGTTTTTTGTCTTATTTTTGGTCGAAAAAGATAAAACCAAAAGCTGTGTTTTATCACCCAACTCAGAAAAAAACACAAGAGTAAAAGTAATTAAAAAAGGATAAATTAATTCCATAGTATACCTCATTTCTGTTTAATAAATATGCAAAACATGAAAAAAATATGAGGGCAATTAGGGACGTTTCTTTTTGCTCCTTTTGGCACAGTTAGGGATACCTATTTATGCAAGTATAGTTTATATTTGTTGCTATCTATTATTTTTAATATTCATTCCTCGGTTTGTTTCATAACCGAGAACATCTAATAGAAATCAATCAGCGCCCTCATGACAAATGAGATTCCCTAATTGATTTTTACTAGATGTTCTAACGGTTATTTCACAGCACATTCGTCATTTCTATAAAAAATAATAGATAACAACAATAAAGTATATCTAACAAAGATATGTCCCTCATTGCACAAAAATGTGCAAAAAGAAACGTCCCCAATTCCCACAATGCACATTGTAAATTTTGTGTGAATTGCTTTACTTTGAAAAAATAAAGTGGTAACATGTTAGGGATTGAATGATTAGAAGAATAAAGGAGGAATTTTTTGTGATAGAAGTAAAAAATGTTACAAAAAAGTATGGAAAGTTCGTTGCCGTAGATGATATTAGCTTTACAATTAGTGAAGGCGAAATTGTAGGTTTACTTGGTCCAAATGGTGCTGGTAAAAGTACAACTATGAACATGATAACTGGATTTATTGAACAAACTACACGGAGAAATCAAGGTAAATGGATATGACATCTTAAAGAAACCTAAAAAGGCTAAAAAAGAAATTGGGTATATGCCAGAGGGAGTACCATTATATACTGATTTAACGGTAAAAGAATTTGTAACTTATATGGCAGAGATCAAGCAAGTTGATAGAAAAATAAGAAAAGAGAAGGTTGAAAAAATTATAGAACAAACTGGATTAAAAGAGGTTGGAAAGAAATTAGTAAAAAATTTGTCTAGAGGGTATAAACAAAGAGTAAGCATGGCAGGAGCATTAGTTGGAGATCCGAAAATATTAATTTTGGATGAGCCAACAGTAGGCTTAGACCCAAAGCAAATTACAGAGATTAGAAATCTAATCAAAGAGTTAGGAAAGACACATACCGTTATTTTAAGTTCTCATATTTTATCAGAGGTGAGTCAAATTTGTAATAAAGTTATTATTATCAATAAAGGAAAAATTGTAGCAATTGACACACCTGAAAATCTAGAAAGAAAAGTTGCTAGTAACAATAGTGTATATGTAACAGTAGAAGATCCAGAGAACAAAATAAAGGCAATCACACAGAACATAGGAGACATCAAGAAAATAGAATTAATAGAAGAAAATGAAGACGGCACAAAGCAATATGTAATAGAAGCAAAAGGGGAAGTAGATTTAAGAAAGATTATTTTTGCGGAATTTGCCAAAGAAAATATCACGATATTTGAAATGAAAAAGGCAGATAGTACCTTAGAGGATGCCTTTATGAAGTTAATTGAAGGAGGTAATAAATAATGTGGGCAGTGATTAAAAAAGAATTCAAATCTTATTTTTATTCTCCAATTGGATATGTGTTTATAGGATTATTTCTAATCATGTTTAGTATATTTTTCTATACCGATGTATTTACTTATCAGAGTACAAATTTTGAATACATATTCTATTCAGGAGCGACAATATTGACTTTTATTGTTCCAATTCTTACCATGAGAACTATGGCGGAAGAAAGAAAAACAGGAACAGAGCAATTATTACTTACATCACCACTTAGTATTACCAAAGTGATATTAGGGAAATTTATAGCAGCAACCTTAATTGTTGTGATAACCTTACTTTGTACTTTCATGTATTATGCAATCTTATGTTTTTTTGGAACACCACATCTTACAACAGCATTGGTAACGATGTTAGGATTTTTACTGTTAGCGATGGCATACATATCCTTTGGAATTTTTGCATCTAGCATCACAGAAAATCAAATTATAGCAGGAGTTGTTACAATAGGATTTTTCATATTAACATGGTTTTTACCACAATTTAGTGATATATTTACTAACTTTTCACTAATTAATATGTTTTCAAAATTCCCAGCAGGACAGATTGATATTGCAGACACAGTAACATTTATAGCATTTACAGTAGCATGTTTACTACTTACTGTTATTTTTATGCAAAGAAGAAAAAGTGTGAGATAGAAGGAGGGAAGAAAAAGTGAAAGAGAAAAAAGATAAAATAGACAATAAGAAAATAGAGGCAAAACAAGAAAAGAAAGCCAAAAAGGAAAACTTAGAAAAAGAGAAAAAGTCTAGTAAATTTATAGAAACGATTAAAAAGAAATGGCTTATTGATGGAACGATGACTTGTCTTTTAGTACTTATTATTATAGCTATTTTTATAGCTATTAACCTTTTTATGCAAAATTTAGAATTAGCACCACTGGACTTTACAGAAGAGAAATTATATACATTAACAGATGAAAGTAAAGAAAAAGTTAAAGATATTGATAAGAACGTAAATATCTATTTTATAGGATATACAGATGATGATTCTACAGTAGATTTAGCAAAACAATATAATAAAGCAAATGAAAAGATTGTGGCAGAAGCGGTAAATATTGAAAATAGACCAGATTTAGCAAACAAATATGGAATTGAAAGTGGATCAGAAGGAATTATCGTAGAATGTGGGGAAAAGTCAAAAGTATTGAGTTCTAGTGATTTAGTAACTTATGATACTTCTACTTATGAAACGATTAGTATAGCAGAAGAAAAGCTAACCAGCAGTATTGTTTCTGTTACCAGTGATAGAATACCAAAGGTATATTTTTTAGAAGGTTATAGCGAATTTTCATTAAGCCAAAATATGAATTATTTAAATATGTACATAGAAAACGAAATTAACGAAATCGATACTTTAGAAATATTATCAGTAGGAAAAGTTCCGGATGATTGTGATACTCTAGTAATTAATACACCAAGTAAAGATTTTGATGATGTAGCAACCAAGGCCATTATGGATTACATTCAATCAGGAGGAAATATCTTATGGTTAAATGCAGCTATAACCAGTCAAGCGGATATGCCAAATGTAAATTCAATATTAGCTACTTATGGCATAGATCCATTTGAAGTAGGAATTATAAGAGAAACCGATACTACTAAAATGGTAAGTAGCTCTCCAGATTTAATTTTTCCAGATATACAATATGCAACAGTAACAAAAGATTTATATAATACAACAGGTGTAGTATTTGTTAATGCTACTAAAATCAATATTAATGAAGATAAACTAGAAGAACTAAATGTGGAAAAAACAGATTTATTATTGGCAAGTGAAAATTCTTATTTTAGAACAAACTTTAATATTCAATCAAATACAGCTAGTGAAGGTGAAGAAACAGGAACTTTTGTGGTAGGAGCAGAATTAGAAAAAACAATCCAAGAAGCAACAGAAGCAACAGAAAGTGCAGAGGCAACTAGCTCTATTACTTCAAAATTAATTATTTATGGAGAAAATTACTTCATCTCAGACTATCAATTAAGTAGCAATTCTTCTTATGGTGCTATCCAATTAGCGTATAATAAGGACTTAGTATTAAATTCTATTGCTTATTTAGTGGATAGAGAAGAAGATATTACAGCAAGGAAAGACACTGGAACAGTAACTTATACAGCAACAGAGTCACAAGATACGATAATTAGAGTTATTATATTTGCTGTTCCAATTCTTATTATTATAGTTGGAGTTGTCATTTGGCAAATTAGAAGAAGAAAGAAATAATTGAATAATTTGTATAAAAACCCCATAAAATAATATGGGGTTTTCATTTTATTTTTATATTAACATTTAACAAAAGTTTATCTATTTAAGTCTGAACAGTAACGTATAAAAAAGCGAGATTTGTCCATGAAAAATATTTTAAGAGTAGTATTTGTGATTATTGGAACTATGATAGGAGCAGGATTTGCCTCTGGGCAAGAGATATATCTGTTCTTCTTTTCCTATGGAATGGAAGGGCTAATTGGTATTTTAATCTCTAGTCTTATTATTGGCTTTGTCATTTATAAAACTTTTCAAATAGTAGACAAATATGGAGCAAATACATATAAAGATTTTTTAGATATTTTAATCCAAAAAAATTTAAAGTTAAAACCTATTATTAATATCATTATTAATGTTTTTATTTTAATCACGTTTTTTGTTATGATCGCTGGATTTGGTGCTTATTTTGAACAAGAATTAGGAAGAAATGGTTTAATAGGAAGTACTATTTTAGCCATAGCAAGCTTTATTATTTTTATGACAAGTATAAAAGGAGTCGTAAAAGCCAATGAATTATTAGTTCCCATATTAATTGGATTTTTAGTTATAATAGGAATGATTAATTTAAAAGACCTCCATATATTAGAATTGGGAAATTATATGATAAGAACCAATCATAGCAGTATCATTTTAAGTAGTGTTTTATACAGTAGCTACAATAGTATTTTATTAATTCCTGTATTATTAACTTTGAAAAGTTATATTAAAGATAAAAAACAAATCTTAAAAATAGCAGCTATTAGCAGTCTAATTATTATTTTATTATCCATTGTTGTATTTTTATTGCTCGTAAGAGTAGATGTTGACATTACAAAATTAGAGATGCCAGCTGTTTATGTAGTATCTCATATGTTTAAAATATTCAGATATATCTATGGTTTTATCATATTAGGTTCTATTTTTACGACAGCTATTTCTTTAGGAACCAGTTTTTTGCAAAATACAACAAAAAACAAGAAAAATTATACACAAATTGCAGCGATTATGTGTATAATTTCTGTATTAATTTCTAAAATTGGATTTTCTAATTTAGTTAGTTTATTATATCCGATTTTTGGCTATTTGGGGTTAGTTCAAATTTTAAAATTAAGTATTACAAAAGTACGAATTAAGCAAAAACGACTTTGAAGTAGAATAAAATAGGATACACGTAAACATATAAAATAAGTTTTGAATTCTTGACAACAATTAAAAGTTAATATACTATATACACAGTATATACAAACATAGCATGCAAAGACGAACATAAAATAAGCATGATTAGAAAAAACGAAGTAAAGAAACGAGGGAGAGAAAATGGGAGTAAATCAAGAGATAGGTTTAAAAAGTCAAAAAGGAATAACCTTAATTGCGTTAGTAATTACAATCATTGTCCTTTTAATATTTGCAGGAATAACAATTGTCACGTTAACTGGAGAAAATGGTATACTCAAACAAGCAGACAATGCGAAAGAACAAACTGAAATTGCAAGAGAAAAAGAGATTATAGCATTATCTGTAATAGGAGCAAAAACAAAAGAAGATAATAGTAACATAGAAAAAAGTGAATTACAAGAACAATTGGATTTAAATGCAGGAGAAGGAAAAACTGTGTTATATGATGATGGAGATGGATGGTTAGTCTATTTTATTGATACGCAAAGAGTATATAGTGTTGAGGATAACAATATTATACAAGAAAGTAGTTTACAAATATTAGAAAAAGACAAAACACCTGGAGAATTTGACGGAAGTGGAATGCAAAATGATCCATATGTAATAATGAGCATAGAAGATTTGGTCTATTTATCACAAATGACTAATGATGGGAATACTTATCAATACAAATATTTCAAATTAGGAAAAACTTTAAATTTCAAATCAGAACTATCATATTGCAATACTCAGACAAAAGCTTATAATGATTTCTTAGGGGTACCGGATGATATTGGATTATTAGAGGCATTGACAAGCAATCAATATGCAGGATTTAAACCAATAGCAAATTTCTGGGGAACATTAGATGGTAATAATAACAGCATAAAAAATTTATATGAACACAATAATGGAAATGCAGGTTTATTTGCTAAACGGTAATGGTACAGTAGAAAATTTAATTATCTCTGGTAATATAGTCAGCACGGGAGATAATGTAGGGTCTATTTGTTCATCATCTACTATCAGGATGAAAATCACAAATTGTATATCCTATGTAAACATTCAAGCAACAGGGAATAACGTTGGAGGTATTACTGGAAATTATGGGACAGTGACTAATTGCCAAAATTATGGAGAAATCTATGGAGAAGAGAATGTAGGAGGAATTGTTGGATATTCTGGGATAATAACAAATTGTCGAAATTATGAACAAGTTAGTGGAACGAGCTTTGTAGGTGGAATTAGCGGTGCACAAAGTTCTTTGATAAAAGACTGTGAAAATTATGGAGAAATAATAGCTAGTAACAATGTTGGTGGAATCAGTGGATATAATTCAAAAATTATAAACAAATGTATAAACTATACTAAGATAAATGGAATCAATAATGTAGGTGGAATTACTGGTAGTGCAAATAGTGTAATAAATTGTATTAATAATGGTGAAGTAGAATCAAGTGGTAGCGATGTTGGAGGAATAATTGGAAGCTCAACTAGTGGCAAAGTAATTATAAATAGTTATAACTCAGCAACTATACAAGGCAACGAAAATGTTGGAGGAATAATGGGACATGCTGCATATACACAAAATAATATGAGTAAAATAATAAATTGCTATGAAATCGGTGAAATTTCAGGTACAAGCAATATAGGAGGAATTTTGGGTAGGAAGGATGGTTATGGAACAAATTATATTGAATACTGTTATTGGCCAGAAGAATTTAATTTAAATGCTGCTAATATTAAAGCAGGAAGTTTATTAGAAATAAATAAATCTCAAGCATATAGTTTGAAACATATAAGAACAGAAGTATTTTTAAAAAGCTTAAATGATTATGTGGATTCGTATAATAGTGGTAATAAAGAATATACTGATTCTGAAGAATTATTACATTGGGAAATGGATACAGAAACAGGATATCCAACATTAGATTTTTAGTGATAAAAATATTATTAAACTGTGAACTAGGTAGTTGTAGATAAAGAATAAATATGACCCTTAAAACGTATTATGTAAAATAAATCACAAAATATATTTTAATGGCTGATATAAAATAAGATAACAAAAGACAAGGAGAAAAATTATGAAAGATTATTGGGAAGAAACAGAACAAAAAAAAGTCAGTAAAAAGAAAATAGTAATGATATCCATAATAGCCATGATAGTAATAGCCATTGTAGCAGCCATAGTAGTTTATTATAATAATGAGCAAGTTAGGGAATGGACAGACAAAAATATATTTAAAAAAGAAGTCACACAAGACAATGTGAATAGTATAGAATTAAACGAAAGCCAAAGCTCAAATATATATGCCTTTAATAAATACATTGGTGTTCTCAATAAAAATCAATTTACTATTTATAATAATACAGGAAACGAAGAAAAAAAATTGGAGGTTCAAGTATCTACCCCAGTTTTTAACTCAGCTAATAGATTTTTAGTGATAGCAGAAAAGAAAGGAAAAAAACTATATTTAATAACAGGTAAAGATATCACATGGGAAACAGAAGTAGAAGGAAATATCTCACAAGTACATGTTAATAAAAATGGATATGTAGCAGTGGTCATAACAGATACTAGTTATAAAACAATCATTACTATGTATAACCCAGAAGGGAAAGAAATGTTTAAAACCTATTTGTCATCTACAAGAACAGCAGATGTTGCTATCTCGAATGACAATAAATACTTAGCTATTGCAGAAGTTGACACATCAGGAACCATTATACAATCCAACATAAAAATAATTTCTATTGAAAAAGCAAGTTCTGATCCAACCAATTCATTGGAAAATACTTACCAAAGTGAGTCGGGCAAACTAATAACCAACATAAAATATCAAGATAAAGGTAGATTAGTTTGTATGTATACAGACGGTATTTACATCATAGAAAATGATCAAGATACTATTTTAATGGACAATAAAGATAAAAAGATAATTTTTCAATCCATAGAATTAACAAATTGTGCTATAGAAATAGAAGAAAAATCTTCAGGACTATTTACAGCAGATTCTATTGTTAATATCATAAACATTGAAAATAAAGCAACAAAAGAATATACGGTAGATTCCATCGCAAAAGAAATTTATACCTATGATAATATCATTGCTCTAAACTTAGGAACAGAAATAGAATTTATGAATACAGATGGATGGTTAGTCAAGAGGTATATTGCTAATCAGGAAATCACAAATATTGTAGTATCAGATAATATAGCAGGGATTATTTACCGAGATAGAATCGAAATTATAAACTTATAAAGGAGTTTGAAAAATAATTGTCATTTAAACAAGGAAGGAAAGATATAAAATGGGAATCTTAGTAGATTTAATTATAGTAGCAATTATCATATTGTCAACATTTTTAGCTTATAAAAAAGGATTGGTAAAATTGGCTATTGGGATATGTTCTTTTGTTATTGCCATTGTAGTAACAGTAATTTTATATCACCCAATTTCTAATTTTGTTATTAATACCACAAACATCGATGAAACGGTAGAAAAAGCCATTTATGAAAAGGCAAATGATATTATGCAAGAAAATGAAAAAGAGAACGAACTAACAAATCAAATTGTAGAAACAACTAAAAATGAAATGTTACCAGAAACAGCAAGAAGTTTAGCCATTGACATTGTAACAGGAGGCGTTATCATCATTTTATTAGTGGTTATAAAAATAATTCTAAGATTTATAACTGTATTAGCAGATAGTATAGCAAAATTACCAATTATTAATCAATTAAATCAAGTAGGCGGAATAGTATATGGACTTTTAAGGGGATTTTTAATTATTTATGTGGCACTTTTAATATTAACTATATCTGAACAAATGTATCCTAACAATACAGTTAACCAAAGTATAGATCAGTCATACTTAGGAAAAACAATGTATCAAAATAATATATTAAAGGTATTGTTTTAAGTTTTAGAAAATAATAAAAAAATGTATATATTTGTTGCTTTTTAAAAGAAAATTTGCTATACTAATACCATGAAATTTTAGGAGTGAATCATTTTGGGAAATAAACAAAGGAATAATAAAAACGTAAAAAATAGCAAAAAGAAAAAAGGAAAAAAGAAAATATGGAAAAAGATATTACTAGTAATTCTTCTAGTATTACTAGTAGCAGTAGGAGTGTTTGCTTATAGAGTACATATAAATGGCGGAGGAATGACAGGAATGCTTGCAACTGTAGTAGGGCATGACGAAAATACAAAGAAGAATTTGGGAGAGTTACGAGTTCTTATATTAGGTATTAGTACAGACCAAGAAAATGTTGAACTTACTGATACTATTATGGTAGCATCTTATAATCCTAACACACAAAAGGCTACTTTATTATCGATTCCTAGAGATACTTATACAGGTAGTAACCCAGCTAAAGCAACTGCCTATGAAAAAATCAATGCCTTGTATAGTAGAAAACATAGAGCAGATGAAACCCTAGAAGCTGTTAATGAAATTACAGGACTAAATATTGAATACTATGTAGTAGTGAAAACAGAAGCATTAATTAAACTAGTGGATGCAATCGGTGGTGTAACATTTAATGTTCCAATCAACATGGATTATGATGATTCATCACAAAACCTACATATTCATTTAAAAGCAGGAGAGCAACTATTAGATGGGGATAAAGCAGAGCAATTGCTTCGTTTTAGGCATAACAATAATGGAACTTCTTACCCAGAGGAATATGGAGACAATGATATAGGAAGAATGAGAACACAAAGAGAATTTATATTACAAGTAGTTAAACAAACAGCAAAAGTAGAAAACATATTTAAACTAGGTGAAATCTTAGATGTAGCAGAAGAATATGTAATAACCAATATAGATTTTAATGTAGCAAAAGATTATATTCCATATGTGGTAGAATTTAATACAGATGATTTATTAACAGATACGCTCCCAGGAACTACACCTAATCTAAATAGGACAAATGGTGTAAGCATATATGTTTATGACAAGGCAGAAACAAAGGAATTAATACAAGAATTGTTTTATGACAGAGACATTGAAGAAACACAAGATTCAACACAAGCAAACACAACAAGCAATGACACAACATCTAGTAGTGTTAGCAAATCAGATATTACCGTAGAAGTACTAAATGGTAGTGGTAACAGTAATAACTTACAGAAAGTGGTGAATTTACTAAAAGGGGCAGGCTATAGAGTTACTAGAACAGGAAGCACGAATACAGCATCAAAGACTACAATCGTTAACAAAAAGAATGTAAAAGAAACATTGCTAAAAAATGTGAAAGACGTTATTGGTGTAGGTATTATCGAGAATAGTGAGTCAAGCTCAAGTAAAGTCGATGTAACGATTATTATAGGAAAAGATTATTGATAAAAAATGTATTTATGATTATTAGAGCAAAAGCGGACTTCTTTGATTTTGGCACTTATTAAAACACTCTGAAGTCCGCGTTTTTAATATAAAAATAAAATTTAAAATATTCTTTTTTTCTTACGCTTATGGAAAAACATTTTATAAACCAAAATTATAATCAAAAAGCCAATTCCAATTTCCAAAATATAATTTAACAACTTAGATTTTTCAACCGAATGAGATGCTATTAAATTTGTTTCATATTGAATTCCATCAATCATGTAAGAAACAGTACCTAAATTATCGCCTTGTTCAATTGGTGCTTTTATATTTTCTTTTAAATTTATTTCAAAAACAAGTTCATCTTCTGATACTGTATTTTCTAATAAAGCATTAATAGAGTTACTAGCTAACAAATCTAAATTTTTGGTATTTTTTGTACCATTCGATATTTCTATTTGTGTAAGTATGTCATCTGCATTTAATAGTGTTTTAATAGAATAATTATTATATCCATACTCATATAAAATTTTTGTTTCAGAAAATCTAGTAGATATGTCATTGACTGTTTTACCACCTAAGACAACACAAATTAATTCCAAATCATCTTTGTAACTACAAGAAACTAAACAATCACCTGCCTGAGAGGTATAGCCAGTTTTACCAACTGTTAAGTAAGGATAATAATTAGAGCTATTTGGGATAATTAATTCATTAGTAGAGGTATAACTTCTCGTACCATATTTGTTGGTAGCAGGAATGGCACAAGAGGCACTACCAGCTAATCGTCTAAACTCTTCATTTTTCATACAATATTTCATGATGATAGCTAAATCTTGTGCTGTTGTATAATGATTATCATCGTGCATTCCATAAGCATTTGTGAAATGAGTATTGGATAAACCAAGTTCATTTACTTTTGTATTCATCATAGAAACAAAGCTTTCAACAGAACCTCCAACATATTCAGCCAATACATTAGCAGCATCATTTGCTGAATGAATCAATAAAAGTTGTAATAATTGTTCTACAGTTAATTGTTCACCAATTTGAAGATAAGCAGAAGAATAGCCATCTGGAATTGACATAGCAGCATCATAACTTACCGTTACCACTTCATCTAAATTACAGTTTTCTAAAGTAAGAATAGCTGTTATAATTTTGGTTGTACTAGCAGGATACATTTTTTGGTTTTCATTTTTGGAATATAAAATTTTTCCTGTATCATTATCCATCAAAATAGCAGCTTCTGAAATGATATTTGGTTTTTCAGAAGTAGCAAAAACAAACGAGGTACTAAAAATAATAGTTAGTATTATTACTAAAAAAAGTACAATTAATTTTTTCAATTTTAATTTCATTTTTTTATTCTCCCAATTTATATATATTATCATATCCTATTTTTTCAAGATTTTCAACTATATTTATTTAATTAAGGAGGTTTTTATATGTATAATTTTAGTCAAAAACAAAAAATTATATTAGGAATATTAACAGCCATTGTAGCTGGCTTTATTTGTTACTATGTATATGCAAAAGAAGATAATCACAGTACACAACTAGAAAATGATTTAGCAATACAAGGCGAAGAAATAGAAAAACAAGAGGGATATAGTGATGAGAGGATTTTAGTTCATATATCTGGTGCCGTAAACAAAGAAGGAATAGTAGAACTAAAAGTGGATAGTAGAATTTCAGATGCCATAGATAAAGCACGGAGGAGTAAGAGAAGATGCCTATACAGAAGACATCAATTTAGCTTATAAGCTAGAGGATGGAATGAAAATACATATCCCAACCAAGCAAGAAAAAGAAAATGCAAATACGACTGATACATCTATCACAACTTCAAGTGGAGTTGTTGTTAATCATGAAGAATCAGAAAGTACACAAAGTTCTAAGGTAAATATCAATACAGCAACACAAGCACAATTAGAGACTTTATCAGGAATTGGTCCGTCGACAGCAGCAAAGATTATTGCTTATCGACAGGAAAATGGGAAGTTTACAAAAATAGAGGATATTAAAAATGTGAGTGGTATAGGAGATAGTAAGTTTGAAAAGATAAAGGATGATATTGTAGTGAAATAATTTATAAAATAAATACTTTTTGAGATTACTAAAGCTTTTCTAAAAAATGTACTAAAAAACTTTGATGGATTTATACCAAAAAGGTTGTTCGAAAGCGAGGGCATTGATTCCTATACTGAAAAGCAGTAAATTTCAAAAAAGTAAACAGCAGTCTAAAAATAACTGCTGTTTATTTTTTTGTATTCCTCTTTATTCTTCTGTTTCAATTATAGGTATAAATACTTTTTTTAATTTTATAGCTGCTTTAAATCTATCTGACATATCATCATAATATTTTAAGATTAAATCAACCAATTCACTTCCATTAATCGATTTTATTATTGGATGCTTTTCTAAATATGTTTTAGCATTTTTAGCATAGTCTGATAAAGTTACAAATAATCCATAATCTCCCTCATCCATTGTTCCCTTTAATGATTGTACCGTAGATTCTGTAACATTTCCTTTTTGGCTTTTTACTTGAACAATAATCCTTGGTGGTAATTCATCTTTATAAGCAATAATGTCTTTTCCGTTATCTCCGCCATGAGGACTAACTTTTGTTCTATATCCCATTGCATTTAATAAGTCAGCAACAATATCTTCTAATTCATATCCTTTAAAATTTTTATTTAACTCTTTTAATATATAGTCTTTAGTACTTTCTATTATAGTTTCTGAAGTTGCAATTACATTATCTTCATTTTCTTGGTTATCTATAATATTTTTTTTATTATAAATAGCATCTATAAATTCATTTGCATAATGTTTAACTTTAAAGAATGATAAAAATGATCCTATTTCATACAATGCTCCTTGGGAAAATTCACTTCTAGGAAATGCTTTTAACCATTTGACTTTTCTTTTTTGATTATATTCGGTTTCTTCAGCATCAAAGAAATATTCTCCTTCAATTCGTCCAATATTAACCATTCTGTTAAATTTTGTAGGATATACAACATAATCTCCAACTTTGGCTTCATTAACAAATCTAAATAATTGTCCTGCTGAACCTGCAATAGATTGTTTGGATTTATTTGGATAAACTTTGTCATAAGCCATATAATAAGATTCCCTATCAGTTTTTATTTTAGACAAATCTCCCATTTTATGCCACCCTATAGCAATTACTTTATCATGTAATAATAAATTTTCATTATTGGTATTATGAATTCCCCAAACTACTATTTCATTATTCATTATTTCTTCTCCTTTTCTTTCTTTATATTCTATCTCCATATGGTAATGATTTAATATAATTTTGCATATACTTATAATCAGGTTTTTTATTACAATCAACAGGTAATTTTATTTTTATTTTAGGTAATACGGTAGTTGAAATCTGATCAGCATATGAAGAAAAATAAATTGTTTTTCTTATTATTGAAACTAAAAATAATGCAATATATTTATTCAATTCTATCTCTTTTGGTTTCAAACAATGTACTTTCATATCTAATGAAGCATCTCCCTCTTGGTAGAACACAGTATTTAAAAATGAAACACTTATAAAATTATTATATACTTTATAATTTGAATCATTTGAGGAATAATAGTCTGTCACTCCAATATTTATTCCTGATACAGTTATTCTTGGTATATCACCATCATCTAAATTTTTCTTTTTTACATATGCTCCTGTTGGAACTTGAAATTCTTTTCCAAATTGATTTGTTTCAAATAATTCCTTAATTTCAAATTCCTTCCATTCACTTACTGATAATTCGTCATTTACATCTTTTTTTTGATTTATCCAATCATTTAATAATTCATTCTCTATTCCTTTTGTATTATAACCATATAAAATAGTATTTGATATTTTTTCTTGTAATTCTTTGACATTAATATTTTCTTTAAACAACATATAATCTAATATTGATTTTCTAAAGTCTGATTTATTCATTTTAAATTCTACTTTAGGCATTTGATAACTTAAATGTTGTTTTGGGTCAATCCATTGAATAGTTTTATCTCCAGATTGTTTGTGAATAATTTTAACCCAATAATCTTCTAATTCATTCCACTTATCATATACATCTTGTCTGCCTTGATTTTTTACTGTAACAAGTCCATCATCACCAATGTAACAACCAAATATCTCTTTTTCATTTTGAGGAACCCCTGCTTCAAAAATAAATATTGAAGCCATCACACCAGTATTAAAAAATAATTTTTCGGGTAATTTGATAATTTTTTTAATAGTATGATGAGATAGTATTCTTCTTGTTTGTTTTTGACTAATTTTCTCTAATTTTTTATCTGGTAATATAAAAGCACACTTTGTTCCTTTTTTGACATTATCTAAAACATTTTCCACGATAGTTGAACAACCATATTTTGTTTCAAACGGAGGATTCATTAAAACTTTAATGATTGGCTTTGAAGCAATCCAATCACATGCGGTTTGCTTTCTTGAATCTAAATGTTCTAGATTTGTTTTACCATCTTTGTTTATAAGCATATTAGCACATGCTAAAGCATATATTTCTCTATCAAATTCTATACCATATAGTTGATTTGATTTTATATCTTTTGCCTTACTTGTTTTTACTCCCCCAGCTTCTTTAATCATATTGCACATAGCTTTCACTAAAAAAGCTCCAGATCCACATGCTGCATCAAGGACATAATCGTTTTTATCAACATCTATTAATCTATACATTAATGAAGTAATATGATCCGGCGTAAATACTTGTCCACTTTCTGATTTCTTTTTGTATCTATTAAATTCATTGAAGAAAATACCCATTACGTCTTCACCATTCCAATTATCTGAATTTATACAATCGGATATTTCAGAAACCCATATAATAAAATTATCTATTGCATCTTGATTTTCAGTCGAATTCATTTTAATTTCTGAATAAACTTCTAATAATAAATCTAGTTTTTGGTTTTGTCTTCTACTACTCTCTAATGATTTAGCTAATGTTGAATGTATAGAAGTATGGAATGTTTCATAATTCATTCCAGAAACTAAACTAGCACCATATCTTTTTGCAACTAAAGCACATGCTGTAAAAATCATTCTATGGTATAAATTTTTTATTCCAAATTCTGTATGTAAAGTATCATTAATTTTTTTCGTAAGTTGATAAATTCTTTGCTTATCAATTCTTATATTATTAAAGAATGATAAATAATATTCTTTATTTTGTAATTCTTTTGCTACATTAATTTCTTCTAAGTTCTTATATGCTTTAACATCAATACCATTATATAAAATTCCAATGACATTTTTATATTTTTTCATTGCTATTTTACAATTTTTTATAATTTCATCAATTTGCTTTTGATTAAGTTCTATATTTGTTGATCTAGTTTCCAAAATAATTGCTGGAAAAGACTTATTATTTGGTAAATACCAACCATCTGGTTTATCAGAAATTCCTTTAAACCCAAGTTGATTAAAAGTTGTAAGTTGCCCTACCCCAGATTTAGTAGATTCACTATCATAGAATTCTAATATTTTCCCTGCATAGTCCTTTATCCTCAGTCAAATTTTTCATATCAATTCCTCCATAATAGAATTATAAATATTCTACTATATTTTATATCATAAATCTTCTTTTCTAACAACACTATTCTACAATTTTCTATCTTGTCCTTGAATTTAAAAGTAAATTCCACTGATAGCTCAACAGGAATTTAGTTTTGGAATTTCCCATGATATAATTATATT
>CALXCE010000025.1 GCA_944386725.1 uncultured Clostridia bacterium
TCAGGTCAAGGAAAAACAACAGTTATGAATATTTTGGCAGGATTATATCCATTAGAAAATGGTAAATTATTAATAGACAATAAAGAAATAAAGAATAGTAGATTAGAGCTTGTTTTTGTATCACAAGAAGTGGATTTATTTGATTTGAGCATAAGAGATAACTTATGCTTGGGAAAAAATATATCAGATGATAAAATATTAGAGTTGTTAGATGAAGCGGGATTAATGAATTGGTATAAAGAATTACCAGATGGACTAGAAACAATAGTAGGAGAAAGAGGAATAAAGCTTTCAGCAGGTCAAAAACAAAGATTAAATTTAATTAGAGGAATTTTAATCGATAAAGATTTATATTTCTTTGATGAACCAACTTCAAATTTAGATGCAGTATCTGAAGAAAAGATAACAAATATGATTGAAAAATATTTAAAAGATAAAACATATGTAATAGTAACACATAGACCAAAATTAAAAGAATTGTGTAATAGACATTATGTTTTTAATAATCATATGATGCAAGAGATGATTTCTGCCTAAATAATCTTATCTATAAGAAATACAAAAATGTGATTTAAATGGATAAAAAAACTTGCAAAAATGTGATAAATATCAAGAAAAAGTTTACAAAAATGTGATTCTATAGTATAATTAATATAGATTTGAATATACTGAATTAGGGAGTGGAGTAGGTATGGAGAGATTTATATTAAAAAAATTAATAGAATGGAAAAATAGTAAAACTAGAAAACCTTTAATTTTAAAAGGAGCAAGACAAGTTGGGAAAACATATATAGTAAAACAATTTGGAGAAGAAAATTATGAGGGACTAGCATACTTCAACTTTGACCATGACAAAGATTTATACAATTTATTTGATAATACAAAAGACCCTAAAAGAATATTAGAACAATTAGCGTTTATTTATGGTAAAGCAATAATACCAGGAAAAACATTAATATTTTTCGATGAAATTCAGGAATGTCCTGATGCATTAAATTCATTGAAATACTTTCAGGAAGAAGCAAACCAATATCACATTATTTGTGCAGGCAGTTTACTTGGAATTAGATTATCACATACATCATTTCCAGTAGGGAAAGTAGAGTTTTTAGACATGTATCCAATGTCTTTTAGTGAGTTTTTATTAGCTGATCATTGTAGTAATTTAGTAGAATATATGAAATCTATTAAAAGTATCGAGAAAATTTCCGACATCTTTTTTAATATGTTAGAAGAAAAATTAAAAGCATATTTCATAATTGGAGGTATGCCAGAAGCAGTATATTCTTGGGTAAATGAAAAAAATATGGAAAGAGTAAATGACATACAAAACAATATATTAAAAGCATATGAAAGTGACTTTTCAAAACATACACAAGATAGTGAAGCCAATAAAATATCTTTAATTTGGAATAGTATACCATCACAATTAGCCAAAGAAAACAAAAAGTTTTTATATCAGGTAATCAAACATGGTGCAAGAGCAAGAGAATACGAAAATGCGCTTAATTGGTTAAATGATGCGAATTTAATATATAAAGTTTATAATGTTACTAAAACAGATTTACCATTAAAAGCTTATAATGATTTAAGTTGTTTTAAAATTTATATGAATGATGTTGGATTACTTAGGAGAATGGCAAATTTAGATAGTAAAATTGTAGTAGAAGGAAATAAGTTGTTTGAAGAATTCAAAGGAGCTCTTACAGAAAATTATGTATTGAATGCATTAAATATAGTATATGAAAATATTCCAAATTATTTTACATTTGATAGGCATGAGATAGATTTTGTAATTCAAACCAAAAACAAAATCATACCAATAGAAGTAAAATCAAATAAATCAACTAACAATATTAGTTTAACAAAGTATAATGAAAAGTTTAAAAATGATATTTCAATAAGACTATCTTTAAATAATTTATCAAAAGATGAAAAGGTATTAAATATACCATTGTTCCTAATGGAATATATGGATAGATTTTTGTAATCTATTTTAAAAGAAATTGCCACTGCTTTTAGAAAATCTCTTAAAAGAGTTTATGGATGAATGGAGTGGTGAAAAATAATAAATTATAAGGAGAGAGCAATATGTTAGAAAATATAGAAGTGTTATGTCATGCATCCATAAAATTTAACAGAGAAAAAATTATCTATTTTGATCCCTTTAAAATAGAAAAAGAATATCATGATGCAGATATTATATTTATAACACATTCACACTATGACCACTTTTCAGAAGAAGATATACAAAAAGTAAAAAAGCTAGATACTAAAATAGTAGTTACGAAGGATTTATATGATAGAACAAAAAAATTAGGATTTAAAGAAGAAAATATATTAGAAGTGATTCCAAATAAGAATTATTATATGGATAACATAGCAATTAAAACAATACCAGCGTATAATACAAACAAGCAATTTCATCCAAAAGAAAACAACTGGGTGGGATATTTAATAAAACTAAATGATATAACTTATTATATAGCAGGGGACACAGACATAACAGAAGAGAACCAAAAAGTAAGATGTGATGTTGCCTTTGTTCCAGTAGGAGGTACTTATACAATGACAGCACAAGAAGCGGCAGAATTAGTAAATATTATAAACCCTAAAGTTGCAGTTCCTGTTCATTATGGAAGTATCGTAGGAACGAAACAAGATGCAACCAATTTTATTAGATTATTGCATCCAAAAATAGAAGGAATAATTTTAAACAAACAAAAATGTGATTAAAAGCATATAAATACTTACAAAAATGTGACAAAAGATATCTCATGATGGAGTACAAGAAGTTACATAATTTTTATAATTTCATAAACTCCTAAAGTAATAAAAAGTAAATAATAACTAACAATAGGAATAGGTATTTTAAAACCAGTTGCACGATATAATTGAAAATAGCTAACACAAAAATTAAACACTTCACTAATTATAATTGCTAAAAGATAACCTGTTAAACCTAGAATAGGTAATAGTAAATATAGAACTCCAATCGTTAATACTAAATCTAAAATATTACAAATCATAACGCCAAATTGCTTATTTAAACCTTTTAACATGCTATCCATGATATTATCTGGGTACATAAATAAAATAAGAGGAGAGAGGATTCTGATGTAATTAGCGCATTCCAAATTTTGAAACACCATTAGGCTAATTTCATTGGCAAAGAAAAAGAAAATAATAGAAATAGCAATTGAGAATATGGAAGTAACCAAAAATACTTTTTGACAAACTTCTAATATTCTTTTTTTATATTTTTTGGCCATTAGACTAGAAAATTCGGGAATTAGCAATTGACTAAAAGACATGATAAATACATTAGGAAACATAAGAACTGACATTGTCATTCCATTGATTTTTCCATATTCAGCTAATGCTATACTATAAGGCAAGCCAAACAACACTAATCGGCTAGGGATTATAAATTGTTTTAAAGTTGATAATCCAGAGCGAATATAAGAAGTAATAGAAACAGGAAAAGTAATTTTCAAAATTCTTTTTTTAAAAGTAATGTTGCTAATTGCTCTTTTACAATATTTAAGCCTATCTATTTTATATAAAACTATTAGTAAACAACAAGAACAAATTTCAGAAATTACATCTGCTAAAATTAAACAAACACAAATAGATTCTACGTTTTGGCTAGCATAAAAGTTTAACAATAAAATCGTAACTAGAATTTTGATAACTAATTCAAATACTTGAGAAAAAGCACTTTTATACCCCTTTCTTACGGCGGAGAAATAACCATTCATTACACTAGAAATACCAATGAAAGGTAAACCTATGGAAATTAAATAAAGAGGTATACATGATACCATTGAATTGAGCCAGTTCTGAGAAATTATATTTGAAAAAAGCAAAATAAGTAAGCTACTTCCTAATCCTAATAACAAAGAAAATAGAAGACAACTTTTAACAGCTTTTAAACCATCAAAAAAGTTTCCTTTTGCAAATTGTTCAGAAACAATACAAGTGCAAGCAAGACTTAGTCCAGAAGTAGCCAAAGTAACAGCAAACATATACACAGACATGACTAAACTAAATATTCCAACTGCTTCTGAGCCAATTTTATTGGAAATGTATAGATTAAATACCATGCCAATACTTTTCATAATAAAAGCAGTAGCTGTCAAAACAAGTCCATTTATAAAGAAAATTTTTGTTTTTCTCAACAATATCACCATTAAATAAATATGGATTTTTAAATATAAATATGTGTGAACAACTAGAAATTGTATTATTTTTATGATAGTTCTCTTTTGCTTTTATAGAAAATAAAAAATAAAAGATGTAAACAGCTTTCAAAATTTACATAATTTCATATTATATATAAATGTAATATGAAAGGGGGACTAGATAAATTTTGGAAGTGAAAGATAAGAAAATAGGATTTGTACTAACTGGCTCTTTTTGTACTTTAAAAAAAACAATACCTAAAATGAAAGAATTGATTGAAAAAGGAGCGGAAATCTTACCAGTGATGTCATTTAATAGCTATTTTTTAGACACAAAATTTGGAAAGGCAAAAGATTTTATAGAAGAAATAGAGAACATAACCAGCAAAAAAATAATTCATACGATTGAAGATGCCGAACCTATTGGCCCTAAAAAATTAACAGATATTATGATTATTGCACCATGTTCACGGAAATACAATGTCAAAATTAGCATGTGATATTATTGATACACCAGCTACTATGGCAGCAAAATCACATTTACGAAATGGATATCCATTAGTCATTGCACCTTCAACCAATAATGGTTTAAGTGGCAATGCTGAAAATCTAGGGAAACTACTAAATAGAAGAAATTACTATTTTGTACCATTTAGACAAGACAATCCAATCACCAAACCAAGGTCAATTGTATTTGATTCGGAATATATTGTAAAGACCATAGAATATGCCCTAGATGGAGAACAAATTAGCCCAATATTAGTATAAAAATTATTAAGATAGAGTATTTTGTAAATATTCTATCTTTTTTTGAAATTTTAAATAAGATATGATATAGTAAAGAAAATTGAAAAAGAAGATATGAATATTAATCATTCATATTTGTAATGATAAAAACAGGTGAAAAATATATGGAAATGGAAGAAAACAAAGAATTAAAAATCTTTGGGATTAGTATATGGAAAATCTTTGCCTATTTTATTTTATATAGTATTTTAGGATATATCATAGAAACCATATATGGAATTATAACAACAGGTCTATGGCAATGTAGGCAGAGTTTTCTATATGGTCCATTTTTACGGGATTTATGGAGTTGGAGCTGTCATTATTATTGTATTTGCAAATTATTTTAACAAAAATAATTTTACTTTATTTTTAGGAGGTTATATTATAGGTTCTACAACAGAATATTTAACTAGTTTTTTTGTAGAAGTTATTTTACACACAAAATGGTGGGATTACAGTAACAATATCTTAAATATTAATGGAAGAGTTTGCCTTCTTTATTCTATTTTCTGGGGGATTTTAACTATATTTTTAGTAAAAAAATTTAATCCCTTCTTAGACAAAGTAATAGAAAAAATAGAAAGTAAAATACCACGTAAATTATCAAAAGGAATTCTTGCTTTTATGATTATATTTTTAATAATAGATTGTGTGGCAACTTGTTATGCACAAGATATATTTATTACAAGAATGGTAATTAAAAATAATATTGAGACAGAAGATTTTAAGAGAAGGGAAGAAGAATATAAAAAACTAGAAGAAAAAGAACATTTAACAAAATTTGTTAATAAGCATTGGAACGATAAAAAAATGATAAAAACCTTTCCTAATATGAAAATAGAAGATAAAAATAATAATATCATTTATCTAGATAGCTTACTTCCAGAGATACAACCATATTATAAAAAGATATTTGAAAAGTAAAAAAAGATTGTCTAGAAAGACAATCTTTTATATATTAGCCAATGGATTACTTTCAACAGCATTACGAACTTGGTCGTTACTAACATGTGTATATATTTCAGTAGTAGCAATGCTTTCATGACCTAAAAGTTCTTGAAGAGCTCTAATGTCAACTTGTCCATATTGATACATTAAAGTAGCAGCTGTATGCCTTAATTTATGAACCGAATATTTTTTGGTATCTAGGCCAGCAGCGCGTAGTTGCTTTGTTACCACATTTTCTACAGTTCGATTGCTAATTCTTGTTTTTCTTTCGCTTAGAAAAAGTGCCTTTTCTGAATACTTGCTATCATGCTTTACACCTTCTTTTGGTCGTACTTCTAGATAATCAGCGATTGCTTTCATACAAGCTTTATTTAGGTAAATGGTTCTTTCTTTATTACCTTTCCCAACTACATTTAATTTATATTCTTCAAAATCAATATCTTGAATATTAATACCAACTAATTCAGAAAGACGCATACCACAATTCAGAAATAAAGTAATGATAGCATAATCTCTTTCAGAATTTCTGTTATCTTCATTAGAGGTAACATCTAATAATTTTCGACTATCTTCTAAAGAAAGATATTTTGGTAATCGCTTGTCCAATTTAGGCGTTTCTAAATCTTGAGCTGGATTAACATCGATTAATTTGGCTTTCCTACTTAAATATTTAAAAAAGATTCGAATCGTTGAAACTTTCCTAGCTCTCGTTGTAGCCCTGCTATGGTATTCACGTGTTAGATAAGCAATAAAAGCATGTATATCATCTAAGGTGATTTTTTTTATGGTGTCAATTGTCATATCATCTATTTTTATTTCCTTTAAATTTGTTTCATCTGTCAAGTGAAAATGTATTTTTATAAACCTTAAAAACATAGTTAAATCATAGTTGTATTCTTTAATACTATTTGGCGATTTATTTAGAATAGTAACAGAATAATCTAAAAAAGAATTTAAAAACTCTGGATTATCTTCTCTTTTTATCATATTTTTCGCTCCATTTATTACAAAAGTTTTATTCATACTATTATGATAACATCTTTACCATAATTTTTAAAGACTAACACAGAAATATTTTGAAATTTTTTGATTTCCATATTTGTATTTTATGCTATTTATGATATACTATAAATATATTTTTAATTAAAGGAAAGTGATTTTAATTGTTTCATAAAAAAAAGAAGAGAGGTAAATTAGCAACACAGGAGGAAGATTATGTTCCAAAAGCCTTTCGCAATCATAATAATAACAAAAAAGAGCAAAACAATGAAACAGAGAAGGGCAACAAAAAGAAAAACAAAAAATCAAAAAAACAATACCCAAAAAAGAAATTTAAGAAATTTATACTTATTGTAATTTTAATTATTATTCTTGCTATAGGTGTTCTATTAGGAGTTTCTGCTCATCGTTGGAAAACACTTGCCAAAGAAATGTTGGCAAATGAAAACTCAGTTGTTTTAGATACACATGGAAATGAAATTGCCACATTAGGCTGTGAAAAAAAGAATATTTCAATATCATTATCTAACATGCCAGATAATTTAAAAAATGCTTACATTGCTATTGAAGACGAACGTTTTTATTCCCATGGAGGAATTGATATTAAAAGAACAGGCGGAGCCATTGTTTCTTATATTTTTCATTTCGGAAATTCTTCTTATGGAGGAAGTACAATTACACAGCAGTTAGTAAAAAATCTAACAGGTGATTCAACCGATAGTATCACAAGAAAAGTAAAAGAATGGTGGAAAGCTTGCCTATTAGAGAGTTGTTTATCAAAAGATGAAATACTAGAAGGATATCTAAACATTATTTATGTTGGTCCTAACATGTATGGAGTAGAAACAGGAGCTCAATATTATTTTAGCAAATCTTCAAAAGATTTAACCTTAGAAGAATGCGCCTTTTTAGCCGGCATTAATAATTCACCTAATTCTTATCATCCTTTTGGAGATGGAGACAATACAGAGAAAATTTCAAAAAGAACCAAGACAGTTCTTGCTAAAATGTTAGAATTAAAATATATCGATGAAGAAAGTTATCAAACAGCGATAAATAATGTAGATAAGGGTTTAAATTTTAAAAAGGGGCAAATAAAATCAGAAGATGCTGTATACTCTTATCACACAGATGCTTTAATTTTAGAAATAACAGAAGATATTGCTCAAAAATATAACATATCAGAAACATTTGCCACTAACTATATCAATATGGCAGGATTAACCATACATAGTACGCAAGACTCTAAGGTACAAGATACAACAGAAACAGAGTTTGAAAAACCAAAATATAGTATAGCTTCTAAAAATGGAGGTAATTCATCCCAAGCTGCTATGGTTATTATAGACCATAAAACTGGATATGTTGTTGGCTGTACGGGTGGGCTTGGAGAAAAAACAACAGCGAGATCTCTCAATAGAGCTACACAAAGTGTTAGACAAACAGGTTCATCGATAAAGCCATTATCAGTCTTAATTCCTGGTATTGATAAGAAAATAATTACAGCAGCTTCGATTTATGACGATACAGAAAAAGATTTTGCTGATGGCTATCACCCAACAGACTATAATTCTTCTTTAGGAAAAATAACGGTTAGAAGAGCTGTAGAATCTTCTCAAAACATTCCATTTGTAGAAATGATGGAAGAAATAAAACCTAGAACCGCTATTAAATATTTGGAAAAGATGGGAATTACTACATTAACAGAAGAAGACGAAAGTTTAGTTTTAGCCTTAGGAGGTTTGCAAAAAGGTATCAGTCCATTGGAAATGGCAGCCGCATATAGTACCATAGCAAATGATGGTGTATACATAGAACCAACCTTTTATTCTACCATTGAAAATAAATCTGGAAAAACCATTGTAAAGACAACGCAAAAAACAAGAAGAGTTGTATCAAAGGAAGTTGCTTATATTGTAAAAGAAATATTAACACAACCAGTTAATGGCGCAAATGGGACAGCAACTTATTGTAAAATATCTGGTGTGGATGTTGCTGCAAAAACAGGAACAACAGATGAAAACTACGATAGATGGCTTTGTGGGTTTACACCATATTATACAGCAGTTACTTGGTATGGATATGACGAAAACGAATCCATCGAATATGGCAATAGGAATCCAGCAGGATTATTATGGGCAAATCTCATGTCAAGAATACATACGGGATTAAATACAGCTACTTTTGAAAAGCCAAATACTGTTTCTAGTTGTACGATATGTGCAGAAACAGGAAAAAAAGCGACTACTGGATGTCCTAATACCTATACGGAATATTTCTTATGGTTCACTACACCAGGTTTATGTGACAAACACGCTGGCTCAGAATTGAAAGAAAATACAAATAATACAACACAAAATAAGGTACAAGAAATTATACAAGGAATTACACAAGATATTGATGCTGTAGACCCTCAACAAGTTCAACAAAATAATAATACGACCAATAATACAACCACCAATACAAACACAAATCAAACAACCAATACAATGAATAATACTTCTACAAATAATAATAGTACAAATACAACGAATAATAATTCTAATAATAAACCAACTTCGAATTCGTCAACTAATGGAAACACAACAAATTTAAATACAACGAATACAACAAATAGTAGCAATACATCAACAAATGCAGATAATAATACTAATAGTAATAATCAAAATACAGCCAATACAATAGATACTACATACTGATAAAACAATATCTGACTTTTTATAAAAAATGAGACTTATTTTATAAAAAGTATTGACATAGAGTTAACTCGAAGAGATATAAAGTTTATAACAAATATTTCTTATAAAAAAATAAAAAGAAAGGAATGGGATGCATATGGAAAAAGCAAAAGTTTATTTATGTAAAGAAATAACTTCTGAAAATGTAGTGAAGATATTTGAAAAGTTGGGAAAAGAATTAAAAGGAAAAGTAGCAGTAAAAGTTCATTCGGGAGAAAAAGGAAATCAAAATTATCTGCACCCAGAATTTATGAAACCTATAGTAGAGTATGTAAATGGTACTATAGTAGAATGCAATACGGCTTATGAGGGGCAAAGAAATAATACTGAAAAACACAAGAAATTATTAGAAGAACATGAATGGACTAAATACTTTAATGTTGACCTTTTGGATGCAGAAGGGTCAGACAAAATATTAGAAATACCAAATGGAAAAGTTATTAAAGAAAACTATGTTGGAAAAAATATAGAATACTATGATTCAATGTTAGTTTTATCACACTTTAAAGGACATCCAATGGGAGGATATGGAGGAGCACTAAAACAACTATCAATTGGTTGTGCTTCATCAGAAGGAAAAGCATGGATACATTCCGCAGGAAAAGAAAAAGATCAAACGAAATTATGGGATAATTTACCTAAGCAAGACAAATTTTTGGAGTCAATGGCAGATGCAGCATCATCAGTAGTAAAATATTTTGACCAAAAAGGAGGAATCGCATTTATAAATATTATGTGCAATATGTCAGTTGATTGTGATTGTTGTGCAGTAGCAGAAGACCCTTGTATGAAAGACATAGGAATTTTAGCGTCTCTTGATCCTATTGCAATAGACCAAGCTTGTATTGATTTAGTAAGAAACTCAGATGATCCAGGAAAAGAACATTTCTTAGAAAGAGTTGAATCAAGACATGGAACACATACAATTGATAGTGCAGAAGAATTAGGCTTTGGAACGAAAGCTTATGAATTAATTTCGATAAATTAAAAAATAGGAGGAGATATTAGGATGGAAAAAGTAAAAACAATAATAAAAGAAAATCGTTTAGTGGAAGTTTTATCAAATAAAAAGGCAAAATATATTATAGGAACCATTCTTTTAAGTGGGATAGGTATTGCACTACCTAGAATATTTCATGTTCTAGCGGGAAGTTCAGCAGGTAGCACATTTTTACCAATGCATATTGCGGTTCTAATTGCAGCACTTACATTTGGAACTCTATCAGCTACTATTGTTGCAGGGAGTTCAGTTGTATTTAGCTATTTGCTAACAGGTATGCCTGCTTTAGCTAGATTACCATACATGCTAATAGAACTTGTTATATATGCAATATTGTTAAGCTTATTTAATAAAAAATTCAATTCTTATATATCTTTAATAGCAACAATTATTTTAGGTAGAATTCTGTATAGTGGAGTATTATTTGTAGCAATAGACTTACTTGGATTATCTACTTATGGAATATCAGTAATAGAATCAATAAGAACAGGGATACCTGGAATTATAATTCAATTAATATGTGTTCCATTTATAGCAAAAGTAATGAATGAAAGGTTGAAATTAAAAAATGACTAATTTGGAAATAGTAAAAGAAAAATTGTATCGTACAAATGCAAGTCTAGTTGTTTTATATGCAAATGGAGAATGCAAAGAATATTATCAAAATAGAATAAATGATATAAAAGAGATATTACAAGAAAACAAATTTGCATTACAAGGAGCTACAATTGCAGATAAAGTAATAGGAAAAGTAGCAAGTAGTATTTTGATTGTTGCTGGTGTAAAAGAAATTTATGCAGATGTTATGAGCAAATATGCTATTCCGATATTAAAAGAAAATGGTATAAAATATGAATATAAAAACTTAGTGAACTATATACAAAATAATGACAAAACTGGTATGTGTCCTATGGAAAATAAATATAAGGATGAAACGAATATAAATAAGATTTATGAAGAAAAAATAGAGGTTAGCTCATGCTAATCTTTATTTATATCAGAAAGAAAAAAATGAACAAATAAAACAACTAAGGGCAAAGTTAAAATTATATAAAAAATTTTATGTTATAAGGAGAGATTATAGAATGAATGAATATATGAAAGTAGCAAAAGAATTGGCTAATAATAATCTGAAAACAAATGCAGGAGGTCCTTTTGGAGCTTGCATCGTAAAAAATGGAAAAATAATTGGAAAAGGGTCAAATAAAGTTTTATTAAAAAATGACCCAACGGCACATGCAGAGATAATGGCTATAAGAGAGGCATGTAATAATATTAAATCTTATGATTTAACTGATTGTGTAATGTATACATCTTGTTATCCTTGTCCAATGTGCCTATCTGCTATTATTTGGTCAAATATAAAAGTAGTTTATTATGGCAATACGAAAGAAGATGCAGATAAGATTGGATTTAGAGATGACTTTATATATAATTATATTGACAATTTATCTAAAAATATTCAAGATAGCAATATATTAGAATTAAAATGTATAGATAGAGATGAAACAATAAAAGAGTTTGAAAAATTTGCAAATAAAGAGGATAAAACGATATATTGATATATATTATTGTAGTATTATCAGAAACTACTTAATTGTAAGCTATAAAGGAGAAGTATATATGACTGAAAAAGAAAAAATGTTATTAGGAGAAATTTATAATGCTAATTATGATAAAGAATTAATAGAAGAAAGAGTTAGGGTAAAAGATTTATGTTTTGAATATAACAATTTAAAACCATCAGAAATTAATGAAAAAGCAAAATTATTGAAGAGAATATTAGGTGAGACGAAAGAAAAGTTTTGGATAGAGCAACCTTTTATGTGTGATTATGGATATAATATAGAAATTGGTGAGAATTTCTACGCAAATCACAATCTAATGATATTAGATGGAAATAAAGTTAAGTTTGGGGATAATGTTGTAATAGGAGCAGGAAGTATAGTAACGAAAGATATTCCATCAAATGTTGTAGCAGTAGGTAATCCTTGTAGAATAATAAAAGAAATCTAACAAATTTTTTTATTGCTAAGGGAAATGATAATTTGCTGGAATAATAACAGGAAATTCATATGATATAAAGATAATAATTTATAAGGGAGATAACAATGATAGTAAATGTAGGAGGAAGAACAGATATAGTAAATTATTACAGTGAATGGTTAATGAACAGAATAAAAGAGGGATTTGCATATTCAAGAAATCCTTTATTTCAAAATAATGTATCAAAAATAAGTCTAAAGCCAGAAGATGTAGACTGTTTAATGTTCTGTTCAAAGAATTATAGACCTATGCTAAAATATATGAAAGAAATAAATGACAAGTATAGAATTATATGTCATTATACAATAACAGCCTATGACAGAGATGTAGAGCCAAATGTACCAAGTATAGATGAAACTATAAAAACTTTAATAGAACTTTCAAAAATTGTTGGAAAAGAAAAAGTTTTATGGAGATATGATCCAATTCTTTTGACTAAAAAATATACAGTAGAAAAACATTTAGAAACATTTGAATAAAAGATGATAAAATTAAAATTTTAAAAGGTATTGGAGAAATATCAAATTAGAACAAGCAAATAATGTAAAATATAAAACTGTAAAGGTAAAACCTATGAGAAAAGGTTGTCATTGCATACCAAGTAGAGATATTGGAGCTTATGATACTTGTTTAAATGGTTGTAAATATTGTTATGCAAATAAAAGACCAGATTTAGCAAAAGAAAATGTAAAATTACACGATAAAAATTCGCCACTATTATTAGGAAATATAAAAGAAACTGACAAAATAACAAAATCAAAGCCAAGTAGTTTAATAGTTCAAGATAAAGGAAAACAAATAAGTTTTATTTAGATAGAAATAGGAATGGTAGAATATAAGATTGAGAACTCAGAAATAGACAATAAAGTAAAAAAAATAAATGCTTTACAAATTTATTATATGATAATATAATGTGACTGCAAAGGAGGTTTTAATATATGAGAAAAAACATTAAAAATACAGAGGCAATATTTCCAATGCCAGTATTAATGATTGCAACATACAATGAAGATGGAAGTGTTGATGTAATGAATGCAGCATGGGGAACTATGCTATCAAGAAAGTGAGTTTATAGAATATCAAGATGACGAATATGGTTGTGGTGTAATTGGAAAAGTAGTAAACGTAACAGCAGATGAAAAAGTAATGAACGGAGAAAATGTTAATATGGAGTTAGTTAATGCTATTGCATTTGACCCATATACTCGTGGATATTACAAAGTTACGGAAAGAGTTGGCAATGCTTTTAAAGATGGATTGCAACTAAAAAAATAATATACAATAATTATTTCCCAAAAATAAAAAAACTTGATTTTGGAAATCAGACGGATATAATATTTGTGATGTGATTCTATATGAAAATAATATTGAAAGACTTAATAAGTATAATTGGAATTCCAAATATATAGGGAGGGCAAATATTATGAATAAGAAAATCTTAGTGGTAGTTATAGTTGTACTAATTATTATGGTTATAGGAATAGTTGTTATTTTAAGTAATAATAATGATGAAAAAACAGAAATAAGTAATAGCACTAATTCATATATTCCAGAAGGAGTAAATGTTACTAATGAAAATGAAATAAGTACACCAGCAGATAATGTAGAATTTAATCGAAATCCTGAAAATGTAACTATTGAAATTTTATCTAATACAATATCAAACACTTCTGTAGAAATACTAATCACAGATAATAATGTAGACCAATATGGTTGGGGTGTTGAATTTAGAGTTCAAGAAAAAGTTGATGATGAATGGAAAGATTTAGATTATATTTCTAATGATTTGTTTTGGATTGATATTGCCTACGAATTAAATGAAGACAATCAGTTAACACAAAAATTAGACATAGAAAAGTATTATGGTGAATTGAATAATGGAATATATAGGATTGTAAAGCCTGTTTATGATGGCAAATATATAGATATATATTCAAACGAATTTGAAATTGAATAATAGCGATAACTTACAATTTATAGATTAGTTTGAAATAGAACTAATCTTTTCTACTTTGTAAAAACGGTAGAGTAGGGGATAGTATGTTGTTCGTAAAATAAGGCAAATATGGAGAAATAGGCATTTTGGAGATTTTTGAAAAAATCTTCATAATAAAAATAATAATTAATATAATGAATAAAAATTTATAGATACAAATTAAAATAATAAATAAAAAATAAATTAGATAACAAGTTATATAAGAAAAATAAAAAAATGTTTTAAAATTGATTTTAATGAGTCATAAGAATATTAATTTAACAGTAATACAAAAGACTTATAATAATAATGAATATAATATAGATATAATAAGAAAATAAAGATATATAAATGAATATTAGTATGCATAGAACAGCTAAAAGCCTTGAATTAGTAAAAGTAGAGGTTTATGGCTGTTTTATATTATGCTCCTATCTCTATTTGCACAAAACTTTGATAATGGCTACCACTTTATACATAAAATTCTTATTTCGCAGTATAATACATAATAATCATTTCCCAAAAACAAAAAAACTTGATTTTGGGAAGTTAAGCTGATATAATATTTGCGAGGTGATTCTATATGAAAATAATAGAAAGAGATTATTTGAAAGACTTAATTAGCATAATTGGAACTCCAGATATAAAAGTTATTACTGGAGTAAGACGTAGTGGAAAATCAAAACTTTTGGAACAATTTAAAGAATATATTGAAAGAAATATTGAAAATTATAATATAATATATATAAATTTTAGTTTATTAGAATTTGAACAGTTAAATGAATATCACAAAT
>CALXCE010000026.1 GCA_944386725.1 uncultured Clostridia bacterium
ATACCTTTAAATGAGATAACAAGTCAAAATTAAAATTAAAGTATTAATTTTGATTAACTATATTATACGAGGAGGAAATAAATAATGGAGCGAGTTGATAAAATTAATTATTATTTAAATATTGCAGAAAGTGTGCTAGAACGAGGAACTTGTTTAAGAAACAATTATGGAAGTATTATTGTAAAAAATGATGAAATTATATCAACAGGATATACAGGAGCTCCACGAGGTAGAAAGAATTGTTTAGATTTAGGGTATTGTCAAAGAAAAAAATGTGATATGCCAAGTGGTAAAGGGTATGATAAATGTAGGTCTGTACACAGTGAGCAAAATGCTATGATTAGTGCAGCAAGAAAGGATATGATAGGTGCAACTTTATATTTAGTTGGAATTAACAAAAGGAATAATGAATATGTAAAAGATAATGAGCCATGTACTTTTTGTAAAAGAATGATAATTAATGCAGGAATAAAAGAAGTGGTTATGAGAGATACCAAGACAGAATACCGAATTGAGCAAGTACAAAATTGGATTGAAAAAGATGATTCATTAGAATATTAAAAGGTATTTTTTGTCCCCGTCCCGAAAAACACCCAAAAGAAAGGAAGTAAACAATGGAAAAGATTATAAAAACAATTGCAGAAGAATTAAAAATAAAACCTGTACAAGTAGAAAATACGGTAAAGTTAATTGATGAAGGAAATACGATACCTTTTATTGCAAGATATCGTAAAGAAGTAACAGGAGGTTTAAGTGACGAAACTCTTAGGGAGTTAGGTGAAAGATTAAGTTACTTAAGAAATTTAGAACAAAGAAAGGAAGAGGTTATTAAATCAATTGATGAACAAGGTAAATTGACAGATGAAATTTTACAAGCAGTTGCCGTCGCTAAAACATTAGCAGAAGTGGAAGATATTTATAGACCTTATAAACAAAAAAAGAAAACTAGAGCGACAGTAGCAAAATTAAAGGGATTGGAACCATTAGCACAAGTTATTATAGAACAAAAAGAGATAAAGCCAATTCAAGAAATAGCAAAGGAATATATTAATATAGATAAGTTGTCTGAAGAAGAGAAGAAAAATAAAGATAAAGTGGTAAATAACGAAGAAGAGGCAATTCAAGGAGCATTGGACATCATAGCAGAAGAAATTTCAGATAACGCAAAATACAGAAAAGAAATAAAGAAACTATATTATAAAGAAGGATTAATTGAAACAAAAGCAATAAAACCAGAAGAAAAATCAAATTATGAAATGTACTACGAATATAGTGAAGCGATTAAATATATTCCAAGCCATAGAATTTTAGCTATTAATCGTGGTGAAAAAGAAGAATTCTTAAGAGTAAAAATAGAAAAACCAGAGGAAAAAATATTAGCCTATATAGAAAGAAATATTTTAAAGGGTGAAACACAATTTACACAGATGCTAAAAGAAACAATATTAGACAGTTTCAAAAGATTAATAGAGCCTTCTATTGATAGAGAAATCCGTAATGATTTAACAGAAAAAGCAGAAGAAAAAGCAATTAAAGTATTCGGACAAAATTCAAAGCAATTATTATTAGGAGCTCCAATCAAAGGAAAAATAGTTATGGGATTTGACCCAGCCTATCGAACTGGTTGCAAAATAGCAGTTATCGATGAAACAGGAAAAGTTTTAGACTATACAACCGTATACCCAACGGAACCGCAAAAGGATGTTGTGGGAGCAAAAAAAGAACTTTTAAAACTAATTGAAAAAGATAAAGTAGATATGATAGCCATTGGAAATGGAACAGCCTCCAGAGAATCAGAAATGTTTGTAGCAGATATGATAAAAGAAACATCTAGACCTGTTCATTATGTGATTGTAAGTGAAGCGGGAGCTTCTGTTTATTCTGCATCCAAATTAGCAACGGAAGAATATCCAGATATTAATGTATCTATTAGAGGAGCCATATCCATCGCGAGAAGATTACAAGACCCATTAGCAGAACTGGTAAAAATAGATCCAAAAGCAATTGGAGTAGGACAATATCAACATGATGTTAATCAAAAGAAACTAGCAGAAAGTTTAACAGGTGTAGTAGAAGATAGCGTTAACAAAGTAGGAGTGGATGTCAACACAGCAACACCATCATTACTTTCTTATGTTTCAGGAATTAATAATACGATTGCTAAGAATATCGTAAAATATAGAGATGAAAATGGAAAATTAAAAAATAGAAAACAATTATTAAAAGTTCCGAAACTTGGTAAAGTGGCATTTGAACAATGTGCTGGTTTTTTAAGGATATTAGATGGAGATAATCCATTAGAAATAACTGCGGTTCACCCAGAAAGTTATGAGGCGACAGAAAAATTACTTGCTAATTTGGGATTTGATAAAAAAGATTTGAAAGATAAAGAAAAGCTAGAGGAATTAAGAGTAAAATTAAAAAATATCAATATACCGACTATGGCAAAGGAATTGAAAATTGGAGAGATGACCTTATCTGATATTATTAATGAGTTATCAAAACCAGGAAGAGATCCTCGTGAAGACATGCCAAAACCAATTTTAAGAAGTGATGTTTTGAAATTGGAAGATTTAAAAGAAGGTATGGTATTAAATGGAACCGTTAGAAATGTGATTGATTTTGGTGCATTTGTGGATATTGGCGTAAAACATGATGGTTTAGTGCATATCTCTGAAATGAGCGATAAATTTATAAAAAATCCTTCTGAAGTTGTTTCAGTAGGCGATGTTGTAAAAGTTAAGATAATTAAAATTGACAAAGAAAGACAAAAAGTAGGGCTTTCCATGAAAGTTTAAGATAAAAGCCTTAGGTCTTTTTTGTCTCATTTATATTTTTCTTGAATCTCCTGAATCTGATCAAAATGGTTTTCTAATATATCTAAGAATATATCTGTTATCTCTGGATCAAATTGAGTACCTTTACATCTCTTAAATTCAGAGATAACAGTTTCAATTGGCAAAGAACCACGATAAGTTCTTTTTGAAGTCATTGCATCAAAACTATCTGCAATTGCAGTAATTCGAGCCAAATATGGGATATCTTCTCCCTGTAACTGAGCTGGATAACCATGACCATCATATCTTTCATGATGATGTTTCACAATGGGGATAATCTCTTTGAAAATGGTTGCAGTTGATAAGATATGAGCACCAATAGATGGATGATTCTTAATTTCCGAATATTCATTATCTGTCAATTTGCTTTCTTTTAACAAAATACTATCAGGTACTCCTATTTTACCAATATCATGAAATAATCCACCTATTTTCAAAATTTTTAAGTCTTCTTCTGACAAATCTAATTTTTTACCAATTAAGACAGAAAATTCAGAAACTCTATCAGAATGACCTCTTGTGTAAGTATCTTTTGCTTCAACAGTATATCTTAAAGTTTGGATACTTTCTAAATAAGCACGTTCTAGTTTCTCATAAGTATCTGATAGTTCATTATTAATTTTTTTAATTTCATTCATTTGTTTAATAGACTTAATACCAGACTCAATTAATAAAAGTAATTGATCAAACTTATCACTTTTTTCACAATATCCTTGAATATCAAGTCTTCTTATGGTTTCTAATGGAGGAGCTAAATCTTTATGGCCAGTGAGTAATAATATATATAATTCTTTGTTAAATTTTCTGATTTCTTCTACTACTTGATCTCCATGGATTGGAGTCATAATAAAGTCTAAAATCATTAAGTCGAAATGTTCATTTTTTACTCTCTCCACAGCTTTCATAGGGTCTGTAATACCAATAAATTCATAGCCAGACCTTTTTAAAAAGATAGATAGAGAATCAATAATTCCTTCTTCGTCATCAACAGCTACGATTTTATAATTTCTGTTTTCACTATTTTCTAAATTTTGTAACCCTTTTCTCATTTTAACAACCTCATTAATTATAAATAAATTAATTATTTCCCACATTATATTAATAAAACGTGGAAAAAGCAAGACTTTTTGCAAAAAAAAGAGACAAAAGGGCAAAAGTCTTATCTTTTATGTCGAAAAAAGATAAGACTTTTAAGACTGTTCTCCTTTGTTTTACAAAGGTAAAATAATGGAAAATGTAGTTCCTTTTCCTTCTTCTGAGACTACTGTTATATTACCATTAAAATGAGCTCGGATAGTAGAGTATGACATGTATAAACCTAATCCAGTTCCGTTCTTTCCTTTTGTTGTAATCATTTCATTAAATAATTTATTTTTTACATATTCTGGCATACCAGGTCCATAATCTTTAACAAAAATAATTAAATGATTATTATCTTTCTCAACAGTTAAGTCAATATTTTGTTCTGGCTTTCCGTCATAAGCTTGAATGGAATTCGAAATCATATTATTAATAACTTGTACTAAGCTATTGATATCACCATGAATGATTGTATTTTCGTCAGTTTTCATAGCAATATTTAAATAGATAATAGCATTTTTAAGTTCATGTTTCATCAAGATATTAACTCTTTTTAACAGTTCTCCAACGGTAAAAGAAATATCTTCTTCATTGGAAAGTGTAACGGCTTGTCCTTTTACAGCAGTGATGACATCTGACATATATTCGGTATGTGTTTTAATTTTAGCAACCCATGATGACATATCTTTTGCAATATCATGATGATCTTGTGAGTTTACTTCAGGGTCATCAATTGAACTTTCATATTCTTTAATTAAATCTGTTAATCCCTCCGTGGCACCTGATATTGACATAATAGGTGTTTTTAAGTTGTGGGCAATACCTCCAATTAATTGTCCTAAGGAAGCTAGACGTTCTTTTTCCATTAAGGTTTCTTGGTTATCGTGCAATTGTTGTATATTTTTCTTAGTTAATTCTTGTATTTTATTAAAAGAAATAATTAAGTCTCCAAACTCATCATTGGAAGTAAGAGAAAGAGGTTGCATAATGCTAGTATCTCTATTTTTAATCATCCTCAAGAAGCTAAAAGAGATAATATTAATTTCATTTGATAATGACTTCGCAAACAAGGTTAATATAATAATATTAATTAATACTAATATTAAAAAAGAAATAGAAAAATAAATTAATATATCAATTGATAAAATAGTAAAATAAATGCCAACTGTATAAATAGTACCATTTACTACAACATCAACGGTAGCTCCTTGACAATCAATTCCATAATATTCATATACTCTGCCATCATTTGTTGGAGATAATTCATTTAGATATTTATTAAAGAAATTACTAACTTGAATTTCTTCACCATTGTTGTTAAAATAGTGATTATCAGTTGTTTTAATAAAAACGAAGTCATTTTCATTTAATAAATTCAAACTTTGTGTTTTTTCTAATAAGTCAGAAAAACTAGAAAAAGTATTATATTCTTTAAAATAATCTAAACTATTATGATAAGTTTCAAAAAGAGAATTTCCTGTATTAATAGAGACTAAAGAATATCCTAATAAAGAGGTAAACAATACAGAAACTAATATTAGGGGTAAAATATTATAGAAAATTTTCTTTTTTAAGGTTGACCTTTTTAAGTCAGCTACACTATCATAAGGTAGCTTAATTAATATTTTTTTAAACAAATTACAAGTATAAATAAAAACAGAAGTTACATATAAAGTCATCAAAGAAATAACTAATATAAATAGTTTTAATGTAGTAATACCAAACTGATGAATTGTGTAAGCATGAATAACAGTCAAAGCAATACTAGGAATGGTAATATTTAAAATTAGTAAAGAATAAGGAACAGTAAATAATTTATTTTTTACATAGTTAATTTCTTTTAAGGTATATTTATGAGGATTTTTAATTAAATCACTATGTGTAATCAAGAATCTAGTTTTATAAAAAATAACTACAACAAAAATAGCAAAAATAGCAGCAGCAATCGATAAAACTTGTGAAAGATAATTTGTGTTTTCTACTTCTGTTTGAAAAGCTGTTCCATAGGTTCCTTCAGGATAATTTAATATCATAGGAATTAAAAAAGCATAAATAGTGGTTAACACAATTAGTCCTAAAGTAAGGGCTAATAATAATTTAAGTTGTATTTTGTATTTTTCTAATATCTTTTTCACAAGATATACCTCCTATATTAAATATTTTTTCTTACGTAGATAATCCATAATTTTTTGGATATATTCGTCTGTAATGATAGGCCATTCAAAATTTAATTTTTCTAAACAAGAATTTGTATGCAGATTTTTTTGATTAACCGTAGCGCTAAAAGAAAGCCCCGATGTATCATCTAAATCATTGACGATTCCTTTCAAAATATTTTCTTCTGGATATTGGTTTGACAAAGCAAGAATTCTTTGTTTAAATTCATTACCAGAAAGAATTTCTGTAGAAAATCCAATATTCTCAAATATTTTTAACAAATCAGAAACACGAATATAATTTTCATTAAATAAATGAAAAACATATCGACTTGTTTGCACATTAAAAATTAATTGAAAAATAGCTTTTGCACAATAATCAACAGGGGTAAATTCCAAAAACTCATTTATCATGGTATTTGGTAGAATATGATACTTTAGAATCATCATTAAAATATTATAAAAAGCATTGTCGTCAAAATTCTTTTGGAAGCTACCATCACTATATCTACTTGTTAAATTTCCAACACGGAAAATACTAGCAGTTAAGCCTTCTAAAGTTTTTTCATAAATTAGTTTTTCTGCTTCAAATTTAGTTTGAATATATACATTTTCATCATATTGTTGACCAATGTAAAAATCATTTTCATCAAAGTTATTATAATTTTTTTGATGATTTACTAGATAATTTCCAGAAACACCAAGAGTAGAGATATGAATTAACTCGATGTTGTATTTCATACAAAGGTCAATTAAATTTTGAACAACCCCCACATTAATCTTTTTAAACTCTTCATAATCTCCATAATATTTAACATTAGCAGCAGTATTTATAGCTAAATCGATTGATTTTGCCAACTCTTTATATGTACTTGCTAACAATCCAAAACGTGGTTTCGTAATATCAGAATCAATGACATCCATTCTATCCAAAGGAAGATTTTTATTAAAATAGAATCGATATAATTTAGCAAGTCTTTTGATAGCAGATTCATCATTTTTACTACGAACGATACATGTAATATGGCTATCACTATGTGTCAAAAATTCTTGTAATAAATGAATTCCTAGATAACCAGTACAACCTAATAAAAGAATATTTTTGTAATACTTTTTTGTAAATTGCATTACACTAGGATGTTTGTAAAAACTATGATTTACGTCAGACAAATAAGTGCTATCAATCTCATGAACCTTTTGATTATTTTTATTTTCAATCAATTGTGCTAAGTTTTGAATTGTTCTGGCTTGATAAAAATCTTGTGTATTTAATTTGTAGTCATATTCTAGCATTTTTGTTTGTACACGAATAATATCAAGAGAATCAATGTGATAATCAAAAATATCATTTTGGATTCCGACTTTGGAAACTGATAAGCAGGTCTCGAAAATATGGCATAAATCTTTTTCTATTTTAGTAGAAGGTTTTACATATTTAAAAGAAGAATTTAGTTCTTTTAAATCTGGTTCCGGCAAAGCTTTTCGATTTACTTTATGATTGATTGTCAGTGGAATTTCATCCATTGTGACAAAATAGCTAGGAATCATATAATGTGGTAAAATATCAACTAAATATTTTTTTAATTCTGCTATGTCAATTTTTTGCTTGCAAACTAAATAAGCACATAAATATTTTTTTTCATTTGAATCTATTTTATCAATAACAACACATTTATCGATACCACCAAAAGTTAAAATGTTATTACTAATATCATCTAGTTCTACACGATAACCACGTATTTTTACTTGATGATCTTTTCTTCCTAAGCATACTAATTCACCATTTGATTGCCAATAACCTAAGTCACCAGTTTTGTAAATAATATCATCACCATATGGATTTTTTACAAAAACAGAAGCGGTTTTTGTAGGATTAAGATAGTAACCAAGACCAACTCCATCACCACCAATGCAGATTTCTCCAACTAGACCGATTGGTTGAAGTTGCTGATTATCATTTAAAATATAAATTTGTGTATTATTAATAGGTTTACCAACGGTAATAAAGTTAGTATTGGTAACATCTTTAAAACTAGAATAAACGGTTGTTTCTGTAGGACCATATAAATCATAAATATTAGCTTTGGTATGTTCTTGCAATTTATGTAATAAAGTACTAGATAATGGTTCGCCACCTAATATAAACTCTTTTATCGTAGATAAAGAGCGTAAATAAGAAAGATCGGAAAACAACAACTCAATTCTAGAAGGTGTGGTTAAGATTTTTGCAATTTGATGTTTTTGAATGGTATTACTTAATAATTTTGGACTTCTGCTCTCTAATTCGTCAGCAATAACAAGTGTTAAACCAGATAATAGAGTAGGGAATAATTCAAAAACAAAAATATCAAAACACACTGTGGTAACAGACAATACTTTATTATCAGCAGAAGGTTTATAGTTTAAACGTTCTTGCATACTTTTTACAAAATTTAATACATTATAATGCTGGATAGTTACAGCTTTTGGAGTACCAGTAGAACCAGAGGTATACATGATATAACAAGGTTTATCATGGGGAATAGATAGGTTCAGGTTTTCTATTTTTTTGTCAAAAGATAAGTCCTCATAATAAATACAAGCTTCTTGATAATTTATTTTTTTATGAAATTCCTGACTGGTAATTAATACCTTTGTATGGCTATTTTCTAACATAAAGTTGATTCGCTCAATAGGATATTCTGGGTCAATTGGCATATAGGTATGACCAGATTTTAATATTGCTAAAATAGTAACAATTATATTAGCCGAACGATTTAATGAAAAAGCAATTATATCGGTAGAGATTTTTTGGTCTAGTATATTTTGAGCTAGGAAATTTGCTCTTTGATTTAATTCTTCATACGTATAAGAAACATTTCTATCAATAACAGCAATGTTTTTTGGATATTGTTCTACAATTTTCTCAAATTCTTTCACAATATTAGAAGTTTTATTATATTTTACTTTGGTATCATTAAATGTTTTTAATAATAATTTTTTTTCAGAAGGGGAAATAATTTCTAAATCTTCTACTGTTTTATGAGGTTGTTTTAAAACTTGGTGAATTAGTCCCAAAATGCGTTTATGCATCAAATTAATATCTTCTTCTGAAAAGATATCTGTTAAAAAATCGTAATGGATTGATAAATTGTTTTTTTCTTCTGCAATATTTTTAATGTGAATTTGCAAAGATTCTGCTTGAGAGCGATTTGGTAACCACTTACAATAAGAAGGAATCGTTGCATTTTGATAAGAAAATACGATATCATATAGGCTATCAGAAAAATCATGTGTTTTTCTAACATAGTTTAAAATTTCATGGTAAGGAAAACGAATATGACGATACATTTGTTTTTGCTTATTTGACATGAGAGAGCAAAACTCCAAAAAAGAGCTAGATTTTGATAAATTAACAATAAAAGGCATAATGGAAACAAACATACCAGTCATATGTTTTTCTTTGAAATTAGATCTGTTTAAAACTGGATTTCCAATGACAAAGTTATCACAGTTAAAAATGTTTCCAAAATAAATATTAAAAATACTAAATAAGAAAATATAATCAGAAATATTATGTTCTTTGCAGAATTCATCCATCTGATTAACTAAGGATTTATCAAAAGTATATATTTTTCGATTAGCTTGAATCGATACTTTCATATTATTTTTAAAGGAAACTACATTTGGTAGCGTTTTAAATTGCTCTTGCCAAAATTCATTATCCTTTTGAAATTTATCACTGGTCATATATTTATTTTGAGATTGAATAAAATCCAAATAAGAAGGATTTGGAGTCAAATCAATTTCTTCTTGAGCTATAATATGTAGATAATTTTGATAAATTTCTTCTAAAACTAGACTCATAGTCCAAGCGTCAGCAATTAAATGGTGAGCAGTTAATACTAAAATACCAGAACCATTTGGAAATCTTAATAATTTTGTTAGAAATAAAAAGTGTTCAAAAATTTCAACTTTTTGCATTGGGAAAGATGCTTCAAATTCTAATAATTGAGTTTCATCCTTTAAATCCATAATTTCAATATTTTCATAAACGAAGTCATCAAAATATTGTTTTGGAGAGGAATCTTCAAGTATAATTTTTGTCTTAAAAGAGTCATTTTTCATAACAAAATAATTAAATGCTTTTTCTAGTGCTTTAAAATCAGCATTGTTATCAATTTTTAAATAACCAACTATGTTGTTAATGTTGGTATTACTATAAAACTGTTCTGTCATCCAAATTGATTTTTGTGGGTTTGTTAATTCATAAACATCCTTTTCCATTTTATCACCTTATATTTTCTATAAAATTTATTTTATTATTAGTCAAATTATATAGTTTTTTGCGTAAAAATGTCAATAGTTTTTATGAAAAGGGGGTCAAACTGTAACTGATAAAAAACAAAAAAGTAGTTTAAAAAAACAAAATTTGAGTACACTATGATAGAGGTGGAAAATTTTGAGAAGAAAAAAGAAAATGAGCAATCGAAAAAAAGTAATGATAACTTTTATCATAGCAATGGTTGTGTGGATTTTTATATTTTATTTATATACTACATACCAAAACATCGAAATAAATCCTTCTAACTATGAAACCACTAAGACACAATCCACACTTAAGGAACAAACTGTGGAAAGTGTTGAAGAAAATAGCCAAACAGTTGCAGATAGTTTAGAAGAAACAACGAAAAAAGTAGTCGGAATTTCCAAATTGAAGAATACAGGAAGCAGTATTTTATCGAACAATACAGAAAGTGAATTGGGATTAGGAACGGGAGTTATTGTAACAGATGACGGATATATCTTAAGCAATGAGCATGTAACAGGAGCCAAATATAGTAAATGTTATATCACTTTAGAAAATGGGAATAACTACGATGGAACAGTTGTATGGAGTGATTCGAATTTAGATTTGTCCATTACAAAAATTAATGCCAAAAATTTAGAATATGCAACTTTAGGAAATTCTAGTCAAATTCGAGTAGGAGAAACCGTATATGCGATTCGGAAATCCCATTCGGATTTGAATTTAGAAGAACGGTAACATCTGGAATCATTAGTGCAAAAAATAGAACCATCAAAATAGAAGAAGATGGCATGTCTTCTTATATGACTGATTTAATTCAAACAGATGCAACGATAAACCCAGGTAATAGTGGAGGTCCTTTAATTTATCCAAATGGAGAGGTGATAGGAATTAATACCGTTAAAATTTCATCAGCTGAGGGAATTGGATTTGCTATACCAATTAATATTGTAAAACCAATTATTGAAAGTTTTAAACAAACAGGAAACTTTGAAGAGGCGACGATTGGAATTTATGCTTATGACAAAGAGGTAATTCCTTATCTAAACGCAAGTTCAAGCATAAGTTTTGAAAAGGGAATTTATGTGGCACAAATTACAAAAAATGGACCAGCAGATGGGACAGAATTAAAAGAGGGAGATATTATTACAACAATTGATGATGTATCCCTTAATACAATGAATGATTTAAGACAGTATATTTATACAAAAAAGCCTAGTGATACGGTTGTTTTGAAAATTATTAGAGGAAAGATAAATAAGGAGATCAGTATTGTTTTGGGTAAAAAATAAAAAAACCTACTCTCAAACATAGGATTTGAGAGTAGGTGGAGAGGGTGATTACGACATATAGTTAATTGCATCACTTTCTGTTATAGTACACGAGATGTGTACTTTTTCTCCAGATAGGTGTGCTACTTCATCATATACACCAACAGCATTATACGCATTACCCGTTAATTCACGGATGTGGAGTATACGACAACGCTTAAAATCGTTGATTTGAGCTTCAGTTGCTTCGACCACCCAAACTCCCTCCTTTCTAAATAGGATATACTATATTATATCATAAATTCCAATAATATGCAAACTACAGCCGATTTAGATAGTGTAAAATGGTTTCGGAATATACAAAAAGAAAGTCCCTTGATATAATAAATAAAACAAAAAAACAATATC
>CALXCE010000027.1 GCA_944386725.1 uncultured Clostridia bacterium
CCTCGACGTGCAAAAAGCACGCCTCTGGTATTAATGATAAAATTTGCCTAGCAATATACTAATTCTAATTCGTTCTAGTAAAAGAGAAATGAAAATAAAGTAAAAAAGGAGGCAAGCTCTGATGAGAATCAAAAAAGGAGATAACGTTCAAGTTCTATCAGGAAATGATAAAGGAACAATAGGAGAAGTATTAGAAGTTAATCCAAAAGCTGATAAAATCATTGTTAAAGGCGTTAACATCAGAAAAAAACATGTTAAAGCTAGAAAACAAGGAGAAGAAAGTGGAATCATATCAGTAGAGTGTAGCATACCAAGTTCAAAAGTAAATGTTGTATGTCCAAAATGTGGAAAAACAACAAAAGTTGGATATAGTATGGAAAAAGAACAAAAAATACGTGTTTGTAAAAAATGCGGTGCAAAATTAAAATAAGAAAGGAGGATTCAATAATAATGGAAAAATTAAGAGAACAATATGAAAAAGAAGTAATCCCAGCATTAATGAAAAAATTTGAATATAAATCAGTTATGCAAGTTCCAAAACTTGACAAAATAGTAATTAATATAGGATTAGGAGATTTAAAAGAAAATCCTAAGGCATTAGAAAATGCAATGAATGATTTAATGCAAATTACGGGTCAAAAACCAGTAGTAACAAAAGCGAAGAAATCAATTGCAGCATTTAAACTAAGAGAAGGTGTAAATATAGGATGTAAAGTAACATTAAGAGCAGACAAGATGTATGATTTTGCCTATAAACTATTTAATGTAGCACTTCCAAGAGTAAGAGATTTCAGAGGAGTATCAGCTAATTCTTTTGATGGTAGGGGAAATTACTCTATGGGTATCAAAGAACAATTAATATTCCCAGAAATTGAATATGATAAAGTTGATAAATTAAGAGGAATGGATATTATATTCGTAACAACAGCTAAAACAGACGAAGAATCAAAAGAGTTGTTAAATTTACTAGGAATGCCATTTAAAAATTAATTTTAAACTGCGTCTAACGTCGTTAGTCTGCGCATAAAAAATCCTCATCGTACACAAAGTACGATTCCGGTTTTTTAGCTTGACTGCCTAGTTATACTTGTTTTAAATTAATTTTTGTAAAACAAAGTAGTCAAAGGAAAGGAGTAAAACTATGGCTAAAAAGTCAATGAAAATTAAACAAGCTAGACCACAAAAATATAAAACTAGAGAATATAATAGATGTAAATTATGTGGTAGACCTCATAGCTATATTAGAAAATATGGGATATGCCGTGTATGTTTTAGAGAGTTAGCACATAAGGGAGAAATTCCTGGTGTTAAAAAGGCTAGCTGGTAATAAAATCGATTGAAAGCAGCAATCTGCACATTTTCGATATTGATTTCAAACCTCGATATACCAACGTACATCTTCAGCTTGTAATCAATCTCAAAAATGCACAGCTTACTACTTTGAATCAATTTTGCAGAACAAAGATAGAGAAAAAGAAGAAAAGGAGGTAAGTAATTAATGAACATTACAGATCCAATTGCAGATATGTTAACAAGAATTAGAAATGCAAATAGTTCAAAACATAAAACAGTAGATGTTCCAGCTTCAAATATGAAACTTGGAATTGCTGAAATTCTATTTAAAGAAGGATATATAAAATCTTTTGAAGAAATCAAAGATGATACACAAGGAATCATAAGAATTACTTTAAAATATGATGAAAAAGGAACCAGAGTAATTGATGGTTTAAAAAGAATTAGTAAACCAGGACTAAGAGTATATGCTTCAAAAGATGAATTACCAAAAGTATTAAATGGATTAGGAATTGCAATTATTTCTACATCAAAAGGATTAAAAACAGATAAAGAGGCTAGAGAATTAGGAATTGGTGGAGAAGTATTAGCTTATATTTGGTAGATGCAGAAGTAGAGATTATAAACATTAAAAAAGAATAAGGAGGGAAAACCTAACATGTCAAGAATAGGAAATAAACCTATTACAGTACCATCAGAAGTACAAGTAAAAATAGATGGGCAACACATCACTGTAACAGGGCCAAAAGGTACATTAGAAAGAGAAATACATAAAAATATTTCTATTGAAATGGAAGAAAACAAAATTAAAGTTACAAGAAAAGATGATGAACCAGCTAACAGAAGTTTACATGGTTTAACAAGAACATTAATTAATAATATGATTATTGGCGTAACCAGTACCTATAGTAAAGAATTACAAATTAATGGTGTTGGATATAGAGTTGCAAAACAGGGAAATAATTTGAATTTAACTGTAGGTTACTCACATCCAGTTATCTTTGAAGCACCAAAAGGAATTACTTTTGATGTTCCAGACCCAAATACGATTATTGTAAAAGGAATTGATAAAGAATTAGTTGGTCAAACAGCAGCAGTTATTAGAACCAAAAGACCACCAGAGGTATATAGAGGTAAAGGTATTAAATATGCTGATGAGGTTATTAGACGTAAAGAAGGTAAAACCGGAAAATAATTCAAATGAAAATCGGCATCTTGCACATTTTTGCTGAGTTTATGAAACTTCCATATAATCAACTTAACAAAAATGCACAATATACCAATTTTGATTTGAATACATTTTAATGAATCAGAAAGGAGTAATAGAAATGGTTAAAAAGACAGATAGAAAAACGGAAAGAACAAGAAGACATATTCGTGTTAGAAGAAAAATATCTGGAACAGTAGAAAGACCAAGATTAACTGTATATAAAAGTAATACAAACTTATATGTACAAATTATTGATGATGTTGCAGGGAATACATTAGTTCAAGCTTCAACATTAGATAAAGAAATAAAAACAAAACATGCCAATAAAGAAGCTGCTAAAGAATTAGGAACTTTAATTGCTAAAAAAGCACAAGATAAGAAAATTGAAACAGTAGTTTTTGACCGTGGTGGATACATTTATCACGGAGTGGTTAAAGAATTAGCAGAAGCTGCAAGAGAAGGCGGATTGAAGTTTTAAGTAAGGAGGATTAACAAGAACCTATGGAAGAAAAAAATGAATTAAAAGAAAAAGTTGTTGCTATTAATAGAGTTGCTAAAGTTGTTAAAGGTGGTAGAACTTTTAGATTTAGTGCTGTAGTAGTAGTAGGAGACGAAAACGGTCGTGTGGGTGTTGGAAATGGTAAAGCAGCAGAAGTTCCAGATGCTATTAAAAAAGCAATTCAAGAAGCTAAAAAGAACTTAGTTGAAGTGCCAATTGTTAATACAACAGTGCCTCATGAATATGTTGGAATTTTTGGAAGTGCTAAAGTCATGTTAAAACCAGCTGCTGTGGGTACTGGTATTATAGCAGGAGGAAGTGTTAGACCAGTTATGGAATTGGCTGGATATAAAAACATAAGAACAAAAGTTATTGGAACCAACAACCCAAGAAACGTTGTTTATGCTACCATTGAAGGACTAAAAGCAATGCAAACAGTAGAACAAGTAGCGAAAAAAAGAGGTAAAAAGGTAGAAGACATTTTATAAGAGAATAAAAAAAGGGAGAGACACTAATTATAAAAAGTGTTCCCTGCCATTAATTAAAGGAGGTGCAAAGTACAAAATGAAACTAAATGAATTAAAACCAACTGTAAGTAAAGTGAAAAGAAATAGAGTAGGACGCGGAATCGCTTCTGGAAATGGTAAAACATCAGGAAGAGGACATAAAGGACAAAAAGCAAGAAGTGGCGGAGGCGTAAGAAGAGGTTTTGAGGGTGGTCAAACACCATTATATAGAAGATTACCAAAAAGAGGATTTACCAACATACATAGTAAAAATTATACAGAAGTAACGCTAAAAATGTTAAATAAATCTAAAGCTACAGATGTTACAGCAGAATCTTTATTAGAAGAAGGAATTATTGGAAAAGTAGATGATGGAATTGTAGTTTTAGCAACAGGAAAATTAGAGAAAAAATTAAATGTAAAAGCAAAAAGATTTACAGCAAAAGCAAAAGAAACAATCGAAGCTTTAGGCGGAAAGGCTGAGGTGATTTAATTGTTTAAAACAATCAAAAATGCTATTTCAACACCTGATGTAAGAAAAAGATTATTATATACACTATTACTAATCGTTGTATTTAGATTAGGATGTTATATAACTGTACCTGGAGTAGATAGCATAGCATTAAATGAAGCTATGGGTGATACACAAGGTATTGCAGGATTAATTGATATGATTTCCGGAGGCGCTTTTTCGAGATTTTCTGTTTTTGCTATGTCAATCAGTCCATATATCACTGCTTCAATTGTTATCCAATTGTTAGCAATGATTATACCTTCATTAGAAAGACTAACTAAAGAAGGTGGAGAAGAAGGAAGACAGAAAATTAATAGATACACAAAAATGTTAACAATAGTACTTGCTTTAGTAGAATCAATCGGTATTTATTTTGCCTATAGATCAAGTGGAATATTTGTTGATGACACTTTTTTAACAGGTGCTTTAGTTGTAGTTGGATTAGTAGCAGGTACATCAATCTTAATGTGGCTTGGAGATCAAATTACAAATAAAGGTGTAGGGAATGGTATTTCACTATTAATCTTTATTGGTATTATTTCTGGTTTACCAAGTCTTATAACAACAACATGGAATTTAATTATGCCAATTGTTTCAGAAAACCCAATAGTAAGAGAATTCTCAACAACAGGTTTATTAGCATCACTAGGTATTATTATAGGAGCAATTATTTTAGTAGCAGGAGTTGTATTTGTACAACAAGCTGAAAGAAGAGTACCAGTACAATATTCTAAAAAGGTCGTAGGAAGAAAAATGGTTGGTGCACAAAGTACACATATTCCATTAAAACTTGCTATGGCAGGTGTAATGCCAGTTATCTTTGCTTCATCTTTTATGACATTTCCTGCTATGATTATTCAAATTTTTGTACCAGATATAGCAAATCAAACGGGATTTTTAGCAGGGCTATATAACTTTTCAATTGCTACCTCTACAACTAATGTAGATTGGGGATATTCATTGGCAAATGCTCTTGTTTACTTATTATTAATTGTAGGATTTACATTTTTCTATACATATGCTACTTTTAATCCAGCAGAAGTATCTAATAATATTAAGAAAAATGGTGGATTCATACCAGGCATTAGAGCTGGTAAACCAACAACAGAATATTTGTCATCTATCATATCAAAATTAACATGGTTTGGAGGTTTCTTCTTAGCATTGATAGCAATTCTGCCAATGCTTATGAAATTTTTACCAGAGGAATTAGGAAGTATTGCATTCGGTGGTACATCTATATTAATCGTTGTAGGTGTTGCCTTAGAAACAGTACAACAATTAGAGTCTCAGTTAGCAATGAGACACTATAAAGGATTCTTAGAATAACTAAAAAAGTTGCCAAAGAGGATTATTCCTTTTGGCAACCTTAGTAGTTTTTATCCTGTTTATTTAATATATTATTTGATAAATAGGATAAAGATTATTAGTTATGTAAGAAAATAATCTGAAATTTTATTAGAGGAGTGGTTTATATGGTAATTATAATGTTAGGAGCACAAGGAACGGGAAAAGGAACAGTAGCAGGATTAATAAGTCAACAAATGGGATGGCCACAAATATCAACAGGAGACATTTTTAGAAAAAATATTAGTGAAAAAACAGAATTAGGAGTAAAAGCCAATGAATACTTGGCAAAAGGCGAATTAGTACCAGACGAAATAACAGTTCCTATGGTAATCAATCGCTTAAAAAAAGAAGATGCACAAGAAGGAGCTATTTTAGATGGATTTCCAAGAACCATACAGCAGGCAGAAAAATTAGATGAGATTTTGCAAGAATTGGGAAAGAAAGTAGATTTGGTTATTAATTTACTAACACCAAAAGAGGAATTGATTGATAGAATGTTAACAAGAAGAGTATGTACCAATCAAGACTGCAAGGCTACTTATAATATAAAACTCCATCCACCAAAAGTAGAAGGAATTTGTGACAAGTGTGGTTCTAAATTGAAACAAAGAGAAGATGACTCTAATCCAGAAGCTATTAATAAGCGATTAGAAATTTATGAAAATCAAACCAGTCCATTAGTAGAATATTATCAAGCCAAAGGTGTTTTAAAAGCAGAAACAGTAAGTACATCGATTAATCGAATGGGAAAAGATGTAGCAGAAGACATCATAAAATCAATTAAAAACAATTAAGGGGATACTCCTTGAAAAAATTAGAAAATTGAATTAAAGGGAGATGGATTGAAGTGGTAACCATTAAATCGAAAAAAGAAATCGAGTTAATGAGAGAAGCATGTAAAGTTGTTGCACTAACATATCAAGAATTAGAAAAAAAGATAAAGCCAGGAATGTCAACTTGGGAATTAGATCAAATAGCAGAAAAAAAAATGAGAAGCCTAGGAGCCATTCCGGCAGAAAAAGGATATGATATCGGAATCAGAGGAGTGCCACCTTTTCCAGCTACTCTTTGTATTTCTATTAATGATGAAGTAATTCATGGAATTCCATCTAAAAATAGAATCATAAAAGAAGGAGACGTTGTAAGTATTGATACCGTTGCTTTAAAAAATGGATACAATGGTGATGCAGCAAGAACCTTTCTTATAGGAAAAGCCTCAAAAGAAGCGGAAAGATTAGTAAAAGTAACAAAGCAAGCCTTTTTTGAAGGAATTCAATATGCAAAAGCAGGAAATAGAATCGGGGATGTATGTCATGCAATTGGAGAATATGTACATTCACAAGGATATTCAGTCATAAGAGAATTTCAAGGACATGGCATTGGAAAAGAAATGCATGAAGATCCAGGAATACCTAACTATGGGAAACCAGGAAGAGGAATTCGTCTAGAACCAGGCATGACACTAGCAATAGAACCTATGGTAATAGCAGGAAAACCAAATATTCTAGAATTAGAGGATGGTTGGACAATTATTACAGAAGATGGTAGTTTGGCAGCACATTATGAAAATACAATTTTAATTACAGAAAAAGAGCCAGAAATATTGACAATGCTTTGAAAGTGATGTATAATCTAATAGTTATTATGCAAAATAGCGATATTTTGCTCTAAAATCATAAAAAGCTCTTTAAGGAGGGAAAAAAATTGGCAAAAGAGGATGTTATAGAAGTAGAAGGAACAGTTGTAGAAGCCTTACCAAATACAAATTTCAAAGTGGAACTTGAAAACGGACATCAAATATTAGCTCACATATCTGGAAAATTGAGAATGAACTATATTAAAATTCTACCAGGAGATAAAGTAAAGGTTGAATTATCGCCTTACGATTTAACAAGAGGAAGAATTACTTGGAGAGCAAAATAAAAAAATAGAAAATTAACCCCAATATTTATATATAATACAGAGGACTGAAAAAACAAAAAATACTTAATTGTAAAGGGTAGAGGAACATTCCTCAGCCCAAAATGGATAGACCAAAAGATAAGATATGTCCCCTGTTATCAAAAAGAGGAGGTGCAAAAAATGAAAGTAAGACCATCAGTAAAAAAAATGTGTGATAAATGTAAAATCATAAAAAGAAAAGGGGTAACTAGAGTTATTTGTGAAAACCCTAAACATAAACAAAGACAAGGTTAATGCTTAAATTTGTTCATAACACAAATTAGGTAGCGGCTGTGAATCCAAAAAGGATTACATATCGAATTTGTGTTTATATATAGTTTTAAAACTTTAAAGAGACTGGGGTAAACACCAGTAGCATTTCACCTTTAAAGCGTTTTAAGACAAACAAATAAAAAACAATTAATTATATTTTGGAGGTGCAAAAAAATATGGCTCGTATAGCAGGAGTAGATTTACCGAAAGAAAAGAGAGTTGAAATAGGACTTACTTACATATATGGTATAGGAGTATCTAGTTCTAGAAAAATTCTTGAAAAAGCTGGTGTTAATCCAGATACTAGAGTAAAAGACCTAACAGATGACCAAGTAAATGATATTAGAAAAGTTATGGATGAATCATACACAGTAGAAGGTGACTTAAGAAGAGAAGTTGCTCTTAATATCAAAAGACTTACGGAAATAGGATGCTACAGAGGTCTAAGACATAGAAGAGGTCTTCCAGTAAGAGGTCAAAGAACTAAGACAAATGCTAGAACTAGAAAAGGTCCTAGAAAGTTGGTTAGTAAGACAAAAAAAGTATAAAATTAATTAAAAGTAGCAGTCTGCACATTTTCGATATTTATTACAAACTTGGACGTACCATTGTATGCCTTTACCTTGTAATAAATATCAAAAATACACATCTTACTATTTTTAATCAATTTTACAAGATAGTGAAAAAACAACTTTTTATTAATTTGATAAAAAGCAAGGAAAAGCGTAATTAAATATTAAAAAGTGAAAATTCAGAATTTAAATTTTGGATAGAGGAGGAAAAAAGCAAAATGGCTAAAAATGTAACAACAAAAAAAGTAGCTAGAAGAAATAGAAAAAACATTGAAAAAGGTGCAGCACATATTCATTCTAGTTTTAATAATACAATCGTTACAATTACAGATACACAAGGAAATACAATTTCATGGGGAAGTGCTGGAGAATTGGGATTCAAAGGTTCTAGAAAAAGCACACCATATGCAGCAGGTCAAGTAGCAGAAACAGCTGCTAAAGCTGCTATGGAACATGGATTAAAAACGGTAGAAGTGTTTGTCAAAGGACCTGGTTCAGGTAGAGAAGCGGCTATTCGTGCACTTCAAACAGCAGGGCTTGAATTAAGTAGCATCAAAGACGTAACACCAATACCACATAATGGTTGTAGACCACCAAAAAGAAGAAGAGTATAAAGATAGATAAAACGAAAGGTTAAGAAAGGAGTAAGAAAATGGCAAGATATAAAGACGAGCAATGTCGTAGATGCCGTAGAGAAGGACAAAAATTGTTCTTAAAAGGTGAGAGATGTTATACAGATAAATGTAGTATCTCTAGAAGAAACTATGCACCAGGACAACATGGACAAAAAAGAGCAAAACTTTCTGAATACGGAACACAATTAAGAGAAAAACAAAAAACAAAAGCATATTATGGAGTTGGAGAAAAACAATTTAGGAAATATTTTGAAATGGCTTCTAATAAAAAAGGTGTAACAGGTGAAAACTTATTGCAAATATTAGAAAGTAGATTGGACAATGTTGTTTATAGATTAGGATTTGGAACATCTAGAGCACAAGCAAGACAATTTGTAAACCATGCACAATTCGAAGTAAATGGTAAAAAAGTAGATATTCCATCTTATTTAGTAAAAACAGGAGATGTTATTACCGTAAGAGAAAATAAAAAAGACAACGCTACTATCAAAATAAATGTAGAAGAATCAAGTAAAAGACCAGTTCCAGCATGGCTAGAAAAAGACAGTGAGAAATTAAGTGGAAAAGTCATCCGATTAGCATCTAGAGAGGATATTGATATTCCAATCGAAGAACATTTAATAGTAGAGCTTTACTCAAAATAATAATTTTTTGAAATATTAGGAGGTAAAAATGATAGAATTTGAAAAGCCAAATATTGAATGTCTAGAGGTTGACGATACAAATAATTATGCAAAATTTGTATGTGAACCATTAGAGAGAGGTTATGGAGTAACAATTGGAAACTCTTTAAGAAGAATTTTACTTTCATCACTTCCAGGATGTGCCATAACAAGTGTAAAAATAGATGGAGTACTACATGAATTTTCTACCATTCCAAACATAGTAGAAGATGTACCAGAAATTATAGTTAACTTAAAAAATGTTAGATTAAAATTTGATGAAAACGAAGAGAAGGTTTTGAGAATTGATGTTAAGGGTGAAGGAGAAGTTACAGCAGCAGACATCATTACTGATGGAACTGTTGAAGTTTTAAACCCTGATTTACATATAGCTACTATCTCTGAAGGTGGAAGCTTAAAAATAGAAATGATAGCAGATAGAGGAAGAGGTTATAATTCAGCTGACAAAAATAAGAAAACAAATCAAGACATATCTGTACTTCCAATCGATTCTATCTATACACCAGTTAAAAAAGTTAACTACCAAGTGGACAATACTAGAGTTGGACAAATGGTAGATTATGATAAATTGGTGATTGAAGTATGGACAGATGGAAGCCTAAAAGCCCACGAAGCTTTAAGCTTAGCAGCTAAAGTCATGACAGGACATTTGGAATTATTTATTGATTTATCAGAAGCTACAAAAAATACGCAAGTTATGGTTGAAAAAGAAGAATCCAAGAAAGAAAAAGTACTAGAAATGTCTATTGAAGAATTAGAATTATCTGTTAGATCTTTTAACTGTTTAAAGAGAGCAGGAATTGCTACGGTTGAAGATTTAACGAATAAATCTGAAACAGATATGATGAAAGTAAGAAATCTAGGTAAGAAATCATTTGATGAAGTAACAGCAAAATTACATTCATTAGGATTAGATTTTGCAAAGGAAGACGAATAAATATAGAAATTTATAAGAAGAGTGAACACTAATTCACAAGAGTAGGGTATATTTCTTATCCTTAGAGAATTTACCCAAAGAAAAGAAGTGTCCCCTAACAATTTAGAGTTAAAGGAAGGTGAAAAAATTGGCTATAAATAGAAAATTAGGCAGAACAACAGATATCAGAATGGCAATGTTAAAAAGTTTAACAACAGATTTAATCATGTATGGAAAAGTTGAAACAACTTTAAGCAGAGCAAAAGAAGTAAAATCTATTGCAGATAGCTTAATAGCACTTGCTATCAAAGAAAAAGACAATTTTGAAACAGTAGAAGTTAAAGTTGTAAAAGCTAAATTAGATGCAAAAGGTAACAAAGAAACTCAATTAGTAAAAAGCAAAAATGGTAAAGAATATCTAAAAGTAGTAAAAGAAGAAACTACTGAAAAAAAACAAAAAGATATGCCGACTAGATTAAATGCTAGAAGAAAAATGATGAGAAAATTGAATAAAGTAAAAGATAGTGAAGGAAATAATATTGATTTACCATCAAAATTATTCAATGAAATAGCTCCAAAGTATAGTGATAAAAATGTAGGAGGATATACACGTATTATCAAAGTAGGCTCTAGAAGAGGAGACGGAGCAGAAGTCGCAATATTACAACTTATTTAGTAAAAAATCCACCAATATGGTGGCTTTTTTATTTTTTCATCATATAATAAACCATAGGAGGCAATCAAATGGAATTTATACTAAATACCATATTTTGGACACTAGCCCTTTATGGTTTATTTGAAATTATAAAAAATATAATCAATATATTTACATACACAAAACTTCAATCTGATGGAATTTATCTAATTATAGCGGTTAAAAATCAAGAAGAAAAGATAGAAGGTTTTTTACGTTCTACTTTATTTAAGATATTATATGGTAAAGAAGATTACTTAAAAAACATTATGATAGCAGACTTAAAATCAACAGATAAAACAAAAGAAATAGCCAAAAAATTGGAGTTAGAATATGATTGTCTAAAAGTAACTAGTTGGAAAGAATGCAAAGATATCATCGATAATATAAATGAAACATAAAGTATATGACATTTTATTGTTATATTTAAGTTTCGGTTTTTTTCATCATGTGATGCCAGCCCTTGGGGTAAAGATGGTTAAATTTTTAAAATTACCGCTTGATTGGAACGAGAAATAGAAATTGTTAAGTAGGAAAATGAGGAATGTTCAGGGCAATTCCTTATTTCTATATTTTTCATAAATTC
>CALXCE010000028.1 GCA_944386725.1 uncultured Clostridia bacterium
TGATATTGTTTTTTTGTTTTATTTATTATATCAAGGGACTTTCTTTTTGTATATTCCGAAACCATTTTACACTATCTTTTTGAAATTTCATTTGACAAAGCATTAAGAATATGTTATTATTTAAGTACATAATAAGAATGTCTAATACCCATAGATATTTGTAGAATGTATGTGTATCCGCGAATGCACATACTTTTTTTATATCATAATAGAGTAGACCGCGAAATCTACTCTATCAACTTATGTATTACTACATAATTTAGTCGTTGTCTAATTGCTTATCTTCGATTTGTTGAAACTGTTGTGAAAGTTCAAGTGTAACGACTTTTTCTCTTTCATTTAGCAGTTTATCAACTAAACAAAGAATTGCATCACCGATAGACATGTGTAGTACCCTCTTTCCGCCTTTGAGGAAAAGACTGGCCTTTTCAAGCGAAAGGTTGCTATTATATTACAATAATATACAATAAAAAACAAGCGAACGTTTAATATTTTAAAAAACTTCAATCTAAAATTTGAGAAAGCTCTTAATTGCTGGCTTTCTAGTTTTTGTCTTGAAAACTATTGAAACAAAAGAGAAAACTCTGTATAATAGTTATATGAAATAATTTAGTAACATTAAAAGGAATAAAAAGAGATGTGAAGGCTACAGATTTGTGCCTTAAGAAAGGAATGGATTAAAATATGGAAAAAGTTGCCATAGTAACAGGAGCATCTAGAGGAATTGGAAGAGAAATCGCAAAACAATTAGCCAAAAGTAATATAAAGGTAATTGCTAATTACAACCATTCTGAAAAAGAAGCTATCGAGTTAAAAGAAGAATTAAAAAAAGAAAATATAATAATAGATATAGTAAAATCTGATATAGCTAATAGAGAAGAAGCTAAGAAATTGATACAATTTACTTTAAATAAATATCATAAAATAGATATTTTAATTAACAATGCAGGTGTTAGTGAATATAAATTATTTACAGAGGAAACAGATGAAGATTGGAATAAAGTAATTAATACTAATTTATATTCTGCTTTTGTAATGTCACAAGAAGTAGTACCTAATATGGTACAAAATAAAGAAGGATGCATCATCAATATATCATCTATATGGGGAATTGTTGGGGCATCTTTAGAGGTTTTATATTCTATATCGAAAGCTGGAATAAATGGAATGACAAAAGCACTAGCAAAAGAATTAGGACCATCTAACATTCGAGTAAATGCAATTGCACCAGGAATAATTGACACAAAAATGAATCACAAATTTTTACAAGAAGAATTAGAACAAATAAAAGAAGAAATACCATTAGAAAGAATAGGACAAGTAGAGGATATTGCCAAATGCGTAAAATGGTTAATAGAGGATGATTACACAACAGGACAAATTATTTCTATTAATGGAGGCTGGGTTATTACATAAAAAAACGACTTTTTTAAGTCGTTTTTTATAAGATTAATTTTCACTTTTTGATATCTTTCTTTTATAATTCCCAGAAATTATTTTTGGTAGATAAGTAATTAGTTTATAAACAGCTAAACGAACTTTTTTACTCCATAAATAAGATCTTCTTAATTTTTTAGCGGAACCCAATGCAACTGGCTCGTCTTCTAAAACTAATAATTCATTTTGTACTTTTTCTAATGGGAAAATATAATTTTGACCATTGTTATTATCCCAACAGTTATTTTCATTTCTAAAACAGAAATTAAAGGTATCTCCTTCACCTAATTTGATTTCTGCTTGAAAGCCTAAATCTGTTTTTTCCATTTTTATATCATTTACATTATTCCAACCCAATCCGAATCCATAATGAATAAAAACTTCTTCAGAAGCATCTTGAAAAAGTTTCCCAATATAGGATATTTTTACCTTGCTGTTTTCAACTAATTTATCGGTATTAAAAAATATATTTTTTGTTAGCTCCATGTCATTTCTCTCCTTATTTATCTTTTGCTGTCAACATTATAATATTAATTTCTACAATGTTCAAGTATTTTTACAAAAAAATTTTAAAAAAATCAAAAATTTTGTCTAAAAGGAATAATAAAATATTAAAAGCATAGTATGAAATAGATAATTTATCAAAAGATAGTTGTCAAATAAGCTAGTTTATGGTAATATTTAATTAGATTGATAAAAAGGGGAATATTGTTATGAAAGAACTAGTAAAGGAGAATTCGGAGGAAAAAGACATGAAAGAACAAGAAGAATTGGTCGAAAAAAAAGAGGATGTAAAAATAGAAAATGATAAGAAAGAAAACAATGAAAAAGATAAGCAATTTGAAAAAGTGAAGGAAAAATCAAAAAAGGTAAAAAAAGATTTAAAAGATATGAATCCAAATGAGTATAGAAGAAAAAAATGGTTCATACCTTCTATGATAGTAATTGTGATAGTGGTTGTTATTTTTGTCTCAACTATTTTTGCCTTAGTTAATATAAATAACGAAAAAATAATAAGTGGTATTTCCATTTCAGGGATAGATGTTTCAGGATTATCTAAAGAAGAAGCAACAGCCAAGATAAAGGCGATTTATCAAGAAAAAATGGAAAAGGAAATTGGTATTCAGTATGAAGATTATGAAACTACACTAAATCCAACTTTAATGGAAGTTAACTATGAAGTAGAACAAGCAGTTGAAGAAGCGTATTTAGTAGGAAAAGAAGACAATATCTTTATGAATAATTATAATATTTTATTTACATTAATAGGCAAGAAAAATATAGATGTTAATATGACTTTGAATGAAGATGTTGCAAAACAAACAATAGAAGATATTGGCGTTGGTTTACCAGGAGTTATAATAGAGTCTAGTTATGCAATTGAAGAAGATGAATTAATTATAACGAAAGGAAAAGCCGGAATTGTAATTGACACAGAAGGACTACTAAATAAAGTGAAGGATAATTTAAAGGATATTAACAGTAGTGAAGACTATATTCCAATACCAGTTCAAGAAAAAGAGCCAGAGCCAATTGATATTGACAAAATACATGAAGAAGTATATACAGAAGTACAAGACGCCTACTATACCAAAGATCCATTTACTGTTTATCCAGAAGTAGAAGGAATAGATTTTGATTTAGAAGCGGCAAGAGAATTGTTGAAAGAAGATAAAGAAGAATATGTCATTCCTCTTATCATAACAAAACCAAAAGTAACGCTTGACCAAATTGGATCAGAAGCATTTCCAGACCAACTTGCGACCTTTACAACTAGATATGATGTAAGTGATGTAGATAGGTCGACTAATTTACAAATTGCTTGTCAAAAAATAAATGGAAAGGTAGTATTATCAGGAGAAACCTTTTCTTATAATAAAACATTAGGACCTAGAACTTCATCTGCTGGATATAGAAACGGAAAAATATATTCAGGAGGAGAAGTAGTAGATGGCATCGGAGGAGGAATTTGTCAAATATCTTCTACTTTATACAATGCTGTTTTAATGTCTAACCTAGAAATTGTAGAAAGAAGAAATCATCAATTTGTTACTTCTTATGTACCAGCAGGAAGAGATGCAACGGTGGTATATGGAGTGATAGACTTTAAATTTAAAAATACCAGACAGTATCCTGTTAGAATTGTTGCTAGTGCTAGAAATGGAATTGCTACGGTATCTATCTATGGGATTAAAGAAGAGAATGAATATACCTTTAGTTTTAGTACAAAAACAATAGCAACCATTCCATTTACAACGCAATACAAAGAAGATGCCACTGTCGCTGTAGGAACAGAAACCGTAAAGCAAAAAGGAGCGAATGGTTTAAAAACAGAAACTTATATTACTAAAATGTTGAATGGAAAAGTAATATCAACCACATTACTTTCTAGAGATACTTATGATGCTATGGCAAGAATTATAATAAAAGGTACAAAAGGGGGAACAACGAATACGACTACGACTACAACGCAAAGTACACCTCCTACTACAACAAATGATACACCAAGCCAGCCAACTCAACCGCCGTCAACGTCTAATCCTTCAGAAGAAAGTAAACCAGATGATACAACGACAACAGACCCAGAATCTACACCAACACAAACGGAAGGAATAAGTAATTAAAAATAATTCAAAATCCTTAGAAAAATTCTGGGGATTTTTTGTATTCATCTAAAGCTATTGACAGAAAGGAAAAAAGGTAATATAATTAGAAAAGTTTGAAGTAAATAAATGCGCCATTAGCTCAGTTGGTAGAGCAGCAGACTCTTAATCTGACGGTCGGAGGTTCGACCCCTCTATGGCGCACCAAAAAAATCAATATAAAATTGTGTTTATATTGATTTTTTATTTTCTACGTTTAAAGCTCTTAAACTGTTTAAAATAGCAATAACAGAAACTCCCACATCGGCAAAAACAGCCTCCCACATAGTAGATAATCCAAAAGCACTTAAACACAATACAGCAATTTTAATAAAAATGGCAAAGAAAATATTTTGTTTCACAATTCGTATTGTTTTTTTAGCTATTTTAATACTATTTACTATTTTAGATGGTTCATCTGTCATAATAACAATATCTGCAGCTTCTATTGCACTATCTGATCCTAGTCCACCCATAGCAATTCCTATATCCGACAATGCTAAAACAGGCGCATCATTAATACCATCTCCCACAAAAGCTATTTTTCCTTTTTCTGATTTTTTCTTTTTGATTTCTTCTAGTTTTTCTGCTTTTCCACTTGGTAATAATTCGGTATAAACCTTATCAATTCCTAATTCTTTTGCTACACTTTCTCCGATTATTTTCCTATCTCCTGTTAACATTATTGTTTGTTTAATATCATTTATTTTTAAATTTTGAATGGTTTGTTTAGCGTCTGGTTTGATTTTATCTGCTATCACAATATATCCTGCATATTTTCCTTCTATTGCTACATATAAAATAGTCCCAATTTCATTAGATCTCGTATAGGATATTTGCTTTTTCTCCATTAATTTTTCGTTACCAATTAAAATATCTTTTCCTTCTACTTTAGCTAAAATACCTAATCCAGATAATTCTTCTGTTTTTGAAATGAAATTAGGATTTATTTCTTGGTTATAAGCCTTTCTTAAAGATAGTGATATAGGATGATTTGAATAACTTTCTGCATGTGCTACAAGTTTTAGCAGCTCGTTTTTTGAAATTCCAACTGCTTTTATTGTTTGAACCTCAAAGGTTCCTTCAGTTAAAGTTCCTGTTTTATCAAAAACTACAATTTCTGTATTGGCTAAAGCTTCCAAATAATTACTGCCTTTTACTAGTATTCCAATCTTAGAAGCTCCTCCAATTCCACCAAAAAAGCCTAATGGGATAGAGATTACTAAAGCACATGGACAAGATACAACCAAGAAGGTTAAAGCACGGTATAGCCAAGTGATAAAGGTTGCCCACCCTAAAAAAAATGGTGGAACAATAGCTAATAGGACTGCTATCAAAACAACGATTGGAGTATAAAATTTAGCAAATTTACTAATAAAATTTTCAGACTTTGATTTTTTACTACTTGCATTTTCGACTAAATCTAATATCTTGCTAATGGTTGATTCTCCAAATTCCTTAGCTACCTTGATGGTCAATAATCCGTTTTGATTCATACAACCACTTAGTACTTCATCTCCTGGGTTTACCTCTTTTGGAAGAGATTCACCTGTCAAACTTGACATATCTAACATGGAATTTCCTTCTATAATTTTTCCATCTAAAGGTATCTTTTCTCCTGGTTTTACCAAAATAGTTTCACCAATTTTTACTTCATCTGGAGAAACTTTTAAAATTTCATTTTCGCGTTTCACATTAGCAAAATCTGGTCTAATGTCCATTAAACTTACAATTGATTTTCTGGATTTATCAACAGCATAATCTTGAAATAATTCTCCTACTTGATAAAATAGCATAACTGCCACTGCTTCTGGAAATTCTCCTATAGCAAAAGCACCTATGGTTGCTATTGTCATAAGAAAATTCTCATCAAAAACTTTTCCTCTTGAAATATTTCTAAGTGCTTTCCAAACAATCTTTAAACCCACTATCATATAACTAAGGATGTAAAGGATATTGTTAATCCAGACTTTTTCAAAAGGTATCAAGAGAGAAATCATAAATAGTAGCAAGGCAATTAATATTTGTATAACTCTTTTTTTCATTTTTGACCATCCCTTCAAATTTTTTCTATCTTCACATATGGTTCTTCTCTTTTTATAACCTTTTTAACTTGATTTATTATTTTTTCATTCTTTTCTTCGTTACATTCAAATACTAATCTTTCCGTCATAAAACTGATAGAAGTATTTTTGATTCCTTCTATTTTTTGAATGGCATTTTCTAATTGTGTTGCACAATTTGCACAATCTAATCCTTTTATCTTAAATGTATTTTTCATGATATTACCTCCGTTCTTATTTTTTATGTTCGATATGTTCAATTCCTACTTCAAACAATTGCTTTACATGGTCATCATCTAACATATAGTAAACTTCTTTTCCTTCTTTTCTACATTTTACAATACCGCTTCTTCGAAGTGTTCCTAACTGATGAGAGATAGAAGATTTGCTCATACCCAATACATTTGCTATATCACAAACACACAGTTCATTTTGATCTAAGGCAAATAATATTTTTGTTCTAGTGGTATCTCCTAATATTTTAAAAAACTCTGCTAATTTATTAAATAAATCCTCATCTCCCATATTTTTTAAAGTAGATTTTACAATATCTTCGTGAATGATGTTACAATCACATATAAATTCGTTTCTTGACATTTTTTCTCCTTTCTATTCTATCATATTCATAAAACAATTGAATGTATACTCAATTGTAATTTTATTATAGTTGAATGATTACTCACTTGTCAATAGTTTTTCATAAAATAAATGAATTTCTAAATTTTCTTCTTAAAAATAGCTTATGTCAACTCATAAAAAGAATTGACAAAAGTTAAGAAAAGGGCTAAAATAATAATGTTGAGAAAAAAGGGGTGATGGATTTGCTAAAAATTTATAATACAGATGTAGAAACCAATAAAATTGAAGAAATTAAAGAGTTTAAAAAAGGGGCATGGATTAACTTAGTAAATCCGTCGGAAAGCGAGATAAAAAAAGTTTGTGAAAACATTCATATTCAAGAAGACTTTATTCGTGATGCCTTAGATTATGAAGAAAAAGCTAGGATAGACCAAGAAGAGGATGACAATACAACACTTTTTGTAGTAGATGTTCCTATCATAGAAAAAAATGAAGAAAATGATGTATATACTACTATGCCTTTAGGAATGATTGTGGTAAGAGATGACTTTTTTATAACCGTATCCTTAAAGAAAAATAAAGTAATAGAAGATTTTGAAAAGAAAAAAATAAAAAATTTCCAAACCTATATGAAAACAAGATTTATTTTTCAAATTTTGTATTTAAATTCTTCGTATTATTTAAGTTACTTAAAACAAATCAATAAAGAAACGGAGATAGCAGAATATATTTTAAAAAATTCAATGAAAAATAAGGAACTTTTAAAATTATTAAGCTTAGAAAAAGGTCTCGTATATTTTACAACTTCTTTAAAGTCAAATGAACTTGTTATGGAAAAAACAATGAGAGGAAAAATTATCAAGTTATATGAAGATGATGAAGAAATACTAGAAGACGCCATTATAGAAAATAGACAGGCAATCGAAATGGCACAAATTTATAGAGATATATTAAATGGAACCATGGATGCCTATGCTTCTATCATTTCAAATAACTTAAATGGAGTGATGAAATTTTTAACATCTGTAACCATTATATTAGCTGTTCCTACTATGATTTCAAGTTTTTGGGGAATGAATGTAAGCTTGCCATTTGAAAATAATCCAATGGGATTTGTGATCATGGTGTTTATAGCTGTATTAATGACAGGAATTGTTACTTGGTGGTTGAATCGAAAAAATATGTTAAAATAGAAAAATTAAAAAAGAATAACAGTAAAATTAAAAATTATTGTTATTCTTTTTACAATTTACTAATTTATTTCATTTCCCACAATACTTTTTATTTTTTCAAGTTGAACTTTTAAATCTTGATAAGTAGATTGCCCAATAGAAGTATCGATACCATTTTCATAGTCACGAATAGATTGTTCAATATCTAAAACTTTCATTCTTTTTAACTTAGAAGAAGCTCCTTTATACATATAAATAGGAACGTAATTTGCTTTATCAATTGTAATTTTTCCATCGGAATGTTTGGTTATGGTTAAATTCAAAATAATAGAATTTCTGGTGTTTTCAGCATTTTGATCGCAAATAAAATTACCACAAGCATAAATCACAAAACCGTCTTTTGTTGTTCCATCTTCTAAAGTAATGGTTCTTTTTTCCATTGGTTCTAATACATGAGGATGATTTCCTAAAATAACATCTACGCCATTTTGAAACAAGAAATCAGCTAATTCTTCTTGTTCTGGGTTCGCTGTTGTTCTATATTCGGTTCCCCAATGCATACAAGCTACTATCATATCAACATCTTGAGATTGTGCAGACTCAATATCTTTTTTTATTAAATCTTTATCGATTAAATTAACGCAAAATTCTTTATCGGAAGGAACAGGAATTCCATTCGTTCCATAAGTATAATTGATAAATGCTATTTTTACACCTTTTACGTCAGTAATGAAAACTTGATCTCGTTCTTCTTGCGTTTTATAAGTCCCAAGATGTGCAAGACCAGCATCATCTAAAACATCAATTGTTCTAGATAAACCGCTAAATCCCATATCTAAACAATGATTTCCAGCCGTCGAGATGATATCCAATCCTATATCTTTTAAATTATAAGCCAATGCATCAGGAGAATTGAAGGTAGGATAATTACTATATCCACGTTCTTTACCAGCAAAACTTGTTTCTAAATTTCCTATTGAAATATCGGAAGCTTGAATGTAGTGACTGATATTTTCAAATACATAAGAAAAATCATAGGTATCAGTTTCTTGGTTATAAGCATCCCAATATTGCGTATTATGACACATAACATCACCAATAGCAGTCATTGTAAAAGTAGTGTTCACTTTTTCTTTCTGATTTTCGGAATTAACTAATTCCGAATTGTTGTTACTATTGACATTGGCAGTAGAAATGTCTTGAGATTCATTCCTATTTTTAAAATGATAAAAAATGATAGTAAAGCTTAAAAAAACAGTTAAAATCAACAGGAAAATAATAAAATACTTATCATTTTTTTTGCGATTTATATCACTATTATTATTAGATTTTCGATTTCTAAAATTGCTTCTCATAGTTATACCTCTTTTAATTTTTTTATATAAACAAAATAGCACAAAAAGAAAATTTTTTCAACAAAATGTATAATAAAAAAAAAATAACATATAATAAAAACAACCAACAAAATTAAGGGAGGAAAAAATATGAAAGTAATTGATAAAATAGCTTTGGTTTTAATTATCATTGGAGCTATCAACTGGGGATTAATAGGATTTTTTAATTTTAATTTAGTAGACGCTATATTCAAAAATATGACTCTAATATCAAGAATTATTTATGGATTAGTAGGTTTATCTGGATTATGGGGAATTAAATTATTATTTGATGATTAAATTTAAGTAAAACTGTAAAAATAAATACGTTTTTTATTGTAATATAAAAAAGTATTAATAAGAAAGCATTGTTTCAATTAGAAATAGTGCTTTTTTATTATATAGGAAAATGTAGAATATGTAAGTATTAAAAAATAATTAGATTTTTTAATAATGTTCTTTTACTTATAAAATAAAGAAAACGAGTGTCTTTTTCCTCTTGAAAAGGGATGGGAAATAGTGTATAATAGCAAAGTCAAGGAGGAGATAATATGCTACATGCAAATGGTGTTACCGTTAGGTTTGGTAAAAGAGTATTATTTGAAGACGTGAACATTCGATTCGGGAAAGGAAATTGCTATGGGATTATTGGTGCCAATGGTGCTGGAAAGTCAACTTTTCTTAAGGTTTTATCAGGAGAGATAGAGCCAAGCAAAGGGGATGTTAGTATTGATAAAGGAGAAAGACTTTCTATTTTAAAACAAGACCACTTTGCTTTTGAAGAGTTTTCTGTCATAGATACTGTTATTATGGGGAATAAAGAACTTTATGATATCATGAAAGAAAAAGATAAAATATATGCCAAACCAGATTTTTCTGAAGAAGACGGAATGAAGGCAGCAAAATTAGAAGAGAGATTTGCAGAATTAGATGGATGGAATGCAGAATCAGATGCAGCTATATTGTTAAATGATTTAGGAATTATACCAGAAAATCATTATAAATTAATGAAAGAAATCGAGGCTAAAGATAAAGTAAAAGTCTTATTAGCACAAAGTTTATTTGGAAACCCTGATGTTTTATTATTAGACGAGCCTACCAATGACTTAGATTTAAAAAGTATCAATTGGTTACAGGACTTTTTAATGGACTTTGAAAACACGGTAATTGTTGTATCACATGATAGATACTTTCTAAATAAAGTTTGTACTCACATAGCAGATGTAGATTTTGGAAAAATCAAAGTATATCCAGGAAACTATGATTTTTGGTATGAATCTAGTCAGCTGGCCTTAAAACAAGCTAGAGAGCAGAACAAGAAAAAAGAAGAAAAAATCAAAGAATTACAAGATTTTATTGCCAGATTTAGTGCAAATGCTTCTAAATCAAAACAAGCAACTTCTCGAAAGAAAACACTAGAAAAAATAGAATTAGATGAAATTAAACCATCTAATAGAAAATATCCATATGTAGACTTTAAACCAGATAGAGAGCCAGGAAAAGAAATTTTACAAGTGAAGAATATATCAAAAACAGTTGAAGGAGTAAAAGTACTAGATAAAATATCATTTGATGTAAAACAAGGAGATAAAATTGCTTTCTTAGCAGACAACGAAATTGCTAAAACCGTATTATTCCAAATCATCGCAGGAGAGCTAGAACCAGATGAAGGGGAATTGGTATGGGGAACAACCATTACACAAAATTATTTTCCAAAAGACAACAACTATTTATTTAATACGGATGAAAATGTAACGCAGTGGCTTAGAAAATACTCAAAAGACCCAGACGAAACTTATGTAAGAAGCTTTCTAGGAAGAATGCTATTTTCTGGGGACGAAGCTTTAAAAGAAGTTAAAGTTTTATCAGGAGGAGAAAAAGTAAGATGTGTTTTATCCAAAATGATGTTATCAGGAGCTAATTTTTTAATATTTGACGAACCAACGAATCATTTAGACATGGAAAGCATTACATCTGTTAATGAAGGAATGAAAAAATTTATCGGAAATATCTTATTCACGTCACATGATCATGAATTAACACAAACAGTTGCCAATCGTATTATTGACATCAAAGAAAATGGGCAAGTGATTGACAGAGAAGTTACTTATAACGAATATTTAGGAATAGAATAGACCAGCTATAAAAAGTCAATAGAAAATTTAAAATTTCTCAAAAAATTTTTGATAAATAAGTAGGCATAACAA
>CALXCE010000029.1 GCA_944386725.1 uncultured Clostridia bacterium
GTTATGCCTACTTATTTATCAAAAATTTTTTGAGAAATTTTAAATTTTCTATTGACTTTTTATAGCTGGTCTATTTACTTAAATTATTTTTATATAAATGATGTGCAGATTGCTGATTTTAATTAATTTTCTCTTGGGTCAATCTTCTTAACAGCCTCATCAAATCTTCCATAAGTACCTGAAGCTTTTTCAATTGCTTCCATTGGGTCGATTCCTTTTTTAATATTTTGCATCATTTTTCCTAAATGAACATATTTGTATCCAATGATTTGATCATCTTTGTCTAATCCTAATTCTACTATGTATCCTTCTGTTAGGTTTAAGTATCTTGGTCCTTTTAATGAGCTTGAATAAATGGTTCCAACTTGTGATGTATGTCCTTTTCCTAGATCTTCAAGTCCTGCTCCTACTGGAAGTCCTCCTTCTGAGAAAGCTGTTTGTGTTCTTCCATATACGATTTGTAAGAATAATTCTCTCATAGCAGTATTGATAGCATCACATACTAAGTCTGTATTTAAGGCTTCTAATAATGTTTTTCCTGTTAAAATTTCTCCTGCCATAGCAGCTGAGTGTGTCATTCCTGAACAGCCTATTGTTTCAATTAATGCTTCTTGAATGATTCCATCTTTTACATTTAAAGTTAATTTACATGCTCCTTGTTGAGGTGCACACCATCCAATACCATGTGTTAGTCCTGAAATATCTTTAATTTCTTTTGCTTTTACCCATTTTCCTTCTTCTGGAATTGGTGCTGGTCCATGGTCTACTCCTTTTGTTACACAGCACATTTCTTCTAATTCTTTTGAATAAATCATTTTATTTCTCCTTTCATTTCTACCTTTTATTTTTCATTTTATATTTGTTTTAAAAAATATATATAAAATTTAATAACTTATTTATTTTTCATTTTTTCTATTTCTTCTTTTGATAATAAAAGTTGATTTTTATGCTTCCTTTCTGTATTTTCTACTACTTGTTCTACATCTTGTGTTCTATTATAGTTCTCCGTGCTATAAGCAATTACATTTTCTATATCTTGAATATAAATACCAGAATCATAGTGTTCTTTTCTTTCTAAAGTTTTCGCACCTAACAAATATCGTTTTAAAATTTCTTTGTCCTCTTTGCTTACTTGTTCTTCACCAATTCCCAAATTCTCATAACGCCATATAACATGTCTTTCATAACTTGTAAAATCATTATTATTTAAGTCTGTGTAGTCATATTCTACTTTAAATTTTAAATTTTGAATGGACATAGTTAGATTCGTCCATATTTCTTTTCTTTCCGATTTTTGAAATTCTTGTCTTAATTCCTTTATTTTATTATATAATAATTTTACTAATCTAAAATATTGATTTTCATCTAAATTAAATTTGGCTGGTATTTCATATACATTAACTGGTTTCTTTTTAAAGATACCTTTTGGAATGTAATAGAAAAACAACTCACCTGTTTTTCCTTCTTTATCCGGTTCATCAAAAATGGAACTATACAAATACAATTCATCCCATTTCTCTGGTATCATATAAAATAGTTTTCGTTGTATGTCTTCATATATTTCTTTTACTTTTTTTGTATGATTTAACATATTCCTTTTATTCCTTATCTAATAAACTCTCTCCTGTCATTTCTTCTGGTTTTTCAAGTTTCATTAGATCTAGCATGGTTGGTGCTAAATCTGCTAGTTTCCCTCCGGATTTTAGTTTTAAGGTTTCATCTGGTGTTACTAGGATTAGTGGTACAGGGTTTGTTGTATGGGCTGTATGTGGCTCTCCTGTACTGTAATCTATCATTTGCTCTGCATTTCCATGGTCTGCTGTTATTAACATGTTTCCTTGTTTTTCTTCAACTAATTCTACCACTTTTCCTACACATTCATCAACTGCTTCTACTGCTTTGATAGCAGCTTTTAAACTTCCTGTATGCCCTACCATATCCGTATTGGCATAGTTTAGTATGATGCAATCATATTTATCGTTTTTAATTGCTTCTATTACTTTGTCAGTAACTTCATAAGCACTCATTTCTGGTTTTAAATCATAGGTTTCTACTTTTGGAGATGGCACTAAAATTCTGTCTTCTCCTTCATATTGTTTTTCTTCTCCTCCATTAAAAAAGAAAGTTACATGAGCATATTTTTCGGTTTCTGCTATACGCAATTGGGTATATCCCTTTTTGCTGATATATTCTCCAAAGGTATTGTGTAGTGTTTCTTTTTTAAATGCTATATGCACATTTGGCATTGAATCATCATAATTTGTGAAGCATACATAATATAAATCTAAATCTTTTTTGGTTTCAAATTCATCAAAGTTTGGATCTGCTAGAGCTCGTGTGATTTCTCTTGCTCTGTCTGGTCTAAAGTTAAAGAAGATAACAGAATCATGTTTTTCTATTGTTGCGATTGGTTCTTCTCCATTACAGATTAAAGTTGGTTCTACAAATTCGTCAAATACTTCTTTTTGGTAAGAATCTTCAATTGCTTTTATGGTATTTCCTGCCTTATTTCCTTCTCCGATTTACTAAAGCATCATAACATTTTTTGACTCTTTGCCATCTTTTATCTCTATCCATAGCATAAAATCTTCCTGATATGCTAGCAATTTTTCCAATTTCTTTATCAAGCATTTTTTCTTCTAATTTCATAATATATCCTTCTGCTGATGCTGGCGGAGTATCTCTTCCGTCTAAGAAACAGTGTACATATACGTTTTCAAAATCTCTTCTTTTTGCCATCTCTAACAATCCATATAAATGCCTATTATGACTGTGAACACCACCATCAGATACTAATCCTAAAATGTGTAATTTAGAATTGTATTTTTTACAGTTTTCAATAGCTGCTATAAATTCTGGATTCGTAAAAAAATCACCATCTTCGATTGATTTTGTGATTCTAGTTAATTCTTGGTATACAATTCTACCAGCTCCAATGTTGGTATGTCCTACTTCAGAATTTCCCATTTGTCCTTCTGGTAGTCCTACTGCTAAACCACTTGTATAAATTTCTGTAGTGCTATATTTTTTCATTAGTTTATCTATATTAGGTGTGTTAGCTAGTTTTATGGCATTGCCATCTTCGTTTGGATTATCTCCAAAACCATCTAATATCATTAGCATCGTTAGTTTATCTTTCATTTTTTACCATCCTTTTCTTTTAGGTGCTTTTAAAATTTTACTATTTTGCTAAATTCTTCTGCTTTTAAACTTGCGCCTCCGACTAAGCCTCCATCTATATCAGACATTTCAAATAGCTCTTTGGCATTTGTACTTTTTACACTTCCACCATATTGTATTATAACTCCATCTGCTACCGTTTGTCCATAGATTTTAGCAATTTTGTTTCTGATTGCTTTGATACTATTATTGGCATCTTCTTTGGTTGCTGTTTTTCCTGTTCCAATTGCCCAAATTGGCTCATAAGCTATGATTGTGTTTTCTACTTGTTCATCGCTTAATCCTTCTAATGCTAATTCTGTTTGTTTTGTAATGATTTCTTCCGTTTTTCCAGCTTCTCTTTGCTCTAGTGTTTCTCCTACACATACAATTGGTTTTAATCCATATTGAAAAGCGGCTTTGATTTTTTTGTTTACTGTTTCATCGGTTTCATTAAAGTATTGTCTTCTTTCTGAATGTCCTATAATGACATATTCCACATTGATTGCTTTTAACATGGCTCCTGAAACTTCTCCTGTATATGCTCCTTTTTCTTCGAAATGCATATTTTGAGCTCCAATTTTTATGTTTGTGTTTTGTGCTGTTAATAGGGCATAGAATAAATCTGTATATGGCACACATAATATTACTTCGTTTTGTGTGTCTTTTACCAATGGTGTTAATTCCTCAATAAATTGAATTGCTTCGTTTGGAAGCATGTTCATTTTCCAGTTTCCTGCGATTACTTTTTTTCTCATAATTCACCTTTCCCTTTCAATTATTTTTTATTTCTATCTCTTCTTCTATTTTTCGCTTTTTTATCTATATAAATTTACATTTTTGACCTATCCCTATTTGTTTTATTTGTCTAAAAGGCATTTAATTCCAGGAAGTGCTTTTCCTTCTAAGAATTCTAAGGAAGCTCCTCCACCTGTTGAAATATGTGTCATTTTATTCTCTAAACCTGCTTTTTTGACTGCTGCTGAGGAATCTCCTCCTCCTATAATAGTTGTTGCATCAATTTCAGCTAGTGCTTTTGCTATACTATTAGTTCCGACAGCAAATTGTTCAAATTCGAATACACCAAGTGGACCATTCCATATAACTGTTTTTGCTGTTTTCAATTCTTCTGTATAGGCTTTTATGGTTTCTTCTCCTATATCCAAACCTTCCCATCCCTCTGGAATTTCAGTGTATTTTACAGTTTTGCTTTCCGTATCTGCTTTATATTCTTTTCCTATTTTTGTATCAATAGGAAGCATTAATTTGACACCTTTTTCCTTCGCTTTTTTCATTAAATCTCTTGCTAGCTCCAATTTATCTAATTCACATATAGAATCTCCAATTTCATATCCTTGTGCCTTAAAGAATGTATATGCCATTCCTCCTCCAATTATTAGTGTATCCACTTTTTCTAACAAATTGTCGATAACTCCTATTTTGTCAGAAACTTTTGCTCCACCTAAGATGGCTACAAATGGTCTTTCTGGATTGGATATTGCATTTCCTAAAAATTGTAGTTCTTTCTCAATTAAAAATCCTGATACAGCTGGTAGATATTCTGCTACTCCTGCTGTTGAGGCATGTGCTCTATGCGTAGAACCAAAAGCATCACTTACATAGATTTCTGCCATACTAGCTAGTTCTTTTGCAAATTCTGGGTCATTGTCTGTTTCTTCTTTATGAAATCTTACATTTTCCAATAACATAATTTGTCCATTTTGTAATTCTTTAGCTTTTGATTTTGCATCTTCTCCAATGACATCATTTGCCATAATAACTTCTTTTCCTAATAAGTTTGCTAATTCTTTTGCTACTGGCTTTAAAGAAAATTCTGGTTTAAATTCTCCTTTTGGTCTTCCTAAATGAGAACATAAGATAATGGCACAGTTATTTTCCAATAAATATTTTATCGTTGGTAATGCTGCTACAATCCTTGTGTTGTCTGTTATGTTTTGATTTTCGTCCATTGGTACATTAAAGTCACAACGAACTAATACTTTCTTTCCTTTTAAATCGATATCTTTTACTGTTTTTTTATTCATTTTTCAACACATTCCTTTCTTTTCAGACACAAATCTAGTTGAAAAAAATTAAAATTTGACACAGTCAAAATTATAATTATTTTTCCCCCTTGATTCTTCCTTTTCTTTTTTGTTTTTCCTCTTTTATAGTATTTCCTTTTTCCCAAAGACAATACCATTCTATACCAAAAAAGAATACTTTTCAAGTATTCTTTTTAACTTTAATGAATTATTCATCAATCGTTGAAATACCAAGGGTAATTTCTTCTAACACATCTAGTAATACTCTTACCGTGTCTAATGCTGTAAATATTGGAATATTATTTTCAACAGTGCATCTTCTAATTAAAGCACCATCTGCCTCTTCGTCAATAGCATCAATATCTATTGTATTAATCACATAACTGACATACCCCTTTCGTATTGACTCTAATATTTCTTCACTACCCTCACTAATTTTCTTTTTCACTCTTGTTCGAATACCATGTTCCTTTAAAAATTTAGCAGTGCCTTGAGTGGCTTCTATATTAAATCCTAAATTATAAAATCTTCTGATTAAAGGAAGTGCTTCTTCTTTATCTTTATCCGCTATGGTTAAAAAGATAGTTCCGTAATTTGCTAAATGCATACCAGAAGATTGAAGCGCTTTATATAGAGCTCTTGTCAATTTTTTATCATAACCTATGGCCTCTCCTGTTGATTTCATCTCTGGTGAAAGGCAAGCATCTAATCCATTCAATTTGGAGAAAGAAAAGGCTGGTGCTTTCACATACCATTTTTCTTTTTCTTTTGGGTAAACCTCTGTTATTCCTTGTTCTTTTAATGTTTTTCCAAGCATAACCAAAGTTCCTATATCTGCCAAAGAATATCCTGTTGATTTTGAGATAAACGGTACTGTTCTTGATGACCTTGGGTTTACTTCTATTACATATACATTTTCTTCTTTATCCACGATAAATTGAATATTATATAATCCAACAATTCCAATCCCTAATCCAAGTTTTACGGTATAATCTAATATGGTTTGCTTTGCCTTTTCGCTGACACTAAAGGTTGGATAAATACTAATACTATCCCCTGAATGAATACCTGTCTTTTCAACATGTTCCATAATACCTGGCACAAATACATCTTTCCCGTCACATACAGCATCTACTTCTAGCTCTTTTCCAATAATATATTTGTCTACTAAAACTGGTTGTTTTTTATTGACTTCTACGGCTGTTTTTAAGTATTTCTCTAAAGCTTTTCTGTTAGAAACAATTTGCATGGCTCTTCCACCTAATACATAGCTTGGTCTTACTAAAACAGGATAACCTATTTCCTCTGCCACCTTAATTCCATCTTCTATATTTGTTACCGCTTCTCCTTTAGGTTGTAATAATTTTAATTTTTCCATAACTTTTTCAAAAGCATCCCTATTTTCTGCTTTTTCGATTGCATTTACATCTGTCCCAATAATTTTTACACCCAATTTTGAAAGTGATTCTGCTAAGTTAATTGCTGTTTGCCCTCCTAAAGCGGCGATAATTCCTTCTGGTTTCTCTAAGTCAATAATATTCATAACATCTTCTACGGTTAATGGTTCAAAATACAATTTATCACTCGTTGTATAATCTGTTGATACTGTTTCTGGATTATTATTGATAATAATTGCTTCATAACCTGCTTCTTTAATCGTTTTGATAGCATGTACCGTGGAGTAATCAAATTCTACACCTTGTCCTATTCTGATTGGTCCTGCTCCCAATACAATTATTTTCTTTTTATTGCTGACAATAGATTCATTTTCATCCTCATAAGTAGAATAAAAATAAGGTACATAACTTTCAAATTCACTACTACAAGTATCTATCATTTTATAAACTGGATAGATGTTTTCTTTTTTTCTTAATAAATAAATTTCTTCTTCTGTTTTTTTCCATACTTTTGCGATATATTTGTCGCTAAATCCCATTTTTTTAACTTGTTTTAGAACTTCTATATCTCCAATATTTTGTTCTAACAACTTTTCTGCTTTTACAATATTTTTAATTTTTTCTAAGAAAAACATATCTATTTTAGTAGTTTGATTGATGAGTCCTATGTCTATATTTCTTCTTATTAATTCTGCTATAGCATAAATTCTATCATCAGTTCCATCTTTGATATAATTCATCAAATCTTCTGTTTCGTACTTGTCAAATTTATCCATTTGAATATGGCATACACCAACCTCTAAAGAGCGAATTGCTTTTAATAAACTCTCCTCTAAAGTTCTTCCTACACTCATTACTTCTCCTGTTGCCTTCATTTGCGTACCTAACTTATTAGAAGCAAGGGTGAATTTGTCAAATGGAAATCTTGCCACTTTTGATACAACATAATCTAGTGCTGGTTCAAAGCTAGCAGGTGTATTAGCCAACATAATTTCATCTAATCTCATACCAATCGCAATTTTGGCAGAAACTCTAGCAATTGGATATCCACTTGCCTTGGAAGCTAACGCTGATGAACGAGATACTCTTGGGTTTACTTCAATTAAATAATACTGAAAAGAATGTGGGTCTAAGGCAAATTGTACATTACATCCTCCTTCAATTTTTAAAGCTCGAATAATTTTTAAGCTACTGTCTCTTAATAATTGATATTCTTTATTCGTCAAAGTTTGGCTTGGTGCTACAACTATAGAATCCCCTGTATGGATTCCTACTGGATCTAGATTTTCCATATTACATACCGTGATAGCTGTATCATTGCTATCTCGAATTACCTCATATTCTATTTCTTTATAGCCTTTAATACTTTTTTCCACTAAAACTTGTCCTACTGGGGAAAGTTTTAAAGCATGTTTAATAATTTCCTTTAATTCCTCCTCATTATCGGCAAAACCTCCTCCTGTTCCTCCTAAGGTAAAGGCAGGTCTTAAAACAACAGGATACCCTATTTTATTCGCAGCCTCTATCCCTTCTTCTATGGAGGTTGCTATAATAGATTCTAAAACTGGCTCTCCTAGTTCTTGACATAGTTCTTTAAATTTTTCTCTATCCTCTGCCTTTTCAATACTTTCCTGACTTGTTCCTAAAAGTTCCACTTGGCATTCTTGTAAAACTCCTTTTTTGTATAATTGCATTGCTATGTTTAAACCAGTTTGTCCTCCTATTCCTGGAAGAATAGCATCTGGTCTTTCATATCGAATAATTTTAGCAACATATTCTATGGTTAATGGCTCCATATATACTTTATCTGCAATCCACGTATCAGTCATGATGGTCGCTGGATTGGAATTGACTAATATAACTTTATATCCTTCTTCTTTTAAGGCTAAACAAGCTTGTGTTCCTGCATAATCAAATTCTGCTGCTTGCCCAATTACGATTGGTCCTGATCCAATTACTAGTACAGTTTTGATATCTTTTCTTTTTGGCATTTTCTCTCACCTTTCTTTTTTGGGACACGGGGACGTAGATAATGTCCTAACCTATTTTTTTGATACTCCTTCTCCTAAAGCTTTTCTTTAAAACCTAAAAGAAGTTCCCCTTATCCATTTGGGACATTATCTACGTCCCTTTGTCCCCAATAAGCTAATAAACTTGTCGAACAAATACCCACTATCTTGTGGTCCAGGTGCACTCTCTGGATGATATTGCACACTAAACACCTTATCTTTTTTACATTCTACTCCTTCTATAGTATTGTCCAAAATGTTTATATGAGTTGCTTTTAACTCTGTTTTCTTTAATGATTCTTCGTCTACTGCATAACTATGGTTTTGACTCGTGATTTCTATTCTATTAATTTCTAAGTTTCGTACTGGGTGGTTTCCACCTCTGTGTCCGAATTTTAATTTGTAGGTTTTTGCTCCATAAGCTAGGCTTATCATTTGATGTCCTAAACAAATTCCAAATATCGGATATTTTCCCTTCAGCTCTTTTACTAGTTTGATTACCTCAGTTACATTTTCTGGATCTCCTGGTCCATTGGATAAAAATATGCCATCTGGCTTTAAATTTATGATTTCTTCTGCTGTTGTGTTATAAGGAAGAACTGTTACATTACATCCTCTTTTATTTAAGTTTCTTACAATATTTAACTTGATTCCACAGTCGATTGCTACAATATTGTATTTAGGATTTGCTGTTCTAGAATACCATTTTTTCTTACAACTTACTCTTGCTACGGCATCTTTTGGTATTTCATATTCTTTCAACTTCTTTAAAGCCTTTTGTTTACTTGTACTTAAATCTGTTATAATTACTTTCCTGCTACCTTTTTCTCTTATGCTTCTTGTTAGCTTTCTAGTGTCAATTCCCGCTATTGCTGGTATATTATTTTCTTCTAAATATTCTGATAATGTTTTGGTATATCGAAAGTTACTTGGTAGGTCGTTATATTCTCTTACTATCATTCCACCAATGGTAGGTTGCTTAGTCTCATAGTCATCATCTGTGATGCCATAATTTCCAATTAGCGGATAGGTCATAACTACCATTTGATAAGTATAAGATGGGTCTGATACGATTTCTTGATAGCCTACCATAGAAGTATTAAAAACAATTTCACATATTGCTTCATTATCTGCTCCAAATCCATATCCATAATATTCTTCTCCATCTTCTAATACAATTTTTTTATTGAATTCTTTCATAAAATTCTTCCTTCCTTTTAGTTTTTAATTTTCCAAAAAAGAATTTAATAATTTCTACACAATGTAAATTGTTAGAAATTTTAACAATTCTCATAGTCATCTTCTACAGAAATTTTTTAGAATATAAAAAAATAAGGAATAATACTCCTTATTTAAAATGTAAATAAAAGTGAAACAACGATTAAGAAAACATTTATAATTGTTATTGAATTTGCTTTTCTTAGATAATTTTTCATTTTTTGTATCCTCTCTTGTTATTTTTATCTTTTTTATTATAACAAATTTTGATTATAAATTGCAATAGTTTTTATTTGTTTTCTAGACTTATTGTATTTATTTATATTAAAATTAAAACTAAGAGTTACTTGTAAACTTATTACAACTTAACTCTTAGTTTCTTACATTATTTCTTTTGCTTGTAACTAGCTTCTACTAGCAATATAGCATGCTAAATCTACTAGTTTGTTTGAATATCCCCATTCATTGTCATACCAAGATACTAATTTTACAAATGTATCTGTTAATTGAATTCCTGCTGTTGCGTCAAAAATTGATGTGTGTTCATCACTAATAAAGTCAGATGATACAACTGGCTCATCAACATATTCAATAATTCCTTTCATTTCGTTTTCAGATGCTTTTTTCATAACTTTGCATATTTCTTCCATTGTAGTTGGTTTCTCTAAGTTACATGTTAAGTCAACTACTGAAACATCTACAGTTGGCACTCTAAATGCCATGCCTGTTAATTTTCCATTTAAGCTTGGAATAACCTTTCCTACTGCTTTAGCAGCTCCTGTTGAAGATGGTATGATATTAGCCGCTGCCGCTCTACCACCTCTCCAATCTTTTTTAGAAGCTCCATCAACTGTTTTTTGCGTTGCTGTTGTGCTATGCACAGTTGTCATTAATCCATCTTTAATCCCAAAATTGTCATTAATAACTTTAGCAAGTGGTGCTAAACAGTTTGTTGTACATGATGCATTAGATACTATATTCATACTTGGATCATATTCTGTATTGTTAACTCCCATTACAAACATTGGAGCATCTTTTGATGGTGCACTGATAATTACTTTTTTAGCTCCGCTATCAATATGAGCTTGTGCTTTTTCAAGAGTTGTAAATACTCCTGAACATTCTAATACATAGTCAACTCCAATTTCTCCCCATGGGATATTGTGTGGATCCATCTCATTATATACTTTTATTTCTTTTCCATTTACTATTAATGCTCCCTCTTTTGCTTCTACTGTTCCATCAAATCTACCATGAACAGTATCATATTTTGTCATATATGCCATGTAGTCTGCTGCTATAAATGGATCATTAATCGCTACAACTTCTACTCCCTCTTTTTTTAATGCTGCTTGGAATGATAAGTTTCCTATTCTTCCAAATCCGTTAATTCCTATTTTTACTGACATAGTCAATTCCTCCTCCTTTAGATGATGAATTATTTTTTCAAACATCTATTTTTTATAGTATTACCTAAATTCTTTTAGGTAATTCCATTCTATACCAAAAAAGAATACTTTTCAAGTATTCTTTTAAATTATTTTGATTATATAAATGGCAATAATAAATTTCCGGTTTATTATGCACATAATTCACTTAAAATTTTGTTGGTACTTTTATAATTA
>CALXCE010000030.1 GCA_944386725.1 uncultured Clostridia bacterium
ATGTCTTTGATTGATGCCTTAATCCCTGGTAGCTCTTTTTCTTGGATATCTTTGATTGATTCTTTAATCCCTGGTAGTTCTCTTTCTTGGATGTCTTTGATTGATGCCTTAATCCCTGGTAGTTCTCTTTCTTGGATATCTTTGATTGATGCCTTAATCCCTAGTAGCTCTTTTTCCTCGATATTAATTACCTTTACTTTTAAATCTTTTATATCTACTTGCATATCTAAAAGAATGTTTAAAATTTTTTCTTCCATACTTCTCACCTCCTGATAATTGATTTTCACATAATACTAACTATTTGAATAAATACATTTTTTGCCTTTTACTAAGTTGAATTGAAATAAATAATTGAAATAAATAAAAAAGTATTAAATTAATAGTATTAATATGTAAAAATATATTAACATATTAAATTTATTAATTCAATACTTTTGTTTAATTTTATATTACTTTTCATTGACAAAATTCGACAACATTAGTCGATTGCTTCAGCTGTTTCTTCTAATTCATTTTCTGTACTAATATGAATATTTTGATACTTTTGCATACCAGTACCTGCTGGAATTAGCTTACCAATAATAACATTTTCTTTTAGTCCAACTAAGTCGTCTATCTTTCCTTTCACTGCTGCTTCAGTAAGAACTCTTGTTGTTTCTTGGAAAGAGGCAGCTGATAAGAAACTGTCTGTTGCAAGAGACGCTTTTGTAATACCAAGCAATACTCTTTTACCAGTCGCAGGACGCTTTCCTTGTGCAATTGCTTCTTTGTTTTTATCTTCAAATTCGTACATATCAATTAAAGAACCTGGGAACATATCGGTATCAGCATTATCCTCTACTCTAACTTTTTTAAGCATTTGTCTTCCAATTACTTCGATGTGCTTGTCATTGATATCAACACCTTGATTTCTATATACTTTTTGTACTTCTGAAATTAAATATTCATAAACCCCTTCTGGTCCTTTAATTTCTAGAATTTCACTTGGATTGATAGAACCTTCTATTAAAGGCTCTCCTGCTTCTACCATGTCGCCATCTTTTACCTTCATTTTAGAACCAAATGGTATCGTATAAGATTTTGAGTTGTCTTTTGAAGTAACAATAACTTCTTTTTTCTTTTTCGTTTCTTTGATTTTTACTTTACCATCAATTTCTGTAACAATAGCTAAACCTTTTGGCTTTCTAGCTTCAAATAATTCTTCCACTCTTGGTAAACCTTGTGTGATATCTGCTACACCAGCAACACCACCAGAGTGAATGGTTCTCATAGTAAGCTGTGTACCTGGTTCACCAATAGATTGTGCTGCAATAATACCAATTGCTTCACCAATCGATACTAGATCTCGTCTGGCTAATCCCATACCATAACATTTTTGACATACACCATGTTTTGAACGACATCCTAAAACAGAACGTACCTCTAGTCTTTCGATTCCAGCTTCTACAATTTCTTCTGCTAATCTTTCTGTAATCATAGTGTTTTTATCTACAATTAGTTTCTTAGTTTCTGGATGGATTACATCTTGTACTGGAAATCTCCCTAGTAATCTTTCTTGCATTTTTTCAATAATTTGATTTCCGTCTTTGATATCGTAAATGGTAATTCCTTCCTTTGTTCCACAATCCTCTTCTCTAACAATAATATCTTGTGATACGTCTACCAATCTCCTTGTTAAGTATCCAGAATCGGCTGTTCTTAAGGCTGTATCAGAAAGTCCTTTACGGGCACCATGAGCCGAAATGAAGTATTCCAAGGCATCTAATCCTTCTGCAAAAGAAGATTTAATTGGGATTTCAACCGCCTTACCTGTTGTACTTGCCATAAGTCCACGAATACCTGCAATTTGTCTTAATTGGTTCATGTTACCACGTGCTCCAGACTTAACCATCATATAGATTGGATTTAATTCATCAAAGTTTTCTTCCATTGCTTTACTTACATGTTTTGTTGTATCTTCCCATACATTAAGGACTGCATTATATCTTTCATCATCCGTAATTAAACCTCTTGCATATTGTTTTCTAATTGTTTCAACTTTTTTATCCGCTTCTTCTAATAAAGCTTTTTTCGCTGCTGGCACTTGAACATCGTCAATAGAAAAAGTGATTCCTGCTAAAGTTGAATACTTAAATCCTAATGCTTTAATGTAGTCAATTACTTCTGCTGATTCTGATAAACCATGGGTTCTAATTACTCTTTCAATAATGCTTCCCATTGATTTTTTCATAACTGGGAAATCAATTTCATATTGAAATGGATCTTTCTTTCTATCAATAAATCCGATATCTTGTGGAATTCCTTTGTTAAATATAATTCTACCAACACTTGTTTCAATTTTTTTCGTTTTGATTTCTCCATTTATTTCTTTTTCAATTCTGACAAAAATTTTAGCGTGAATTCCTACATCATGGTTTTCAAAGGCCATAATGGCTTCTTCTGGATCTTTGAAATATTTTCCTTCACCTTTTTCGCCGTCTAAAACCATGGTCAAATAATAGCTTCCTAGAATCATGTCTAGTCTAGGTACAGCAACTGGCTTACCATCTTGTGGTTTTAATAAGTTATTGGTTGAAAGCATCAAATATCTTGATTCTGCTTGTGCTTCTGGTGATAATGGTAAATGAACAGCCATTTGGTCACCGTCGAAGTCAGCATTGAAAGCTTCACAAACTAATGGGTGAAGTTTAATCGCTCTTCCTTCTACTAGTACGGGTTCAAATGATTGAATACCAAGTCTGTGTAATGTAGGTGCACGGTTTAACATAACTGGATGATCTTTGATAACTTCTTCTAAGATTCCCCATACTTCTGGTCTTAGTCTTTCTACCATTCTTTTCGCATTTTTAATGTTTTGGGCAATTCCTCGTCCTACTAATTCTCTCATAACAAATGGCTTAAATAATTCAACTGCCATTTCTTTTGGAAGCCCACACTGATAAATTTTTAATTCTGGTCCAACGACAATAACAGAACGTCCAGAATAATCAACACGTTTTCCTAACAAGTTTTGACGGAAACGTCCTTGTTTTCCTTTTAACATATCGGATAAAGATTTTAAAGGTCTATTTCCAGCACCAGTTACTGGCCTTCCTCTTCTTCCATTATCAATTAAAGCATCAACTGATTCTTGAAGCATCCTTTTTTCATTTCTTACAATGATTTCTGGTGCTCCTAATTCTAATAATCTTTTTAATCTGTTATTTCTGTTGATAACTCTTCTATATAAGTCATTTAAATCAGATGTTGCAAATCTGCCACCATCTAATTGTACCATTGGTCTTAATTCTGGTGGAATAACTGGTACGACTTGCATTATCATCCATTCTGGTCTGTTTCCTGAGATTCGAAAGGCTTCTACAGTATCTAATCTTTTTACTAATTTTACTTTTTTTTGCTCACTAGCTTCTTCTAACTCTTTTCTAATCTCTGCTGATAATACATCTAAGTCTATCTGCTCTAGTAATTCTCTTAAAGCTTCTGCTCCCATTTTTGCCTTAAAAGAACCTTTTCCATATTGTTCTTCTACTTCATGATATTCTTTTTCGTTTAACACTTGGTATTTTTCTAAATTAGTAGTTCCCTTATCAATAACAACATAAGAAGCGAAATAAATAATTTTTTCTAAGTTTCTTGGTGAGATATCTAAGATTAAAGCAATTCTACTTGGAATCCCCTTAAAATACCAAATATGTGCTACTGGTGCTGCCAATTCAATATGTCCCATTCTTTCACGTCTAACCTTTGATTTGGTTACTTCTACACCACAACGATCACATACAATTCCTTTATATCTTACTCTTTTATATTTACCACAGTGACATTCCCAATCTTTTGTTGGTCCAAATATTCTTTCACAAAACAAACCATCTTTTTCTGGTTTTAATGTTCTGTAGTTTATGGTCTCCGGCTTTTTTACTTCTCCTTTTGACCATTCTCTGACTTTTTCATCAGATGCTACTCCTATTTTTAATTTATCAAAAATATCTAATTCGTCCACGTTTTTCCCCCCTATTCAATCATATCATCATCATTATCTAGGTTATCATTTGCCAAATCATTATCATACAACAATTCATCGTCCTCATCATCCAGTCCTTCAAACAACTCATCACTCTCATCATCCATACTACTTGTTTCATCATCTAATAACATATCATCTTCTAATTCTTCACTATATCCTTCTTCTAAATCTCCGTCTACGATAACTTGCTCTTCTGATAATATTTTCTTTTCTGTCTCAGGGTCATATTCAATTCCCTCTTCAATGTTTTCCTTTAATTCAAGTTCTTGATTATCTTCTGAATATAAACGAACGTCTAATCCTAAAGATTGTAATTCTTTTACAAGAACTTTGAAACTTTCTGGAACTCCTGGTTCAGGAACATTTTCTCCTTTGACAATTGCTTCATAGGTTTTTACACGTCCTACAATATCGTCTGATTTAACCGTCAACATTTCTTGTAATGTGTAAGCAGCACCATAAGCTTCTAGTGCCCAAACTTCCATTTCTCCGAAACGTTGACCACCAAATTGTGCTTTACCTCCTAATGGTTGTTGCGTAACTAATGAATATGGTCCAGTGGAACGAGCATGTATTTTATCATCTACTAAATGGTGTAGTTTTAACATGTACATAACACCAACCGTAATTGGTTTATCAAATGGATCTCCTGTTCTACCATCATATAGAATCGTCTTGCCATCTTGACTCATGCCAGCTTGTGCTAATAATTCTTTGACGTCTTTTTCAGTTGCTCCATCAAATACTGGTGTAGCTATTTTCCATCCTAATGCTTTCGCAGCTCCTCCTAAATGTACTTCTAAAACTTGACCTAAGTTCATACGAGAAGGAACACCTAATGGATTTAATAAAATATCAATTGGTGTACTATCTGGCATAAATGGCATATCTTCTTCTGGTAATACTCTAGAAATAACACCTTTATTACCATGGCGTCCTGCCATTTTATCTCCAACAGAAATTTTTCTTTTCGTTGCAATATAACATCTAATAATTTGGTTGACACCAGGTCCTAATTCATCAGAGTTATCTCTCGTAAATATTTTTACATCTACGATGGTTCCTTGTTCTCCATGTGGTACTCTTAAAGAAGTATCTCTTACTTCTCTTGCTTTTTCCCCAAAGATAGCTCGAAGTAATCTTTCTTCTGCTGTTAATTCTGTTTCTCCTTTTGGCGTAACTTTACCAACTAAAATATCACCAGGTCTTACTTCTGCACCAATTCGGATAATTCCATTTTCATCTAAGTCTTTTAAAGAGTCATCTCCGATATTTGGAATATCACGTGTAATTTCTTCTGCTCCTAGTTTTGTATCACGGCATTCACAGTCATATTCTTCAATGTGAATGGATGTAAATACATCTTCTTTTACAAGTCTTTCATTGATTAGAATAGCATCTTCATAGTTATATCCTTCCCATGTCGAGAAAGCTACTAACACATTTTTACCAAGTGCCATTTCTCCATTTTGTGTAGCTGGTCCATCTGCAATGGCATCACCTTTTTTAACTTTTTCACCTTTTTTAACAATTGGTTTTTGATTAATGCAAGTACCACCATTAGTTCTTTTAAATTTACGAAGTTTATGTACAACTGTTTTTCCCTTATTGTATTTTACCACTATAGCGTCACCTGTTACTTTTTCAATGACTCCATCGTCTTCTGCCAATACTAAAATTCCTGAATCTTTAGCTGCTCTATATTCAATTCCTGTTCCTACAATAGGGCTTTGCGTTATCATAAGTGGAACAGCTTGACGTTGCATGTTAGCACCCATTAACGCTCTTTTTGCATCATCATGCTCTAGGAATGGTATCATGGCAGCAGCAATAGAAACCAATTGCTTTGGTGAAACATCAACATATTGCACTCTATCACTGTCAACTTCAATTACTTCATTTTTAAATCTAACTCGAATTCTTGAATTTACAAACTTTCCGTTTTTATTAACTGGCTCAGAAGCTTGTGCAATAATGTAGTTGTCTTCTACGTCTGCACTCATATATTCTATTATGTCTGTTAATTTATGTGTTTTAGGGTCTACTTTACGATATGGTGTTTCAATAAAACCATATTCATTGATATTAGCAAAAGAAGAAAGTGCTGAAATTAATCCAATGTTTGGTCCTTCTGGTGATTCAATTGGACATAATCTACCATAGTGTGTATAGTGAACATCACGCACTTCGAATCCAGCTCTTTCTCTGGTTAATCCCCCAGGTCCTAAAGCAGAAATTCTTCTTTTATGGGTTAATTCAGAAAGAGGATTGGTTTGATCCATGAATTGTGACAATTGAGAACTTCCAAAGAATTCACGAATAGCTGATGTGATTGGTTTTGTATTAATTAAGGTTTGTGGTGTTACTACATCTAAATCCTGAATGGTCATTCTTTCACGAACAACTCTTTCTAATCTTGTTAAACCAATTCTAAATTGATTTTGTAACAATTCGCCCACACAACGAATTCTACGATTTGCTAAGTGATCAATATCATCTGGGCTTCCTAATCCATGAGAAAGATTTAATAAGTAATTAATAGATGCTATCATGTCTTCTGTTGTAATATGTTTTGGTACTAGTTCATTTTGTCTTTCTTCGATTATTTTTACTAAATCTTTTTCATCCGTATTGTCTATAATATTTTTTAATACATTGTAATTTACTAATTCTTTAAAATGTAGTTTGCTTAAATCAACATTTGGTAAAACTTTGTGGATATTACAGGTAGCATTTCCAATAATTCTTACTTTTCTTTCACCTACTAATACATCAAGCATATTGATTCCCGCATTTTGAATGTTCTCTGCCACTTCTTCTGAAATAATTTCTCCTGCTTGTACAAATACTTCTCCTGTTTCATTGTCAACAATATCTTCTGCTGCTATTTTGTCTTTAATTCTTCCTACTAGTCCTAATTTTTGATTGAATTTATATCTACCTACTTTTGCTAAATCATATCTCTTGTTATCATAAAATAGTCCATTAAATAAATTTCTAGCAGCATCGACAGTTGGAAGTTCCCCTGGTCTTAATTTTTTGTAAATTTCTATTAATGCTTCATCTTGATCTTTAATAGTATCTTTTGCTATGGTTGCCTTTAATATTTCTTCTTCACCAAATAACTCTCTTATTTGGTCATCAGAAACAACGCCAATAGCTCGAAGTAATGTGGTTACTGGCACTTTTCTGGTTCTGTCTACACGTGCATAAAAGATGTCATTTCCATCGGTCTCGTACTCAAGCCATGCTCCCCTAAGAGGCATAACCGTAGAATTATAAGTTCTTTTTCCTGTTTTGGTATCAAATTCTTCTCCATAGTAGCATCCTGGTGAACGAACTAACTGGCTTACGACAACTCTTTCTGCTCCATTAATAACAAAAGTTCCACTGTCTGTCATTAAAGGGAAATCTCCTAAGTAAATTTCTTGTTCTTTAATTTCACAAGTTTCACGGTTAATTAATCTTACTTTTACATGTAATCTTGTAGAATAGGTTGTATCTCTTTCTTTAGCCTCTTCCACGCTGTATTTTGTTTTATCCTCCATGTAATAATCGAAAAATTCAAGAACTAAGTTTCCTGAGTAGTCTTCAATCGGTGATATATCTTTTAAGACTTCTCCTAATCCTTCTTCCACAAATGCATCATAGGAATCCTTTTGTACTTTTATTAGGTTAGGCATTTCAATATAATCACCGACTTTTGCAAAATCCTTACGAGAGGCTTTCTCGTAATTTACTTCTTTGATTTTCAAAAAAATCACTCCCAAATAAAATATTAAGCAGAAATAAATTTATATCATTTAAAAGAAGTCCCTCTCAAATAACAATTCGCTTGTCTAAAGTTTTTGATTTGTCTGCTTTTACAAAACTAAAACCTTAGGGCTCCTTGCTTTTAATTCCTCTTCTTTTAAGATTTAACATTGAAAAAAATGGTTGATGTTTAAAAGGGCAACAAAAGAGCTGTCAAAAAAAACATGTTTTTCGACTCGCTCTAAGTTTTGCTCATTTCTATATTTTTTAATTTATTTTTTATTTTAATCATATTTGTTAGTATAGCACATTTTCCTTACGGATGTCAAGGTTTTAGCAAAAAATTTATATAATTGCCACAAGCAACATATTTCCTAGAATACAAGCAAGAATAATGACTATTTTTCCTCTATTTTCATTTGTCCATATATTTCTTCTTTTTGTTCCACCTTTTGATTAACTTTTTTCATAGCTATTTTATAATTAGCATAGTCTTCTATTAATATTCTAATAACAGCAATAGCCGGCACAGCTAAAAACATACCTAATATTTTAAAATAAGCACCGCCTACCGTAATAGCAAATATAACTAGTAATGGACTTATTTTTAGAGATTTGCCTATAATTTTTGGATTCATAATATGGGCATCAATTTGTTGTAAAATAATTACTACAATTAACATCCAAATAGCTTGTGATAATCCTCCTGTTATTAAAGTTACTATCATCCCAATCACTGTAGCAATAATAGCTCCTACATATGGAATCATATTAAATAATCCAATTAAAAAGCCTAATAATGGTGCAAACTTAATTCCCATAATAGTTAGAGCAATGGTAACCATAATTCCTACAATAACGGCATCTAAGAACTGACTTGCTATAAATTTGAAAAATATTTCATTTGAATTATTAAAATATTTATCTATATTTTTATAGGTTTTTTCCTTAAACATAGCTTCTGCCATTTTTTTAAGAAAAGCCAGTATCTGTCTTCTTTCTGCTAAAATATAAATCGATACAATAACGGCAATCACTACATCAATTAATCCTGTTACCGCATCAATAGCATTCATTATATATTCTAATATTTTGTCTAATTGAAAATATTGTTTTATATCAAGATTTTGAATATTTTGTATGGTATCATTTACCACATCACTTTTTAAAATATTATCATCTGGTAAATTGTTGTAATTAGCTATTGTAATTTCATAATAATTTTGTATGTTGTTAATCAAATCCGTTACACTTTCCAATACAACTGGTAATATGAAATTGATTAATATCACAAATAAAAGCAATATAATAAGATATACTGTTAAAATACTAAGTGGTCTAGATTTTTTTACTATAAATTTTAGCTTTGATTTAGTATAAGCTTCTTCCACTTTTTTACATGGTATATATAACAGATAACTAATAAAAATACCAACCAAAAATGGTGTTATAATATCAAAAAATTTAGTAATAACTCCCATGACATCACCAAAATTATCTAATGCTTTATATACAACTATAATAGCTACTCCCAAAGCAAACCAATATAGCCATTTTTTTCCATGATTTTTGATTTCGTTCATATTCTCCCTCTTTCTTCTTTTTTTATCTATATTAACCGATTCTAAAAGGATTTAACTTACCTCAAGTCCTACTGGGCAATGGTCACTTCCCATAATTTCCGGATAGATGGTTGCTTCTTTTATTTTTTCTCGTATATCATTGGATACGATAAAATAATCAATTCTCCATCCCACATTTTTTTCTCTAGCTCTTCCCATATAAGACCACCAGCTATATGCATTTTCTTTATCTGGATATAAGTATCGAAAAGTATCTGTAAATCCTGCTTTTAACAATTGTGTCATTTTTGCTCTCTCTTCTTCTGTAAAGCCTGCATTTCCTCTGTTTGTTTTTGGATTTTTTAAATCTATTTCTTGGTGTGCTACATTTAAATCTCCACACATAATGACCGGTTTTGTTTTGTTTAATCTTAATAAGTATTTTCTAATCTCATCTTCCCATATTTGCCTATAATCCAGTCTTTCTAGCTCTCTTTTTGCGTTTGGTGTATAATTATTGACTAAGTAAAAATCCTTGAATTCTAATGTAATAATTCTTCCTTCTTTATCATGCTCTTCTATTCCTATTCCATAAGTTACTGCTATTGGTTTTTTTTTGCTAAAAATAGCCGTTCCGGAATAACCTTTTTTTTCAGCACTGTTCCAATAACTTTGATATCCTTCAAATTTTAAATCAATTTGGTTTGGTTGACATTTGGTTTCTTGGATACAAAATATATCTGCATTTATTTGATTGAAGAACTGTTCAAATCCTTTGTTAACACAAGCTCTGATTCCATTTACATTCCATGAAATTAGTTTCATTGTTTTTTCCTTTCTAACTTAATATTTGTATTTTACTATAAAACGAAAAAAATAGCAAGATTCCTGATATGTTAAATTAATTTTATAAATGGCAATAATAAATTTCCGGTTTATTATGCACATAATTCACTTAAAATTTTGTTGGTACTTTTATAATTAA
>CALXCE010000031.1 GCA_944386725.1 uncultured Clostridia bacterium
ATATTATCTTAAGCCAATGGGTCAAGGGGTGTCTCCCATTCCCAGCTAGGAGGGTTTAAGAATGTCCCTTTTTTCCTTTTTTCTTTTTAAAAAAGAGACTAGTAATAGTCTCTTTCTATGAATTCATATATTTATATTTTATACAAATGTCCTATTTTTTGTTTACTAAATCTTTTAATTGTTTACCAGCTTTGAAAACTGGAGCTTTTGATGCAGGTATTTTGATTTCTTCTTTCGTTTGTGGGTTTCTACCTTTTCTAGCTGCTCTTTTTCTCACTTCAAAAGATCCAAATCCAACTAGTTGAACTTTTTCTCCTTTTTTTAGTGAGTCTTTTACAACTTCTACAAAAGCGTTAACTGATGCTTCAGCTGCTTTTTTTGTTTCTCCTGTTTTTGCAGCCATTGCTGCGATTAATTCAGCTTTGTTCATTTAAATTACCTCCTATAAGATTTAAATAGTTTATGTACTTTATTGCTTGAACAAAGGCAATAAATGTACTTCTATTTAAAATAATTCGCCAAAAATACTGAAAATCCTTCTTTTTTTACTCTTTTTTAATAAATTTTTAGTTTTTGTAGTACTTTACAGATTTGTTGCCCTGCTGGCATCATTTTTATTTCTTCTATTGAGAAAATTTTTAAGGCCACAATTGCTAGAGCATATATGATTACAGCGATTATAATTGCTATTATTGTTGCCAATTTCCCCGCAATTATTCCTGATAGCATTAAGTAACTAAAATAAGAGCAAATTCCCATAATAACAACTGCGATAACTGGTTTTATGATAAATTTTGAAAATGTTAAATCTAGTTTTATCGTTTTTCTCAAAGAAGTTATGGCAATGGTAAAGGCTACTAAGTGGCAAGCTACTGATGCCCATGCTGCTCCATTTACTCCTATTTCTGGTATTGGTACTAAAATCAAATTTAAAATAAGTTTGACGACTACTCCGACATCCTAATGATATAGCCGGTATCTTCAATTTTCCATAACCTTGCAGGGCTCCATTTATCGTTTGATCTAATATGGTAAAAATAATGGTTAAAGAACTAATTTGTAATATCGTTTCTCCTAAACTCGCGTTAGGAAACAACAAATTCAATATTGGTCCTGCAAATATGCACATTCCAACAGTACATGGTAGTCCTATTAGCATAGAAATTAATAATGAAAATGATGTTTTTTGTGTAATGGTTTTCTTATCTTTTCTTGCTTTGGCTGATGATATAGCTGGTACTAAGGCAGTAGCAAATGCTACATTAATAGATAATGGTAAGCTCGTTAGCGTATCTACTTTTCCACCTAATATTCCATATTGCGAAATAGCCATATCTTCTGGCATGAATTGTTTTAGACTTCTTACTACAGTAAAAGAATCAATATTTTTATTAAGTGAAGACATGATAGCTGTTAGAGCAATTGGAATCGAAACCATTAATATTTTTTTAATGATACTTATGACTCTTTCATACTTATAATTTACGGTTGATTTTATTTCTGTTGCAATTTCTCTTCTTCTAGTTCTATAGTATAAATATAAATAGCCAAACCCAGCAAATGTAGCAAGCGTAGTAGCTAGTGTTGCTCCTCCTGCCATCCATTGCGTTGAAGCATTTGAAATAATAGCTACAATTTCTACTAATATAATAGTAAGTGTTGTTTTAAATATTTGTTCTAGGCTTTGTGATCTTGCCGTTGCTTTGATATTTTGCCTTGCATTAAAATATCCTCTCATAACAGATGATATGGCTACAAAGAAAATAGCTGGTGATAACGTAACTAGTGTCATTTCCGCTTCTGGTATTTGTAGCCACAAATTCGCAATCATATTTGCGCCAAAAAATAAGAGAAAACTTCCAATTAGCCCAATGATAGCAAATGTCGCAAAAGCAATTTTAAAAATTCTATGACCACCTTTATGGTCACCTACAGCAATTCTTTCTGATACTAGTTTTGAAATTGCGTTAGGAACTCCTATGGATGATATGGTAAGTAACATCGCATAGATTTGATACCCTGCTGACACAATTCCATTCCCTTTATCCCCAAATCCTTCTCTATTGGTTAGATATAAAGTATATATTAGACCTAATAATTTTATCAGCACTTGCGAAAAAATTAAGGTGATAACTCCTTGCATAAAGGTCTCTTTTTTCGGTATTTTTTCTCTCACCTCTTCTTTTGGCATTTTATCACTCCTTATAGTTCCCTCTTTTCATTTTACTTATTTATTATAGATTTAATTACTAAAATATTCAATACTTTAAAAAAAATTTGATGATTTTAAAGAACAAAAGTGGACTTTTTTGACTTTGGCACTTATTAAAACGCTTTTAAGTCCGCGTCTTTGTTCGTCCGCGAAAAATTGCATAGCAATTTTTCTGTGGAATGTATTTATATTATAGGAAGTTCAGAGAACTTTCCTATAATATAAAAAAACGTCTAAAATTGACGTTTCTTCTTGATTTACAGATGAATAGTTTGTTATTCCTTCACCTGTATTAGGATTATTATGACTATAAATCATATCGATTGAAAATCCTAGTATTAAAACCACACAAATTGAAATAGCAACTTTTTTATTTAGTCTCTTTAGTATATTATCTAAATAAGGTGCAAGTATATAAACAATCAACATGCCTCCTAAAGCAAATATCAATAATCCTTCTGCACATATTCTTCCATTCAAATTTATAAAATATCCACTGTAATCCCACCACTTTTGCCCATAAGTCAATTCTAAAACAAGTGATGAAAAATATTCAAGAAATCCGCATAATACCGCAGATAAAACAAGGTGAGTTATTGTTTTACTTCTAAATTTGTATAAAACGAGTAGTATAATAATTCCTCCAAATCCATATATAGGAAGCCATGGCCCATGAAGCGTTCCTCTATTTATAAATGTTCCCAAAGTTATTAAATGTAGAGTTACTTCCCATATCCATCCAATAAATGATATGATAAAAAATAGCAGTATTAAATTAGTAATAGAATATCTTCGCATATAATTAATTATTTCTATACGCTTTTTCTTGTCTTTTATCTTTATTGGAAATAATCTTTCTGGATAAAAATCTCCTTTTAATTCATTTTTTACTTTCTCTAATTTTATTTTTTCAACAATTTCTTTTTCACGTTTTTCTTCTTCTTCCTTTGAACTTAAATTAATTCCTAATATATTTTCAAAAAAAGATTTGATTCCTTTCGGTTTGCGTATGCATATTTCTTTTATTTCTCTTTCATTTGCCACATCTTTGTATGCTTTTTTCAAGGTTTCTACATCTGCTTTTTCATATAGGTATGTATCATTTAAATTTTCAATGTCAGCAATTTTATTGTCTACCGCTAATTTCCTTAAATGGGTATAATATTCTGTTTCTGATGCTACTTTATATGAATTTGTAAAAAACACATCTGATAATTCCCCAGTGATAATTCCTAATACATCCCATAATATAAATGAAAAATCAAATTTAAACATCTCCCATTTGTGTCCTCTCATCATGTATCTTGAAAGGGTTATTGCCTTTTTGGAAGAAATACTTGGATTTTCTGCTAGGATATAAGGCACTAAACGATAGGAATAAAACTTTATAATTCCTCCAATTATCGTGAAATACCATAATGTATTGTATAAGGTCACTAGAAACATTGTTTTTGCAACTTTTAACCAAGTTTTGGTTTTTTGTAAAAATATAAATCTCTCTTTGGGAACTGTTTTATAAATTCTGCTTTCTAAAAATATTCTTCTTGCTATAACCTTAAATACATTGATAAAGAAAAACCAAATAATAAATTGTATTAAAATACTACCTATTATTAATAATGCCAATGCAACAGTTTTAGAAGCATGTAAAGATTCTAATCCCTTTATTGCTTTAAAATATATGTTTTTTGTACTAAACATATTAATAAGAGAAGAAAAAACTCCGTTTGTTCTTCCAAGAATTTTATCTTTATCTGTTTCACTATTTTCTATTTCTTCTAGCATTTTTTCATTTTCGTTTTCAACCTCATCTAATTTATTTTCTATATAATCATCTGATAGCTCAATCGTAGATTCTATCATATTAGATTGTAAAGAGCTTAAAGAAATAGATAAAGCAAATTCACTGCCAATAAATGCACCTATTAAACATGTCATCATTAGTAATAGGTAATGTTTTTTTAAAACAATTTTTGCTTGCTTTTTTAGATTTTTTCTTTCCATAATTTCCTCTATATGTTTTTATCAATATTAGGTAATAATTGTTTTTTTCTTGAAACGACTCCTTCTAAGAAGGTTCTATTATTTTCTAAAGGCTTTCCAAAGGCTAGTTCAATTACATTAGACTTCTCTCCTAATGCAATTATTTCAGAATTGCTATTTAAGATATCTGTAATAGCTAATACAAATAGACTTAATCCTTTTTCTTCGATTGCTTTTTTCATCTCTAGCTCAATTTCCTCTTGTCTTTTTAATACATCATCTATGCTTACAGTATTTACTTGTGATATTACAAATTTAGTTCCTTCTTTATCTAAATTTTTTGCATCTAAATTAATTAATTCTTGTGCTGTAAAATCATCCAAATCTGTTCCTGCTTTTAACATTTCTAGTCCATATTCTTTTATATTGATTCCTGCTATTTTTTCTAATTCATCTAATGCTTTTACATCATGTTTCGTTGTTGTTGGTGATTTCAATAGCAATGTATCTGATATAATTGCGCTTGCCATCAATATTGCTTCTTCTTTACTGATTTCTAATCCTCTTTGTTTATATTCTTTATATAATATCGTACAGGTACATCCATATGGTCTTGCATTATAATATAAAGGATTTGATGTCCTAAAATTTGCTATTCTGTGATGGTCTATTACACCAATTATTTCAGCTCCTTCAATTCCATCTACACTTTGACCAAAATCATTGTGATCTACTAATATTACTTCTTGTCCTTCTTCTACTTTTTCTAACAATTCAGGTGCTTCTATTCCTAAATAATTTAAAACATATTGTGTTTCTTTGTTAATGTTTCCTAATCTTCTTGCAACACATTTTTCATAACCTAATTTTCTATTAAATCTTTCTTTTACTAATGCTGAACATATTGTATCTGTGTCTGGGTTTTTGTGTCCAAATATGAATATTTTATTTTCCATTTTTCTTACTCCTTTTTGTAATATTTTTGTTTGTTTTATTACTGCAGAAATTTCTAATTTTTTGTGTTTATATGTATATTAATATACAATATTTTTCACTTGAAAGCAAGTAAATTAACTATTTTTGTGATTTTGATTTTAATATTTCTTCTAATTCTTCTTTTGAAAAATTATATTTTTTATTGCAAAAGTGACATATAATCTCCGCTTTTTCATCTTCTTCAATGATTTGCTTTATTTGTGCCTCATCTAAAGTTTTTAATACATCTGCCATACGTTCTTTTGAACAATCACATTCATAGATCGGTACAGTTTCTTCTTCCATAACTCTTATATTTTCATCGCCAGTTACCTTTTTAGCTATTTCTAATAAACTCAAATTTTCATCTAGCATTTTAGAAATTGCCCCTGCTTCAAAAATTGATTTCTCTACTTTTGAAATATCCTCTTCTGTTGCATCTGGCATTGGATTAATTAAATATCCTCCTGCAGTTTTAACACCATCTTTGTTTACTAATACCCCTAATGCAACTGCAGAATTTCTTTGTTCAGAATTGACAAAATAATTTGTAAAATCATCTGCAAGCTCACCTAATGTTAATGGTGATATTCCTATATATGGCTTTTTTAATCCAAGATCTTTTATTACATTAATGTATCCTTCTTGACCTACTGCTCCTCCTACATCTAGTTTTCCAAATTCATTTAGAGGTAAATCAACATGTGTATTTTCAACATAACCTTTTATTTTTGGAAAATTATTAGCTGTAGTTATCATTGTTCCAATTTTTCCATTTCCCTTTATTTGTATTGTTAATTTATCAGTTGGATTCTTCATTTCTTGTGCCATAATACTTGTTATTGTGAGTAAACGTCCAAACGCTGCTGTAGCTAATGGACTTAAATCATGTATTTTTCTAGCTTTCTCTACTAATTCTGTAGTATTTGCACATACTATAGATATTTTTCCATTATATGCTAAAAATTTTATTATTTTATCATTCATAGCTTTCTCCTCTATTAAGTATTCCTTTAAATGTATCATCTAACCTTTTTTTGCACATATTTACTTCTTTTTTTATTATAATATCTATTTCCTTAGTATATTCTTTTTCCCTCATTTGAAGCAAGTCCTTTAAATTTTGTATTGTATCTTCTACATTTTTCAAATTAATTGTAGTTGTCATGCTGTTCTTCCTTCCACTAGTATATTTATGTACAACAAAATCGGCTATTTTTGAGCTTTTAGATTTCATTATACCACTATATACAAACAAAACATCTTCATAAAATCTCTCTTCTGGAAATTTAATATCATTTTCTATTAAAAATTCTCTCCTCCAACACTTGCTCCAAGGATTAGGATATTTATCAATAGCAGCTTTATATGTCTTGGTACAAGTCTCTTTTGTAGGAATTACTAATTCTGTTCTATCTCCTGTTATTTCAAAACCTAAATATATAACATCCGTTTTTTCTTTACCTATTACTTTATCCAATTTTTCCAATACATTTGTATTAGCTAAATAATCATCACCATCTAAAAATACTATATATTCTCCATTAGCAACTTTTAATCCAGTATTTCTTGCTCCCCCTGCTTTTTTATTCTCTTTGTGAGATAAATATATTATATTATTATATTTGTTACATTCCTCTAAAATTTTTTCTTCTGTTTTATCTGTTGAACAATCATTTATGATTATTAATTCAATATCTTTAAAATTTTGATTTTCTACACTCTCTATTGCTCTTTGAATATAGTCTTCAATATTATATGCTGCCATTATTATACTAAATCTTTTTTCTTTTATAGTTTTTTGCCTTACTTGCTGGTCCATCTTTTATATCAAACTCCTTTCCAGTTATAATAGCTTCAAATAGCTTTAATAGATTGTTTGTTGCCACACTACTAGTCCATTCTTCTGTTATAAATTTATATGCATTTTTGCCAAGTCTTCTTTGTAATTCCTTGTCTTTAATGGCTCTTTTTACATTATTTTCTAACTCTTTGTATGTGTTATACCTAAGTCCATTTTCATTGTGTTTAATTAAAAATGGTACAGAACCCATTTTCTGATTAGCAATTACTGTGCACCCAGCATTCATTGACTCATTAATGACTGCACCCCAGCCTTCTCTACTATCACTAGTTCCAATAAAAATGTTAGCATCTTCCATATAGTATCTAACTTGATCACTTGGAACCTGTCCTATTACCTCAACTACATCCTTCAAGCCTTCTTTTTCTATTTTGCCTCTTATTTTATTTTCTAGCACACCTGCACCTAACATTTTAATTTTAAAATTATAATTCTGCTCTTTTAAATTTTTAGCTAGTTTTATTACTATTTCTGGATGTTTCCATTTAATAAATCTTGCTACCCATATAATTTCAGCTTTTTCATTTTTAGCTTTTTTATCTAATAACTCATCAATATCATATTTATGAGTTTCTAAAAAATATCCCCACTTATATATTTTATCTTTATAAAGTTTTAATAAGTTAAAATCATTGGCTCCATAGGCATTTGCACACAACATATATAAATTTTTATTCTTTTTATATTTTATGTGTCGATTATAGAATAACTGCATTTTTTCTTTATTGAATATAGTTTTAAAAAATCCATCTAGAAATATAAAAACTCTTGCTCTGTATCGAAATGTTAATTTATCTTGCTTTAGTCTTTCTTCTATTAATTCATCTGTTGTTGAACCTATTATGACAACATCGCTTTTCATAGCTAATTCTTTCGCATTATCATATGACTGTTTACTTTCATATGCTCTTACTACAAAATCATATTCTTGATCTAAATCCTTAAATCCCATATTCAATCTCCACTGAAAAATTTTCATTGTAGATACAAATTTGAAATCATCGCCTAATCTTTTTTGCATTTCTAAGCAAAATGGTACTTGGTGATGTGTCAAAAAATTAGAATAAAATGTTACTTTCATTATATTATTTCTCCTTTTATTTTCATTTCTTAATTTATCTTATATATTGTATCATAAATCGACATAAAAATCTATATTTTTTTATTGTCTTTTATTTATTTTATCCTACTTAGATATGTATAATTAAAAAAAATAACAAGGATATTAGTATAACTATCCCTGTTATAAAAATATATTTTCTCATAATTTAACAATTTTAATCTTGTTTTTGGAACATATCTTTTCCTCTCTTTTACCTACCATATCTCCTCTTTTTCTATTGATGCATTTCAAACATCTCTTTTCCTTCTCCACACACTGGACATACCCAGGTCTCTGGTAAATCCTCAAATGCTGTTCCTGGTTTAATTCCTGCTTTTTCATTTCCGTGATTTTGGATTATAAATATATTTACATTCTACACATTCATATCTTTGCATTTCTGATTTTTCCATATGAAAGTTCTTGTATCCTAGTCCTAGTGCAACAATTACCATAAGTAAAAAAGATAATGCCTTCCAAATTCCACTCTCTAGCATAATAATAGCAAACAGTCCAAATGTTGCTGCAATTCCATATAAAATTAGTACAGCTTGTTTTTGGCTAAAACCTCTTGCTACGATTAGATGGTGTAAATGTCCTTTGTCTGCTTTAAAGATTGCTTTGATTGATTTTCCTTTAATGAGTCTCCTAATAATTGCCCAAACAGTATCAAATATCGGTAATCCCAATACTAATAATGGTAATACGATAACTGCTGCTGTATAGGTTTTTGCCACCCCTAATATCGAAATAATAGAAAGTGAAAATCCTAAAAAGTTTGAACCAGTATCTCCGTATAAAAGTTTTTGCTGGTGCAAAGTTAAATGGTAGAAATCCTACTAATGCTCCTGCTAGTGCTGTAATCAGTAAAATTGAAATCAGTGGTGAGCCATTTAGTACAAATATAATTAATAAGGATACTGCTGATATTACTGATATTCCTGCTGATAATCCATCTAGTCCATCAATTAAGTTAATGGCGTTGGTTACTCCTACAATCCATCCTATAGTTAGGATAATGGAAAATATCTCTTTTAGTTCGGGGGTCGTTAAAAATGCTGGTGTTATTTCATCAATTCTAACACCAAAAGCTACTACTACGATGGCTGCTAATACTTGTCCAAGTAATTTTACAATTGGCTTTATTGTTTTAATATCATCAATGATACAGAAAATGGATATGATCACAATTCCTAAAAACATTCCGAATCAATTTCATTCCATATTGTTCTGGTCCAAATAAATCTATCGTATGTTCTAAACTTTTAACGATTAGTAGATAGATAATTGCTACTAAAAATCCCAGTATAACTGCTGGTCCTCCAAACTTAGGCATGGCTTTATTGTGCATTCTTCTTTTGTCTTTTGGTATATCGACTGCTCCTACTTTTTGTGCTATTTTAATCGTGTATGGTGTTGCCATAAAAGTTACGATAAAAGCTAGCAAAAAGGCAATGGCTATATCTCCCCACATAAGTTTTGCCTCCTATTTCATGTTTTCTTGTTCTATTTTATGAATAATTTCTATTCTTTCTTTATGTCTTCCACCTTCAAATTCTGTAGCAAGCCACATTCTTATGATACAAATGGCTTCATTTACTGTTACATCATCTGCTCCTATGGCTAAAACATTGCTATTATTGTGCAATTTTGAATATTTAGCTGTATATTCATTATGGCAAAGTGCACATCGAATCCCTTTGAATTTATTAGCTACCATGCTCATCCCAATTCCAGAACGACAAATTAATATTCCTTTTTCACATTTTTGGGATTGTACTTGTTTTGCCACCTCTTTTGCAATGTTAGGATAATCTACTCTTTCTTCATTCATACATCCCATGTCTTTATATGGTATTTGTTTTTCTTCTAAATATTTCTTTATTTCTTCTTTTAATCTATAACCTCCATGGTCACTTCCAATTGCTATCATACATATCACTCCATTCTTTTATCAATATATCATAAATCATTTGCTATTACAATAATTATTTGAAATTTTTTAAGTTTCGGTTTTTTCATCATGTCATGCCAGCCCTTGGGGTAAAGATGGTTAAATTTTTAAAATTACCGCTTGATTGGAGCGAGAAATAGAAATTGTTAAGTAGGAAAATGAGGAATGTTCAGGGCAATTCCTTATTTCTATATTTTTCATAAATTC
>CALXCE010000032.1 GCA_944386725.1 uncultured Clostridia bacterium
TAGGTTGGAGGTGTAAGAGTAGTAATACATTAAGCTGACCAATACTAATAAATCGAGGGCTTAACCATAAATACTATAAAAGAAGCAATCGAGAAGACTAAAACGAGAACCTAAAATTCATCTATGTATTTTTGAGTGTACTTTTACACAATAATTTTCTAGTGACGATGACATTTAGGGTAATACCTGTTCCCATTCCGAACACAGAAGTCAAGCCTAAATGTGCCGAAAATACTTGTGGGTTACCCTGCTGGGAAGATAGGTTGTTGCTAGATTTTTTTATTTTATATAAAAGTAGATTAGAGATTAGTAATTTACTAATTTGTAGTCTATTTTTAGTTAGATAATTTTGCGTTGTTTAGAAAAATGTGATAAAATGTAAATGGTGATTTATAAAAAACTATAAATTTGAAGAAGTACATAGATAAATAAAACAAAAATTATGATGATAATAAAAGAAGGAAAAGGAGAAAGTAAATAAATATGGGAAAAGTAACTTGGAAGCCAGGAACTTTTATATATCCATTACCCGCAGTAATGGTTAGTTGCGGTACAATGGAAAAATCGAATATTATAACAGTTGCTTGGACTGGAATTTTAAACACAAATCCAGCTATGGTTTATATATCTGTAAGACCATCAAGATATTCTTATAATTTAATAAAAGAACAAGGTGAATTTGTTATCAATTTAACCAATAAAAATCTAGCTAGAGCAACTGATTGGTGTGGTGTGAAAACAGGAGCAAAAGTAGATAAATTTAAAGAAATGAAATTGCATAAAGAAAAATCAAAATTTGTAAAGTGTCCCATGATAAAAGAAAGTCCTGTATCAGTTGAATGTAAAGTAAAAGAAATAAGAGAATTAGGATCACATCATATGTTTATAGCGGAAGTTTTAGCAATAAACAGTGATGAAAAATATATAGATGAAAAAGGTGCTTTTGATATCTCAAAATGTGATTTAATTGCTTATTGCAACGGACATTATTATCAACTAGGAAAGCGAATTGGGAAATTTGGATTTTCTGTAGAAAGAAAGAAGAATAAGTTGAAAAAATAAGCGATTTTTTCAGTAAAAACCATTGACATGAGAAGAAAAAAATGGTAAAATATGTGAGCATGTGTAATAATAGCACATGCTCACATCGTTTCAAAAAAGTAAGGTAAAAAATACGGAGGTGTTATTATATGGCAGCAAAAGGACCAAGAGAAAATATAACATTAGAATGTACAGAATGTAAAAGAAGAAATTACACAACTTCAAAAAACAAGAGAAATAATACAGATAGATTAGAAATTGTTAAGTATTGTAAATTTTGCAAAAAACGTACAACACATAAAGAAACTAAATAGTAAGTAAAGCTATTTTAAGGAGGATATAAAATGGCTAAAAAAGAAACAAAGACTAAAAAGGAGAATAGTAAAAATAAAAAAAGCTTTTTCAAAGACTTTAAAGCCGAATTAAAAAAAGTAAATTGGCTAACACCAAAACAATTATTAAACAATACAATAGCGGTTATAACCATTGTATTAATTACGGCAGCAATTGTTTTTGCATTAGATCTAGTTTTTGAAACATTAAATAAACATGGAATTGACAAAATAAAGGAAGTCATTACAACCAATGAAACAACACAAGATACAGAAACCAATAACACAGCAGTAGAAAATCAAGAGGAAGATGCAGTAGAAGAAAACATAGAAGCTTCGAATGGAGAACAGAACACACAAAACAATGCAGAATAATTGAAAAAATAAAAGGAGGCTAACTAACCAAATGTCTCAGAAAGATTATGATAATGTAGCCAGATGGTACGTTGTACATACTTATTCTGGTTATGAAAATAAAGTAAAAGCAGACTTAGAGAAAACAATTAAAAATAGAGAGCTAGAAGATTTCTTTTTTGATATCATTGTTCCAATGGAAGAACAAATAGAAATCAAAGATGGAAAAAGAAAAACTAACTTAAGAAAAGTTTTCCCAGGTTATGTATTAATTAAAATGATAGTAACGGAAGAATCTTGGTATATCGTTAGAAATACAAGAGGAGTTACCGGATTTGTAGGGTCAGGAACAGACCCAATTCCATTAACAGAAGATGAAATTAGAAATATGGGATTTGAAGATGTTCCAGTTAATGTAGATTATGAAGTAAATGAACAAGTACAAGTTAAGAATGGTCCATTTGAAGGTTTTGTGGGTACTGTTCAAGAAATAAATACAGAAAAGCATAAAGTAAAAGTTCTAGTATCTATGTTTGGAAGAGAAACACCGGTAGAATTAGAATTTTCACAAGTTCAGAAGATAAAGTAAAAAATGATAAAAAATAATTAGAGGGAAACACTAATTCACAAGGAGAGGGGGACATACCTTATCCTAAGTGTAGAACAAAGAAGAAGGTGTGTCCCCTGTCAGAAAGAAAGAGGAGGTGCCATAAAAATGGCAGAAAAAGAAATATCAAATATTATTAAATTACAAATTGAAGCAGGAAAAGCATCACCAGCTCCACCAGTAGGACCAGCTTTAGGTTCAAGTGGTGTTAATATCATGCAATTTGTTAAAGAATTCAATGATAGAACAGCAAATCAACCGGGAATGACTATACCAGTAGTTATTACAGTTTATAAAGACAAATCATTTGATTTTATTACAAAAGTACCACCAGTAGCTGTATTAATCAAAAAAGCTATTAAAATCCAAAAAGGTTCCGGAAAACCAAATATGGAAAAAGTTGCTAAAATAACAAAAGCACAAGTAAAGGAAATTGCTGAACAAAAAATGCCAGACTTAAATGCTGCAACAATTGAAACAGCAATGAGCATGGTAGAAGGTACTGCTAGGTCTATGGGTGTTGTAGTTACAGACTAAAACAAATTAAAATTTAAATTGGGAGAGTATTGAATATTCGCTAAAACCAAAGGAGGTAAAGAAAAATGAAAATGTCAAAAAGATATGCAGAAAGCAAAAAATTAGTTGACAAAACAAAAGAATATGAAATAAAAGAAGCGTTAGAAATTATTGAAAAAATGCCAAAACCAAAATTTGACGAAACAGTTGAATTACATGTAAAATTAGGAGTAGATGCTAAACATGCGGATCAACAAGTTAGAGGTACAGTGGTACTTCCAAATGGTACAGGAAAAACACAAAAAGTATTAGTATTTGCAAAAGGACCAAAAGCAGAAGAAGCTCAAAAAGCAGGAGCTGACTTTGTAGGAGCAGAAGAATTGATACCAAAAATTCAAAATGACAACTGGTTTGATTATGACGTTGTAGTAGCAACTCCAGATATGATGGGCGTTGTAGGAAGATTGGGTAAGGTATTAGGACCAAAAGGATTAATGCCAAACCCTAAATCAGGAACTGTTACTATGGATGTAACAAAAGCAATTAGTGAAATTAAATCTGGTAAAGTAGAGTATCGTTTAGATAAAAACAACATTATTCACTTAGGATTTGGAAAAGTTTCATTTGGAAGCGATAAATTAGCTGAAAACTATAAAACAATCATGAATGCTATCATAAAAGCAAAACCGCTAGCTGCTAAAGGTCAATATATTAAAAGTGTAGCAATTACTACAACTATGGGACCAAGTTTATTCATAGATCAAAAATAAATATAATAAAGCCAAAGACAGTAGGCAAAAGTAAGTCCTACCGAGGTAAAAAGAAAAAGTGTTATTTAGCACTCTTTGTATCCTCGGAAGGACGACAAAGAGTGTTATTTAATTTTTAATTTTAATATAGATAAAATATTTAGGAGGTGAAAAAATAAATGGCAAGTGAAACAATACTAAATCAAAAGAAAGAAGAAGTAAAAAAATTAGCCGAAGAAATGAAAGAAGCTAAATTAATACTTTTAACAGATTACAGAGGAATCAATGTAACAGATGATACAGCTTTAAGAAGAGACTTAAGAGGGGCAGGAGCTAAATATACTATTATCAAGAATAATATTACAAAAAGAGCATTAGCTGAATGTGGAATAGAAGGTTTAGAAGAAAAATTAGAAGGACCAACAGCAGTTATTATGAGTTCAGAAGATTACTTAGAACCATCTAAAATTATCTACAAATTCAGTAAAGATAATGATTATTATGAAATCAAAGGTGGCGTAATTGATGGAAAAGTAATGACAGCAGAAGAAATTGTTACATTAGCAAAATTACCATCAAGGGAAACCTTATTATCAATGCTTGCTGGTGCATTACTTTCAAATATTTCAAAAGTTGCAGTTGCATTAAACGAAGTTAAAAAACAAAAAGAGGAAGCTGGAGAAAAGGTAGAAGTGGCAGTAGTAGCAGAAGAAGTAACAGCTGAAGAAAAAGTAGAAGAAGCAAAAGCTGAAAATGCAGATGCTTAAGAAATCAAGCGTAGTTTACTTACAAACTAATAAATAAGAGTTGTGAACTTATATCACTAATTAAATTATAGGAGGATTTTAAAATGGAAAAAATAGAAAAATTAATTGAAGAGATTGATGCTTTAACAGTTGTTGAGTTAAATGACTTAGTAAAAGCTATTGAAGAAAAATATGGAGTATCTGCAGTAGCAGCAGCTGCACCAGCAGCTGGAGGAGGAGCAGCAGCAGGAGTTGCAGCTGAAGAAAAAACATCATTTGATGTTGTATTAACAGAAGCTGGAGACCAAAAAATCAAAGTTATCAAAGTAGTTAGAGATGCTACTGGATTAGGATTAAAAGAAGCAAAAGACTTAGTAGATGGAGCACCAAAAACAGTTAAAGAAGGAGCTTCTAAAGAAGAAGCTGAAGACTTAAAAGCTAAATTTGCTGAAGTTGGAGCTGTTGTGGAATTGAAATAGTTTTTTATAAATAAAAAACTCATAAATATGAAAAACAAGCTATTTAGGGCTTGTTTTTTTATGCAAAAAAGTATATAATAAAAAGCAAATTAAGTTTAGGAGATGATTCTATGCAAGTGACAAGAGAAGAAATTTTACACATTGCGAATTTAGCAAGTTTAAATTTAGAAGATAATGAAGTAGATAAATATATAGAAAATCTACAAGACATATTGAATTTTGCAAATATCGTAAACAATGCACCAGTAGAGGGACTAGATGTAACAATAGGAGCAAATGAGACAAAAAATGTATTTAGAAAAGACGAAGTAAAGAGATTCAAAGATACGGAAGCTTTATTACAAAATGCTGAATCCAAAGAGCAAAACATGTTCAAAATACCAAAGGTAATTAATTAAAAGGAGGAAAATTAATGGATATAACCGAATTAACAGTTCATGAGTTGCAAGAAAAATTAAAGAAAAAAGAGTTGACAATAACTCAAATTACAAAAGCTTATACAGATAGAATCAATGAAAAAGAAAAAGATATACAAGCTTTTGTTACTGTATTGGCAGAAGAAGCAAACAAACAAGCTGAAGAAATAGAAGAGAAAGTAAATAAAGGAGAATTAAAAGGAGAATTAGCTGGTATTCCAATCGGAATAAAAGATAATATGTGTACAAAAGGGGTAAAAACAACTTGTAGCTCTCGTATGTTAGAAAATTTTGTTGCACCTTATGATGCAACTGTAATAGAAAAAATAAATAAAGAAAACATGATAGACTTAGGAAAATTAAATATGGATGAATTCGCTATGGGTGCTTCAACAGAATATTCCTATTTCAAAAAAACAAGAAACCCATGGAATTTAAACAAAGTACCAGGAGGATCTTCAGGAGGATCAGCAGCAGCAGTTGCAGCTAACATGGTTCCTTGGGCATTAGGTTCAGATACCGGAGGCTCAATAAGACAACCTTCAAGTTTTTGTGGAGTAGTTGGATTAAAACCAACTTATGGTTTGGTTTCAAGATATGGATTAGTAGCATTTGCTTCTTCACTAGACCAAATCGGACCAATTACAAAAGACGTATATGACAGTGCTATGTTATTAAATTTAATTGCTGGACATGATGAAAAAGATACCACATCAGAAAAAAGAGAAAAAATTGATTATACCAAATGTCTAAAAGATGATGTAAAAGGTTTGAAAATAGGAGTTCCAAAAGAATTTTTTGGAGAAGGAATCAATCAAGAAGTAAAAGAATCCTTAGAAAAATCAATTCAGACTTATAAAGAATTAGGTGCAGAAATCATAGAAATTTCATTAGATATTGCAGAGTATGCGTTAGCAACTTATTATATTATAGCTTGTGCAGAAGCAAGTTCTAATTTAGGAAGATTTGATGGGATTCGTTACGGATATAGAACAAAGGAATTTAAAAATCTAAAAGAACTTTATAAAAAATCTAGAAGTGAAGGTTTTGGACCAGAAGTAAAAAGAAGAATCATACTTGGGACCTATGTATTATCATCAGGATATTATGATGCTTATTATAAAAAAGCACAACAAGTACGTACATTAGTTATGAATGAATTTAATAAAGGTTTTGAAAAATGTGATGTCATCTTAACACCAACATCACCAACAGTTGCTTTTGATATTGGTTCAAAATCTAATAATCCATTAGAAATGTATTTAGCTGATATTTGTACAGTATCTGTAAATATTGCAGGACTTCCAGGAATCTCAATTCCATGTGGTGTAGATAAAGAAGGAATGCCAATTGGAATGCAATTAATCGGAAACAAATTTTGTGAAGAAACCATACTAAACGCGGCTTATACTTTCGAACAAGCTACTAAATTTAGAGAAAACTATAAACCAGAATTTAAAAAATGAGACACTTTAGAATTGTCCACTAGTGTTTCAAAAGGAGGAAAATAGATGTCAAGAGAAGATTATGAAGTGGTAATGGGATTGGAAGTGCATGCAGAACTTTCTACTAAAACAAAAATATTTTGTTCTTGTCCAACAGATTTTGGAGCAGAACCGAATTCTCAAACTTGTCCAATTTGTATGGCTATGCCAGGAACCTTACCAGTATTAAATGAAAAAGTTGTAGAATATGCTGTAAAAGCAGGTTTAGCTACTAACTGTGAAATTTCTAGAAATAGTAAAAATGATAGAAAGAATTATTTTTATCCAGACCTTCCAAAGTCTTATCAGATTTCCCAATTTGATAAACCACTTTGTGAACATGGATATGTAGAAATTGAAGTAAAGGGAGAAAAGAAGAAAATTCGTTTAACCAGAATTCATATAGAAGAAGATGCTGGAAAATTAAATCATGATGAATTTGGAGGAGGAAGTTTAGTAGACTTAAATAGAGCGGGAGTACCTTTAATTGAAATTGTATCAGAGCCAGATTTAAGAAGTGCAGAAGAAGTAGAACAATATTTAAGAAAATTAAAATCAATCTTAGAATATATCGAAGTATCAGACTGTAAAATGCAAGAAGGTTCATTAAGAGCAGATGTAAATGTTTCTGTTAGGAAAAAAGGAGATGCCAAGCTTGGCACTCGTACAGAAATGAAAAATATGAACTCTTTTAGAAGCATTGTAAGAGCTATTGAGTATGAAGTAGATAGACAAATAGATGTGATTGAAGAAGGGGGGAAAATAGAGCAAGAGACTTTAAGATGGGATGATGTCTCAGGGAAAACATTTCCTATGAGAGATAAAGAAGATGCACAAGATTATCGTTATTTTCCAGACCCAGATTTAGTTGCTATTAAGCTTTCAGATGAATATATCGAAGATATAAAAAATAGCCTACCAGAGTTACCAGAAAGCAGAAAAGAAAGATATTTAAAAGAGTACCAATTATCAGAAAAAGATGCTAAATTAATTACATCTTCTAAATATTTATCAGATTTATTTGAAAATGCCGTAAAAGTATGTAATAATCCGAAAGCAGTTAATAACTGGATTATTTCTGATATATCAAGAATTTTAAACGAAACAGAAATGGAACCAATTCAAATACCATTTGATAGCAATCAATTAGGAAAATTAGTAATCTTAATTGATAAAGGAACAATTAGTTCAAGTATTGGTAAAAAGGTATTAGTAGAATTATTTGAAAATCCAAGAGATCCAGAAGACATTATCAAAGAGAAAGGTTGGATTCAAATTTCGGATGAAGGTGCAATTAAAGAAGTTGTATTAAAAGTGATAGAAGCAAATCCTCAATCTGTTGCAGACTATAAAGGTGGAAAAGACAAGGCCTTAGGATTTTTAGTAGGACAAGCTATGAAAGAGACAAAAGGGAAAGCAAATCCACAAATGCTAAATAAAATGTTTCTGGAAGAATTAAATAAATAAAAAAAAGACTCACAAATATCATGTGAGTTTTTTTTATATTAACTGTTTTTTAATTCCATCTACCACAAAAGCACAAATAACAAACTCAATTCCAAAAATTAAGCTAAGTTTAAACAAACTAATACCTATGTAAAACATAAAAGGAGATGGAAAAGCATAATCATATGTAAATAAGATTAAAACAGATAAAATACAAGTAACAAAACAAAATAGTAAACCATATTTCATAATCTTAAAAGTTGTTTTATCAAGATGTTTAAAGTTATCTAATATTTTCTTTAGCATCATAATATTCATTCCTTTTCTAAATTAAATAAATATCATAATTAATACTAACACGAAAGTAACCTAAAAACAATGGAAATACTTGCCAGACAAAAAAGAACCCCTTTTAGGAGTCCTTTCCATCCAATAAAAACTATGCATAATTTTTATTTAGGTCTAAGCCATAGCTGCATTTAATTTCTTTGATAAGCTAGATTTTTTTCTAGCAGCTGTATTTTTAACAATAACACCTTTTGTGCAAGCTTGGTCAATTTTTTTAGTAGCTTCAGAAAATAGAACTTTAGCTTCCTCCATGTTTCCGCTAGCCAAAGCTTCTTCGAATTTTTTAACAGCTGATTTATATCCAGACTTAATCATATTATTTCTTAAAGTTTTTTTCTCAATTACTTTAACTCTTTTTTTAGCTGATTTGATATTTGGCATGTCTTTTAAGCACCTCCTCTTAGTCTATATTACACTATAACATATGATATTTTAACACATTTTTTTATAAAAAGCAAGTAAAATTCCACTTAAGTTTCGATTTTTTTTATCATGTGATGCCAGCCCTTGGGGTAAAGATGGTTAAATTTTTAAAATTACCTTGTTCATTCCACTTTGAAAAGAAATTGTATAGTAGGAAAATGTGCCGCTTTCATGTTCAATTCCTTATTTCTATCTTTTGAATAAA
>CALXCE010000033.1 GCA_944386725.1 uncultured Clostridia bacterium
CATTTCCTGCTATAAAATATTTTTCACTTCCGATTTCTTTTGCAATTGTTTTGATAGAATCAATTGGTCTTCCAGAAGCAATAATTACATCGATTCCTTTCTGTATCGTTTGTTTGATTGTATTTTTGGTATTTTCCGTTACCATTCCATATTGATCTAGCATAGTTCCGTCTAAATCGATTGCTACTAATTTATACATATTTTTTCACTCCTTAATTTCGACTTTTATTATAACTTTTAAAATTCTAATTTGCAATAGATTTTTATAAATACAGCAAATAGGACAAAGGGACGTAGATAATGTCCCAAAATGTTCGACTACCAAACAAATTATAAAAAAAGTTGGGACATTATCTACGTCCCTTTGTCCTAAAATCTTGGAAAAAATTACTTGTTTATTTTTGTCCTTTTTGGCGAATGATAGTATTAGAAAAAGCAAAGGTTTTTTCTGATATGTAATATTACAGGAGGTGAAAAAACAATGGCAACAAATTCAAACAAGAAATTAGTTCCAGAAGCTATGTCTGCTTTAGATAAATTCAAATATGAAGTAGCTAGTGAAGTTGGTGTTAATTTAAAAGACGGATACAATGGAGATATTTCAGCTAAAGATGCTGGTAGAGTTGGTGGTAACATGGTTAGAAAAATGATACAACAAGCTGAACAACAAATGAAATAGTTTCTTCATTTTGGGTAGGAAGTTAAATTTTGCTTTTATAATGTTTAATCTTTGATTGTACATGATAAAAGGCAGGATTTGATTTCCTGCCTCTTTCATTTTTTTACGCTTCTGGTTCTATTAAACCATAATTTTTACCATCTTTTAATTTATGTATAACATTTACTTTTCCCGTATCTACATTGATAAATACTAAGAAATTATGACTTGGTTTTTCTTGCAATTTTAATACTGCATCCTCTGGAGTTATTGGTTTAATTTCATAATATGATGTTTTAACTATTTCATCTTTTATTTCTGAAACTACATCCATTTCAACTTCCATATTTTTTAATGATGCTTCTTTCATCATTTTTTCTTTTTTGGTTTTTGCTTTTCTAATTTGTCCCTCCAATATATCCATGTCTTTATCAATAGAAGCATACATATCTTTATCTTCTGTTACTGCTCTATATTTTTCTCCATTTGCTGTCACATAAATTTCTGCTATTTGTTCATTTTTTTCGGTTCTTAAAGTAACTTCTGCTTCTGCTTCTTCAAAATATTTATCGATTCTGTCTAATTTTCTTTTTACATAATCATTGATTGCTTCTGTTATCTTTAGTTCCTTTCCTGTTATTTTTATTTTCATAAAAATCGCTCCTTTCTCTTTTATGGTTTCATTATATACATTAATTTTATGATTGTCAAATTTCGATTCATCGAACAATAACTTTAAAATAAATCTTCCAATTTGTATTCCTTTTCTAATTTCTCATTAAAATAAACTTTGCTTACTAATTTAAACTCCTCTAGAGCCTCTTCTTTTACGTTAAAGGAATATAATTTTTTAGGTGGAGCGGTTACAGTATATTTGATAGCATTTAGGGTGCTTTCACTTATTTGTATGGTACTGGTATCTTGTTTTCCACATATTTTACATTTTAATCCGTTGTCTTTCATACTAAAATAGACTAAATCCTCTTTTTCTTTACAATTCGTACATTCCATAATTCGTGGTGTAAATCCTAGAATACATAATAAACGCAATTTAAATACACCTAATACCATATCCAAATTTTTGTCTGTTTCAGATATGGTATAAAGTGTATTTAATACTAATTGCAGTATCTTATAACAATTTTGGTTTTCGTGTGTTACATCTTGCACAATTTTATTGATATGTACAGCATATTTCAGTTTATCTAAGTCAATTCTAAGGTTGTAAAATACTTCAATTGGTTCTACAGAATTAATATGATAAGTCTGAGAGCCCTTGTATACTAAGTATTCTCCAAAGCAAAACATTTGTGTACCAGCCAAAAGAGCACTTTTAGGTCTTCTTGCTCCTTTAGCTACACATGATATTTTTCCATAATTTGGTGTTAGTATTGTTAACATTTTATCAAAATCTCCCATATTACTTTCTGATAATACGATTCCGTTTATTTTTACATTTGACATTTTCATATCCTCTTAATTTTCTTACTATTGTTTCTCATTATTTTCTAAAGTGGTGTCTCCGATTAAAGGAGATTTTCCTTTTTCTTCTATTCCCTTTTCTATATTTTCAATTTGTTTTAATTCTATAAACGCATTGATATCTCCTGTATTTTTAAAGGTTTCCCATGCTATTTTTTTTATCATAAGCTCTACTCTCCTTTATTTAAAGTTTTACCTTTAATTTTATCTTTTGCGATTTTCATGTCTTTTATTCAATTTACTTTATTTTAATTTAAATTTATTGACAATAGCATCATTTGATTGCCAGTCTTCTTTTACTTTTACCCAAGTTTTTAGATTTATTTTTATGCCAAAATTCTCCTCCATATCCATTCTTGCTACTTTTCCAATTCGTTTTAACATCTCTCCCTTTTTTCCTATAATGATTCCTTTGTGAGATTCTCTTAAGCAATAAATAGTGGCTTCTATGTCATAAATTTCTTCTCCCTGTTTGCTTTTTCTTTGTTTCATTTGCTCTACTTCTACATAAATGCCATGAGGTACTTCATCTTGCAACAGTTTTAATGCTTTCTCTCGAATAGTCTCTTCTGCCAATTGGCGAATAGTCTGGTCTGTATACTCCTCTATATCATAATATGCAGGTCCTGGTTTTAGGTTCTTTTCAATTTCATCTAAAATAATTTCTCTATATTTACGATTCGTTGCTGAAATAGGAATAACTGCTTCAAAATTATATTCTTTGCGATATTTATCAATTAATTGTAAAAGACTTTCTCTTTTTACTAAATCAATTTTATTAATAATTAGAATTGTTTTTCTTTTTGCTTCTTTAATTTTCTCTAAAATGATGCTATCCCCTCTGCCAATGTCTTTACTAGTTGCTTCTATCAAAAATAGAATAACATCACTGTCTAGTATACTAGAAAAAGAAGTCTCTACCATAGTTCTATTTAACTTCGTTTTTGGCTTATGGATGCCAGGTGTATCAGTAAAAACAATTTGACTATTTTCTCTATTGACAATCCCCTTTATTGCCGTCCTAGTTGTTTGAACTTTATTAGCTATCGCAGCTACTTTTTCCCCTACTAATAAATTTAATAGAGTAGATTTCCCTACATTTGTTCTTCCAATCAATGTTACAAATCCTGATTTAAATTCTAATTTTTCCATATCTTACTCCTTTGTTTCTATTATACACTATTTTTTTGCTAAATTTGTAGAATTTGAAAATTTTTTTATAAAATTTAAAAAAGCCACAAAACATTAAATTATTTTGTGGCATCGGTTTATGATAACTTTTATGCATAAGCTTGACGCTTTTTAAAGCTAAGTAAATTAGTGATTTCATTGTCTACATTTTTAATTTTTCTTGTTTTTCTTGCTCTTTCTTGCTCCAATTCTCTTTTTTGTTTTTCTGCCATAGATTGACAGATTGCTTTTTGATAGGTAAAGTGCGTATCTTGTGCTATTTTACTCCAGTTGTATTCATTTCTTACTTTATTCTTTGCTTTTTTCGTTATATCACTACAAAGTTTGTGGTCATATAATAATTCTAAAATGGAATCTGCTATTGAATTTGGATTCCCACAATAAGCTTTCATTCCATTGTCTCTATGTTCTACAATTTCATTTAGTCCACCTATGTCTGAAACGACAATTGGATTTTCGGATAGCATAGCTTCTAATGCTACAATTCCAAAAGGCTCATAGGTACTTGGAAAAACTGATATATCTGCTGCTTTATACATTTTTTGTACATCTTTTCCTCCCATGTAACCTGCAAAATATACTTTATTGGATATTCCCATGTTATTGACTTGTTGTTTTAGTTCCTCTAGCATGCCTCCTTTTCCACATATAACAAGTTTGGAATCATGATATCCTGCTAATATTTTTGGCATAGCTGAAATTAGGTATTGAACTCCTTTTTCATAAACTAGTCTTCCCATAAATAGAATGATTTTTTCATTATCCATAGCATATCTTCTTCTGAAGTTATAGTCTCTTTCTATACCATTAAATAGATTCATGTTCACTCCATTTGGTACTACATTTATTTTTTCATATGGTAATCCAAATAATCTTTGTAATTCATTTTTCATATAATTACTGTTAACGATTACTTCTGCTGATTCATAAGTTAGCATCCATTCTGTATCATTAATATATCTTTGTTGTTCGTCGTGAATACCACTATTTCTTCCCGCTTCTGTTGCATGAATGGTAGAAACGATTGGAATATTATAAGAATTTTTTAAGGTTTTTGCACTATAGGCTACTAACCAATCGTGTGCATGTATAACATCAAAATTTCCTTGCTCTGCTATGATTTCATTTGCTTTAGCAATCATATTGAAATTCATTTGCATAACCCAATCGATAAAATTATTAGGATTTATCATGTAATTATCTACTCTATAT
>CALXCE010000034.1 GCA_944386725.1 uncultured Clostridia bacterium
CCAACATTGTATCATAAGTTTTAATTATGTGTCTTTTTATTTTTTCTAAAACGGTAATTTAATTTTACCATTTATAATAAAAAAGTGAGCCTAAGATTTTCTAACAAATGCAAATTTTAAGAAAATCTCAGGCTCGGTCTATTTACCTAACTTTCACCATATTTATATTCTACAAGATATTTTTTCTATCTTTTAATACATTCCGTCCATTCCAGCTGACATTCCTGCATCATGGTTTCCACAATTGCAGTTTTTTGGCTCTGGTGCGTCTGTTACAATACTTTCTGTTGTAAGTACCATAGATGCAATAGATGCTGCATTTTGAAGAGCACTTCTTGTTACTTTTGTTGGATCTACAATACCTGCTTTTTTCATATCTACATATTCTTCTTTGGCTGCATCAAATCCAACTCCTTGTTCAGATTTCTTTACACTGTCTACGATAACAGCTGGCTCTAGTCCTGCGTTAATAGCAATTTGTCTTACTGGTTCTTCTAAAGATTTTAATACGATTTTAGCACCTAAAGCTTCTCCTCCTTCTAGAGAATCAACTAATTTTTCTACTTTTGGAATAACATTAATTAGGGCTGTTCCACCACCACTAACTATTCCTTCTTCTACTGCTGCTTTGGTTGCAGATAAAGCATCTTCAATTCTCAATTTTTTGTCTTTCATTTCTACTTCTGTGGCAGCTCCCACTCCAATAACAGCTACTCCACCTGCTATTTTAGCTAATCTTTCTTGTAATTGTTCTTTGTCATAATCACTCTTCGTATCTAGTATTTGTGCTTTGATTTGTCCTACTCTATCAGCAATTTGTTGTTTGTCTCCATTTCCATCTACTATGATTGTATTTTCTTTTTGTACTTTCACTTGTTTTGCTCTACCTAGTTGACTAATTGTTGTATCTTTTAATTCTAATCCTAAATCAGATGTTATGACTTCTGCTCCTGTTAGAATAGCAATATCTTCCAACATTGCTTTTCTCTTATCACCAAATCCTGGTGCTTTTACGGCTACTACATTTAATACACCTCTTAATTTGTTTAAAATTAAAGTTGACAATGCTTCTCCTTCTATATCATCACATACAATTAATAATTTTCCTGATTCTTGCATAATAGCTTCTAATAGTGGTAATATTTCTTGCACATTGCTGATTTTTTTGTCTGTTAATAATATGTATGGATTGTCTAATACTGCTTCCATTTTTTCAGTATCTGTTGCCATATATGGAGATAAATATCCTTTGTCAAATTGCATTCCTTCTACTACATTTAATTCTGTATTGGAAGTTTTGGACTCTTCTATGGTAATAACACCATCTTTTGATACTTTTTCCATTGCATCTGCAATTAAATTTCCGATTTCTTCGTTGTTAGCTGATATACTAGCAACTCTTGCAATGTCTTCTTTTCCATTGATTTCAGAACTTACTTCTTTTAAACCTTCTACTGCAGTGTCTACAGCTTTATCCATTCCTCTTTTAATAGCCATTGGGTCTGCCCCTGCTGCTACATTTTTTACTCCTTCTTTAATCATACTTTGTGCTAAGACAGTAGCAGTTGTTGTTCCATCTCCTGCTACATCATTGGTTTTTGTAGAAACCTCTTTTACTAATCGAGCTCCCATATTTTCATATTTATCTTCTAGTTCAATTTCCTTTGCAATGGTAACACCGTCATTTGTAATTAAAGGTGCTCCAAAACTCTTATCTAGTACCACATTTCTTCCTTTTGGTCCTAAGGTTACTTTTACGGTGTCTGCTAATTTATTGACACCTTCTAATAAAGATTTTCTTGCTTCTTCTCCAAATTTAATAACTTTTGCCATTTTTATTCTTCTCCTTTCAAAACTAGGATTGAGGAACGTTCCTTAAAATCCCTAAAAGTGGGATTTGGAGACACTCCTTTTTCCTCTTCTTATTTTTATTTAACTATTCAACAATTGCTAAAATATCGTCTTGTTTTACGATAATATATTCTATTCCTTCGTATTTTACTTCCGTTCCAGAATATTTACTTACGATTATATTATCACCTTTTTTTACATTGACTGGTTCTATTTTTCCGTCTATTTTTTCTCCTGGTCCTACTTCAATTACTTCTGCAATTTGCGGTTTTTCTTGTGCGTTTCCTGCTAATATGATTCCACTTTTTGTTGTTTCTTCGCCTTCTTTCATTTTAATTAATACTCTGTTTCCTAATGGTTTAATCATTTTACATTACCTCCTTAAGTTTTTAGCACTCTCACTAAGTGACTGCTAATACTTTATACCCTTTTTATGATATTGTCAATACCTTTTTCTCTTTTTTCACAGAAATTTCACATATCTATTTTATTCATTGATATTTAAATCTATTACTCCCCTCTTGCTTTTTCTTATGAAAATGGTATAATAATAACATGAAAAAATTAATTGTAAATCATAGATATAATGGAAAAAATTTAAATACATTTTTACTAGAAAATATACCAAATCTATCTTCTAATCTGCTTTATAAAACCTTAAGAAAAAGAGATATTAAGATAAATGGTAAAAGAACTTCTGAAAATGTTATTATTTACGAAAATGATGAAATTCTAGTGTATATTGCAGATGCTTTATTAGAACGTACTATAAATTTAGATATTTTCTTTGAAGATGAAAATATTTTAATTTTAAATAAGCCTTATAATATTGAAGTAACTGGTAATAATAGCTTAACTACCCTTGTTCATCAAAACTATAAAAATAGTATTTTTAAACCAATGCCTTGCCATAGAATTGATAGAAATACAACAGGACTAGTTTTATTTGCTAAAAATGAAGTAGCTTTAGCTATTTTACTTGATAAATTTAAACAACATGAAATCGAAAAACATTATTTAGCTTTGGTTTACGGTATTCCAAAGAATGATTATAAAAGATGTGAAGCTTATCTATTTAAAGATACTAAAAAGTCTTTTGTATATATTTCTGACTCCTACAAAAAAGGATATCAAAAAATTGTTACAACTTATCATATTTTGGAAAGATATGATAATAATACTTCTCTTTTAAATGTAGAAATTGAAACTGGTAAAACACATCAAATTAGGGCTCATCTTGCCCATTTAGGATATCCAATTATTGGTGATCGGAAAATATGGTATTAATGAAATTAATAAAAAGTTTGGTAAAAAATATCAGATGCTTTGCAGTTATATTTTAAAATTTAATTTTAAAACAAATAGTGGTATTTTAAATTATTTAAATGGTAAAGAGTTTATTTTAAAAGAGAATAATTTTATAAAAAATAAATGAAATAAGAGAGGGATTTATATGTTAGATGAAATTAAAGTATTAATAAAAGAAGAAGAAATTCAAAATAGAATAAAGGAAATAGCAAATGATATATCAAATGATTATGAAAATGAAGAAATTATACTTGTGTGTATTTTAAAAGGTGCTACTTATTTTGCAATTGATTTGTCAAGAAAAATTACAAATAATATGGTCTTATTAGATTTTATGAAGGTAAGTAGCTATGAAAATGGAGCTACAAAATCAACTGGTAAAATAAATTTTAAATTAGATATCAGTCAAAATATCGAAAATAAAAATGTTATCATTGTAGAAGATATTATTGATTCTGGTTTCACTTTGAATTATTTATATGACTATCTAAAGAAGAAAAATCCCAAAACTTTGAAAATATGCGTTCTTTTAGATAAAAAAGAAAGAAGAAAAAAAGATATTAAAGTAGATTATACTGGTTTTGAAATAGAAGATAAATTTGTTGTTGGATATGGCTTAGATTATGATGAGAAATATAGGAATTTACCTTATATTGGATATATTGAATCATAAAATCTCTTCTTTCACTTTTGAATGAAAAGGCAAAAAACTCAACCTTTTACAGTTGATTTATCAATATTTTCGTCATAGTGCAACGATTTTACTTAATGGAGCGGACGTCGTAGTTATCTACAACTATTTTCTCTCTTGGACGATTGATACAAATATCAATCAATTTACTAAAGTATATCATAATTGAGATAAATTGCAATAGCAAAATTAAAAATATTTTTCAAAAATTTGTTCTATTTGCTTGTTTTTTATTTAAAAATATTGTATATTGGTAAACATAGGGAATGATGATAAGCAGATGTGGTTTTGCCACCAATTATACGAATTATCGTAGGAGAGGTGGTGATGTTTATGGTTAAAGTGATACTATTTTTTATAATATCATTTATGTTATCTTTAACATTAAACGTTGCCTTGGCTACAGTTCTATATAAGAACTGGGTTGATAAGCAACTACATAAATAAAAAAATAAACCATTCTGCTGTGCTAGGCTAATGGTTTATTTTTAAATCTTTATCTTGGCAAGACCACATATGTGGTTTGTCATTTCCTATATTTATTATACACATATATTTTATAAATGTCAAATAATATTAAATTATGATAGTGTAAAATGGTTTCGGAATATACAAAAAGAAAGTCCCTTGATATAATAAATAAAACAAAAAAACAATATCA
>CALXCE010000035.1 GCA_944386725.1 uncultured Clostridia bacterium
GGGTAAAGGTTTCCCCCGCGGGCGTCATATAGGCCACTCGGGGTCTGGCCCCCACCTTCCGGCAAATCGCTTCGTACGCCTCGTAAACCGGCGGCGCCTGCATCACCATTCCCGCCCCGCCGCCATAGGGCGCGTCGTCCACATGACGGTGCTTATTATGGCTATATTCGCGGATATCCACTCCGTGTACGCTGATCCTCCCCTGCTTCTGCGCCCTATCCAGGATGCTGAAGGAAGCCGCTTGCAGGATCATCTGGGGAAACAGGGTCATCACATAAAAATCCATTTTACAAATCCCTCAGCCCCGGCAGCAGGTGCACCGTAAGGAGATTCTGCTCGAAATCCATATTCACCACACAATCGGGAATCGAGGGGATCAATAGGGGCTTTCGAGCCTCCTGTTCCACCTGAAAGACCTCGTTGCTTCCCGTCTCCAGGATATCCGTCACCCGTCCCAGCTCTTCCCCCGTATCGGATACGACCTTCATCCCCATCACATCCGCGAGATAATATTCCCTTTCGCCTAAAGGCAGCGCGTCTTCCCTGCTGACCCATAGCTGACGGCCCTTCAAGGTTTCCGCGGTATTGCGGTCGCAGACGCCCTCAAACTCTAAGAGCACCAATTGCTTTTGAAAGGCCACGCGGCGCACCTTATAACTGCCTTCTATCCGGTCCTGTCCGGGAAGGCTGTAGAGCACTTCGTCCAGTTTACGAAACCGTTCCGGATCTTCTGTCACCGGGAACACTTTCACCCCGCCCCGGATCCCGTGGGCGCTGGTAATGACGCCGATTCGAAAATATGCTTCCATTTTATCTCCTTCCCGGCCCGTCTTAAGAAGACAAAAGCCTCAGATCGGAAACAAAGCTCCTTCTGAGGCGTCAGGCCTTATACAATATCGATAATGACTTTCTCGTCCGTCTTCATGCCTGCTGCCTTAACAACGGTACGAATGGCTCTGGCGATGCGACCCTGCTTTCCGATGACCTTCCCCATGTCGGATTCAGCCACCCGAAGCTCCAGATGCAGCGCGTTTTCCTTGCGGGACTCCGTCACCACGACCTGGTCCGGATATTCCACCAATGCCTTCGCGATCATCTCCACCAAATCTTTCACGACGTACCTCCTTACTGAACTCCAGCGATCTTCAGAAGCTTCTGCACTGTTTCAGTCGGCTGCGCGCCTTGAGACAACCACTTCTTCGCCTGCTCCACATCGATCTTTACCACACTGGGCTCCTTTGTCGGATCGTAATATCCCAGTTCCTCGATAAAACGACCGTTTCTCGGAGAACGCTCATCCGCTACGATGACACGGTAAAACGGCTTGCCCTTAGCGCCCATTCTTCTCAATCTGATTTTGACCATGATTTTCACCTCACTTCTATCTTTAGCCTTATGAAACTCCGTCCTGACGGACAGAGGATTCATCATCCATTACCGCAAGGAAAAGGGCAGTTTACCCAAAAGTCCCTTTTTCTTGCCTTTAGCGGCTCCGGCGAATTGTTTCATCATCGCCTTGCCCTGCTCGAATTGTTTCAGCATCCGGTTCAGTTCCTGAATGCTGACGCCGGCGCCCTTGACGATTCGGCGTTTCCTGGAAGCGTTCAAGATCCCGGGATTCCGCCTTTCCTGGGGGGTCATGGAATAGATCATTGCCTCTACCCGCCCCAGCGCGCCTTCGTCGATATCGTCGTCCTTAATCTTCCCGCCGAGCCCGGGAATCATCTGCAGCAGTTCCTGCATGGAACCCATCTTCTTGACCTGCTTCATCTGTTCCAGATAATCCTCCAGATTGAAGTCGTTGGCCATCATTCGCTCCGTCATCTGCTGCGCCGCCTGTTCGTCGATAGCCTCCTGAGCCTTCTCGATGATGCTCAGCACGTCTCCCATGCCGAGAATCCGCGACGCCATCCGATCCGGATGAAAGGCTTCGATATCCGTAACCTTTTCTCCTACGCCGGCAAACTTGATGGGCTTTCCGGTGACCGAACGAATGGAGATCGCCGCTCCGCCTCGGGTATCGCCGTCCAGCTTGGTCAGGATGACGCCCGTGATGCCCAGCGCCTCGTCAAACTGCTTCGATACGTTGACCGCGTCCTGACCGGTCATGGCGTCCACCACCAGCAAAAGCTCTGTAGGCTGCGTCTCCTGGCGAATCCGTTTTAACTCGTCCATCAACTGCTCGTCGATATGCAGACGACCCGCGGTATCCAGAATCACGATGCCGCAGTCGTTTCTCGCGGCCTGAACCAGTCCCTGTCTCGCGATTTCCCCCGGATCCGTGTCCGTGCCCATCTGGAAGACGGGTACATCCACCTGCTCTCCTACGATTTGCAGCTGCTTGACCGCCGCGGGACGATACACGTCACAGGCCACAAGCATCGGCCGTTTTCCCTGTTTCTTCAGGTATCCCGCCAGCTTCGCCGCCATCGTGGTCTTACCGGCGCCCTGAAGCCCCAGCAGCATGATCACCGTGGGGGGCTTGCTGCTGTAGGCAATCGTGGTATTCTCTTCTCCGCCCAGGAGCGCGATCATCTCCTCATGGACGATCTTGACGACCTGTTGTCCCGGCGTCAGACTGCCCATGACTTCTTGGCCTACCGCCCGTTCCTGCACGCTCTTAATGAAGTCCTTTACCACCTTGAAGTTGACGTCCGCCTCCAATAAGGCCAGTTTTACTTCCCGCAGCGCTTCTTTGATATCCTTTTCTGTCAGGACACCCTTTCCCCGCAGCTTCTTAAACACATTCTGCAGCTTATCGCTGAGACTCTCAAACGCCATCCGGAACCTCCCCTCCGCGCTCATCGACAGGCAGATCCAGTTTCTCGGTCTGCTCTTCGATTCGATTCAGAATCATTCTTACCTTCTCGGGATCCTCGACCCCTTCTCTGGCTTCCGCCAGCAATGCCCGGATGCGCTCCATGCACGCCGCCTGTTTCTGAAACCGTTTGATCCAGCACAGACGTTCCTCATAGCTCTGAAGCTTCTCCACACTGCGGCGAATCAGATCGTGAGCCGCCGAACGGCTCCCTCC